>JBGALV010000022.1:0-55242 GCA_044223515.1 Alphaproteobacteria bacterium
AAGGTAAGAGACGAGAGGGGCCGGAAACGGCCCCTTTTCGCATTCGTGGAGGTGCGTGATGTCGACCCAACTCGAAGCGACCCGGGCTGAGCTGATGAAGCTCATCGACGAGGCCGCCGATCTTTCAGCGCTCGATGCCGTGCGCGTCTCCGCCCTCGGCAAGAAGGGCCGCGTGACGGCGCTGATGCAGGGCCTCAAGGACGTCGCCCCCGAGGCACGCAAGGAAGCGGGCCAGGCGCTCAACCGCCTCAAGGACGAGATCGAAGTGGCGCTGGCGAAGCGGAAGGACAGCCTCGGCGAAGCGGCGCTCGACGCCCGGCTCAAGGCCGAGACGCTCGACCTCACGCTGCCCGCGCGCCCGGCCCAGCTCGGCCGCCTGCACCCGATCAGCCAGACGATCGAGGAGCTGGTGCAGATCTTCGGCGCGATGGGGTTCACCGTCGCCGAGGGCCCGGACGTCGACGACGACTTCCATAACTTCACCGCGCTCAACTTCGGGCCCGACCACCCGGCCCGCCAGATGCACGACACCTTCTATCTGCCGCCGCGTCCGGACGGCATGCCGATGGTGCTGCGCACGCACACCTCGACCGTGCAGATCCGCACGATGATGAAGGTGAAGCCGCCGATCCGGATCATCGTGCCGGGCCGCACCTTCCGCAGCGACTCCGACGCCACCCACTCGCCGATGTTCCATCAGGTCGAAGGCCTGGTGATCGACGAGGTCACGCATATGGGCCACATGAAGGGCTGCCTGGTCGACTTCTGCCGCGCCTTCTTCCAGCTCGACGACCTGCCCGTGCGCTTCCGTCCCTCCTACTTCCCCTTCACCGAGCCGTCGGTCGAGGTCGATATCGGCTGCTCGCGCAAGGGCGGCGAGCTCAAGCTGGGTGCCGGCGGCGACTGGCTGGAGATCCTCGGCTGCGGCATGGTCCATCCGAACGTTCTGAAGAACTGCGGCGTCGATCCCGAGCGCTACCAGGGCTTCGCCTTCGGCATGGGCATCGACCGCATCGCGATGCTGAAATACGGCATCCCGGATCTCCGCCCGTTCTTCGACGCCGATCTCCGCTGGCTCAAGAACTACGGCTTCGTGCCGCTCGATCCGCCCAGCCTCGCCGGAGGGCTCAGCCGATGAAGTTCACCCTCTCCTGGCTGAAGCGGCATCTAGCTACCGAAGCCACCGTAGACGAGATCGGGGTGGCGCTGACCAGCCTCGGCCTCGAGGTCGAGAGCATCGAGAACCGCGCCAAGGGCCTCGAACCCTTCGTCGTGGGCTACGTCATCAAGGCCGAGCAGCACCCGAACGCCGACCGGCTTCGCGTCTGCGTCGTCGATACAGGCAACGGACAGGTGCAGGTCGTCTGCGGCGCGCCCAACGCGCGCACCGGCATGAAGGGCGTCTTCGCCGCCGCCGGCACCGTGATCCCCCGCACCGGCGCGATGCTCAAGGCCGGCAACATCCGCGGCCAGGATTCGAACGGCATGCTGTGCTCGGCCTACGAGATGGGCCTGTCGGACGATCACGAAGGCATCATCGACCTTCCGGCCGACGCGCCGGTCGGCATGCCCTTCGCCAAGGTGATGGGTCTCGACGACCCGGTCATCGACGTCGGCATCACGCCGAACCGTGCCGACTGCCTCGGCATCCGCGGCATCGCGCGCGACCTCGCCGCCGCCGGCATCGGCGCGATGAAGCCGTTCGACGTGACGCCGGTGAAGGGCTCCTTCGAGAGCCCGATCCAGTGGAAGATCGCCGCCGGCGCCGAGAAGGGCTGCCCGCAGGTCGTCGGCCGCATGATCCGCGGCCTTCGCAACGGCCCGAGCCCGCGCTGGATGCAGGATTGGCTGACCGCGGTCGGGCTCCGCCCGATCTCGGCGCTGGTCGACGTCACCAACTTCACCACGCACGATTTCGCGCGTCCGCTGCACGTGTTCGATGCCGACAAGCTCGCCGGCGACCTCACCATGCGCTGGGCCCGCGAAGGCGAGAGCATGGAGGCGCTCAACGGCAAGACCTACGCGCTCGAGCCGTCGATGATGGTGATAGCCGACGCCAAGGGCGCGCACGGCATCGCCGGCGTCATGGGCGGCGAGCACACGAGCGTGACCGAGGGCACCACCTCGGTCTTCATCGAGTCGGCGCTGTTCTCGGCCAGCATGGTCGCGGCGACGGGACGCAAGCTGAACCTGCAGTCCGACGCCCGCTACCGCTTCGAGCGCGGCCTCGACCCGACCTCGCCGACCTGGGGCATCGAGGTCGCGACACGGATCATCCTCGACATCTGCGGCGGCGAGGCCTCCGAGCTGACCGTCGCAGGATCCGAACCGGCCTGGCAGCGCAGCGTCTCCTATCGCTTCGCGCGCTCGCGCACGCTGGGCGGCATCGAGATCGCGAGCGCCGAGCAGGAGAGCATCCTGAAGAAGCTCGGCTTCGCGACCAAGGGGACGGGCGAGAGGATCGAGGTTTCGCCGCCCGGCTGGCGCGGCGACATCGAGGGCGAGGCCGACATCGTCGAGGAGGTCGTCCGCGTCCACGGCCTCGACAAGGTGCAGCCGGTGTCGATGCAGGGTGCCGGTGCGATGGCGCACCCATCGGTCACGCCGGCGCAGCGCCGGCCGATGCTGGCCAAGCGCGTGCTGGCCTCGCGCGGCCTGATGGAGGCCGTGACCTTCTCGTTCATGCCGACGGCGCTGACCGAGCTCTTCGGCGGCGTGCCGGCCGAGCTCAAGCTCGTCAACCCGATCGCCTCCGACCTCGAGGTCGGCCCGCAGTACAAGGACGCCTCGCCGAGCGGCCAGACGATCGCTGCGACCGCGATCCGCGTCGGCAAGGCGGTGCCGCGCAACTGGCAAGGACCAGCGCGCGACGCCGACGCCTTCGACATGAAGGCCGATGCGCTGGCGCTGCTGGAAGCTCTCGGCGCGCCGGTCGAGAACCTGCAGGTCTCGAGCGATGCGCCAAGCTGGTATCACCCCGGGCAGTCGGCTTCGCTCAGGCTCGGGCCGAACGTTATCGCCTGGTTCGGCACCGTGCATCCGAAGGTGCTGGCGGCGCTCGACCTCAAGGGCCCGGCGGTCGCGATGGAAGTGTTCATCGAGCGCGCGCCGATGCCGCGGTCGAAGGGCACTGCACGGCCGAAGCTCGAGCTCTCGCCGTTCCAGTCGATCGAGCGCGACTTCGCGTTCGTCGTCGACACCAAGATCACCGCCGATGCCGTCGTCCGCGCAGCCCGCGGCGCCGACAAGGCGCTGATCGTCGACGCGCACGTCTTCGATCGCTACGTCGGGGACAAGGTGGAAGCCGGTAAAGCATCTCTGGCGCTTTCGGTGACGCTGCAGCCGAAGGAGGCGACGCTGACCGACGAGGCGATCGAGCAGGTCTCGGCCAAGATCGTCGCCGCCGTGCAGAAGGCGACCGGGGCGACGCTCCGGTCCTAAGACCGTTTGACGTGATCGGGCCGCGCCGCGCCGGAAACTCCGGCCGGCTCGCCCTTCAGATGCTGCACGAGACGCCCCGCAAACAGGGGAATGGTCAGGATCGCGAACAGGACGAGCAGCCTGACCAGGCCGGGGACACGAAACGAACCAAGACGACGCCGCATGGCGGACCTCCGGATGCGATTTCTTCGCTCCCATGGCCCGAGCAAGAACGGCGCCGATAAGGCGTGAGCTTCACCACGCCTCGCAACCGTACGAAGACGAAAGGATTTCCGGTCCGGACGCCGCCGGCGGCGGCGACCGCCTCCCGGCAGAACTTGCCGTTCGCCCCCCTCAGCCGGAAACCGCGGCCAGCTTGACCGGGTCGTCGCAGACCTTCGGGGCGGCCGGCGTCGAGGCCGGCAATGCCAGCGGCGAGGTGAAATCGATCCGGCTGATCGGCAGCGCCTTGCCCTCGGGCAGGGTCAGGGTCGCTATCCGCACGTCGACGAATTCGACGACGACCGCGCCGACATCGGTCGATCCCGCGGGGGTGCGATAGCCGCTGTCCAACGTCATGCCGCCGGCGAGCCGAAGCCAGCGCCCGCGATAGGCGCGGTCGGCGTCGATCTGGCCATGGGAGACATACCAGACCGGATTGCCGCGCTCGTCGTACATGACCCCTGTCAGCAGCAGGGCCCCGCCCCTTGCCTCCACCGCGAAGCCGCGGCCCGGCTCGGCCGGGTTCCACCACCATCCGGCCTCGGGCTCGAAGCCGGCCCGATCGCCGCCGTCGAGGCGGTAGCGCTCGAGCGTGACGGCGCGGCCGCTCGGCAGCACCAGCGTCGCCTGGCTGGGGTTTATGAATCGGATGCCGATGCGCCCGACCTCGCGCTGGCTCGCCACCTTCCGGAAACGGCCGCTCAGCGTCTGACCGCCCGAATACAACTGGAGCGATCCGCGGAACTCGCTGCCGCACTGCATCGCGCCGGTGGCGAGCGACCAGGAGGCGCGACCGTCGGCCTCATAGGCGAGCGCACCGATCACCAGCTGCGCCCCGCTGCGGTCGATGATGAATCCGCGGCCGGGCTCTTCGGGGTTCCACCACCAGCCGGTCTCCGGCGCCAGGCTCGGCAGCTCCAGCTTCGCTGCGGCGGTATGTATGACCGGTGCAGGCACCGCGTCATCGACGAGATCGAGGGAGTCGGCGGGGCCGCCGTTGGGCGCGATCAGGAATCCCAGGATCGGCGCCCCGATCGAGACCGCGACGAAGATCAGAAGAAAGCGGACGAGAGGCGCCACGACACCTCCTGGATTCCCACCGCTTGGGAGCAGGGCAGCCTAGATCCGGGGGAGGTGGCGGGATGTGATTGAAGTCACATCTAAGAGTTCAGGCGTCCTTGGCGTAGAGGACGAAGTCGTAGTCCTCGCCGCAGAAGGCGCGACGCAAGGATTGGGTCAGCTTCCAGCCGTGCTTCTCATAGAAATCGCGGGCTTGCCGGTTGTCCCGGAAGCATTCCAGGGTAATCGCGCCGCCGGCCTCGCAGCCGGCGAGCAGCACCTTGCCGACGCCGCGCGCCTGGGCGCCTGGATCGACGAACAGCATGTCGATATGACGCTCGCGCACCATCGAGAACCCGACGATGCGCCCCGCCCGCTCCGCCACCACGACATGGGGCCACTGCACGCCGAACCGCTCGACGAAGAAAGGCAGCGGCCGCTGGGCGAGCGCCGCCGGGCTCATGATCCCGGCAAAGGCCTGATGGAACGAGGCGTGCGCGACGCGTCCAAGCACCTCGGCATCCGCCGCCGTGGCCGGCCGCAGCGAGACGTCGCTCATTCCGTGCCCTTGAGCCGAGGATCAAGCGTATCGCGCAGCCCGTCGCCCAGCAGGTTGAAGCCCAGCGAGGATGTGAGGATCGCGACGCCGGCGAAGATCGAGGTCCAGGGCGAGATCAGCGCATAGCTGCGGCTCTCGGCCAGCATCAGTCCCAGCGACGGCGTCGGCGGCTGCGTGCCGATGCCGAGGAACGACAGCGAGGCCTCGACCAGGATCGCGGTCGACAGCGACAGGCTGGCCTGCACCAGGATGACGCTCGCTAGGTTCGGCAGGATGTGGTGGATCAGGATGCGGAGATCGCCGGCACCGATGGCGCGTGCCGAGACGACGAACTCGCTTTCCGCCAGCACCAGCGCGGGCCCGCGCAGCAATCGGGCGAAGATCGGCGTATAGACGATGCCGATTGCGATCGCGGTGGTCCATTGCTTCGGACCCAGCAACGAGATGATAGCGATCGCGAGCAGGATCAGCGGGAAGGCGAACAGCACGTCCATGGAGCGCATGACGATGCGGTCGGTCCATCCCCGGTAATAGGCAGAGACCACGCCGAGCGAGCCACCGACGAGAAGCGCGATCATCACCGAGACCAGGGAGACCGAGAGCGAGGCGCGGTAGCCGTAGAGGACGCGCGAGAAGTTGTCGCGGCCGAACTGGTCGGCGCCGAGCAGGAAGGCGAGGCTCGGGGCCTCCATGCGGTTCATGATGCTCTGGCCGATCGGATCGTAAGGCGCGATCAGCGGAGCGAAGATCGCGAGCGCACACTGGATCATCACCAGCGCGCCGCCGACGAGGACCAGCGGATGGCGGGGCATCGTCATGCCTCCCTCACCCGGGGATCGATCGCGACATAAAGCATGTCGACCAGGAAGTTGATGACGACGAAGCCGGACGTCACCAGCAGGATCGTCGCCTGGATCAGGGGGTAGTTGCGCTCGGCGATGGCGCCGATGACGAGACGCCCGAGCCCCGGCAGCGCGAACACCTGCTCGACGACGATGGCACCGCCGAAGAGATAGCCAGCTGTGATGCCGACGGCCGTCACGAACGGGATCAGCGCATTGCGGAGCGCGTGGCGGAAGATCACGGTCCGCTCGCTCACACCCTTGGCGCGGGCGGTACGGATGTAGTCCTGGCCGAGCGCATCGAGCATCGCCGAGCGCATGATGCGCGAGAGCGACGCCACGATCGGAAGCGCCAGCGAGACTGTCGGGAGGATCATGCGCGAAAGGTTAGCGAGCGGGTCGTCGACAAAGGGCACGTAGCCGATAGAGGCGAAGCCGGGAACCAGCTTGTAGGCGGCCAGGATCAGCACGATGCCGAGCCAGAACGACGGGACGGTGACGCCGACGATGGTGATGACGCGGATCACGTAGTCGGAGGTCGAGCGCCGGACATAGGCCATCAGGCAGCCCGCCGGAATCGCCAGCGCAACCGCGGTGCCGAGCGAGAGCATTAGCAGCTCGAGAGTGACGCCGAGCCGCGCCAGGATCTCCTCACCGACCGGTGCGCCGGTCCAGAGCGAGGTCCCGAGGTCGCCGACGAAGATGCCGCCGATCCAGCTCGCGTATTGCTGGAGCATCGGCTTGTCCAAGCCGATCTTCTGGTAGAGGGCCTGAAGCCGCTCGGGCGTGATCTCCACGTTCGCGCCGAGCATGATCTGAACGGCGTCGCCCGGGATGAAGCGGATCATCAGGAAGACGAGCGCGGAGACGCCCCAGAGGACGACCATCAGGTCGATCAGGCGCTGCGCCAGGACGCGGATCATTGGTGAGCTGCCGTCAAAACGGTTCCGCCCTCCGCCGCGCCGAGACGCGACAGAGGGCGGATGAGGACGATCAGGCTATCGGGCGAGAGAGGTCTCGCGGAGATAGCGGGTCGAACGGGTCGCGATCAGCTCGTAGCCCTGCACGTTGTTGCGCACGGCGGTGAACAGCGTCGCGTAGGCGAGGTGCGAGATCGGGCCGCGGCAGGCGAGGATCTGCTGCGCCTGGGTATAGGCCGCCTTGCGCTTGGCCTGGTCCTGCATGGTCCGGGCGTCGTCCAGCAGCTTGTCGATCTCCGGGTTCGAGTACTTGAACACGTTGGTCGAGCCACCGGTGCGGAAGGTCCGGTAGAAGTAGTCGTCCGGATCCGGGCTGCCGCCGTTCTGCGAGACGAAGGCCTCGAAGTTCGAGTTGCGCCAGTCCTGGATGAATTTGCCCTGCTCTTGGATCTCGAGCGTCGCCTTGAAGCCGGCGGCGTTGAGCTGGGCCTGGACGACCTGGGCCACGTCGCGGACGGTCTGGATCGAGCCCAGAACCTTCAGCGTCACCGGCACGTCGCCGGAGAAACCCGCTTCCTTCAGCAGCGCCTTCGCCTTGTTGGCGTCCGGCGTGTAGCAGGAGAACTGCGAGACCGGCGTCGCCCACTCGGTCAGCGCCGGCGACAGCGGGCCGCCCGGAACCGCGTGACCGAAATAGGCGGCCTGCACGACCTTGGCGCGGTCGACCGCGAGGTTGAACGCCTCGCGCACCTGCGGCTTGTCGAAGGGCGCCACTGTGGTGTTGAAGCCGACCAGCGAGTAGGCGAGATCGCGGGTCTCGAGCAGCTTCACCGCCGGGTTGCCCTTGAGGGCGACCGCGGTCGAAGCGTCGATCGACGGCATGAACTGGTAGATGCCGGTCGAGATGCCGACCTGGCGGGTCGAGGCTTCCGGGACGATGTTGATCTTGAGGCCGGCGAGCTTCGGCAGGCCCTTGTCCCAGTAGCCGTCATGCTTGGTCAGCTGCAGGTAGGTGTCGGGCACCCACTGGGTCAGCTTGAAAGGACCCGTGCCGTTGGCCTCGCGCTGCAGGTCGCCGTGGTTGGCGGGAACGATCACGGCCACGATCAGCTGCGAGAGGAACGGCGCCGAAGGATCGGTGAGCTCGATGCGGACGTCCTCGCCGACGGCCGAGACCGACTTGATCAGCGCGAAGCGGCTAGCGAACGGCGAGCCCGTCTCCTTCTTGAGGATGCGTTCGAACGAGTAGACCACATCAGCCGCGGTGATCGGCTTGCCGTTGTGGAAGGTGCCGCCCTTGCGGATCTTGAAGGTGTAGGTCTTGCCGTCGGCGCTGATGTTCCACGACTCGGCGACGGCCGGGACCACCTTGAGGTCCTTGTCGACCGTGGTCAGGCCCTCGTAGATGTTGCCGTTGACCAGCGAGGTCGAGAAGGCAGTCGCGACATGGGGATCGAGGCCGACCGGCGAGGCGTCGGTCGCGACCTCCAGAACCTGGGCCGTGGCGGCCAGCGGAACGACGAGCGCAGCCGCGAATGCAGCGCGCTTCACAAGACGGATCATCGACTTTTCCTCCCAGAAGGCGTGTGGGGGCATCTCACACTGCGGCAGGCCCGGCGTCAACATTCCGGCGGCCCATCGAGAGGGCCGCAACTTGTGCTTGGACGGGGTCCGGGCTTACCCCATGATCCGGCCGATTCGACCCGGGAGAGGCCTGAAATGAGCGGCATCGTCACCGCGCTTGGCTTGATGAGCGGCACCTCGATGGACGGCATCGACGTAGCCGTGATCGACACCGATGGCGAGCGGGTGACCGACTTCGGCCCGGCCACGACCTATCCCTATCCGGACGACCTGTCCGTCGACCTCCGCGCGCTGGTCGCCGACGCCAAGCGGGCCGAGACCGGCAACCATGCCGAGATCGATCGCCGGGTGACCGAGGCGCAGATCAAGGCGGTCGAGCAGCTGCTGAAAGGTGCCGGCATCGATCGTCGCAAGATCGCCGTGGTCGGCTTCCACGGCCAGACCATCCTGCACCGCCCCGACCAGCGCGTGACCTACCAGCTCGGCAACGGCGCGCTGATGGCCGAGCGGCTCGGTATCGACGTCATCAACCGGTTCCGCGACGCCGACCTGACCGCCGGCGGTCAGGGCGCGCCGCTGGCGCCGCTCTATCATCGCGCGCTCGCCAAGGATCTCGAACGTCCCCTCGCCGTGCTGAACCTCGGCGGCGTCGGCAACGTGACCTATCTCGACGGCGAGACCGTGATCGCCTTCGACACCGGTCCCGCCAACGCGATGATCGACGATTGGATGCTGAAGCACACCGGCCAGTCCTACGACGCCGACGGCAGGCTTGCCGCCACCGGCAAGGTCGACAAGGCGGCGCTGGCGAAGCTGATGGACAATCCCTACTTCGCGCTGAAGCCGCCGAAGTCGCTCGACCGCAACGACTTCCCGGCGACGCCGGTGCAAGGTCTGTCGCCCGCCGACGGCGCCGCGACGCTCCTGGCCTTCACGGTCGAGACCGTGCGCCGATCGCTCGATCATCTGCCGGGGAAGCCGAAGCGCTGGCTCGTCACCGGCGGCGGACGCCTCAACCCGACGATGATGGCGGCACTGGCCGAGGCGCTGAAGACGCCGGTGGCACCGGTCGACGCGGTCGGCTGGCAGGGCGACTTCCTCGAGGCCCAATGCTTCGCTTTCCTCGCAGTCCGCAGCCTGCGCGGGCTTCCGCTCAGCGTGCCGACGACGACCGGCGCGCCGAAGCCGATGACCGGCGGCGTGCTGCATCGCGCGCGGAAGGCCGCCTGATCTAGATGAACGTCGACGGAGCCCTGAAGCAGGCGTTCTCGCTCGCCGAAGAGGCGGCCGAGTCCGGCCGAATCCCGGGCGCGATCCTGGGCGTGCTGTCGCCCGAGGGCAAGATCGCGGTCAAGGTGACGGGCCATGCCCAGAAGGTGCCGAAGAAGCGGAAGCTGACCCGCGCCACCTGGTTCGACCTCGCCAGCGTCACCAAGGTGATCGCGACGACGACCGAGATCATGAAGCTGGTAGAGGACGGCATCGCCTCGCTCGACGACCCGCTGTCGAAGCACATCCCCGATCTCCACCAGTACGTCGCGGCCCACCCGATCCGGAAGCTGACGATCCGCCAGTGCATCTCCCACCAGAGCGGGCTGCCCGCGGTCGAGCCGATCTACACCTGGGGCAACGATCCCGAGACCCTGAAGGCGCATGTCCTGCAGAAGGACTGGGCCTTCGGCGCCAACGTCTATTCGGACATCAACTTCATTCTGCTCGGCATCGTCATCGAGCGCTGCCGCGGCAAGGTGCTCGCGAAGCTCCCGCGCGGGCCGGGCTTGGGCTTCCTTCCGAAGAACAAGAGCTTCGCCGCGACCGAGCACTGCATGTGGCGCCGGCGCGTGATCGTCGGCCAGGTGCATGACGAGAACGCCTACTCGCTCGGGGGCTTTGCCGGCCATGCCGGGCTGTTCGGCACCATCGACGGCGTGCTCGGATACGCGAAGCGCCTGATGACCGGAAAGGAGCTGCAGCCGTCCTCGATCGCCGAGATCAGGAAGCGCCACTCCCCGACCAACAACATCGGCTGGCAGCACCATCACGAAGGCTGGTCCGGCGGCGACGGCTGCTCGCCCGAGACCATCGGGCACACCGGATTCACCGGGACCGGCCTCTGGATCGACTTCAAGCGCGGCTACGCTTGGTCGTTGCTGACCAACCGCGTCCATCCGACCCGGCATGTCGAGACCGGGATCGCGGAGCTGCGCAAGGCCGTCGGGAATCGTCTCTCCGCCACCCTGCCGTTCTGAGCCGCCGCCGTGTCGACCTACGCCCGCGGCTTCGCCCTGGTCCTCGGCGCCGCGCTGGTCTGGAGCACGGGCGGGCTGATCGTGCGCTCCATCACCGCCGAATCCTGGACGACCGTGTTCTGGCGCTCGGCGAGCTGTGCTGCGTTCCTGCTGGCCTATCTCTGGATCTCCGAGCGGCGCCTGCCGTGGCGGCCCTTCGTCCAGGCCGGATGGATCGCGGTCGGGCTTGGCGCCGCCTTCGCGACGAGCTCGATCTCGTTCGTGCAGGCGCTCGCCTTAACCACGGTCGCCAACACGCTGATGATCCTGAGCCTGGCGCCGATCATCGCCGGGCTGATGGCGCGGCTCATCCTGAATGAGCCGATCGACGGCCGCACCTGGATCGCGATCGCCGTCGCGGCCTTGGGCGTCTGCGTGATGATGGGAAGGTTGCCGAGCGGCGACGACCTTCTCGGCACCGCGCTCGCGGCGCTGAGCGCCATCGCCTACTCCTGCACGGTCGTGATCGTGCGCGCACGGCGCGACCTGCCGATGGTCCCGGGCGCGTTCTTCGCCGGCGTCTTCGCGATGCTGGTCTCGCTGCCGATGGCACCGACGCTCGCGGTCACCTCTCACGACCTCCCGCTGCTGCTGCTCTTCGGCGCCGGCCAGCTCGGCGTCGGCATGGCGCTGTTCACCAACGGCGCCCGCTTCATCCCGGCGGCGGTCTCGTCGCTGATCAGCCTCGCCGAGATCGCGCTCGGGCCGGTCTGGGTGTGGCTTGCCTACGGCGAAAACCCCGGCCCCTGGGTCTTGAGCGGCGGCGCGATCGTGATGGCGGCCTTGATCGTCCACACGCTCGCCGGACGGCGCCGCGGCGGCGGCCTTGATCGTCCACACGCTCGCCGGACGGCGCCGCGGCGCGGCGATCTTCGCGACCTCGATCATCGTCGTCGGATTGACGATACGATCCAGCGCGGCGACCAGCGCCAACTCGCGCTGTCCGGACTTCACCGTTGCCGCGATCACTTCGGCCATGCCGGAGGCGGCGCGCTTGAGGGATTCCGCGATCGCGCCCCATTCGAGGTAGTGACCGAGGATCAGGGCCGAGATCAGGTCGCCGGTGCCGTTGAGCGGACGATCGATCCGAGGTGCGGTCGCGCGCCAGAGGCCCATGTTGGTCGCGGCCAGCGTCGAGATGCGACCGTTCTCGGGCAACCCGGTCAGCACGACGGTGCGCGGCCCCTTGCGACGAAGCGCGTGCATCGCGACCCGTGCGGAATCGACGTCGGTCACCTGCATCCGGGTCAGCTGCTCGAGCTCGAAGACGTTCGGCGTGCAGATGTCGGCCAGAGGGACCAGCCTTTCGGCGATCGCTTCGGGAACGCCGGGGCGGACGAAGACGCGTCCACCGTCGCCGATCACCGGATCCAGCAGATACAGCGCCTGCGGATTGGCGCTTTTCGCCGACGCCACCGCCTCCGCGACGACCGCCGCGGTGCCGGCTTCGCCGAGATATCCCGAGAGCACCGCGCGGCACTCCTTGAGGACGCCAAGCGCCTTCAGGCCGCGCAGCAGTTCGGCGTTCTCCGCCGGCGGCACGACGCGGCCGGAGAAGCTGCCGTGGCCCGGATGGTTCGAGAACGAGACGGTGTCGAGACGCCAGACCTCATGCCCCATCCGCATCAGCGGCAGGGCGGCGGCGGAGTTTCCGACATGTCCGTAAACGACCGAGGACTGGATGGAGAGGATCGGCATGGGCCGCGACCATGCCACAGCCGGGAGGCGCGTCGATAAAATTCCATCGGCGGGCTAACCGCGTGTTCCCTTTCGGTCCCGCTGGAACGAATCGGCATCCCTTGCGTGCGAACGAAACGCGAGCACGTCTAGCAGTTGCGGTCCCTACGAGAACACGAATCAATATCCGGCGTATCAGCCCTGAGCCAGCCAGTCCTCGATCAGGCGCCGGGCGATGGAATCTTGGCGTGGCAGGGTCTTGCCCTGCGCCTGGAAGTCGCGGAGCTCCGCCCGGCTGAACCAGGCGCAATCCTCGAGCTCGCTCTGGTTGAGCTGGATCTCCCGGCTGGTGGCGGCCGCATGAAAGCCGATCATGAGGGAGGCCGGGAACGGCCAGGGCTGGGAGGAGTGGTAGCGGACCTCGTCGACCCGGATGCCCGCCTCCTCGTAGACCTCGCGGGCGACCGTCTCCTCCAGGCTCTCGCCCGGCTCGAGGAATCCCGCGAGCGTCGAATACATGCCCGGCGGCCAGACCTTCTGGCGACCGAGCAGCGCCCTGTCGCCGTCATGGACCAGCATGATCACCGCCGGATCGGTACGCGGAAAATGCGAGGCCTTGCAGTCGGGATCCGTGCAGCGCCGCACATGGCCGGCTTCCACGCTTTCGGTCGCGGCGCCGCAGACGCCGCAGAAGCGATGGCGCGCGTGCCACCACATGAGTCCGCGCGCATAGGCCAGCAGCGAGCCCTCCTCGCGGCCGATCAGAGGGCCGACGCGGCGGAGGTCTGTCCATTCGCCCATGCCCTCGGCGCGGCGCAGGGCCTCTTCCTCGCTCCAATGCGAGACGTCGATCGCGATGTGCATCCGCTCGCCGCTCTCGCCGAGCACGGCGAGCGTCGACGCCTCGTCGACCCAGCCGCGCACGGTCTCGACCGGCAGAAGAGCCGCCTGCGGATTGTCGCCACCGACGATCAAGCTCCGCGTCTGCCAGACGGCGACGACGTGCGAGCGCTGCTCTCCGAGCAGGCGCGCGACCCAGTCTTCCTCGGTACGGAGATGCGCCAGGCGGTCGAGGCCGCCTCCGGAATAGAAGTTCACACGTGTCATCGGGCTTAGGCTGCGCCCGATGCGAGGCCTCAGTCCAGCGCCTTGACGAAGATCACCTTGCCGTCGCCATCGGCATAGAAGTGATCGAGCCGCGCCACCTCGGCGTAGCCGCAGGCGCGGTAGAAGGCGCGGGTCGGTTCATACTGAGCGCGCGAGGACGTGTCGACGTAGACGCGGCGGCCGCCGAGCTTCTTCACCGCCTCGCCGCAGGCGCGCTCCAGGATCCGGCCGACGCCGCCGCCTCGCCGCGTGTTGTCGACGACGATCCAGTAGAGGTCGTGGCTGGTCTCGGTGCCGGCGATCGGACCGAAGCAGACATAGCCGACCGGCTGCCCGCCTTCCTCGGCGAAGATGAAGTGGTAGCCGCTGGGTCCTTCGCCCTTCGCGAGCGCGTCGTCGACCAGCTCGACCGCGATCTCCTCCTCAGGACCCGAGAAGAAACCGGTCGAGGCGACCATGCGACGGACGGCGATGCGGTCTTCCGGCTTCACGCCGGTTCGAAGCGCGACGGCCATGCTCAACCGACGGCGCGCTTCAGCGCCGGTTCGAGATCGAGGCAGCCGACGATGTCGCGGACGAGATCGACCTGATCGAGGCCGACGCGACGCGCAGCGGCGACGAGGCCGGCATCGCCGGAGAGGCATGGATTGGCGTTCACCTCGAGCACCCAAGGCCGCCCACGGCCGTCGACGCGGAAGTCGATACGAGCGCAGCCCGAGAGGCGGAAGAGTTTCCAGCAACGCCGCGCGGTCGCCTCGAGCCTCGCCAGCAGCATGTCGTCGCCGTCGAAGTCGTAGCGGCGGGGCGTGTTGTTGTAGGCGTGCGACTCCGGATCCCACTTCGCCGCATAGTCGACGAGGCGAGGCTGGTCGGGCGCGAAGCCGATGAACTCGATCTCCGCCGGCGGCATCAGGCGAGGAGCCTCGGCAGAGCCGACGAGTCCTAAGTTGAACTCGCGGCCGTCGATGAAGGCTTCGGCGAACCAGGTGCCGCCGAAACGCTCCATCCGCTGCGCCTGGATCGACCGCAGGGCGCTCCCCTCGCCGATGGACGAGGCATCGAGGCCGATCGAGGCATGTTCCCAGACCGACTTCACGATGAAGCGGCCCTCGGGGATCCGGCCGGCAGCCAGATCCTCGGGCTCGATCCAGGGCGCCGTATCGATGCCGGCCGCCGCCATCGCACGCTTGGCGACGAGCTTGCTCGCGGTGCCTAAGATCGCGTCGGCAGAGCATCCGGTATAGGGAATGCCCATCGCGTCCAGCATCTGCGGCACGACGCCGATCAGCTGGCCCTTACCGTCGAGGGACTCGACGAGGTTGAAGGCGAAGGCAGGCTTCATGCGCTTCAGCCGGTCGGCGAGGCGCTGGAGATTGAGGTCGACCGGGATTGCGACCGGCTTCCAGCCGAGCCCGGCGAGCTGCGCCGAGATCTCGGTCACCTGGAGAAGCGTGTCCTGCTCGTCCGGCGGCGCATCCGGCGCCACGCGGCCATGGACCACGGCAACGGGACGCCCGTTGCTTCTCATGCGCGCCCTCCCACCCGGCGGCTCGCGGATCGGACGATCATTCCGATCAGGTCCTGATACGGGATGCCGGCCTGGGTCGCAAGGATCGGCAGGTCCGAGTGCAGCGGGTTGAGACCGGCGAGCGGGTTCACCTCGATGAAGGAGGGCCGCCCTTGAGCGTCGCAGCGAAGATCGATTCGACCGGCATCGCGGCAGTTCAGCACCTGCCAGGCGCGGACCGCGAGCTTCTCGGCCTCGCGCGCCGTCTCGTCCTTCACCAGCGTGTAGGTGATCCGCGTCTCGCACTCCTCCTTGTTGAGGAGGCCGTAGTTGGTGCTCTCGGCGGTGCCGAGGAACCCCACCTCGAGCGCGCCGATCGACGTCGTCTCCGCGCCCTCGCCGGTGAGGCCGACGGTAAACTCGCGGCCCGGCAGAAAGGTCTCGACGATCGCCGGCTGCTTGAACGTCGCGATGATGTCGCGACAGCCCTCGACGAGATCGATCTTCGAGGTCACGCGCGACTTGCCGCCGACGCCCTTCCCCGTGCCTTCGGCCACGGGCTTCACGAACAGCGGGAACGGCAGGTCGATCTTCTCCGCTTCCTCGGCGTTCGCCACGACGGCGAAGTCGGGCGTCGGAATCCCGTGTGCGCGGACGATGTGCTTGGTCAGGCCCTTGTGCAGGGTCAACGCCATCACGACCGTGTCGGCGAAAGTGCAGGCGATGCCGTAGGCCTCGAGCAGCGCCGGCACCTGCGCCTCGCGCCCGATGCCGTACATGCCCTCGCAGATATTGAAGACGAGATCCCAGCGCTTGCCTTCGGTGAGGCGAGCCGCCAGCGCCTTGATGTTGCCGATGCGCTCGACCTGGTGGCCGAGCCCGATCAGCGCCCCTTCGATCGACTCGATCGTGTTGACGCTGTCGAACTCCGCGGTCTCCTCGAGGCCGTATCCCGCCTTGAGGTAGTCGTCGCGCAGGTCATAGGTGAAGCCGACGCGCATCGTCGATGCCGGCGGCTACTCCGCGGCGCGCGGAAGCTGACGGTCCCGGCCCACCCGGCCTTCGGGGTCGGTGTAGCGATACACGTTCCCTTCGAAGTTCCGGATGAGGAGATCGTCACCGTCGCGGCCGACCACGTATTCGGGCAGCAGCGGGATCTTGCCGCCGCCGCCGGGCGCGTCGATCACGTAGTGCGGCACCGCGTAGCCGGTGGTGTGGCCGCGCAGCGCCTCGATGATCGCGAGTCCCTTGTCGACCGAGGTGCGGAAGTGCGAGGAGCCGGTGATCGGGTCGCACTGATAGAGGTAATAGGGCTTCACCCGGATCTTGAGGAGCTCGTGAACGAGCTTCTTCATGACCTCGGCGTCGTCGTTGATGCCCTTCAGCAGCACGGTCTGGCTGCCCATCGGGATGCCGGCATCCGCCAGGCGGTCGGCGGCGAAGCGCACTTCCGTCGAGACGTCGTCGGGATGGGTGTAGTGGATCGAGAGCCAGACCCGGTGCTTGCGGAGGATCTTGGCGAGCTTGCCGGTGATGCGTTGCGGCAGCACCACGGGAACCTTGGATCCGACGCGCACGAACTCGATGTGCGGGATCTCGCGAAGGCGCGAGAGCAGCCAATCGAGCCGGTCGTCGGAGAGGGTCAGCGGGTCGCCACCCGACAGCAGCACGTCGCGGACCTGCGGCGTGCGGCGGAGATATGCCAGCGCGTTTTCCCACTGCTTGTAGCTGAAGCTGTACTCGTTGCTGCCTTCGCCGACCATGCGGCTGCGGGTGCAGTAGCGGCAGTAGGTCGAGCAGAAGCCGGTGGTGAGGAACAGCACGCGGTCGGGGTAGCGATGGACCAGCCCCTCGACCTCCGTGTCGTGATCTTCGCCGAGAGGATCGTCCGCCTCGCCCGGCGTCTTCAGGTATTCGGTGCCGACCGGGATGTGCGTGCGACGCAGCGGATGCTGGGCATCGTCACGGTCGAAGAGGCTCAGGTAATAGGGCGTGATGCCGACCGGCAGCGAGCCGGTGTGGCGCTCGATCGCCGAGCGCTCGTCCTCGGAGAGGTTGAGGATGCGCGACAGGCTGTCGAGCGAGCGGATGCGGTTGCGCACCTGCCACTGCCAGTCGTTCCACTCGGCGAGCGTCGCCTGCGGGAAGAACCGCTTGCGGAAGGCGTTGGTACGCTCGCTGACGGGAAATTTGGGCGCAGAGGCACGCTTCTTCTTTCCGCCCGATATCAACCGGCGGGTGAGGGCCTCGATGGCCGCGGCGTTGCTTGAATCGCAGCCGCGCGTGGAGATGGTACTCGGAGGCTGTTCGGCGTCGTTCGGCATGTGAAGGGAAGCTCCGGAAGGAAGTGGTCAGTCAGCATCCGTGAAAGGCTTCACGCCCAAGCCGACTCGTCCGACCCTGTTGGAGTCACCCGACTCCTGACCTGACCTTCCGAAAATCCCATCACTAGATCGAACTTCGCTTGGACAGGGCGGACAAGAACTAGGGCACCTAACGCGGAGCCACCCCCTACATACGGGGGGATAAATCGCTTGTAAAGACTTTCTGACTCGTTTTCCCCTATCAAATGGCGACAAATACTGATGAACGCCCAATGCACGCATGGGCGAACTTGCCCTCATCTACGATGATCTAAGCAAATCGGCCTACACACTCCAATGAAAGGCCAAAGTATCACTGTAATAACGATTTGCGCTGGCCGCCTCTCGGCAGCGATTCAATGCTTGGCCTCGACGCATCAAGTTGCGCAAGCGGAGCCGAGTCACGGCGAGCATGCGCGACGAGTCTTCCAAGTAGAGAAGAGTCCTTGGCCTCGCGACTTCGCTTGAGGCCACGCCTATAGTGGCGTTCCCGCCGACGTCGCTCTTCATACTTATCGAACAAGAGGTCCTCATGATCGACCGCATCGAGCATTGGCAGATCACCAAGCCCGTGACCCGCTCGAAGGGCGGCCTCGTCGCCTCGCAGAGTCGGATCGCCGCCGAAGCCGGCGCCGAGGTGCTTAGCCAGGGCGGCAATGCGATCGACGCGGCGGTCGCGACCGCCTTCGCGCTGACCGTGACCGAGCCGTGGATGAGCGGCATCGGCGGCATCGGATCGATGATCGTCCATGTCGCCAAGGACAAGAAGACCTACGCCGTCGACTACGGCCCGATCGCCGCGCGCGGCCTCGACCCCAAGCGCTACCCTTTGAGCGGCAAGGCCGGCCCCGCCGACCTGTTCGGCTGGCCGGGCGTCGTCGACGACCGCAATGTCCATGGCTACGAATCCATCGCGGTGCCGGGATCCGTCGCAGGATTCGGCCTGGTGCACAGCCGCTTCGGCAAGCTTCCCTGGAAGAAGGTGCTCGCGCCGGCGGTGCGGCTCGCGAAGAAGGGTCTCCGCGTGGATTGGTGGACGACCCTGCAGGTCGCCGCCGAGGCCGCCGACCTCCGCCGCGATCCCGTCGCCCGGAAGACCTACATGCCGGGCGACCTGCCGCCGGTGACGACGACGACGGTGACGCCACCCTATCTCGACCTCGGCCCTCTGGCGCAGACGCTGGAGCGCCTGCAGAAGGCCGGCTGGGAAGACTACTACAAGGGCGACGTCGCCCAGATGATCGCCAAGGACCTCAAGGCCGGCGGCTCGCCGATCCGCGCCGAGGACCTCGCCGCCTATTCGGCCCGCCTGGTCGAGCCGATCACGGTCGAGCGCAACGGCGTCGAGCTTCACACCATGTCCGGTCTCTTCGCCGGCCCGACCTTCCGCTCCGCCTTCGGCAACATCCCGGCGAATCTCGGGTCCAAGATCGGCGCCAAGGCGTTCGGCGCCTATGCCAAGGCCCTTTCCAAGGCCTATGCCGACCGCCTGACCAAGATGGGCGCCGAGGACGTGAAGGGCAAAGGCTCGACCACGCACCTCGCCACGGTCGACGCCGACGGTAACATGGTGTCGCTGACCAACACGCTCCTCTCGCGCTTCGGCTCGCGCTCGGTGCTGCCGACCACCGGCATCCTGATGAACAACGGCATGATGTGGTTCGACCCGGTGCCGGGAAAGCCGAACTCGATCGAAGCCGGCAAGCGCCCGCTGACCAACATGTGCCCTGTCGTCGGCACCAGGAACGGCAAGGGCTGGTTTGCGATCGGCGGATCGGGCGGCCGCAAGATCCTGCCGGCCATCCTGCAGATCTGCTCGTTCATCTCCGACTTCGGCATGACGCTGGAGGAGGCCTTCCACCAGCCGCGCATCGACGTCTCCGCGCCCGACAAGGCGACCGCCGACTGGCGCCTCGATGCCAAGTCGATCGCCGCCGTCGCCAAGGTGGTGCCGACCACCGAGGTCGAGGCCGCCGCCTATCCCGGCAACTTCGCCAACCCGATCGCGGTCATGCGCAACGGCAAGACCAACGAGGGCATGACCAACGTCACCCTTCCGGGCGCCTCGGTCGCGATGGGATGACGGTCGAGGTCAGCACCTGGCCGACGCCGGATGCCTTCGTCGCCAGTCTCGGCGACGTCGACGAGGTCAGGGGCTGCATCGTCCACGGCATGGCGCATACCTGGCTGGCGCGGCCGGGGATCTTCCGCGCCGGCACGCCTCTGCTCACCGCCTCGATCGACGGCAGGACCGTTGCCGCGGCGGTGCAGGCGAGCGTCGGCAAGGTGGTATTCAGCCTCGGTCCTACCGAAGCGATCCTGGCGCTGGCCGAGTGGTGGGAGAAGGCCGGCCGCCGGCCGACCACGACGGTCGTGCCGGAATCCGCGCGCTCGGTCCTTCTCAGTCTCTGGCCCGGCTACCCGACGCTCGAGAACACGCTCTATGCGTTGCGGAAGGCGCCGGCGCTGCCGGAGAAGCCGGGCCTGCTGCGCCGCGCCAAGGCCGACGAAACCGAATGGCTGATCGACTGGACCACGGCCTTCGGCCGTGACGCGCACCTTCCCGGCGACCCGAAACCGAAGCTCGTGGTCGAAGCGAAGCTCGCCGCCGGTCACCTGTTCGTCTGGGAGGATGGGGTACCGCGCGCGATGGTGGCGCTGGCGGGCCCGACGCCGAAATCGGTGCGCATCAACAACGTCTACACGCCCGACGTCTTCCGCAAGCACGGCTACGCCTCGGCGGCGGTGGCGATGCTGTCGCGGATGGAGCTGCAGGCGGGCCGCCAGGTGGTCCAGCTCTTCGCGGACCGCAAGCTCGACCACACCAATCGCATGTACAGGAAGATCGGCTTCGAGCGGGTCGCCGACTTCGTCGACCTCGACCTGGCGCCGGCCTGAGGGACTACGGGATCCATCCGCGCGATCGATCGCGCGGATGGATCCGAGAAGACGTCAGATGGCGGCGACGCCGCCGATCTCGACCAGATGCCCCGGGGTCGCGAGGCGCGACTCGACGGTCGCGCGGGCCGGCGGCGAATCCTTGTGCAGCCACTGGTCATAGACCGAGTTCATGTCGGCGAAGAAGCGCATGTCGCTGAGCCAGATCTGCACGGTCAGCAGCTTCTTCTTGTCGGTGCCGGCCTCGGCGAGGATCGCGTCGATCTTGTCGAGGATCTGCTTGGTCTGGCCCTTCACGTCCTGGGTCAGGTCGTCGGCAGTCTGGCCGGCGAGCCAGCAGAGACCGTGGTGGGTGGAAGCGCCCGAGAGACGCGCGCCGGGCCGGATACGCTTGACTGACATGACTATCCTCCGAGGGACTTGGAACGGGAAAGGCCGGAGTATGTCGAAGGCCGGCCTGGGAGGCCAGCCTGCTTGACCTCCTTGCGAAATGGCCGATAGCGTCGCCTGCGTGCAACCGCTCTCAGGCTTGAAAGTCCTCGATTTCTCGACGCTGCTGCCGGGGCCGCTGGCGACGCTGATCCTGACCGAGGCCGGCGCCGAGGTGCTCAAGGTCGAGCGACCCGGGACTGGTGACGACATGCGGAGCTTCCCGCCGTTCGTCGCCAAGGAGAGCGCGCTGTTCGCGCTTCTCAACCGTGGCAAGAGGAGCCTCGCTCTCGACCTGAAGGCGCCCGACGCGTGGACGGTGCTGGAGCCGCTCGTGCGCTCGGCCGACGTGCTGGTCGAGCAGTTCCGTCCCGGCGTCATGGACCGCCTCGGGCTCGGCTACGAGAGGCTGAAGGCGATCAACCCGCGCCTCGTCTATTGCTCGATCACCGGCTACGGCCAGGACGGACCGAAGGCCAACGTCGTCGGCCACGACCTCACCTATCTCGCCGACGCCGGCGTGCTCTCCCAGGCGAAGCTGGGGTCGGTACCGCCGGTTCTCGCCGCCGACATCGCCGGCGGCGCCTACCCGGCGGTGATGAACATCCTGCTGGCGCTTCGCCGACGCGACACGACCGGCGAAGGCGCCTATCTCGACATCGCGATGGCCGAGCAGTCGCTGATCTTCGCCGTCGGCGGCCTCGCCGAGCTGTTCGCGACCGGCACGGCACCAGGTCCGGCGCAATGGCTCCTGACCGGCGGGTCGCCGCGCTATCAGGTCTACCCGACGTCCGACGGCCAGTTCCTCGCGGCCGCGCCGCTGGAACAGAAGTTCTGGCAGCGCTTCTGCGAGCTGATCGAACTGCCATCGGAACTCCGCGACGACCGCCGCGACGGCGAGGCCACGCGATCCGGCGTGGCGACGCTGATCGCGGCGAAATCGGCATCGCACTGGCGCGTGCTGTTCGACGGCGAGGACGTCTCGTGCGCCGTCGCAGCGACGCTGGAAGAAGCCGTCGCCGATCCGCAGATCGTCGCCCGCAAGGTGCTTGCGCATCGGCTGAACGTTGCCGGCAGGGAAATGCCCGCATTCCCGGTCCCGGTTGCCCCCGAGTTTCGCCGTGCGCCCGATGTCGAGTCCGCGCCGAAGCTGGGCGACAAGGCTTAAGGGAACAGCAACGCCATTCCCTGCGCGGATTGGAACATCCGCGCGTTGTCGTGGCCGACGCCGGGCACGGTCGCGAGCGTGTGGCGCGCGGCGATCTCCTCGCCGAACAGGTGGCGCTCGTAGGCGTGGAAGGCGAGGCCGCGGTCGTAGCGGTTCGGGCCCTGCGCCATCGCGAGGCAGGTGCGGTCGAGCTGCGGGTGCGCGGGATCGTTGTCGGCCTCGCCGAGCAGGAAGGCGACGCGGCGGCTCGCATAGCGTGACTTCAGGGCGGCGAGGTCCGCGCCGAAGTGCTCGGGCAGCCGCGCGAGCCCGTACTTGTAGTCGTCGTAGTCGGGGCACCCGGTGAGGTCGGGCACGACGAAGCGGTTCCCGCCGATCGGGCGCTCCGGCGTGAGATAGAGATAGGCCGACGGATTGGCGACGATATGGGTCAGCGATATCCCGAGCCTCGCCAGCTTCTCGTCGGCATTGCCCAGCACCGCGTAGCGATGGCCGATCTGCCCGCCCGCCGAATGCCCGGCGACGACGACGCTGCGAAGATCGGGGTAGCGCGTGCGGTCGGCGAGGTGGTCGAGAACGCGGTCGATCGCGGCGAAGGAGGAGATCGCAGGATCGGACTCGCTCAAGCCGCCCTGCTTCCAGCCGTCCAGGTTCCACCAGGCGAGGCCGGAGGCCGCGAGGCCATGGGTGTCTAGGTCGACCCTGGCCAGCAGCTGCGGCGCCACCACCAGGGCCCGACGTCCCCCTTCCCCGGCCAGCCGCTTCGCCTCCTTCATGCCGGCGAAGTAGACGTCGGCGTTGCGGAGGGTGCCGTGGATGACGACCACCGCATGCGCGATCCCGGGTCCGGGCGCGCCGAGCGGCGCATCGGCGTAGAGCGCGAGGCCCGCACCGCCGAGATCGAGGCGCTGGTCGCCGACGGCGGCGACCGGGTCTTTCTGGGATACCTTGCCGATCTCGGGAGAGGTCAGGGTCATTTGCGTTCCATTCCGGGCGGTTACGTCCGCGAGAGGCCCCTTCCTTATAGCGCTCCCGGCTCCTATATTTGTCGTGTCGGGAAACCGACTATGGCGATAAACGGTGCGTAGAATAAGCGTTACGGACCCGGGGGCAGTGCCCGGCGCCTCCACCAGTTTCCCCGGCTCTCCGGAGCCGGGTCCAAGGGGGCGATCCAGGATCGACGTGCGTGGTAAAGGCGCATTTTTTGCTCGGCATGGTTCCGCCGTTATCGGGCCACTCATAGGTGCCAACGACAACCGTATGGCCCTCGCTGCCTAACACTAGGTAAGCGCGGTCCGGGGGGCACCGGGCAACAGAAGCCCCCCACTTCGCGTTCGACTTCTTCCCGGCTTTAGGGTCCATGGCCAAAGATCTGCTGCGCTACGACAAGATGATCGAGTCCGCGATGCGCGGCGTCGTGCGGCAGGCGGTCTCCGAGGCGGCCAGGCACGGGCTGCCGGGCGCCCATCATTTCTACATCTCCTTCCGCACGGACCACCCCGGCACGGTCGTGCCCGACTATCTCAAGTCGCGATACCCGCAAGAGATGACGATCGTGCTCCAGTACCAGTTCTGGGGCCTCGAGGTCGAAGAGGAGCAGTTCTCCGTCACGCTCAGCTTCAACAACGTGCATGAGCGGCTGACCGTCCCGTTCCAGGCAGTGACGGTGTTCGCCGACCCGGCCGCCAAGTTCACGCTGCCGTTCCAGGCTTCCCCGGCACAGGCCGGCCAGGCGCCCGCCGCCGCCTCCGATCTTCCGGCCAAGCCCGACGCACCCCCTCCGCCTTCGGCCGAGGAGCCGGTGGCATCCGAGGGCAAGGTCGTCACCCTCGACGCCTTCCGCAAGAAATAGCCGCTTCCGCCTTCCGAGGAGTCCCCGATGCCCGACACCGTCGCCGCGGATGCGGCCTATTCGCCGATGTTCCCCTTAGCGAAGGGCAATACGGTCTGGCGCAAGATCTCCGACAAGGGCGCGACCAAGGTTCCGTTCGGCGACGGGCATCTGCTCAAGGTCGATCCGAAGGCGATCGAGGACCTGACGCGCGAGGCGTTCAGGGACATCGCGCACTACCTGCGCCCGGCGCACCTGAAGCAGCTCGCGTCGATCCTCGACGATCCCGAGGCCTCGGCGAACGACAAGTTCGTCGCCCTCGACCTGCTGAAGAACGCCAACATCGCCGCCGGCGGCGTGCTGCCGATGTGCCAGGACACCGGCACGGCGATCGTAATGGGCAAGAAGGGCGAGAAGGTATTCACCGGCGCCGACGACGAGGCGGCGATCTCGCGCGGCGTCAAGCGCACCTATACCGAGACCAACCTGCGCTACAGCCAGATGGCGCCGCTGGACATGTACAAGGAGGTCAACACCGGCGACAACCTGCCGGCCCAGATCGACATCTATGCGACGCCCGGCGAGGAGTACCACTTCCTCTTCATCGCCAAGGGCGGCGGCAGCGCCAACAAGTCGTTCCTGTACCAGGAGACCAAGGCGGTCCTGAATCCCGAGTCGCTGATGAAGTTCATCGACGCGAAGATGCGGACCTTGGGCACCGCCGCCTGCCCGCCCTATCACCTGGCGATCGCGATCGGCGGCACCTCGGCAGAGCTCACCCTCAAGACCGTCAAGCTCGCCTCGGTGAAGTACCTCGACAATCTCCCGACCAAGGGCGACAAGACCGGCCACGCCTTCCGCGACATCGAGACCGAGCAGCAGGTGCTGGAGCTCTCGCGCAAGATGGGCATCGGCGCGCAATTCGGCGGCAAGTACTTCTGTCATGACGTGCGCGTGATCCGGCTGCCGCGCCACGGCGCCTCCTGCCCGATCGGCATCGGCGTCTCCTGCGCCGCCGACCGCCAGGTGCTGGGCAAGATCACCGCCGAGGGCGTGTTCATCGAGGAGCTGGAGCACAACCCGGCGCAGTACCTGCCGGAGATCACCGGCGACCTGCTCGGCGGCGACGTGGTCAAGATCGACCTCAACAAGCCGATGAGCGAGATCCGACAGATCCTCTCGAAGCTGCCGATCAAGACCCGCGTGTCGCTGACCGGCCCGATGGTCGTCGCGCGCGACATCGCGCATGCGAAGCTGAAGGATCGGATCGATGCGGGCCAGGGCCTGCCGCAATACGTCAAGGACCGGATGATCTACTACGCCGGCCCGGCGAAGACGCCGCAGGGCTACGCCACCGGGTCGTTCGGCCCGACCACGGCCGGGCGCATGGACTCCTATGTCGACCTGCTGATGGCGAACGGCGGCGGCTTCGTCTCACTCGCCAAGGGCAACCGCTCCAAGCAGGTGACCGATGCCTGCAAGAAGCATGGCGGCTTCTACCTCGCCTCGATCGGCGGCCCGGGCGCCCGCCTGGCGCAGGACTGCATCAAGAAGGTCGAAGTGCTCGAGTATCCAGAGCTCGGCATGGAAGCGATCTGGAAGATCGAGGTCGTCGACTTCCCGGCCTTCGTCGTCGTCGACGACAAGGGCAACGACTTCTTCGCCCAGTACCAGCACTAGAGCGTGAATGGCCGCCGGCTTCGCCGCCTTCGTCGAGGAGCTGCTCCAGCCCTTCGGCCGGGTGACGAGCCGGCGCATGTTCGGCGGCCACGGCTACTACCTCGACGGCGGCTTCGTCGGCATCGTCTGGAAGGACACGCTGTATCTGAAGGCTGCCGGCGACGGTAAGGCGACTTGCGAGGCGGCCGGCCTCAAGCGCTTCCGCCCTTCCTCCAAGACGCCGGGCTACAGCCTGGGCTTCTACGCCCCGCCCGAGGATGCGCTCGAAGACCCCGACGCGCTCCGGCCCTGGGTCGAGATCGCGCGTGCGGCGGTGACCCAGACCGGCTCGAAGAAGGGGACGACGCGCAAGACCGCCTGAAAATCAGGCACTGTTTCGCCGGCCCGGCGGGTTCCTTGTCACGCCGCCCGGCGGCCTCCTATCCTCCTCCCAGCGCTCTCCAAGAAGCGCCGTGAAACCAGGATCGCGTCGCCGGCCGAAGGCCCAGCACCCGATCCGCAATGGAGGACGACCCCCATGATGCGACGGCATTTCCTTTCGCTCGTCTGCGGTATGGCGTTGCTGGCGGGGCTCGCGCCCCAGGCGGAGGCGGCGTGGCCGGAGCGCCCGGTCACCATCATCGTGCCGGCGGCGGCCGGCGGCGGCACCGACGCCACCGGACGACTGCTGGCGAAGCAGCTCCAGGACATCTTCAAGCAGCCCTTCAACGTGGTGAACCAGGGGCAGGCCGGCGGTGTCGTCGGCCACACCAACATCGCGACCGCGCGACCCGACGGCTACACGATCGGCGTCATCTATCCCTATGCCCAGTACAAGCTCCTGGGCCAGGCCGACATCAGCCGCGACATGTTCACCCCGGTCGCGCAGTACAACTTCGACCCCGCGGGCCTCCACGTGCCGGCCAACTCGCCCTACAAGTCGCTGAAGGACGCGCTCGCGGCGATCAAGGCGAACCCGTCCAAGTTCAAGATCGGCTGCGGCGGCTCCTGCGGCGGCAGCTGGGACATCCCGGTCTCCGGCCTCTTCATCGACCAGGGCATCGACACCAAGCCGATCAACTTCATCCCGAGCAACGGCGCTGCCGTCAGTCTTCAGGAGCTCGCGGCCGGCGGCCTCGACTTCGTGACCTGCTCGGCGCCCGAGGCCAAGGCCCTCATCGATGCCGGCAAGGTCCAGCCGCTGGTGGTGATGAGCGACGACCGCATCCCGGCATTCCCGAACATCGCGACGGTCAAGGAGCAGATCGGCAAGACCTTCGAGGGCGGCGCCTGGCGCGGCGTCGCGGGACCGAAGGGACTTCCTCAGGACATCGTCCAGTCGCTGGAGAAGGCGCTCAAGCAGATCTACGACAGCGCCGAGTTCAAGGAAGCGATGACCGCCCGCGGCTTCGGCATGCGCTGGCGGACCTCCACAGAGTTCACCGCCTTCCTCAAGGAGCATGAGGAGTTCACCACGCGCATCATGACCGCCCTGAACATGGTCAAGAAGTAGGCAAGGGTCGGAGGCCGTCCGTTACCCGGACGGCCTCCACCGCGACGCCCGCGCCATGAAGTTCAACGACGCGATCATCGGCCTCGTCGTCGCCCTGTTCGGCGCCATCGTGGTCTCCCAGGCCTGGTACTTTCCCAAGGCCACCCACATCCCGTACGGGCCCGGCTTCCTGCCGAGCATCCTCGGCATCGGGCTGATCATCTGCGGTCTGGTGCTCGTGATCGGCGGCATTGCCAACCGTCGCGAGCAAGCCCTGCTGGCGCTCGGCGACTGGTCTCGGTCGCCGCGTCACGTCTTTGGCTTCCTGCTGGTCCTGGCGTGCCTCGGCTTCTATGTGCTGCTCGCCGACGACATTGGCCATTTCGCCTGCTCGGTGATCGTCCTTTTCGCCTTGATCACGCATCTGAGTCGCCGGCCGCTCTATGCGTTCGGCATCGCGCTCGTCGCCAGCATCGCGATCCAGATGTTCTTCGTCGAAATCCTCCTGGTGCCGCTCCCCTGGGGCGTGTTCGAGCCTTACGCTGGATGGTTCACATGGAGGTGATGCTGCACGCACTCGGGCTCCTGTTCGAGCCCTACACGCTGGCGGTCATGCTGATCGCCTCCGTCTTCGGCCTTTTCGTCGGCGCCATGCCGGGGCTGACGGCGACGATGGCGACAGCGCTGCTGGTTCCGGTCACCTTCTTCATGGCGCCGGTGCCGGCGATCGCCGCGATCGTCGCCGCCTCGGCGATGGCGATCTTCGCCGGCGACATTCCGGGCGCGCTCCTCCGCATCCCGGGCACGCCTGCCTCCGCCGCCTATACCGACGAAGCCTACGCCATGACCCTCAAGGGCGAGGGCGAGATGGCGCTCGGCTGCGGCGTCACCTGCTCGGTCTATGGCGGCGTCTTCGGCTCCGCCGCCCTGATGTTCGCGGCACCGCCCCTGGCCGAATTCGCGCTCAAATTCTCGAGCTATGAGTACTTCTGGCTCTCCCTGCTTGGGCTCGCCTGCGCGCTCCTGGTATCGCCCGGCTCGCCGGTGAAGAGCGCGATCTCGCTGATGTTCGGGCTCCTGCTCGCGACCGTCGGCATCGACCCGATGACCGGCTTCGGTCGCTTCACCTTCGGCTACACCCAGCTTCTGGGCGGCCTCAGCCTGATTCCGGTTCTGGTCGGGATGTACGCCGTCGCCGAGATCCTGCGCTACGCCATCACCATCGACGCGCCGGCGACGATGACGCAGAAGAAGATCGGCAACATCTTCGCCGGCCAGCTGCCCATGATGTGGAAGTACCGCTGGCCGATCATGCGCGGCAATTTCGTCGGCACCCTGATCGGCGCCCTTCCCGGCGCCGGCGCCGACGTCGCCGCCTGGATCTCCTATGCGATGGCGAAGAAGTTCTCGAAGGAGCCGGAAAAGTTCGGCACCGGTCACGTCGAGGGAATCGCCGAGGCCGGTGCAGCCAACAACTCGGCTCTTGGCGGCGCCTACATCCCGGCGACGGTCTTCGGCATTCCCGGCGACTCGATCACCGCGATCGTGATCGGCGTCCTCTACATGAAGGGCATGAATCCCGGGCCGACGATCTTCATCAAGAATCCCGAGCTGATCTACGCGGTCTTCCTTTCCTTCTTCCTTGCCAACCTGCTGATGCTTCCGCTCGGCTGGGTCGCGATCAAGGCCTCGAAACAGATCCTGTCCGTGCCCCGCCACACGCTGATGCCGATCATCCTGATGTTCTGCCTGGTCGGCTCGTTCGCCGTCGACAACGTGCTGTTCGCGGTGGCGGTGATGCTGATCATGGGCGTGATCGGCTTCCTGATGGAGGAGAACGGCATCCCGATCGCGCCCTGCGTGCTCGCCCTCGTGCTCGGCCCGCTGATCGAGAACAACTTCATCACGTCGATGATGAAGGCCGAAGGCAATCTGCTCCCGTTCTTCGAGCGGCCGATCGCGGGCGTGATCGGCGTGATCACGATACTGATCTGGCTGGCGCCGTTCGTGATCTGGATCCGGCATTGGACAAAGGCGCGCGCCTAGGGTCGCTCGGCCCTAGCGCGTGAAGGCGTCGTAAGGGCCACCACCCGACCAGATCGGGCGCTTGCCCTCGAGCAGCGCCACCTTGAAGGCGCGGGCATCGACCTCGTCCAGGCTGATCTCGACGAAGCCGGCATTCGGCAGCGCACGGGCGATCACCTCGACCCGCCGCCGCGCGCGATGCTCCATCGTCATGCGCATCGCCGCGACGAAGCGGCCGCCCGGCTTCAGCACGCGCATGACCTCCTTGAGGTCGAGGCGGAGATGCGGCCAGAACTGGATCGAGTTGATCGCCGCCACCGCATCGAAGGTGCCGTCTCGGAACGGTATCTTCGAGACCGAAGCTTCGCGGATGTCGACCAACCCCTCGCGGATCGCCGTCCGGTTCAGCGCCTTCGCCGCATCCACCATGTCGGGTGCGTGATCGATGGCAAAGATCCGCCGCGCTTGCCCGTCCCGCACGAGCCGCGCGATCGCATCCCCCGGGCCGCAGCCGATCTCGAGGACCGTCTCGCCCCGCTGCATCTCGAGTGCCGTCACCGTCCGCGCGTTGATCGGGCCGTTCACGCGCAGCATGAGCCAGCCGAGCGCGCGGCCGATCCGCCCGCGCGGCCTGCCCGATTGCCCCAGCCGCGTCGGCTTGAGAGCCTCTTCTTCCTTCTCGTCCTCGAGGAGCATCGCCGCAGCGTCGGGCGTGGCGACGGTATCCGTCAAGCGGCGGCGGGCCTGAGCTCGCTCATTGCCTGGCGGAAGACCCTGACCGAGGAATGCAGCGCGAGCGCGCCCATGCCGGCGGCGACCAGCGAGTCCGGCCAGCCATGGCCGGTGCCGAAGACACCGACAGCGGCCAGCATCACCGCGACGTTGCCGATCGCGTCGTTGCGCGTGCAGAGCCAAACGGACTGGCGGTTGGAGTCGCCGTCGCGGAAGCGATAGAGCATCACCGCGACGCCGAGATTGGCGAGCAGCGCCAGCGATCCCACGACGCCCATGGTCGGCGCTTCCGGCACCGTGCCGGCGAGCGCGTGGACGACGGTCGAGCCCAATACCCAGATGCCGAAGCCTGCCATGCTGGCGGCCTTCAGCAGCGAGGCCCTGGCGCGCATGGCCAAGCCCGCGCTCAAGACCCAGAGGCTGACCGCATAGTTGGCGCCGTCGCCGAGGAAGTCGATCGAGTCGGCAAGCAGCGAGTCCGACCTGGCCGCCTGGCTCGATAGGATCTCGACCGCGAACATCGCGAGATTGACGACGAGCGCCACCATCAGCACGCGGCGATAGGCCGGATCGTCGCCGGCAGGGCCGTGATCGTGTCCGTGATCGTGGCTGCAGCAAGACGCGGACATGTCAGTCCTCCTGATGGGGCTCGCGGACATGGTCAGCCATGTCCTCGATGACATCGCGCACGTGATGGTCGGCGAGCGCGTAGAAGACCTGCTTCCCCTGTCGCTCGGCCCGCACGAGGCGGGCGGCGCGAAGCAGGCGCAGGTGATGGCTGACGAGCGACGCGCTCAGGCCCAGCGACTCCGCGACCTCGCCGACCGGCCGTGCCTCGCCGGCAACGGCCAGCGTGATGCCGAGCCGGGTGGGGTCGCCGAGCAGGCGGAAGATCTCCGCCAACTCCTGGATCTGGTCCTGGGTAAGCGTCGTCACGTTACGTTATACAATACTATACAATTGAACATTTGTTTGAATGTAAGAGAGGAGATGGCCGAGATCAAGCGGCCGTCACGCCCGGTCGCCGGTTTGCTTCAGTCCGCCTTGGCGAAATGCGCCATCTGGTCCGCATGAGCCTTCGCGAAGGCCGGGCGGGCGGTGGCGCGCGCGACGTAGCCGCGACAGGCGGGGAAGTCCGCGAGCACTTCGAACCGGTCGACGACGCGCAGCACGTCCGCCATCAGGATGTCGGCGACGGAGAAGGACCCCGCCAGCCATTCGCGTCCGGCCAAGACCGACTCCATATGAGGAAGCCGGTGTTTTTTCAGGAACCCGTCGAAGAACTTCCACGCCGGCGTTTCCCCGGGATCGCCCATGAACTGCAGCATGGTCCAGGGCAGGCTCGCCATCTCGACGGAGTTGAGCGCGGCGAACAGCCATTCCTTGACCTCGCTGCGGCCACGCGGATCGGCCGGCATCAGCGCCCCGCTGCGTTCGGCGAGGTGGAGAAGGATCGCGCCGGTCTCGAAGATCGAGAGGTCGCCGTCGGTCAGCCACGGGACCTGGCCGAAGGGCTGGTTCGCGAAGTGCGCGGGCTTCCGGTCGCGAAAGGGCACGCTCTCGACCCGATAGGGCAGCCCCGCCTCTTCCAGCGCCCACCGCACACGCAGGTCGCGCACATAGCCCCGCGGCATCTCGGGAACCCAGTCGAAGGTCGTCAGAACCAGATCGCCCATCCCGCCTCTCCGTCTCCGAAACGTCCCAACATGCCTTGACCGGGGAACACCCTGCCTCAAAATTCATTCCAAGCGCATCGCGCATCCATACCGGAGCCACCCCCATGGCGCTGGCTAAGCCGCTACCGGCCATCTCCGACCATCTCGTGAGCCAGGACTGGCAGGGATACTCGGCTGCCGAGCACGCCACGTGGAAAACCTTGTTCGAGCGCCAGCAGCGGATCCTCAAGGATCGCGCCTGCACCGAGTTCCTTTCCGGCATTCACGCCCTCGACGTCACGGCCACGGGAATCCCGGACTTCCGCCGGCTGAACGAGATCCTTCAGGCTGCTTCCGGATGGGAGATCGTCGCCGTTGCCGGCCTGGTACCGGACGACGTCTTCTTCGCGCTTCTCGCCGATCGCAAGTTCCCGGCGGCGCGCTTCATCCGCACGCCCGAGCAGCTCGACTACATCCAGGAGCCCGACGTCTTCCACGACGTCTTCGGCCATGTGCCGATGCTGGTGCACCCGGTGTTCGGCGACTACATGCAGGCCTACGGTGCCGGCGGCCTGAAAGCGCTCGGCCTCGGCGCACTCGAGAACCTCGCGCGGCTCTACTGGTACACGGTCGAGTTCGGGTTGATCCGCACGCCAGAGGGCCTGCGCATCTACGGCTCCGGCATCGTCTCCAGCAAGGGAGAGTCGATCTATGCGCTCGAAGGCAAGGCGCCGACGCGGATCGAGTTCGACCTGATGCGGATCATGCGGACGCGCTATCGGATCGACGACTTCCAGGAATGCTATTTCGTCATCGACAGCTTCGAGGACCTGATCTCGGCGACGCGGCCGGACTTCACACCCTATTACCGCGATCTGGCGAGGCTTCCCGACATCGCCCCAGGCGAGACGATCGACGGAGATCGCATCCTCTAGAAGGAAACTGCCGCGTCGCGCGCGCGTTTGTCTTGGCAGCCGGATGTTCCAGGAGGAATACCATGACCAGGAAGCTTCTCGCGCTCGCGGCGGTAGCGGTTGCGTTCAGCGCCGCGCCTGCCTTCGCGCAAACCCGCACCTACCGGGCGCCGGGCCTTGAGCAGCAGGAGAGGGAAATCACGCGCCAGCTCAACAACGAGCAGGGCGTGCAACCGATGGCGCCGCCCTACTACCCGCCGCAATATTCGTTAGTGCCGGCGCCGCGGCCGTATCAGCCCTACCCGCCGCAGTATTCCTATTCGCCCGCGCCGGCCTACGCCTATCCCTACGACTATCCGCCGCGGCCGTATTACTCGCGGTACTACTGAACCTTATCCGGCGATCTCGCGGGCGATCACGAGGCGCTGGATGTCCGAGGTGCCTTCATAGATCTGCGTGATGCGGACGTCGCGATAGATGCGTTCGACGGGAAAGTCGGCGAGGTAGCCGTAACCGCCGTGGATCTGGATCGCGTCGGAGCAGACGCGCTCGGCGATCTCCGAGGCGAAGAGCTTGGCCATCGACGCCTCTTTCAGGCATCGCTCGCCGGCATCGCGGAGCGATGCGGCGTGCAGCACCATCTGGCGCGCGACCTCGACCTGCGTCGCCATGTCGGCAAGGCGGAAGGCGATCGCCTGATGCTCGAAGATCGGCTTGCCGAAGGACGTGCGTTCCTTGGCGTAGGCCAGCGCCGCCTCGTAGGCGGCGCGCGCCATGCCGATCGACTGCGCGCCGATGCCGATGCGCCCGCCCTCCAGGTTGGCGAGCGCGATCTTGTAGCCCTCGCCTTCCTTGCCGAGCATCAGCTCGGGCTCCAGGCGCAGCTCGTCCATCTGGATCTGACAGGTTTCCGACGCGTTGAGGCCAAGTTTCTTCTCGACCCGCGCGACCTTCCAGCCCTCGGTCCTGGTCGGCACCAGGAAGGCCGAGACGCCCTTCTTGCCGGCATCTGGATCGGTCACCGCGAAGACGATCGCGAGATCCGCCTTGCCGCCCGACGTGATGAACTGCTTGGTGCCGTTCAGCACCCAGCCATTGCCCTCGCGCCGCGCGCGCGTCTTCAGGGCCGAGGCATCCGAACCGGCGCCCGGCTCGGTCAGGCAGAAGCAGCCGAGCTGCTCGCCACGCGCCATCGGCTTCAGGAAGCGTTCCTTCTGCACCTCGGTGCCGAACTTGAGCACCGGCATGCAGCCGACCGAGTTGTGCACACTCATGATCGTCGACGTCGAGCCGTCGCCGGCCGCGATTTCCTCGAGCGCCAGCGCATAGGCGACGTGGTCGGAGCCGGCCCCGCCCATGTCCTCGGGCACCAGCATGCCCATGAAGCCCAGCTTGCCGAGCTCGGCCAGCGCGTCGGACGGGAAGATCGATTCCGCATCCCACTTCGCCGCGTTCGGCTTCAGGTGTTCCTCGGCGAAGGCCCGCGCGGTGTCGCGGATCAGCGCCTGGGTCTCGTTGATCACCATGGGATCGCCTGCCCCTGGTAGTCGTAGAACTTGCCGGTGTCCTCGTGGCCGGTCTTCTCGATCACCTGCGTCATGCCGGCGATCGATTCCGGGATGCCGATCGCGGCGTTGGGACCGCCCATATCGGTCTTCACCCAGCCTGGATGCAGCAGGATGCAGGTGATGCCACGCGTCTTCACGTCCATCGACAAGCAGCTGACGGCCATGTTGAGCGCGGTCTTCGACGTGCGATAGGCCATGCTGCCGCCGGCGTTCATCGCGATTGAGCCCATGCGGCTGGTGACGAACGCCATCTTCTTCATCTTGGAGTGGGCGACGTTCTCGACCAGCGTCTCGGCGAGCCGGATCGGCGCCACGACGTTGGTCTTCAGCACATGGAGGAACTCTTCGTGGTCGAAGCTGCCGACCTTGGTGTCGCGCTTGCCGTAGATGCCGGCGTTGTTGAGCAGCAGGTCGATCGGCTCGTTGCCGAGGCTCTTGGCGAGCGCCTTGGTATCCTTCTCGTCATCGACGTTGAGCGCGTGGATGTGGAGGTCGCCCTTGAGCTTCTTGAGATCGTCGGCCCGCATCGGGTTGCGGCAGCCGGCATGGACGGACCAGCCGGCCGCGAGATAGACGCGCGTGAATTCGAGGCCGAGGCCGCGATTGGCGCCGGTGATGACGGCGGTAGGCATTTAAGAGGTCTCCTTGAACAGCTCGCGGCCGATCAGCATGCGGCGGATTTCGGAAGTGCCTGCGCCGATCTCGTAGAGCTTGGCGTCGCGGAGCAGCCGTCCGGTGGGATAGTCGTTGATGTAGCCGTTGCCGCCGAGGCACTGGATCGCCTCGAGCGCCATCCAGGTCGCCTTCTCGGCGGCGTAGAGGATGGCGCCGGCGGAGTCCTTCCGCGTCGTGCGGCCCTTGTCGCAGGCCTTCGCCACCGCATAGACATAGGCCTTGGCGGCGTTCATGACGACATACATGTCGGCGAGCTTGCCCTGCATCAGCTGGAACTCGCCGATCGCCTGGCCGAACTGCTTGCGCTCATGGACGTAGGGAACGACCACGTCCATGCAGGCCTGCATGATGCCGAGCGGCCCCGCGGCCAGCACCGCGCGTTCGAAGTCGAGGCCGCTCATCAGCACGCGGGCGCCGCCGTTGAGCTGGCCCAGTACGTTCTCGGCCGGAACCTCGCAATCCTCGAACACCAGCTCGCAGGTGTTGGAGCCGCGCATGCCGAGCTTGTCGAGCTTCTGCGCGGTCGAAAACCCCTTCATGCCCTTCTCGATCAGGAAGGCGGTGATGCCCCTCTGATGCGCGCCCGGATCGGTCTTGGCGTAGACCACCAGCGTGTCGGCATCCGGCCCGTTGGTGATCCACATCTTCGAGCCGTTGAGCACGAAGCGGTCGCCCTTCTTCTCCGCCCTCGTCTTCATGCCGACGACGTCGGATCCCGCGCCCGGCTCGCTCATCGCCAGCGCGCCGACGTTCTCGCCCGAGATCAGCTTCGGCAAGTATTTCTTCTTCTGCGTCGGCGTGCCGTTCAGCTTGATCTGGTTGACGCAGAGATTCGAATGCGCGCCGTAGGAGAGGCCGACCGAGGCCGAGGCCCGGCTGATCTCCTCCATCGCGACGCAGTGCTCGAGATAGCCGAGCCCCGCGCCGCCATATTCCTCGTCGACCGTGACGCCCAGCACGCCGAGCTCGCCCATCTTCTTCCAGAGATCCATCGGGAAGGCGTTGGTGCGGTCGATCTCGGCGGCGCGCGGCGCGATCTCCTTGGCCGAGAAGGCGCGCACCGTGGTGCGAAGCTCGTCGGCGACCTCGCCGAGATCGAAGTCGAGGCTCGGGTATTCGTTCGGCAGCATGGCGTTTCCCAACTCCCTTGCCGGCTACTATAGCCCAAGGGCCGGCAGCCGCATCAATGCGGGGAAACGATCCGCCTCTCAGCCTCGCGCCTGGAACGCAACCGCCGGCGCCGGCCACGGGATTGGCCTCCCGCTGCCGGGCCGCCGGCTTCTCCTAGGTAGCACCTGGAGCCTCGGGCTCGTGCGGACGACCGTCGGAGCGGTCGCCTTCCGGGGTCTCGTCAATGGTCAGGCTTGTCCGGCACCTAGTGGGCGTCGGCGCCCGCGCCGGCCTGGCTCTTCTTCAGTAGCGGCATCAGCAGCAGCGCGAGCGCGAAGACGCTCGCCATCGCCAGGAACGCGTCGTTCATGGCCATGACCGCCGCCTCGCGCGCGACGATGTTGCCGAGCTTCTTCATCGCCACCAGCTGGGCGTCGGCGACCGAGGTATCGAGCTTGGTCGCCAGCGACTCGATCCAGACGTTGACGGAGTCCCGTCCGGCATTCACCTGCTGGGCGATCCGGTTCCAGTGGAGCTGCTTCTGATCCGAGAGGATCGTGTTCAGCAGCGCCAGGCCGATCGCGCCGCCGAGATTCCGCATCAGGTTGTAGAGACCGCTCGCGTTCTTGACCTTTTCCGGCGGAAGCGTGCCGAGAGCGATCGCGTTGATCGGCATGAAGCAGAGCATCAGCGAGAGGCCACGCACCGCCTGCGGCAGGAAGAACTCCCAGAAGCCCCAGTCGGCGGTCATGTGGCCGGTCATCCAGACGCCCGCACCGAAGGTCGCAAGCCCGATCGCCAGCATGACGCGCGGCTCGAGGATCCTCGACAGCGCGCCGGCGATCGGCGCCGAGGCGAACTGGAAGGCACCGGTCACGAACATGATCTCGCCGATCTGCAGGCTGTTCAGCCTTCGCACCTGGCCGAGATAGAGCGGCATCAAGTAGACGGCGCCATAGAGGCCGATGCCGAGGACGAAGCTGAATAGGCAGCCGATCGCGAAGTTGCGGTCGCGGAAGGCGCGCAGGTCGACGATCGGCGTCGCGTAGGTGAACATCCGCCAGAAGAACAACGCGCCGGAGACCGAGGAGACGATCGCAAGATCGAACAGGAGCTCGTCGGCGAACCAGTCCTTCCTGGGGCCCTCCTCGAAGACGTATTCGAGCGTGCCGAGGAAGATCGCCATCAGGACGAGACCGGCGCGATCGAAGGTCTTCAACAGCGACCAGTCGGCCTTGTCGATGTCGAGCAGCGACCAGACCAGCAGGCTCGCGACGAATCCCGGCACGACGTTGATCAGAAACAGCCAGTGCCAGGAGGCCGCCTGGGTGATCCAGCCGCCGAGGGTCGGGCCGAGGGTCGGCGCCATCGTCGCAACGAGGCCGATCAGGATGGTGACGCCGGTCCGCTTGTCCGCCGGGAACAGCGCGAAGGTGGTGGCGAAGGCGGTCGGGATCATCGCGCCGCCGAGGAAGCCCTGGAAGGCGCGGAACACGATCATCGACTCGATGTTCCAGGCGAAGGCGCAGGCTAGGCTGAAGACGGTGAAGCCCAGCGAGGAGACCACGAAGAGGACCCGCGTCGACATCAGGCGCGAGAGGTATCCCGACAGCGGGATCATCACGACTTCGGCGATCAGGTAGGAGGTCTGGACCCAGCTGATCTCGTCCGAGCTCGCGGCAAGGCCCGCCTGGATCTCGCCGATCGAGCTCGAGACGATCTGGATATCCAGGATCGCCATGAACATGCCGAAGACCATCGTGAAGAAGCCGATGGTCTGCCGGGCGCTCGGCATCGCCTGGGGAGCGCGAGACGCGCCGGCCGGATGGGCGGGCGCGTCGTCCGCGGCGGCGGTCGCGGCGGTCACTTGCTGGCTGCCATCGCCGAGCCCATCAGCGAGCCCAGCAACGGCGCCTCGGCGACGGTGTCCTTGGTGTCGACCGAAGCAATGACCGACAGGCCCGGACGGATCAGGCCGGCGAGCGCGTTGTCACGCGGCACGGCGATGCGCACGGGAAGGCGCTGCACGATCTTGGTGAAGTTGCCCGACGCGTTCTCCGGCGGCAGCAAGCTGAACTGCGAGCCCGACGCCGGGGCGAAGCTCTCGACACGGCCTTCGATCGGCCGGCCCGGAAAGGCGTCCACCTCGAGCGTCACCTTCTGACCGGGGCGCATGCGCTTCAGCTGCGTCTCCTTGAAGTTGGCGACGACGTGCACCTCGGGCAACGGCACCAGCACCATGAGCTGGCTGCCGGGCTTCACGAGCTGGCCGACCTGGACGGTACGGTTGCCGACGATGCCGTCGGCCGCAGCGCGGATGACGGTGTCCTCGCGGGCGATCTCGGCCGTGGCGAGCGCAGCTTCGGCCTGCTTGAGTGCGGCCTCGGCCTGGCGGCGATCGGCCTCGATCATCGCGATCCGGTCCTTCTCGGCGGTCAGCGCGGCGCGCGCCTTCGACGTGCCGGCCTCGGTCTTCCGGGCATCGGCCTCGACGACCTCGAGCTTCTGCCGGCTGACGTATTCGCTGGAGGCAAGGTTCCGGTACCGGGCCAAGTCCTGGCGCGACCGCTCGCGGTCGGCCTCGGAAGAAGCGATGCCGGCCTCGGCTTGCTGGATCATCGCCTTCTGCCAGGTGAGCTGCTTCTCGGTCGCGACGATCGCGGCCTTCCTGGCCTCGACCGCGGCCCGGGCCTCGGCGACCTTCGCGGTGTAGTCGTCGTCGTCGATCACGGCCAGCACGTCGCCGGCCTTGACCTGCTGGTTGTCGGCGACGCGGACGTCGCGGATGTAACCCGAGAGCTTGGCGGAGACGGTGACGATGTCGGCCTGGACGTAGGCGTTGTCGGTCGATTCGAGGAATCGGCCGCTGGTCCACCAAGACCAGCCGTAGTTGCCCGCCAGAAGGAGGGCGCCGATGGCGATCTTGGCGAGGAGGGTAAGACGGAGAATCTTTTTCATTTTATGACCCCGGACCCGGTATCTCCGGGTAAAATGAACTGAACGGTTCAGTTTCAGTTGCGAACCTGCGCCTGAAGGGCTACAGTGTCAACAGAAAACTAAACCGTGCAGTCCAGAATGGATGTGATGACGGACACAACCGCTCCAGCGCCCGGAAGCCGGGCCGCCAAGCCTCTGCAGATCCTGGAGGCCGCCCGGGACCTGTTCCTCAAGGACGGCTTCTCGGCCACCAGCATGGACGCCGTCGCCAAGCTGGCGAACGTCTCCAAGGCGACCGTCTACGCCCACTATTCGAGCAAGGAAGAGCTGTTCGCGGCGATGATGGGCTCCGAGTGCCGCCGCACCTGGCCGGAAATCAGCAGCGGCGACATCGCCCAGCTGGACCCGATCCCGAAGGTTCGGGAGATCGCCCAGCGCTACATCCGATTCATCACCTCGGGCTACCCGGTCGCGCTGCTGCGGGTCGTGTCGGCCGAAGCACCGCGCAATCCGGACCTCGGCCGTCTCTTCTACGAGACCGCACCCGGCATGGGCCGGGCCAAGTTCGCTGAGCTTCTGAGGTATGCGGACATGCGCGGGCTGCTGCGCATACCCGACCCGCTACATGCATCCGATACGTTCTTCGCGATGCTGCGCGGCGACGTGCACATCCGCATCCTGGTCGGGATGCCGCTCCCGAGCGAGGCGGAACTCGCCGCCCACGCCCAGGAGATCGTCGAGAGGTTCCTGAAGGCCTACGCGGCCTAGGCCAACGTTTTCTTGAACATCTCGATGTAGGCCTTCGGCCGCGTCACGTAGGGAAAGTGACCGCCGATCTCGATATGGAACCGTTTGGCCTTCGGATAGCGCTTGCGCACCGCGGCCAGCACCTTGGGCGCCACCACCGGATCGTCGCCGCAATCGAGGACGAAGATCTTGGACTGGGGCAGGTCGAGCTTCGGCACCGCCGGCCCGTCGCGGACGACGAGCACGCGCGACTTGAGCCAGGCACCGCCGAGACGGTCTGCATTATCCTTGAGCACGGTCTTCAGCAGCTTGAAGCCGGCGTCCGGGGCCGGCATGCCGGCGATGTTGGCGTAGGCCTTGGTCAGGTGCTGCTTCGGCGTCATCTTCTTGGCTTCCGCCGGCAGCGGCCCGCGCAGGTCCTTGGACTTCGGATCGAGCAGCGTGTTCGCGACATAAAGCTTCTCGATGCGGCCGGGATGGCGCGCGGCGAAGTGCTGGATCAGGAATCCGCCGAGCGACGAGCCCAGCAGGTGCGCCTTGCCGATGTCGAGCTTGTCGAACAGCGCCTTGAGCCCGTCGGCGAGCTTGATGATGCTGAGCGACGGAGGCACCGTGACCGCGACGATCCGGGCCTTGCCCTTCAGCGCGACGATCTGGTTCCAGAAGATGTCGGCGACGCCGAGCGTGCCCGGGATCAGCACCAGCGTCGGCTGGCCCTTCTTTCCCGCCACGTCGATGACGCCCCATTTGAGGCTGCCGGCCTTGATCTGCTTTTCGGGAAAGCGCTTCCGGAAATCTGCGAGCTTCATGGTTTCCCCCTGTTGATGCTCTATCAGCCGCCGATCCGCTGGGCGAGATCTCGGATGTACTTGCGATCGGACGGGTCGAAGGCGCCCTTTGCGAGGTCGTCCTTGAACCCGCGCAGCTCCTCCTTGGTCGAGGCGGTGACCGCGGAGGATGAGAGCAGGCGCTCGATCAGCTCGCCGTCGTCGCCGGTGATTTCCACCTTCGTAGCCGATGGCGGCGGGCGCAGCAGATCTTCCCAATCGAGGCCTGCCGCCGAAACGCGGCGGCTCGCCTCGCGGGCGGCGGCCAACACGTCGGCATCGTCGGCGCCCCCCAGGCGTCCGAGAAGGGCCAGGAAACTGTCGCGGTCGGTATTCGGCATCAGGTCTTCAGCTCCGCCAGCGCAAGGTGCGTTCTTTGACCGGGTTCTCGAAGGACCGGTTCTCGGTCCGGCTCGCGGCCCATTCCTTCTTCAGGCGGTAATACCATTTCGCCTGGGTGTCGGCGTCGTCGATCAGCATCAGCGCCGGATCGTCGACGAGCCCGATCGCCTGCATCGCCATGATATCGCGGTCCTGCATCAGGAACTTGTGCATGAACGGCCGAAAGAACGGCTTGAGCAGCGAGAGCCACGGCCGCGTCCACCAGATCGCATGATGGATCCGGGTCGTGGTGGCGTCGACCGGCGTCACTGCGGTCAGCGCGCCTACGACGACCTTCTCGGTCCTGATGTGCTCGATGCGGACGCCCGGAAGCCGGAAAGAGATCTCGGTTTCAGGCACCCCGCCGACGATCCGGTAGGCCTTGCTGTTCGAGGACGGGCGGTGGCGCGCCATCGTGAAGCCGAGCTCCGAAGGCACGAACCGCTTCGCCTTCTCGTGGATCGACTTGGTCGAGCGCCACCACCAGGACTGATGCACGAACGGCCCGTGCGCCGGGTCCATCAGGCCGACCACCGCGTGGTCCATCGCGCAGCCGAAGGGCATGGTTTCGGCCAGGTCCGCCGTACGCTCGCCGATGTCCGGCACCACCGGGATCGGCGGTGCGTTCGCCGGATCGGATCCTGCGAAGATCCAGATGTTGCCCTGCACCTCGCGCGCCGGGAACGTCTTCGCCTTGATGCGGCCGGGCTCGAAGGCCTGCCCCTCGACCAGCGCCGGAATTGCGGTGCAGCGCCCGTCGGCGCCGAAGCGCCAGCCGTGATAGCAGCACTCGACCTCACGGCCGTCGAAGGTTCCGAAGCTCAAGGGAATGCCGCGGTGGGGGCAGAAATCCTTGAAGCAGAAGACCTCGCCCTCGTTCGTGCGGCCGAACAGGAGGCGCTGGCCAAGCAGCGTGCGCACGGTCATGCGGCCGCGCGCGACCTCGCGGCCGGGCAGCGCCATGTACCAGAGATCGCGGAGCCAGCCCTGATCTAGAGGATCAGCCACGTCGCGAGCCCGAGGAAGGTGAAGAAGCCGACGACATCGGTCACGGTGGTGAGGAATACCCCGGAAGCGACCGCCGGGTCGACCCCGAGCCGTTCCAGGATCAGCGGGATGGTCATGCCGGCGAGGCCCGCCGCCATCAGGTTCAGGATCAGGGCGAGGCCGATCACCACGCCGAGCATCGGCTTGCCGAACCAGGTCCAGGCGACCAGTCCGACCGCAAAGCCGAAGACCGCACCGTTGATGACGCCGAGCGCCACCTCCTTGACGATGACGCGAAAGGCGTTGGTCCGGCTGATCTCGCGCATCGCCAGCGCACGGACCGCGACGGTCAGCGACTGGGTCCCGGCGTTGCCGCCCATCGAGGCGACGATCGGTGCCAGCACCGCCAGCGCCACCACCTGGGCGATGGTGTCGGCGAACATCGCGATCACCGAGGCCGCGATGAAGGCGGTCACCAGGTTGACCAGCAGCCAGACGAAGCGGGAGCGCGCCGTCTCCAGCAGGCTGCTGGAGATGTCGGATTCCGAGACGCCGCCCAGCTTCAGCAGGTCCTCCTCCGCCTCCTCGTCGATGACGTCGACGACGTCGTCGACGGTGATGCGGCCGAGGAGCTGTCCGTTATCGTCGACGACGGGCGTCGAGACCAGGCCGTAGCGCCGGAACATCTGCGCCACCTCCTCCTGGTCGGTGGTCGGAGGCACCGGCCGCATCTCGGCCGACATGATGTCGGCGACGCGGACCGGCCGCTTGGAGCGCAGCAGCCGCGCCAGAGGCACGACGCCGTCGAGCCGATTGCCGGCAGAGACGACATAGATCTCCTGGAAGTTCTCCGGCAGCTCCTGGTCGGTGCGCATGAAGTCGATCGTCTGGCCGACCGTCCAGTGGGTCGGCACCGCGACGACCTCGCGCTGCATGAGACGGCCGGCCGAGGAATCCGGAAAGGTGAGGCCTTGCTCCAGGACTACGCGCTCGGCCGGCGGCACCGCTTCCAGAAGGCGCTTCCTGTCCTCCTCGTCGAGGTCCGTCATCAGGTCGATGGCGTCGTCCGAATCGAGCTCTGCCAGCGCCGCCGCGACGTCGCGGGTACCGAGGACCTCGAACACATCCTCGCGTACGGCTTCGTCGAGGTAGGGCAGCATCTCCGGATCGAAGCGTCCACGGATCGCTTCGATCACCGCACGACGCTGCTCGGCATCCAGGCGCGAAAGCAGGTCGGCGACGTCGGCAGGATGGAGGGGCCGGACCAGCCCGCGGATCTGGTTCGGGCGGCCGGCATCCACGGCCGAGAGGATGGCCCGCTCGACCGGCGGTGTCAGTCCGTAGAGGGCGACCTCCGACGTGCGCCTGCGGCTGCCGTCGGACAGCGTGGCGTCGGTCGGTCCGGTCAAGCGGCCCTCAGTCCGCCGGGCCGGCGGCGCGGCTCTGCGCGTCGGCGACGGCGAAGGCCGTCATGTTGACGATGCCGCGCACGGTCGCGGCCTGGGTCAGGATGTGCACCGGCTGCGCCGTGCCCAGCAGGATCGGCCCGACCGATAGCCCCTCACCCAGGATCTTCAGCAGGTTGAAGGCGATATTGGCGGCATCGATCGTCGGCATGATCAGCAGGTTCGCGGTGCCCTTGAGCCGCGAGTTCGGGAAGATGCGCTCACGGATCAGCTCGGAGACCGCGGCGTCCCCCTGCATCTCGCCCTCGACCTCGAGGTCGGGCGCCTTTTCCAGGATCAGCGACAGCGCTTCGCGCATCTTGGCCGCGGACGCGACCTCGCGGCTGCCGAAGCTCGAATGCGAGAGCAGCGCCACCTTCGGCTGGATGCCGAAACGCCTGACCTCGGTCGCCGCCATCAGCGTGGTCTCGGCGATCGCCTCGGCAGACGGATCGGTGTTCACGTGGGTGTCGGCGATGAAGAACGAGCCACGCGGCAGGATCAGCAGATTGAGTGCGGCGAAGTGCCGGACTCCCGGCTTGTAGCCGATCACGTCGCGAACATGGCGCAGATGATCGGGATATCGTCCGACCGAGCCGCAGATCATCGCATCGGCCTCGCCGCGCTTGACCATCAGCGTGCCGATCACGGTCGTCCGCGTGCGGACCACGGTCCGGGCATGGTCGGGCGAGACGCCGCGCCGCTCGAGCAGCTGGTGATAGAGCTTCCAGTACTCCGGGTAGCGCGGATCGTCCTCGGGATTGACCAGGTCGAAATGCTCGCCGCGCCGCATGCGGAGGCCGAAGCGCTGGATCCGCGTGTCGACGACCGAGGGTCGCCCGATCAGGATCGGCCAGGCCAGCTTCTCGTCGATCACGGTCTGGATCGAGCGCAGCACGCGTTCTTCCTCGCCGTCGGTGTAGACGACGCGCTTCGGATCCAGCTTGGCGCGCTGGATCACGGGACGCATCACCTGGCCTGAGCGGAAGACGAACTGCGAGAGGTGCTGGCGATACGCCTCCATGTCGGGGATCGGACGCGTCGCAACGCCGCTCGCCATCGCGGCCTCGGCGACTGCCGGCGCCACGCGCGTGATCAACCGCGGATCGAAGGGCTTCGGGATCAGGTTGTCGGGACCGAAGGCCGGCGGCGCCTCGCCATAGGCGGCCTCGACGACGTCGGAGGACTCCTCGAGCGCCAGGTCGGCGATCGCCTTCACGCAGGCGACCTTCATCGCCTCGTTGATCTGGGTTGCGCCGACGTCGAGGGCGCCCCGGAAGATGAAGGGGAAGCACAGCACGTTGTTGACCTGGTTCGGGTAGTCCGAGCGCCCGGTCGCGATCACCGCGTCGGAACGCACCGACCGCACCTCTTCGGGCAGGATCTCGGGCGTCGGATTGGCCAGCGCCATCACGATCGGCCGCTCGCCCATCTTCGCCACCATCTCGGGCTTCAGGACGCGCGGCGCCGAGAGGCCGAGGAAGATGTCCGCACCGCCGATCGCGTCTCCGAGCGTGCGGGCATTGGTCTCGCGCGCGTATTTCTCCTTGCGCGGATCCATCAGCTCCTTGCGGCCCGCATAGACGACGCCAGCGATGTCGGTGACCAAGGTGTTCTCGACCTTGAGGCCGAGCGTGACGAGCAGGTCGAGGCAGGCGAGCGCCGCCGCACCCGCGCCCGACGTCACCAGCTTCACCTGGTCCAGCGACTTGCCGACGACGCGGAGCGCGTTGACGATCGCGGCGGCGACGATGATCGCGGTGCCGTGCTGGTCGTCGTGGAAGACCGGGATCTTCATCCGGCGGCGCAGCTTCTCCTCGATCTCGAAGCACTCCGGCGCCTTGATGTCCTCGAGGTTGATGCCGCCGAAGGTCGGCTCGAGCGCCGCGACGATGTCGACGAGCTTGTCCGGATCCTTCTCGTCGACCTCGATGTCGAAGACGTCGATGCCTGCGAACTTCTTGAAGAGGACGGCCTTACCTTCCATCACCGGCTTGGCGGCAAGCGGGCCGATGGCGCCCAGGCCCAGGACGGCTGTGCCGTTGGTGACGACCGCGACCAGGTTGCCGCGGGCGGTCAGCTCCGCCGCCTGAGAGACGTCGCCGGCGATCGCCTCGGAAGCGGCGGCGACGCCTGGGGTATAGGCCAGCGCCAGGTCGCGCTGGGTGGCCAGCGGCTTGGTCGGGATGATGCCGATCTTTCCTGCCGGGGCGCGCCGGTGGTAGTCCAGCGCCGCTGCCCTCACGTCTTCGTCGGCCATGCCCCTCCCGCTCCCCCGTTGCCCGGGGTCCGTGTCGTACCGATCTCTAGTATCGTACCGTTCTTAAAGCGAAAGGCCCGCTCGATTTCTCGGCGGGCCTCTCAGAAAATGGTGCGGTCGAGAAGACTCGAACTTCCACAGGATTTCTCCCACAGCGACCTCAACGCTGCGCGTCTACCAGTTCCGCCACGACCGCATTGCGTGGGACGCAAGTCCGGGATGGGCATCCGGTCCTTGCCAAGAACGCCCGCGGGGAATAGCAAATCGCGACCCATGGATCAAGCAGCGATAGCCGCGGCGAAAGCCCCCGAAAGGGGCCGGGAAACCTCCCCCGGGACCGGCCCGGAATGGCGCTGGGAGGATCGGCCCCTGCCCTATCCGGATGCGGTCCGGGCCATGGAGGCCCGGGTGGACGCGATCCGCGCCGGTACGGCGTCCGAGCTGATCTGGCTGGTCGAGCACCCTCCGCTCTATACCGCCGGCACCTCGGCCGACCCGCAAGAGCTGCTGGACCCGCGTTTTCCGGTCTTCGAGGCCGGACGCGGCGGGCGCTACACCTATCACGGGCCCGGCCAGCGGGTGGTCTACGCGATGCTGGACCTCAAGCGCCGGGGCCCGGACGTCCGGGCCTATGTCCACGCCCTGGAGGACTGGGCGATCCGGGCCCTAGGCCGGGTCGGGGTCGAGGCCGAGACCCGGCCCGACCGGATCGGGCTATGGGTCCGGCGGACCGACCGCAACACGCCCTGGGTCGAGGACAAGATCGGCGCCATCGGCGTCCGGGTCCGCCGCTGGGTCAGCTTCCATGGGCTGGCGCTCAACGTCGAGCCGGACCTCACCCACTTCGGCGGCATCGTCCCGTGCGGCATCTCGGCGCACGGGGTCACGTCGCTGGTCGACCTCGGCATCCCGGCGACGATGGCCGACCTGGATGTCGCCCTTCAAAGAACCTTCGAGGGCGTGTTCGGCCCGGATGGCAGCTTCACCGCGTCGGCTCGTCGCGAAGGCCGATAAACGCCATCGCCAGGAACAGGACCATCGCGAGGATGGTCAGGATCGAGCCGACCGCGACGATCACGTGCTCGTCGGCGAAGACGCTGCGGGCGATGCCGATCACGAGCAGAAGCGCGCCGGCTTGGCAGATCCAGAATTGCGGCCAGGCGAGCTTGATCTGGCCGAGCGCGGGATACGCCCGGTGGATCAGGCCGAACAGCGCCATCGTCACCCAGCCGACCAGGTTGATGTGCGCGTGCACCGGGGCGGCCGCGAAGTCCTGGCCGATGCCCATGTGGATGCCGAGGCCCATGCCGGCGAGGGCGTAGACGAGCGCGGCGAGAAGGAAGCTGCGGGGAAGCGTCATCGGAGACTCCTCAAACGGTAGGCTGCTGGACGAAACCGGGAGGCGGCTCCTCGGATGTCGGCTCCGAGAACACCCGCTCGACCTCCGCCCCGAGCGGACCCTCGTGGCAGGCAATGAGCATCGTCGTGACCTCGTCGGCAGGGCCGGCGAAGACGGCTTCGACCGAGCCGTCGCGACGGTTGCGGACCCAGCCGTCGAGCCCGCGCTTCGTCGCCTCGTCGACGGTCCAGCCGCGGTACCACACGCCCTGCACCTTGCCTTCGATGCGGACGCGGACGACCTGCCGCTCGCTCACGCGAACTCCAGGATCTTCTGGTCGACCGCGAGAGAGTCGCCGGCATTGGCGTGCACCACGGCGACCTTGCCGTCCTGCGGCGCCTTCAGCACGTTCTCCATCTTCATCGCTTCGACCACGGCCAGCGTCTCGCCGGCCTTCACTTCCTGGCCCGGCTTGACCGCGATCGACACGAGCAAGCCCGGCATCGGCGAGAGCAGGAAGCGCGAGAGGTCGGGCGCCGCCTTTTTCGGCATCAGCGCCAGGTAGCGAGCAGCGATCGGGGACACAACATGCGCCTCGACGGCGCGGCCGTCGCGGGCGAGGCGCCAGGCAATGCCGTGGCGGAAGATGCGGGCCGCACAAGGCTCGCCGTTCGCGGTGCCGTCGAACAGCGTGATCTCGGGCGCGAACTCGCCACGTAGCGCAATCACGTGGCCGCCGACCGAAACGTCGTAGCCGTGCTCTGCCGGCTGTATCGAGATCGTCAGATCGATCGGATCGCCGCCCTCGACCGAGAGGCGCGCAACCCAATCGGTCGCGACCGTCAGGCGGCGGCCGGGAAGCTGCCCGTCTATCATCGCATCGCGCTCGGCGAGGCGGCGCTGGAAGGCGCCGGCGAGCGCTGCCGTCAAATGCAGGTCGGCATCGCTCGCCGCCGCCCCCTTGAAGCCCTTCGGATATTCTTCGGCGATCAGGTTGGTGGTAAGCCGCCCCTCGCGGAAGCGCGGCATGTCGAGCAGCGCGGTCAGGAAGTCGACGTTGTGGCCAACGCCTTCGATCTCGGTGCGGTCGAGCGCGGCGATGGCACGGTCGATCGATTCCTTGCGCGTGGCGCCGTAGGTCACCAGCTTGGCGATCATCGGGTCGTAGTGCATCGAGATCTCAGCGCCTTCGTAGACGCCGGTGTCGACGCGCACCCCCTCGCCCGTCGCCGGGCGGTAGCGGCTCAAGCGCCCGATCGCCGGCAGGAACCCGCGCCGCGGGTCCTCGGCATAGAGGCGCGCCTCCATCGCCCAGCCGGTCAGCTTCACGTCCTTCTGGCCGAAGGTCAGCTTCTCGCCGGCGGCGACCCGGATCATCTGCTCCACGAGATCGAGGCCGGTCACCAGCTCGGTCACCGGATGCTCGACCTGGAGCCGCGTGTTCATCTCGAGGAAATAGAAGTTCTTGTCCTTGTCGACGATGAACTCGACCGTGCCGGCGGAGCGATACTGCACCGCCTTCGCCAGCGCGACCGCCTGCTCGCCCATCGCCTTACGGGTCTTCTCGTCGAGGAAGGGGCTCGGCGCCTCTTCCAGCACCTTCTGATGCCGGCGCTGCACCGAGCATTCGCGCTCGCCGAGATAGACGACGTTGCCGTGCGCGTCGCCCAGCACCTGGATCTCGATGTGGCGCGGTTCCTCGACGTAGCGCTCGATGAAGACGCGGTCGTCGCCGAAGGACGACTTCGCCTCGTTGGTCGCCGACTGGAAGCCCTCGCGCACCTCGGCATCGCTGCGGGCAATCCGCATGCCCTTGCCGCCACCGCCGGCCGACGCCTTGATCATGACCGGGAAGCCGACCTTCTTCGCGATCTTAACCGCCTCGTCGGCGTCGGGGATCGCTTCAAGGTGACCCGGCACGGTCGAGACGCCGGCGGCCTGCGCCAGCTTCTTGGACTCGATCTTGTCGCCCATCGCGCGGATCGCGTGCGGCTCCGGGCCGATGAAAACGATGCCGGCCGCCTTCAGCGCCTCGCAGAACGGTGCCCGCTCCGAAAGGAATCCGTAGCCCGGATGCACCGCCTCGGCGCCGGTCTGCTTGCAGGCATCGATGATCGCTTCGATCTTCAGGTAGCTTTGCGCCGACGGTGCCGGCCCGATGCGCACCGTCTCGTCCGCCTCGCGCACATGCAGCGAGTCGGCATCGGCATCCGAATAGACGGCGACCGTCCTGATGCCGAGCTTCTTCGCCGTCCGGATCACCCGGCAGGCGATCTCGCCCCGATTGGCGATCAGGATCTTCGAGAACAGCTTACCCATTCCTTCCCCCGAACAACCCCATCGCATAGGCACAGTGGATCGCGAGCGGTGCGCCCCAGCCGACGAGAGGCAAGACGAACCACGGCTGCTCCGGCTGGACTATCACATGGATCGCGATCAGCCCGACCATCGCCGCGGCATAGCCGAGCAGATGCCACTTGAAGCCCCGCAGCCGTCGCTGCGCTAAAGCGGAATATTCCGGTGTTTCCGCCACGGATCCTCGATCTTCTTGTCCCGGAGCATGGAGAGCGCCCGGCAGATACGCCGCCTGGTCGAGTGCGGCATGATCACGTCGTCGATGAAGCCGCGATGGCCAGCGACAAAGGGATTGGCGAACTTCTCGCGGTACTCCTCGGTGCGCGCCTCGATCTTGGCCGGGTCGCCGATGTCGCCGCGGAAGATGATCTCGACCGCCCCCTTCGGGCCCATCACCGCGATCTCGGCGGTCGGCCAGGCGTAATTCACGTCGCCGCGGAGATGCTTGGACGACATGACGTCGTAGGCGCCGCCATAGGCCTTGCGGGTGATCACGGTCACCTTCGGCACCGTCGCCTCGGCATAGGCGAACAGCAGCTTGGCGCCGTGCTTGATGATGCCGCCGTATTCCTGCGCGGTCCCGGGAAGGAAGCCCGGCACGTCGACGAAGGTCACGATCGGGATGTTGAAGGCATCGCAGAAACGGACAAAGCGCGCGCCCTTGCGAGCTGAATCGATATCGAGGCATCCCGCCAGCACCATCGGCTGGTTCGCGACGATGCCGACCGTCTGACCCGCCATGCGCCCGAAGCCGACGACGATGTTGCCGGCGTAGCCCGGCTGGATCTCGAAGAAATCGCCCTCATCGACGACCTTCAGGATCATTTCCTTGATGTCGTATGGCTTGTTCGGATTGGCCGGTACCAGCGTGTCGAGCGATTCCTCGACGCGGTCGGCCGGATCGGATGTGGGCTTCACCGGCGGCTTGGCGCGGTTGGACGACGGCAGGAAGTCGAGGAAGCGGCGAAGCTGAAGCAGCGCCTCGACGTCGTTCTCGAAGGCGAGGTCGGAAACGCCGGACCTGGTCGAGTGCGTGACCGCACCGCCGAGCTCTTCATGCGTCACGGTCTCGTGCGTCACCGTCTTCACGACGTCGGGTCCGGTGACGAACATGTACGACGAATCCTTCACCATGAAGATGAAGTCCGTCATCGCCGGCGAGTAGACGGCGCCACCCGCACATGGCCCCATGATCAGCGACACCTGCGGTACGACGCCCGAGGCGATCACGTTCCGCTGGAACACCTCGGCATATCCGGCGAGCGAGGCGACGCCCTCCTGGATGCGGGCGCCGCCGGAGTCGTTCAGGCCCACGACCGGCGCGCCGACCTGCATCGCCTTGTCCATGATCTTGCAGATCTTCTCGGCATGCGCCTCCGAGAGCGAGCCGCCGAAGACGGTGAAATCCTGGCTGAAGGCGAAGACGAGACGACCGTTGACGGTGCCGAAGCCGGTGACGACGCCGTCGCCCGGGACCTTCTGCTTGTCCATGCCGAAGTCGGTCGAGCGATGCTCGACGAACATGTCCCATTCCTCGAAGGAGCCGGGATCGAACAGGAGATCGAGACGCTCGCGGGCGGTCAGCTTGCCCTTGGCGTGCTGGGCCTCGATGCGGCGGGCGCCGCCGCCTTCACGCGCCTGGACGCGCTTCTCCTCGAGCCGGCGAAGGATGTCCTGCATCGCGCCCCTTCGTCTCTTAATTCAATGCCTTCCGGGATAGCATCAATGGCGGACGCGTGCCAGCGAGAGCAGCTTTTCGGCGGCGAGCATGTCGGCGTGGACCGCGACCCTCCGGTCGGCCGCCTCGTAGTCCTCGCCCCAGCGCTCGATCTGGTAGTCCTCGTCCACCCGCGACAGCCGATGGGCCTCCTCCGCGGCAAGGCGCCCCTCGGCGACGGCGAAGGCGAGCACGATCGAGCCGCAGGCGCCGGCCAGCGTCTGCAGCGCGACGAGGCCCAGATCATCGAGGCTCTCGACCCGCCTCCGGATCGCCGTCAGGGTCTCGAGCGGCTGCTCCACCGGCATCACGCCCGAGGCGAGCACGAAGCGGGCACCGAGGGCATCGGCCGCCCAGTCGAGCAGCGGCTGCCACGCCGCCCGTTGGCGCTCGGCGAGCCGGACGGTCTCCTCGTCCCGGTGGCAGAGAAGGTCGGTCTCGGCGAAGGCCGCGAGGTCGCGGACGATCCGCTCGCGCTCGACCGAGACGCGATCGAGCGCCGTCGCGACGAACTGGGTCATCGGCATCGTGCGCGGATCGACCTTCTCGCCCTGTGCCTGCCACTCGGCGGCGACCGCATCGGCGAGCGCGCGGGTCGGCGCGACGAAGGCGTGACCGGCGGGCGTCCGCATCGGCTTGCCGTCGAGCGCGACGGCGTAGCCGCCGCCGGCCTCGGTCACCTCCGCCGTCTTGAACTTCCGCCTCATCGCGTCTCGTCCAGCAGCAGATTGGCTAGGTGCGCGTAGGTATCGGCGATCGCATGCGCGCCGGACGCGACCAGCTCCTCGCGCGGGTGATAGCCCCAGACCACACCCAGTCCCCGCACGCCGGCATTGGCCGCCATCTGCATGTCGAAGCTGGTGTCGCCGATCATGACGGTGTCTTCGGGTGCCGCGCCGGCGAAGGCCATCGCGTTTAGGAGCATCGTCGGATCGGGCTTCCCCGGCCCGTCATCGGCCGTATGCAGCGAGAGGAAGCGCTCCAGCATGTCGTGGCGCGTCAGCGTCGAGATCAGCCCGCGCCGTCCCTTGCCGGTCGCTACCGCCAGCATCCACCCGGCCTTCATCAAGCGGTCGAGCGTCTCGCGCGCGCCCTCGAACAGCGGCTCGTGGTGATCGTGCTGCTGCTGCACAGAGCGGGCAATGTCGCGGTAGCCTTCCCTCAGACGATGGACGCGCGCTTCGTCGGCGTCGGGTGCAAGCAGTGCAATCGCATCCATCAGCGGCAGGCCGATGGTGCGGCGGATACTGTGGGCGGTCGGTGTCGGACGGCCTTCGGCGGCGAAGGCCTGGCTCATGATCGAGACGATCGCGGCCTGGCTGTCGACCAGCGTGCCGTCGCAATCGAAGACCGCGAGCTTGATCCTTCTCATGAACGATCTTCGAACGGATCGCGGTCCGGACGCGCGTCGAAGCCAAAATTGGCCCAGGTCGCCTTCATGTGCGCCGGCAGCGGTGCCTCGACCTTCAGCTTCCTGCCGTTCGGCCGCGTCAGCGCGATCGAGCGCGCATGGAGCTGGAGCTGCTTCGGTGCGTCGGCGATGTCGAGATGCGCGGACTTGCCGCCATACTTGCCGTCGCCGAGGATCGGATGGCCGATCGCCTCCAGGTGGGCGCGAAGCTGGTGCGTGCGGCCGGTGATCGGCTTGAGCGCGAGCCATGAGGCGACGCCCTTGACGTCCTCAACCACGGCGTAGTCGGTGATCGCCTTCTTGCCCTCGCGTTCGTCGACGACCACGCGCTCGCCGGCCTTGCCCGGTAGCTTGGCGAGCTTGAGGTCGATCGTGCCCTGGCGGATCTTCGGTACGCCCGCGACCACCGCCCAGTAGACCTTGTCGGTGTCGCGGCCCTTGAAGGCGTCGCCGAGCCAGCGCGCCGCCTCGGCCGTGCGCGCCAGCACCAGCACGCCGGAGGTGTCGCGGTCGAGGCGGTGGACGAGGCGCGGCCTCTCCTTCGCATCGAACTTGAGCGCATCGAGAAGCCCATCGAGATGCTTGTCGGTGCCGGTGCCGCCCTGGACCGAGAGGCCGGCTGGCTTGTCGATCACCAGCACCTCGGCGTCCTTGTGGAGCACGCGGGCGAGCAGGTCCTTGGCAGCGCGCTCGTCGACCGGGCGCGCGGCCGGTTTCGGCGCCGGCGTCAGGTCCATCGGCGGAATGCGGATCACCTGCCCCGCCTCCAGCCGATCGCTCGCCTTCACCCGCTTGCCGTCGACGCGGACCTGGCCGGTGCGCAGCAGCTTCTCCAGCCGCCCGTGGCCGAGCGTCAGCCCTGGAACCAGCGATGCGAGATCGGCGTCGTCCGCCGCGGATCCAGCGGTCGACGCGCTGGTCGCCCTCCGCCGAAGGCGGGGGATCGTCCGCTCGGCTCAACGCGCTCCGCATCGGCCCTCGCTGCGCGGGAGAGGGTTCTGAAAGCCTTCATGGCCGCGGCACCCCGAAGATCCATCCTTCCCGCCTCAACGCATCCTTGTCGTGGCGCGGGGCATCCCATACCCCGTCCTCCGCCGCAAGGGCCTCAGCCCCGCCGCTGCGACCAGGGCGTCGGTATCGTGATCGGAGGGCGGCTTATCCTCTGCCTTCGGCGAGCGCGATCCCAGGGCCCTCAGCACGGTCGCGAGCTCGCCCCAGTCCCGGACCTTCCTGTTTCCCGCCCCGACCCTGCGGAGGAACAGCCGCGGATACATTTCGACCAGCACCGAGCGGCCGGCGATGTCCTCGAACGGCCAGGTCGCCGCATGCGCCCGGAGCTCATGGAGCACGCGCATGCCCGCCAGCGCACCCAGCTCCCACCTGCTTGGCACCGATCAGCTTGTAGGGCTTTCCTCCGGCGCCAAGACGGCAACCCGGTGGCCATCATCTCGGTCGGACAGGTGCGGCTCGGCATAGCCCGATTTCGCTTGACCCGCCAGGGAGTCGGCGGCGCGCGGGTCGAGGCGCGAAGCCGCCCGCAGCTTCCGCCGCCGACGTCGATCAGCGCCCAGAGGTCGTGCACGTGAGGATCGGCATGGTCGAAATACCGGCCGGCGCGGGCGAACGGCAACGAGAAGGCGAAGTCGAAGCCGACCAGCGCGCGCTCGCGCGCCACCAGATTTGCCACTCCAGGCCAATGCCTGGCGATCACCAGCGCGCCGTCGGGTGCCGGACGAACAGGCGCTCCCGCCTGCCCGGCTTGCACACCGCGATGGCGATGCCGTTCGCCTGACGTGCCCCGGACCAATCGAGACCGGCAAAGCAGGTGAAGCTCACCTAGAGCAGCGCCTTCACGATGCGCTCGCGCGTGAACGGCATGTCGTGGATGCGGACGCCGAGCGCATGCGCCACGGCATTGCCGAGTGCGGCGGCCGTCGGCCCGCAGGTGCATTCGCCGATGCCGAGTGGCGGATTGCCTTCGCCGTCGACGAGCTCGACCTCGATCTCCGGCACCTCGCTGAAGCGAAGGATCGGATAGCTGTCCCAGTCGAGCGAAGAAATGCCATGTGCGTCGAAGCGGACCTGCTCCTTGAGAGTCCAGCTGATCGCCTGCACGATGCCGCCTTCGAGCTGGTTGCGTGCGCCATCGGGGTTCACGATCGTGCCGGTGTCGGCGACGCACCAGACGCGATCGACGCGCACCTCCTCGTCCACCGTCACCGCGGCGGCAATGGCAGCGTAGGCGGATCGGTTCTTGTACTTGGCGAAGCCGAGGCCGAGCCCCTTGCCGGTTCCCGACGGACCGCGCGCGGCCCAGCCGCAGCGCTCGGCGAGCCGCTGCAGCAGGCGACGCCCGCGCGGATCGGAAAGGATCCCCAGCCGATAGACGAGCGGATCCTTGCCTGCCCGTGCCGCGAGGTCGTCGAGTATCGACTCGATCGCAAAGACGTTCGGTAGCGCGCCGAGGCCGCGCAGCGCCGAGGTACGGACCGGCGGGTTCTGCGTCAGGTGATGCAGGATCCGGTGTGTCGGCACGTCGTAGAGCGGGATGGCATTGCGCGTAGCTCCGCCGCCGCGCTCAGGCAGCGGATCGCTCGGCTTCGCCGGTGCCGGCGGATCGGCCAGGGCCTCCCGCGCGAGCAAGGTGCCGCCGCTGCCCGGCCGCTGCACATGGGTCGGGCTCCAGATCTCGGTCGTCCAGTCGGCCGGATATCCCTTCTCGTCGAGATCGACATGCAGCGTGATCAGCATCGCCGGCCCGACCGGCTCGAAGCCGAATTCCTCCTCGCGCCGCCAGCGCACGCGAATCTTCCGACCCGGCAGGCGGAGCGCGATCGCTGCCGCATCCATCGCCGCGTCGTCGGCGCCGTTGTGGCCGTAGCAGCCGGCGCCGTGGAGATGTCTGGCCGTGATGGACTCGATCGGGAGCCCGAGCGCCGCCGCGAGGTTTCGGCGTAGCGGGTGCATGCCCTGGCCGTGCGAATATACGGTCAGGTGGCCATCGCGATACTCGGCGAGCGCGCAGGACGGCGCCATCGACGCATGCGCGATATAGGGGCGCGAGTAGGTTGCCTGCACGAGGCGCCGCGGTGCCGAGGTCGAGGCCGGTGCGCCAAAGGGCCTGTCTTCGCT
>JBGALV010000151.1:0-8888 GCA_044223515.1 Alphaproteobacteria bacterium
CGTCTGGCGACTGGTCGTGGACCGGCCTCTCGCTCGAAGGCGTGTTCGTCAAGGACACCTTCGACAAGCTCGGCCTCTCCGCCGACATGATCCAGCGTCATGAATACAAGGGCGCGATGGAACCGGTGACGCGCACCAGCTTCTCCGAGCCGGTGCGCGAGAATCTCGGCCGTGCGGTGCGCAACTGGTTCGACCAGATGGTCAAGGGTGCGGCCGAGGGACGAAAGCTTCCCGAGGCCTCGCTCCGCGCGCTGGTCGCCAACGCGCCGCTCTCCTCGGGCGAGGCATTGCAGGGACAGCTCGTCGACAAGCTCGGATACCGGACGGATGCGCTCGAGGCCGCCGGCGCGCGCGACGGGAAGGCCGAGACGGTGACCCTCGATCGCTACTTCCGCCGCCTGGGCTCGCCCTGGACGAGCGGGCCGACGATCGCCGTGATCCATGGCGACGGCGAGGTGACCCGCGCCGACGGCCGCAGCTACGGCATGCCGCGCTTCTCGGCCGAGCGCATCGGCAAGGCGCTCGAGGAGGCGACCGAAGACTCGAACGTCGTCGCCATCGTGCTCCGCATCGACAGCCCCGGCGGTTCCTACGTCGCCTCCGACACGATCTTCGACCAGGTCCGCCGCGCCCGGAAAGCCAAGCCGGTGGTCGCCAGCCTCAAGAACGTCGCCGCGTCGGGCGGCTACTTCGTGGCGCTCGCCGCCGATCGCATCATCGCCTCGCCGGGAACGCTCACCGGATCGGTCGGTGTCGTCGGCGGAAAGGTGGTCGCGGCCGAGCTCCTGAAGACGCTGGGCGTCGCGACCGATCCGATCGAGGTCGGAGAGCATGCCGGGATGTGGCGGATGACGCGACCCTTCACCGACGAGGAACGCCGGCGGGTCGAGGCGATGTTCGACCGCGCCTATCTCGACTTCACCCAGAAGGTCGCCGATGCGCGGAAGCTGACGCCGGCCGAGGTCGACCAGGCCGCGCGCGGACGCGTGTGGACCGGCGAGGACGCACTGGCGCGGAAGCTGATCGACGGCGAAGGCGACTATGTCGCGGCAATAGCCGCCGCGAAGCAGCTCGCCGGAATTGCCGCGGATGCCAAGGTGACGGTCGAGACCTTCCCGGAAGCGAAGGCACCCTGGCAGCTGCTGCGCGATGCGGTGCTTTCGGGCGATCTGCCGGAGGAGATCGACACGATGTTCCGCGGCGTCCGCTGGATCGCCGCGCTGACGCGCCTCATCCCGGAAGCCGGAATCCAGCTCCGCTGACGCTGCACGCTTGACATGGCGCAGGTGCCCGGACTGCACTCACCGGCGCCATGATCGAGAAGCTTGAATTCGTCATTGCCCTCGCCAAGGAGCGGCACTTCGGCCGCGCCGCCGAGTCCTGCGGGGTGACGCAGCCGACGCTGTCTGCCGGCATCAAGCAGCTCGAGGATATGCTGGGCGTGCTGCTCGTGCAGCGGGGATCGCGCTTCCATCACTTCACGCCCGAGGGCGAGCGCGTGCTCGAATGGGCCCGGCGCATCGTCGGCGACTCCCGCGCCATGCGGCTCGAGATGCGGGCGATGACGCACGGCCTCGCCGGCCATGTGCGGATCGCGGCGATCCCGACGACGCTGGCGATCGTGGCGACCTTGACCACGCCATATCGGGCGCGTCACCCGGACGTGTCGTTCACGGTCCTGTCCAGGACCTCGGTCGAGATCCTCGACCTGCTGGAGAACCTCCAGATCGAGGCCGGCATCACCTATGTCGACAACGACCCGATCGGGCGGGTGCAGACCGTGCCGCTCTATCGCGAGCAGTACCGGCTGGTGACCTCGGCGAGCAGCCCGCTCGGCGACCGCGACGAGGTGACCTGGGCCGAGGTCGGGCAGATCCCGCTGTGCCTGCTGACGCCCGATACGCAGAGCCGGCGGATCATCGACCGATTCCTGAGAGATGCCGGCTGCGAGCCGGCGCCGATGCTGGTCTCGAACTCGATGACGGTGCTGTTCACCCACATCCGCACCGGGCAGTGGGCGAGCGTCATGCCGATGCAGCTCGCCGAAGTGCTGGGCCTCGTCGACACGATCCGCTCGATCCCGATCGTCGCCAGCGAACCCTATCCGACCATCGGCCTGGTCGTGCCCAGGCGCGAGCCGATGACGCCGCTGACCGCGGCGCTGGTGGCCGAAGCCCGACGGGTCTACGCGACCCCCGCGACCGAACCTCTGCACGCACGATAGGCCCCGTCTATCGCTAGACGGGACGGCTTTGTTGAAGCCCGCCCCTTTCTCCTGCTGCTGTTGAAGCGCAGGCGCAATCCGCGCCCGCACGTCGGACGGGGAACCACAAGAAAATCAGATCGATGAGCCAGGGCTTCGTGCGCACGCCCTGGCCACACCCGACCGGTGAGTCGCCGAAATCGATAGACGAGGTCAATCACCTCACTTCAGGGAGCAGCGTCCATGACGTCGATCACGACAGACGAGGCGGGACTAGCCGGTGCCGTTGGTATCCTCGATCGCGAACGCATCATCGCCAAGCCCGGCTTCAATCGATGGCTGGTGCCGCCGGCCGCGCTCGCGATCCATCTCTGCATCGGCATGGCCTACGGCTTCAGCGTCTTCTGGTTGCCGCTGTCGCGCGCGATCGGTATCCAGAACTCGGTCGCCTGTCCGCCGGACATGGGCATCGTCGGCTCGCTGTTTACGCGGACCTGCGACTGGCGCATCGCCGACCTCGGCTGGATGTACACGCTGTTCTTCGTGCTGCTGGGCATCGCGGCGGCGACCTGGGGCGGATGGCTGGAGCGCGCCGGCCCGCGCAAGGCGGGCGTGGTCTCGGCGGTCTGCTGGTGCGGCGGGCTGCTGATCTCCGCCATTGGCGTCGCCACCCATCAGCTCTGGATGATGTGGGTCGGCACCGGCGTGATCGGCGGCATCGGCCTCGGCCTCGGCTACATCTCGCCGGTCTCGACTCTGGTGAAATGGTTTCCCGATCGCCGCGGCATGGCGACCGGCATGGCGATCATGGGCTTCGGCGGCGGCGCGATGATCGGCGCGCCGCTGGCCAACATCCTGATGAACCATTTCCGCACGCCGACTTCCGTCGGCGTCTGGGAGACCTTCGTCGCGATGGCGGTCATCTACTTCGTCTTCATGATCGGCGGCGCCTTCGGCTATCGCGTGCCGCCGGCAGGGTGGCGGCCGGAGGGCTGGACACCATCGACGGCGCAGAACGCGATGATCGCCGACGGCCACGTGCATCTGAAGGACGCCCACAAGACCAAGCAGTTCTGGATGATCTGGCTGGTGCTGACGCTGAACGTCTCGGCCGGCATCGGCGTCATCGGCATGGCCTCGCCGATGCTCCAGGAGATCTTCGGCGGCGCGCTCATCGGCCAGCCCGACGTCAAGTTCGGCCAGCTCAGCCCCGAGCAGCGGACGATGGTCGCGGCGATCGCCGCCGGCTTCACCGGCCTTCTCTCGCTGTTCAACATCGGCGGCCGCTTCTTCTGGGCCTCGATGTCGGACTTCATGGGCCGGAAGACGACCTACTACACCTTCTTCGCGCTCGGCATCGTGCTGTATGCGAGCACGCCGTGGCTGGCCCATATCGGCAGCAAGGCAATGTTCGTCCTCGCCTTCGGCATCATCCTCTCGATGTATGGCGGCGGCTTCGCGACCGTCCCGGCCTATCTCGCCGACATCTTCGGCACGCAGTTCGTCGGCGCGATCCACGGGCGCCTGCTGACCGCCTGGTCGACGGCTGGGATCATCGGCCCGGTGGTGGTCAACTACATCCGCGAGGCGCAGATCGCCGCGGGCATCCCGCGCGAGGCGCTCTACGACACCACAATGTACATCCTCGCCGGCATGCTGGTGCTGGGCTTCATCTGCAACATGATGGTGAAGCCTCTGGCCCGGCACTGGTTCATGAAGGACGAGGAGGTGGCGGCGCTTCAGGCACGCAGCACCCAGGCGGCGGCGCTGACCACGCCGGGATCGATGGGGATCGGCCAGTGGCAGCTCAACGCCACCTCGATCCTCGCCTGGGCGGTCGTCGGGATCCCGATCGCCTGGGGCGTCTGGATCACGCTCTCCAGCGCCTTCGTCCTGTTCAGGTAGAGCGCCGGCTTCCCTCCGGATGCTTGCCGGTTCAAGCCGGCAAGCATCCTTTTTCTTTTTCCCCGCTCAAGATCCGGCCTTCTCCGCAGCGAGCAGGAACTCGCGGTTGCCGTCGGCGCCCGTGATCGGTGAGCCTTCGATGCCGAGCACCCGCCAGCCACTCCCCTCGAGCCAGCGGCGGACGGCGTCGCAGACTTCCTCGTGCAGGACCGGATCGCGGACGATACCGCCCTTGCCGACACGGTCCTTGCCGACCTCGAACTGCGGCTTGATCAGCGCGACGAGATGCGCCCCGCTCCGCGCAAGTCCGAGCGGCGCCGCCAGCACGAGATGCAACGGGATGAAGCTCGCATCACAGACGACGAGATCGATCGGCTCCGGGATCACGTCCCGGCCGAGGTGGCGCGCGTTCGTCTTCTCCATGACGACGACACGCGGGTCCTCGCGCAGCTTCCAGGCGAGCTGGTTGTGCCCGACGTCGACCGCATAGACCTTGGTGGCCCCTCGGCTCAGCAGCACGTCTGTGAAGCCGCCGGTCGAGGCGCCGACGTCGAGGCAGACGAGGCCCCTGGGATCGATCGCGAAGCGGTCGAGGCCGGCCGCGAGCTTGATGCCGCCGCGCGAAACCCAGGGATGGTCCTTGCCCTTGACCTCGATCGTGGCGTCTTCCGCCAGGGTCTTCCCCGCCTTGTCGAGGCGCTGGCCGCCGCCGTCGAAGACAAGGCCGGCGAGGATCAGGGCCTGCGCCTTGGTGCGCGTCTCGGCGTGGCCGCGGTCGACCAGCAGCTCGTCGAGCCGCCGCTTTCCGCTCATGCCCTGGCTTGCGAGGACGCCTGCCCCAAAGCCGCAAGCGCGGTCGCGACGATCGCCTTCGCGTCGAGGCCCGCGTCGGCGTATTGCCGCTGCGGCGTGTCGTGCTCGACGAACCGGTCGGGCAAGGTCATCGGCCTGACCTTGAGTCCCTGGTCGAGCAGGCCGGACGTAGCCATGTGCTGCAGCACATGCGCGGCGAAACCGCCGACCGCCCCCTCCTCGATCGTGATCAGAACCTCGTGGTTCCGCGCCAGACGGTGGATCAGGTCGGTGTCGAGCGGCTTGGCGAAACGGGCATCGGCGACGGTGGTCGAGAGCCCACGCGCCGACAGCTCCTCCGCCGCCGCCATGGCTTCCTGGAGGCGCGCGCCCAGGGACAGGATGGCGATCCGCGAGCCTTCGCGCAGCACGCGCCCGCGGCCGATCTCCAGCGGCTCCGGATTTTCGGAGCGGGCAGCGCCCGTGCCCTCGCCGCGCGGATAGCGCACCGAGGACGGCCGATCGTCGATGGCGACCGAGGTCGCGACCATGCGCTCGAGCTCGGCCTCGTCGGCCGCCGCCATCACGACGAAGTCGGGCAAGGTCGCGAGATAGGTCACGTCGTAGCTGCCGGCATGGGTCGGCCCGTCGGCGCCGACGAGCCCGGCGCGGTCGATGGCGAAGCGCACGGGCAGCCGCTGGATCGCCACGTCGTGGACGATCTGGTCGTATGCGCGCTGAAGGAACGTCGAGTAGATCGCGCAGAACGGCTTGATGCCCTCGGTCGCGAGGCCGGCGGCGAAGGTCACCGCGTGCTGCTCGGCGATGCCGACGTCGAAGGTGCGCAGCGGAAAGCGTTTGGCGAAGAGATCGACGCCGGTGCCGGACGGCATCGCCGCGGTGATCGCGACGATCGCCGGGTCCTTCGCCGCCTCGCGGATCAGGCTCTCGCCGAAGACCTTGGTATAGGTCGGGGGGCCGGGCTTGGACGCCGCCATCGCGCCGGTCACGACGTCGAACTTGCCGACCGCGTGGTAGCGCTCCTCCGACTCCTTGGCGAAGGGATGGCCTTTGCCCTTCTGCGTCACCACGTGCAGAAGCACCGGCTTGCGGGTGTCGGTGTCGCGGAGGTTCTTCAGGATCGGCACCAGATGGTCAAGGTCGTGGCCGTCGACCGGGCCGACATAGTAGAAGCCCATCTCCTCGAACAGAGTGCCGCCGCCGACGCCGGCGAAGCCGCGCGCGAATTCCTCGGCACGTCGTGCCGCTTCTTCGAGAGGCTTCGGGAAGGCGCGCGCCAGCTCCTTCATCGCGTCGCGGAAGCCGCGATAGGACTTGGACGAGCTGAGACGCGAGAGATAGCTGCTCATCGCGCCGACCGGCGGCGCGATCGACATCTCGTTGTCGTTGAGCACGACGATCAGCCGGCGGCCGAGCGCACCGGCGTTGTTCATGGCCTCGTAGGCCATGCCGGCGGAGATCGCGCCGTCGCCGATCACCGCGATCACGTTGCGCCGCTCGCCCTTGAGGTCGCGCGCCACCGCCATGCCGAGCGCGGCCGAGATCGAGGTCGAGGAGTGCGCGGCGCCGAACGGGTCGTAGACGCTCTCGGCGCGCTTGGTGAAGCCGGAAAGCCCGCCGCCCTGACGCAGCGTGCGGATGCGGTCTCGCCGCCCCGTAAGAATCTTGTGCGGGTAGGCCTGATGCCCGACGTCCCAGACGAGGCGGTCGTCCGGCGTCTGGAACACGTGATGGAGCGCGATCGTGAGTTCGACGACGCCGAGGCCGGCGCCGAGATGGCCGCCGACGCGGCTCACCGCATCTATCGTCTCGTAGCGGAGCTCCTCGGCGAGCTGCTTCAGCTCCGCGGAGCCGAGGCCGCGCAGATCCTTGGGCTCGCGCACGCGATCGAGGAGCGGTGTCCGGTTCGAAGTCATCAAGCCGCTCTAAGGCGTTGTTTAGGCGCGGCGGTCGACGGCGAAGCGGGCCGCAGCCCGCAAAAGGTCGGCCTTATCCTCGAACAAATCAAGGTGCTCGATCGCCTGCTCGGCCAAGCGCCAAGCCTGGGCGCGGGCACGCTCGAGGCCGAGCACGGAGACGAAGGTCGCCTTGCCGGCGACCTCGTCCTGCCCGGTCGGCTTCCCGGTCGCCCTGACGTCGCCGGTCGCATCCAGCAGGTCGTCGGCGATCTGGAAAGCCAGGCCGAGCGAATGGGCGTAGGCGGCCAGCGAGTGGCGCACCGAGGGAGCCGCCTTGCCGAGGATCGCCCCGGCCTCGCAGGAGAAGGCGAAGATTTCGCCGGTCTTCAGGCGCTGCAGGCGCGTGATCGCCGGAATGTCGAGCGGCTCCTTCTCGGCGAGCAGGTCGAGCATCTGGCCGCCGCACATGCCGCGTGCGCCGCCTGCCTGTGCCAGCCGACGGACCAGCTCGACCCGGACGACCGGATCCGGATGCGTGTCGACCTCCGCCAGCACCTCGAAGGCCAGCGTCAGCAGCGCGTCGCCGGCGAGGATCGCGGTCGCCTCGTCGAAGGCCTTGTGCAGGCTCGGGCGGCCGCGGCGGAGATCGCTGTCGTCCATCGCCGGGAGATCGTCATGAATGAGCGAGTATCCGTGCAGGAACTCGATCGCCGCGGCGACGCGGAGCCCGCAGCCGCGCGAGACACCGAACAGCTTGGAGCTTTCGAGCGCGAGGAAGGCCCGCAGCCGCTTGCCGCCGCCCAGCACCGCGTATCGCATCGCCTCGGCGAGCTTGGCTTCGGGCCCGGCCGGTGCCGGCAGCAGATAGTCCATGACGCCGGCGACCGCCTCGGCGGTCTCGCCGAGCGCAGCGAGGAACTGTTCCTGGCTCGCCACGCTACTTGGTGTCGAGCGGCTTGGCGGTGAGCGAGCCGTCCGGCTGGAGCTGGATCTGCTCGACCTTCATCTGCGCTTCGCGAAGCTTGGCCTCGCAATGGCGCTTGAGCAGCGCGCCGCGCTCGTAGGCGGCGATCGCGTCGTCCAGCTTGGAACGCCCGGCTTCGAGGCGGCCGACGATCTGCTCGAGCTCGGCGAGGGCGTCCTCGAAGCTGAGCTTGGCGATGTCGGCGGGGATCTGGGCGGAGTTCTGGGGCGCAGCCATGATGTGCGTCTCTTACCTAGATCCCGTGCCCCAGTCCATGAGGGCCTTCACGTGGGCCGCGGTCGAGGCCGCCAGCGCGTCGAGGTCGTAGCCGCCCTCCAGGCTCGAGACCACCCGGCCCTGGGCATGGCGGTCGGCCAGCCGGCACAACTCCTCGGTGATCCAGACGTAGTCGGCCTCGTCGAGATTGAGCGATCCCAGCGGATCCAGCCAATGGGCGTCGAACCCGGCCGAGATCATGATCAGGTCGGGGCGGAAGCGGTCGATCGCCGGCAGGATCTTCTCGCCCATCGCCTGGCGGAACTCCTCCGACCCGGAGAGCGGCGGCAGGGGCGCGTTGATCACGTTGCCGATGCCGGTCTCGTCCGACGCGCCCGTGCCGGGATAGAGCGGCCACTGATGGGTCGAGGCGAAGAGGATATGGGAATCGTGGTCGAACATGTGCTGGGTGCCGTTGCCATGATGGACGTCGAAGTCGACCACGGCGATCCGATCGAGCCCTTGCGCCTTGGCCTCGGCGGCGCCGACCGCGATGTTGTTGAAGAGGCAGAAGCCCATCGCCTGGTCGGCCTCGGCGTGGTGGCCCGGCGGGCGGACCGCGCAGAAGGCGTGCCTCGCCTCGCCCCGGATCGCGGCCCCGACGGCGGCGCAGACCGCCCCGGCGGCCCGCAAGGCCGCCTCTCCCGATCCGGCCGAAAGCGTGGTGTCGGCATCGAGGTCCGCGCGCCCGGCATCGGGCACCGCCGCCAGCACCATCTCGACGTAGCCGGCATCGTGCACGCGCTCGAGCTGGGACAGTTCCGCCCGCGGTGCCTCGACCCGTTCGAGCGCCGCGAAGGCCGGATCGTCGAGCGCAGCCAGAACCGCC
>JBGALV010000152.1:0-8861 GCA_044223515.1 Alphaproteobacteria bacterium
CTTCGGTAACTCAGGCCCGGAGCTGGAACGGGCTTAAGCGGCCGCCTCGTCCTTGTTGCGGTACGCGAGCGAGCAGTGGGACGTGCAATACGGCCGTCCCGCCGCCGCCTGGGAACCGCAGAAATGAAAACCCGCTTCACCCGGATGGCCGATGGGCCACCGGCAGCCACGGTCGCTGACCATTGCGACCATCGCCGGCTTCGGCTTCGCCTTGGCCGGGCTCGGCTGGGAAAGCCCGATACGATGGGCCTTTCCGATCACCGCGTTACGGGTCACCCCACCCCCGAGAGTCTCAGCTATCTGACGCGCGCTCATACCTTTGGACCACATATCTTTGAGTTGCTGAACTCGGTCTTCGCTCCACTCCACGGTGGCCTCCCATCGAAGATCTAGGGGCATAAAACGGCGCCCCAACTATATTCGGTGGAGGGTCCGAGAGCGAGTCATTTGAAAAAACCGGCCTATCCCGCCCGACTCCGGGAGGCGCCGCAACGGCGCCCCTCATCGAATCGACCTTGGACGGGGAAAAGAAGGCCGGCGCTTCTACAAGCGAGGCTCAACCCGGGCAAGCGCACCGCCCTTTTCGCGACCTTCTGTCGCGAGGATTCAACCTTCCCTTGCCGGCAAGGCCAAAGCGCGCACCGCGCCGGTCTGTGCTAGCGTTCGCGGGCCGAAATCCCCAATCCGGCGATCAGAGGCTTCAACTAACGGGAGACTTAAAGAAATGTCGAAACCCAGGATCCGGTGGACCGCCGGTCTTGCCGGGCTCGCATCGGCGCTGACCGTGGCACTCGCCGCAGCGCAGCCTGCCCAGGCTCAGAAGGTCTTGCGCGTCGTTCCCCACGCCGACGTCAAGGTGCTGGACGGCTACCAGACGACGGCGACCATCACCGGCATGCACATGATGAACGTCTACGACACGCTGTTCGCGTGGGACGAAAATCTGGACGTGAAGCCGCAGATGGTCGAAGGCTTCACCGTCAGCGCCGACAAGCTGAAGTACACCTTCACGCTGCGTCCGGGCCTCAAGTTCCATGACGGCACGAACGTCACGTCAAAGGACGTCGTCGCTTCGCTGAAGCGCATGTTCATCCGCGAGACAGTGGCCAAGGTCGCCGCTCCTTACGTCTCCAGCGTCGACTACGTCGACGACCGCGTCTTCACCATCTCGCTGAAGGAGCCCTTCGGCTTCCTCACGCTGATGATGCCCGGCACCTCGACGGCCTACGGCGGCATCTTCCGCGAGAAGGAAGCGATGATCGACCCGAACACGCCGGTCACCGAGTCCATCGGCTCGGGCCCGTTCAAGTTCAACAAGGCCGAGTGGGTTCCCGGCGCCAAGGTCGTCTACGACAAGAACCCGGACTACGTGCCGCGCAGCGACAAGCAGAGTGGCATCGCCGGCGCCAAGATCGTCAAGGTCGACCGCGTCGAGTACAAGGTCATCCCCGACGCCGCGACCGCTTTCGCCGCGCTCAATTCGGGCGAGGTCGATCTCCTCGACCAGCCGACGCTCGACCTGGTCCCGACGGTCGAGAAGAATCCCGACGTCGTGATCGGCAACATCACGATGCTGGAGAACTACGGCGGTCTCCGTCCGAACCACCTGTTCCCGCCGTTCAACAACCCGAAGGCCCGCCAGGCGCTGGCCCTCATGGTCGACCAGGCCGAGTACGCCCAGGCCGCCTACGGCGACAAGAAATACTGGCGCACCTGCATGTCGATGCTGGTCTGCGGCGGTCCGTTCGGCTCGGAAGCCGGCGGCGAGCCCTATGCCAAGCAGAATCTCGAGAAGGCGCGCCAGCTCCTGAAGGAGTCGGGCTACAATGGCGAGAAGATCGTCGTGATCGGCGCCGCCGACATCCCGTCGCTCAACGCGCTGACGCTGATGACGGTCGAGAACCTGAAGAAGATCGGCGCCAACGTCGAGCCGGTCATCGCCGACTGGGGCTCGATCATCACCCGTCGCTCCAAGATGGACGCGCCCGACAAGGGCGGCTGGCACATCTTCCACACCACCTTCGGCGGCGCCGGCGGCTCCAACCCGCTGACCAGCCTCCCGGTGGGCACGGCGTGTGACAAGGCCTGGTTCGGCTGGCCATGCGACAAGGAAGCCACCGATCTGATGGCCAAGTTCGCGGCCGAGTCCGATCCTGCGAAGCAGAAGGAACTCGGAGTCGCCTACCAGAAGCGGCTGTGGGAAGTGATCCCCTTCGTGCCGCTCGCGCAGTACACGCAGCCGGTTCCGCATCGCAAGAACATCACCGGCCTGCAGAAGTCCCCGATCCAGATCTTCTGGGGCCTCGACAAGTCGTGATCTAGACGCCTCGCCTACGGGCGGGACGCGAAGGGCGGCGCGACGAAAGTCTCGCCGCCCTTTTCCTTTCCCGGGTCACCGAGCGGAGCCCTCCGCAACTCTCGAAGCGCCGGGCATATGCAGCGCCCTGCATATATCGGCGAGTTGACGGCCCGCATCGTCGCCGCACAAGCTGCCGCGCCGACAATCTCGAGAGGGCCCGCATGTTCAGCCGTCGCTTCCTCGTCGCATCCTTCGCGGCTCTGCTGCTCGCCACTCCGGTCGCGGCCCAGGACAAGTCGATCATCGTCGCCTCGACGACCTCCACCCAGGACTCCGGCCTGTTCGGCTACCTCCTGCCGATCTACAAGGCGAAGACCGGCGTCGAAGTCAGGGTCGTGGCGCTCGGCACCGGCCAGGCGCTCGACACCGGCCGCCGCGGCGACGCAGACGTCGTGTTCGTCCACGCCAAGTCCGAGGAGGAGAAGTTCGTCGCCGAGGGCTTCAGCGTGAAGCGCCAGCCGGTCATGTACAACGACTTCGTCCTGATCGGACCGAAGACCGATCCCGCCGGCATCAAGGGATCCAAGGACATCGCCGCCGCGCTCAAGGCGGTCAGCGAGAAGGCGGCGCCGTTCATCTCGCGCGGCGACCGCTCGGGAACCCACGTCGCCGAGCTCAACCTCTGGAGGGTCGCGAGCATCGACATCGCCGCATCCAAAGGCCCCTGGTATCGCGAGATCGGGCAGGGCATGGGCGCTGCGCTGAACATGGCGTCCGCCAGCAGCGCCTATGTCCTCTCCGACCGCGCCACCTGGATCTCGTTCAAGAACAAGGGTGAGCTCGACATCGTCGTCGAAGGGGACAAGCGCCTGTTCAACCAGTACGGCGTCATGCTGGTGAATCCGGCGAAGCATCCGACGGTGAAGAAGGAGCTCGGCCAGCAGTTCGTCGACTGGCTGGTCTCGCCGGAGGGCCAGAACACGATCGCGGGCTACAAGGTGGACGGCAAGCAGCTCTTCTATCCGAACGCGACCGAGCCTGGGGTCTGAGGCCGGCGTTCGATGCAAAGAAAAAGGGCGGCGGGAATGATCCCGCCGCCCTCTTCGCTTGATTGAGTCAGCTTACGACTTGTCGACGTTCCAGAAGTTGATGATCGTCGACTTGCGGAGACCGGTCACGTTCTTGCGGAAGAAGGTCGGCTGATCGTACTGGCCGGTGACGGCCAGCGGCTGAACTTCGTAGAGGCGCTTGTGATAGGCCTCGGCGATCTTCTTCGCCTCGTCCGGCGACGCCGCCGCCAGGAACTGGTCGCGCAGCTTCATCGACTCTTCGTCGCAGGGCCAGCCGAACCAGTTCTTGCCGCTGCAGTCCTCGTTGACCGAGACGTTGGTCAACGGATGGTGCATGGAGACGCCGCCCCAGGTCGTGTGGAAGATGTTCCAGCCGCCCTGATCCGGCGGCTCCTTCTTGCCGCGACGGGTCACGATCGAGCCCCAGTCGGCCAGGATGAGCTCGACGTTGCCGCCGATCGCCTTCAGCTTCTCGGCGGTCACCAGCGACATGGCATTAAGCGACGGGATATCCGAAGCGCCGATGATGGTGATCTTCTCGCCCTTATAGCCGGACTCGGCGAGCAGCTGCCGCGCCTTGGCCATGTCCGCCTTCTTGTAAGGCTCCGAGCCGGCCTCGGTGCCGTAGGGCGCGCCGCAGACGAAGTAGGAGTGGCAGACGCTCCAGAGCTTGTTGTCGTCGCCGAAGCCGGCCTGCAGATAGTCGAGCTGATCCACCATCATCTGAAGCGCCTGGCGGGCCTTCAGGTTGTTGAACGGCGGATGCAGATGGTTCGGACGGATGACACCGACCGCCGGGACCGGCGTCAGCACTTCCATCTTCACGTCGGGGTTGTTGCGGACCAGCTTCACCATGTCGAGCGGCGGCTGGTCGACGAGATCGACCTCGCCGGCGTTCAGCGCGGCGATCGAGGTCGCCGAGTCCGGGATCACCTTGTACTCGACGCGATCGAGCTTCACGACCTTGCCGCCGGCAAGGCCGCTCACCGGCTCGCTGCGCGGCTGGTAGTCCTTGTTCTTGTCGTAGACGACCTTGGAGCCCGGCACCCATTCCGCCTTGTTGAAGGTGAAGGGACCGGAGCCGATGGTCTCGCTGATGACGGTGCCGAGATCGACCGAGGCTTCCTTCTCGCGCATGATCGCCGGCAGCTGGCCGCCGCTCGAGGCGAGCGAGAACAGCACCGGGCCGTAAGGCTGCTTCATCTTGATGGTGAAGGTCTGCCCGTCGACCGCCTCCATCGCGGCCATGCGGTCCTGCAGCGAGCCGCCGACCGAGTCCTTCTTCATCCAGCGCGTCAGCGATGCGATGACGTCCTTGGTCGTCACCGCCGAGCCGTCGTGGAACTTGAGGCCCGGACGCAGCGTGAAGGTGTAGGTGAGGTTGTCGGCCGAGACCTTGTAGTCGCCGACCATCTGCGGCTTGGCTTCGAGCTTCTCGTCCCAGCCGAAGAGGAAGTCGTAGATGTAGATGCCATGCATCAGCGTGATGGTGGCGGTGGTCGTCGTCGGATCGAGGACCTTGAGATCGGCGTGCGGCACGACGCGCAGTGTCTTCTGGGCCGAGGCCGGCGTGGCCGCAAGCCCGATCGCCGCGGCGACGGCAACGGCCGCGCCGAAGATGCGGGGAATCGCTGTCATCGAAAAGTCTCCCTGTCAGGTAGGCGGGAGACGAGGTCGTCGGAGTCTTCCCGGCGTTCCCCGCATCCCGATGCGGGAAGGCTAGCAGCCCGGGACGATCCTGGACAGATCGCAGGGAATGCCCCTACCCGCGCTCCTCGCCCGTCTCGGCCTTCTTGGCGCGCTGGAACCGCGAGATGCCCATTTCGTCGAGCTCGGTCTGCTCGAGCTTGCTCAGCCGCTGCGCCTCCGCCTTCTCGCGATTGGCCTGGGTGATCTCGGCCTGCTTGAGCTCAAGGAACAGGCCCGAGAGCTCTTCCCGGATGCGCTCGACCTCCTGGTCAGCGGCATGGATCGCCGCCTCCGCGTTGCTGCGGCGAAAGAGATATCGCTTGGCGTAGTTGGCGTAGCCTTGGGAGGCTTCGTAGGAGCCGCGGGCGGTTTCCTGCTCGCGCTTCAGCTCTGCCTCCAGGTTCGCCAGCGCCTGACGGCAACCGTCGGCGGCGCGCTGGGCGTTGCCAAGATCGCGTCGCTTCTCGTCGACACGCCACTGCACAAGCCTGATGAGACCGCCAAGGTCTTTCACCTCATCGACCTTTCACGTCAGCTTGCGGCCGGCGGGTTGTTCAGGATCTGGGCGAGCTCGGCATAGCCGGTGGCGAGATCGCACCGCTCGTCCTTGCCCTGCTTCAGGAAGTTCTCCAGCGCCGGCTGGTAGGCGATCGCCTGGTCGACCTGGGGGTCGGATCCCCGGCGATAGGCGCCGAGGCGGATCAGCTCGGCCATGTCCTCGTACGTCGAGAGCAGCGCGCGGGCACGCATCACCAGCTGGTTCTCTTCCGGCGAGTTGCAGCCGGGCATGGCGCGGCTGACCGAGCGCAGCAGGTTGATCGCCGGATAGCGGCCGCGCTCGGCGATCGCACGCTCCAGCACGATGTGGCCGTCGATGATGCCGCGCACCGCGTCCGCGATGGGCTCATTGTGGTCGTCGCCCTCGACCAGCACGGCGAAGAGGCCGGTGATCGCGCCCTTGCCGGTGCCGGGGCCGGCTCGTTCGAGCAGGCGCGGCAGCTCGGCGAACACGGTCGGCGTATAGCCTTTCGAGGCCGGGGGCTCGCCGGCCGAAAGCCCGATCTCGCGCTGGGCCATGGCGAAGCGCGTGATCGAGTCGATCAGGCAGAGCACCTCCATGTCCTGGTCGCGGAAGTACTCGCTGATGGTCAGCGTCAGGTAGGCCGCCTGGCGGCGCATCAGCGGCGACTCGTCCGACGTGGCGACGACCACGACCGAGCGCGCGAGGCCTTCGGGTCCGAGGATGTCCTGGATGAATTCCTGCACCTCGCGGCCACGCTCGCCGACCAGGCCGATCACGTTGACGTCCGCCGAGGTGAAGCGGGCGATCATCGACATGGTCACCGACTTGCCGACGCCCGATCCGGCGAAGATCCCCATGCGCTGGCCTTCGACCGTGGTGAGGAAAGTGTTCAGCGCGCGCACCCCAAGATCGATCTTCGATCCCAGGCGCCGCCGCGCATGGGCGGGCGGCGGATTGGCGCGGAGCGGATAGGGCACGCGGCCGTTGCCGATGGGGCCGAGCCCGTCGACCGGCTCGCCCATCGCGTTGACCACCCGGCCGAGCCAGGACTTGTCCGGGAAGGCGACAGGCTCAGATTCCGCGACCTCGGCCCGGCTGCCGACGCCGACCCCTTCCAGGCCGACGAAGGGCATGACCAGGGCCCGATCCTTCCGGAACCCGACCACCTCGCACGGGACCCGCCGGCCGCCCCGGGCCAGAAGATGGCAGCGGTCGCCGATCGAGAGCTGGCGCTCCACCCCGCCGACCTCGACCAGCATGCCCAGAATCGAGGCGACCCGCCCGAACAGCCGGTATTCGGACAGCTTCTCGAGCTGATCGACGGCCTGTCTCAAGGGGTTGACGTGCATCGTCCCGGTCCTACCAGGGTTCGGCGGTCGGCATCTTACCACGGATGCGGGAGGGGTTTTCTCTCGCGGTGCCGTTAACCAAGTTTTAGGAACTTCTTAATAGCATGAGTTAACGGTTAATCGGGGGTGAGCCATGCGTGTCCTTCTCGTCGAAGACGACTCCGCCACGGCGCGGTCCATCGAGCTCATGCTGCGGGGCGGCGGCTTCGTCGTCGACACCAGCGAGTTCGGCGAGGACGGCATCGAGGTCGGCAAGCTCTACGACTACGACATCATCCTCCTCGACCTCATGCTGCCGGACATCGACGGCTACGAGGTCCTGCGCCGGCTTCGCGCCCAGAAGGTGACGACGCCGATCCTGATCCTCTCCGGCCTCTCGGAGATGGACAACAAGATCAAGGGCCTCGGCTTCGGCGCCGACGACTACCTGACCAAGCCGTTCGACCGCCGCGAGCTGATCGCGCGCATCCAGGCGATCGTCCGCCGCTCCAAGGGCCACGCCGCCTCGGTGCTGAAGACCGGCCGCCTCACCGTCAACCTCGGCGCCCACACGGTGGAGATCGACGGCAAGCCCGTGCATCTCACCAGCAAGGAATACGGCATCCTCGAGCTGCTTTCGCTCCGCAAGGGCACGACGCTGACCAAGGAGATGTTCCTGAACCATCTCTACGGCGGCATGGACGAGCCGGAGCCCAAGATCATCGACGTCTTCATCTGCAAGCTGCGCAAGAAGATCTCGAAGGTCGCCAACGGCGACAACTTCATCGAGACGGTCTGGGGCCGGGGCTACGTGCTGCGCGACCCGTCCGAGATCAAGGCCAAGGCGAGCTGACCCCCGCTCGCATCGCCCGAGAAAAAGCCCTCCCGGCACCGCCGCGGAGGGCTTTCCATTTGCAGGTGTCGAGGCGTTTCAGGCTCCGACCGTCTCCCAGCCGCCGCTCCGTGCCGACGCGGCGATCGCATCGAGCGCCAGGACGATGTCGATCGACTCGGCCTCGCTGGCGCCGTTCCAGTGGGACGGCCCCTGGCGCACCAGGCGCGCGAAGCTCTCCGCCTCGGCGCGGAAGCCGTTCACGCCCTCGACCTCCAGCGTCTCCAGCGGCACCGTTCCGGCTGTGCCTCGCCGGATCTGCAGCGAAAGCTTTCCGCTGGGACCGTGGTTCAGATAGCTCGTCTCGATCACGCCCTTTTCGCCGACGATGACCGCCGAGCGGTGAAAGGCTCCCGACATGCAGCAGGAGACCTGCGCCCGGGCGCCCGAGGGAAACTCGGCGGTCGCGGCGATCACCTGGTCGACGCCGCTCTCGGTCCACTTCGCGCTGGCATGCACCCGCGTCGGGCGCTCGCCCGTGGCAATCCGCACCAGGCTCATGGAATAGGTGCCGGCGTCGCGCAAGCCGCCGCCGCCGCGATCCGGATTCAGCCGAATGTTGGCCGGGTCGCCGAGCGGCGCCCCCTCGGGCGTCGTCAGCGAGAAGCCGAACATCGCGGTGACCAGCTGAACGCGCCCGATCTCGGCCAGCAGCTCGCGCATGCGCAGCGTCTGCGGCTGCGACATGTAGGGGTAGGCTTCGACCAGGTGGACGCCGTGGGTGCGGGCGGCGGCGAACATGGCGCGCGCCTCGGCACCGGTCATCGCCAGAGGCTTCTCGCACAGCACATGCTTGCCCGCGGCGGCGGCATTGATCGCCCACGCGGCGTGAAGGTCGTTGGGAAGCGGGATGTAGATCGCCTCGATCCCCGGATCGGCGCGCAGCGCCTCGTAGGACCCGAGAGACCGCGAAATCGACTCCGACCTGGCGAACTCCGCCGCCTTCGCGGCGTCGCGGCTGGCGACGGCCTCCACCGTGACGAGCGGCGAGCCGGCGACGCCACGGGTGAACAGCCGCGCGATGTTGGCGGCACCGAGGATGCCGAGACGTAGAGGATTC
>JBGALV010000153.1:0-8948 GCA_044223515.1 Alphaproteobacteria bacterium
CCGGTGATAGGCCTCTGGGCTACACGGCTTCGTAGTGATCTGCGCCGCGCCGTGGTCGAGGAGGGCATCCGCAAGGTCGACGTCTGGACGGCGCGTCACCGCCTGGCGGTCGTCGATTTCGCGGTCGACCCGGTCGATCCGTTCTTCAACGTCAACACGCCCGAGGATCTGGCGGCGGCAGAGCGTCTGGTGGCGCCGCCGGCATGACGCCGGAACGACGGCTGCTCGAGATCCTTCGCCGCTCCCCGCTCTGGTCGACGCTGCTCGATCGCGCGCCGAAGGCCCCGGTCGACGGCTGGGCCGTCGGCGCCGGTGCGCTCGTGCAGACGGTCTGGAACCATCTGCACGGCTATCCTGACCGCCACGGCATCCGGGACGTCGACATCGTCTACTTCGACGCCAACGATCTCTCCGAAGAAGCCGAGGGTCGCGTGATCGAGGAGATGAAACGGCTTTTCGGCGATCTCGGCGTCGCACTCGACGTCAAGAACCAGGCGCGCGTGCATCTCTGGTACGAGCGGCATTTCGGCGCACCGATCGCGCCCTATCTTTCGCTCGCGGACGCGATCGGAACCTGGCCGACGACCGCGACCGCCGTGGCCTTGGTGCCGAGGCGGAACGGCTCGGTCGACATGGTCGCGCCTTTCGGCCTCGGCGACCTGCTCGCCGGCGTCGTCCGGCCGAACAAGCGGCAGATCACCGAAGCGGTCTATCGCGCGAAGATCGAGCGCTGGCGGCCGATCTGGCCGAAGCTCGACATCAGGCCTTGGGAGGAGTGAGAGGTCAGCCGCCGCTGTCGCAGCTCGGCGGCAGCTCGCCGACCTTGGGCAGCAGGCTTTCGGCGGAGTCGGCGCAGGCTTTCGGATTCTGCGAGCAAAAGCTGAAGGCGGCGGTGTTGCCGGCGGCGGCCGCATTGGCGAGCCCGCTCGGCATGTAGAGCAGCACCGACAGCGCGCCCAGGCGCTTGAAGGCGGCGACAGCGATCTCCGACTGGCAGCGGGCATTGTCGCTGATGGCGGGGAGCTGACTGATCACCGGTTCCTGCTTCTTGACCGGCGCGCCCCGCTGCTTGTCCTTCGCCTTCTTGTCCTTCTCGGCATCCTTCGACTGGGCGAAGGCCATGGACGGCAGGGCGATCGCCGCGAGCAGCGGCGCGCCGAGAACGGCGATGGCGAGGACGAAAGCGCGAATCATCGCCGCCAATCTACTCTCCTTCCGGGATTTCTTCGAGGGAGACGACGTCGGCGTTGATCAGGAGCTTGCCGGCGTTCTCGAAATTGACGGTGATCCGGTTGCCGATCGCGGACTGGACCTGGCCCCGCCCCCAGTCCGGGCGGTCCGGGTGGCGGACGAGGACGCCTGGTGCAAATTCCGCGGGCATCGGGGACGGCTCCTATCGAATCCCCGCCTAATATAGGATCGCCCCTGAGAGGAGACGAGCCACCGATGAGCGCCTTCGACCTCAAGCTGGCCGAGATGCTGGCATCCCGCCTCTGCCACGATCTGGTGAACCCGATCGGCGCCGTCGCCAACGGCGTCGAGCTGCTGTCGGAGTTCTGCGACACGATGCAGAAGGACGCGCTCGACCTCGTCGCCTCGTCGGCCGACAGGGCGATGAAGCGGGTCGCATTCTTCCGCGTCGCCTACGGCTTCGCCGGCCATGATGAAGGCCAGAGCATCCTGGACGTGCGGGGGCTGACCGCAGGCTTCCTCGCCGGCGGAAAGGTCGCACTCGACTGGCCGTCGAGGCCCGAGGACGCGGCGACCGGATTGCCGAGAAGCGGCCTCAAGCTGCTCCTCGCCCTCGTGGCTCTCGCCGCCGAATCCTTGCCGCGTGGCGGAACGGTCTCCGTCTCCGTGGACTCGCCGTCCGGCGCCAAGGTGACGGCCAGCGGTGCCGGCGCCCGTGTCGAAGCCTCGTCGGAAGCGATCCTGGCGGTCTTCAAGGCCGGGAAGACGCCGGAGCCCGAGGCGATCGAGGCGAAGAGCGTCGGTGCCGCCTATGCCGCTCGGCTGGCCCGGGAAATCGGCGCCGATCTTGCCGTGGAAGCGGCCGCCGACCGTGTCAGCCTGAGCTTCCGCCATTCCTGATGTAACCGCACGTAATCGGCGTCGCCGCTTTACCCAAAATTAAACTTCCGAAGTCATCTTCCGCGTTGCCCGGGGGACTTGCGCCCCCATCCCCAGCCGCTCTCTTCCGACGGCGAACCACGGACGGCGACGATGGACGATCTGCTTCGCGAATTCCTCACGGAGACCTCCGAGAATCTCTCGGTGCTCGATCTCGAGCTGGTGAAGCTTGAGCAGAATCCGAACGACCGCGACCTGCTCAGCAGCATCTTCCGGCTGATGCACACGGTGAAGGGAACCTGCGGGTTCCTGGGCTTGCCGCGCCTGGAAAAGGTCGCGCACGCCTCCGAGAACGTGCTCGGCAAGTTCCGCGACGGCGCGCTCGAGGTGACGCCGGACGCGGTGAGCCTGATCCTGCGTTCGCTCGACACGATCAAGTCCATCCTCGCCACGCTCGAGCAGACCGAGGCCGAGCCGGCCGGCGATGACGCCGAGCTGATCGACGTTCTCAACGCCTGGGCCGACGGCAAGATCGGCGCTTCCGCCGCGGCGCCTGCCGTCGTCGAAGCAGCCGTCGTCGAAGAAGCGGTCGCCGGGATCGCGCCCGAGCCGGTCCCCGCGGTCGTCGAGATCGAGACGCCGAAGGCGCCGGTCGAGGTCGAGAAGCCGAAGCCGCAGGCAGTCGCCACGGTCGAGGACGGCGCCGCCAAGGAGTCGGCGGTCGCCGCGCAGTCGATCCGCGTCTCGGTCAGCCTTCTCGAAAACCTGATGACCACGGTCTCGGAACTCGTGCTGACGCGCAACCAGCTCCTGCAGATCGCGCGCCGCCACAAGGACAGCGAGTTCACCGTTCCGCTGCAGCGGCTCTCCCAGATCACATCCGAGCTGCAGGAAGGCGTCATGAAGACGCGCATGCAGCCGATCGGCAACGCCTGGTCGAAGCTGCCGCGGCTGATCCGCGATCTCAGCCACGACCTCGGCAAGAAGATCGACCTGGTGATGCTGGGTGCCGACACCGAGCTCGATCGCCAGGTGCTCGAGCTGATCAAGGACCCGCTGACCCACATGGTCCGCAACTCGGCCGATCACGGCATCGAGATGCCGAAGGAGCGCGCCGCCGGCGGCAAGCCCGAGACCGGCAAGGTCACGCTCAACGCCTATCACGAGGGTGGGCATATCCTGATCGAGGTGTCCGACGACGGCAAAGGCCTCGACACCTCGCGCATCCGCGCGAAGGCCGTCCAGAACGGCATCGTCACCGAAGCCGAGCTCGACCAGATGTCCGAGCAGCAGATCTACCAGTTCATCTTCAAGGCGGGCTTCTCGACGGCGCAGAAGGTGACGGCGGTATCCGGCCGCGGCGTCGGCATGGACGTGGTCCGCACCAACATCGAGAAGATCGGCGGGGCGATCGAGTTCTTCTCGAAGCCCGGCAAGGGCTCGACCTTCGTCATCAAGATCCCGCTGACCCTGGCGATCGTCTCGGCCCTGATCGTCGAGAGCTGCGGCGAGCGCTTCGCCATCCCGCAGATCAGCGTGGTCGAGCTGGTCCGCGCTTCCGCCAATTCCGAGCACGCGATCGAGCGTCTCCACGGAACGCCGGTGCTGCGCCTGCGCAACCGCCTGCTGCCGCTGGTCAGCCTCGAGAAGCTCCTGAGGCTCGATCGTGCCGACACCGCCCAGGCGAAGGGCGGCGCGCCCGAGGAGACTTTCATCGTCGTCGCCCAGGTCGGGACGTACTCCTTCGGCATCCTGGTCGACCGCGTCTTCGACACCGAGGAAATCGTGGTGAAGCCGGTCGCGCCGATCCTCCGCAACGTCACCCTGTTCTCGGGCAACACCATCCTCGGCGACGGCGGCGTCATCATGATCCTGGATCCGAACGGCATCGCCGCAGCCTCTGGCGAGGCGACCGGCACCGATGCTGCCGCCGCCGAGGCGACGACCCAACCGGCGCTGACCGGCGGCGACAAGACCGCGCTGCTGGTCTTCCTTGCCGGCGGACACAGCCCGAAGGCGGTGCCGCTGTCGCTGGTGGCGCGCCTGGAGGAGATCGATCTCGAAAAGGTCGAGTACACCGCCGGCCGGCCGCTGGTTCAGTACCGCGGCAAGCTCATGCCGCTGGTCCCGATCGAGGGCGGCCGCGAGCTCGGCCGCACCGGCCGCCAGCCGATCCTTGTCTTCGCCGACGACGAGCGCTCGATGGGTCTGCTCGTCGATGAGATCGTCGACATCGTCGAGGATCGCATCGATGTCCAGCTCAAGGCCGACGAGCCAGGCCTGATGGGAAGCGCCATCATCGGCGGCAAGGCGACCGACGTCATCGACGCGGGACATTACCTCTCGCAGGCATTCGGCGATTGGTTCGGCTCCGACCGCACCCGTGCCGCGGCCGAGAAGCCGAAGCGCGTTCTGGTCGTCGACGACAGCCCGTTCTTCCGCAACATGCTGACGCCGCTTCTCTCGGTCGCCGGCTACGAGGTGACCGCTGCCGAATCCGCCGACCAGGCGCTGCAGATGCAGGAGGCCGGCGTCGACGTCGACGTCATCGTCTCCGACATCGAGATGCCCGGCACCGACGGCTTCGCCTTCGCCGAGGCGGTCCGCAGTCACGGCCGCTGGCGCGAGAAGCCGATGGTCGCCCTGACCTCGCGCACCTCTCCGGCCGATCTCGATCGTGGCCGCGTCGTCGGCTTCAGCGACTACGTCGCCAAGTTCGACCGCGACACCCTGCTCAAGTCGCTGTCCCAGACCCTCGCCCAGGCTTCGTAAGGAGGAGCCCGCCATGAACGAAGTCGCCCTCCGCAAGCCGGTCTCGATCGCCAAGCCGGACACCCGCCAGTTCGTCACCATCACGATCGACGGACAGGCGTTCGGCATCCCGGTGCTGCTGGTCCACGACGTGCTCGGCGTCCAGCGCATCACCCGGATCCCCCTGGCGCCGCCCGAGGTCGCGGGGTCGCTCAATCTCCGCGGCCGCATCGTCACCGCGATCGACGTCCGCCGTCGGCTCGGCATGTGCGTGCGTCCCGCCGACGTCTCGCCGATGAGCGTCGTCGTCGAGGAGGGCGGCGAGCTCTACAGCCTGCTCGTCGACGCGGTCGGCGAAGTGCTCACGCTCTCCGAGGTGGACTACGAACGCCATCCGCCGACCATGGATCCGCAATGGCGCGAGAACTCGACCGGAATCTATAGGCTGAACGGACAGCTCCTGGTCGTTCTGGACGTCTCGCGCCTGCTCGCCATCGGCAGCCGCGCGGAAGCCGCCTAGAGGTCTCGCCCGAGATGAAGACCTGCCTGATCGTCGACGACTCGACCGTGGTCCGCATGGTCGCGCGCCGCATCCTGAACGAGCTCAAGTTCGTCACCCGTGAGGCCGTCAACGGCCGAGAGGCGATCGAGTCCTGCTCGCGCGCGATGCCCGACGCGATCCTGCTCGACTGGAACATGCCGGTCATGAGCGGGCTCGAGTTCATCAGGGAGCTTCGCGGCATGGAGGGCGGCAAGGCGCCGCAGGTGCTGTTCTGCACCTCCGAGAACGACGTCGGCCACATCCGCCTGGCGCTCGAGTCCGGCGCCAACGAATACATCATGAAGCCGTTCGATTCCGAGATCCTGCAGACCAAGCTCGACCAGCTGGGGCTCATCGACGGATGACGGCGCTCCTGAAAGAGGCGTCGGCCGAGCCCATCAGGGTGATGCTGGCGGACGACTCGGCGGTCGTACGCGGCATGCTGACCCGCATGTTGGAGTCCGATCCTGACATCGCGGTCGTTGCCTCGGTCGGCGACGGGCAGATGGCCGTGCGCTCGGTGGAGCGCCTGGGCAATGTCGAGGTCCTGGTGCTCGATCTCGAGATGCCGCGCATGGACGGGATGACCGCCTTGCCGGAGCTGATGCGGGCCGATCCCAACCTCCAGGTGATCATCGCCTCGTCGCTGACGATGCGGAATGCCGACATCAGCCTGAAGGCTCTGGCCGCCGGCGCCAAGGACACGATCCCGAAGCCGTCCAGCGCCTCGGCGATCAACCAGGCGGGCGACTTCAAGCGCGAGCTCGTCGCCAAGATCAAGGCGCTAGGCGAGGCGCGCCGCCGGCTCGGCATCGCGCCGAAGCCGATGGAGGCGCGTCCCGTCGCGGTACCGGCCGCCCGGCCGGTGAAGGTCTCCGCCCCCATCCGGCTGCGGCCGATGACGACGGGCCCGATCGACGTCATCGCGATCGGCAGCTCCACCGGCGGTCCGCAGGCCTTGTTCAAGGTCCTCGCGGCGCTGCCGCCCGAGCTGCAGCAGCCGATCCTGATCACCCAGCACATGCCACCGACCTTCACCACGATCCTCGCCGAGCACCTGGGCCGCGCCAGCGGGCGCCTGGCGCGCGAGGGGCAGGACGGCGAGCCGATCCAGAAGGGCCGCATCTATGTCGCCCCCGGCGACCACCACATGGTGGTCGAGGCGCGTGCCGACGGTAACGTCATCCGCCTCAACAAGGACGCCCCCGAGAATTTCTGCCGGCCGTCGGTCGACCCCATGTATCGCTCGATCGTTCGCGCATATGGCGGCCGCGTGCTCGGGGTGATCCTCACCGGCATGGGCCAGGACGGCCTCAAGGGCGGCCAGATGCTGGTGGACGCCGGCGCCAACCTGATCGCCCAGGACGAGGCGACCAGCGTCGTCTGGGGCATGCCGGGCGCGGTCGCCGCGGCCGGTCTCTGCGCGGCCGTCCTGCCGCTCGGAGAGATCGGTCCGCAGGTGCAGCGTCTCGCGCTCAAGGGAGCGCCGCGCGCTCAAGGCAGCGCTTAGATGATCAACCCGGATGATTTCGACTTCATAGCCAAGCTGGTCTACGACCGCTCGGGTCTCGTGCTGACGCCGGACAAGTCCTACTTGCTCGAGAGCCGCCTGGTACCGGTCGCACGCAAGCACGGGCTCAAGGGGCTCGACGACCTGGCGCGCGGGCTTCGCGGCCGCTCGACCCAGCTCATCGCCGACACGGTGGAGGCGATGACCACCAACGAGTCGCTGTTCTTCCGCGACGTGAAGCCGTTCGAGCAGTTCCGGAAGGTCGTCCTGCCGCGCCTGCTCAGCGACGCGAGGAGCGCCAAGCGCAGCCTCCGCATCTGGAGCGCCGCCTGCTCCTCCGGCCAGGAAGCCTATTCGCTCGCCATGCTCCTCTGCGAGGAGGGCACCAAGCTCGACGGCTGGAATATCGAGATCGTCGGAACCGACCTCTCGGCGCAGATGGTCGAGCGCGCGCGGGCGGGGACCTACAGCCAGTTCGAGGTGCAACGCGGCCTGCCGGTGCAGATGCTGGTCAAGTACTTCAGGCAGGAAGGCGAGCGCTGGCAGATCGACGCGCGGCTGCGCGCGATGGTCAAGTACCGCGAGTTCAACCTGCTGAGCGACCTTTCGCCGCTCGGGACCTTCGACGTGATCTTCTGCCGGAACGTGCTGATCTATTTCGACCAGGCGACCAAGGCCCGCGTGCTCGAGCAGGCCGCGCGGCGCCTGCCGCCCGACGGCGTGCTCTTCCTCGGCGGCGCGGAGACCGTGCTCGGCGTCACCGACCGCTTCGAGCCTGTCCCTGGCGAGCGCGGCATCTACCGCCTGACGCCGCCTGCGGCCCCGATGCCGGCGTCGATGCCGCTGCCGCCGATCGCGATGCCGGCACCGGCGATGGCCGCGATGGCGGGGCGACGGTAGCCGTCCGCGTTGGCAGACGCCGCCCGAGCACGGACCAGGCGCAGCCGGGAAGACGGCACCGCCTTTCCACCGTCATCACACCGCCGACGAGCCGCTCCGCCATCTCGGCTTCGCCGACAACACCAATGCGGATGTCGCGGAGTGTCCCGACAGCGGACGCATCCGCGTCGACCTCGGCCCGACCGGCCATCATCGCGAGAACGCCACCTTCAAGCGGGGAGGCCGCCTGGTTCCGCTCGGCTTCCGGGACGGCGAGAAGATCGACTGAAAACCGAAATCGCCCCATGATCGCGCCAGGTCGGGAAAGCATGAGCCGACTCCGTCCCGTACTATCCACCGCAAATCCGAGGATCAGACATGAGCGCCGACCGGAATCCCTTACGCCTCGGCATCCTCGGGGCCGCCAACATCGCGCGGCTGTTCACCCGTGGCGTCGCCGGCTCGCCGCTCGTCACGGTGGAGGCCGTCGCCAGCCGCGATGCCGCGAAGGCGTCGGAATTCGCCAGGTCGGAGTCGATCCCGCGAGCGCTCGGGTCCTACGAGGCGCTGCTCGCCGATCCGGCGATCGAGGCGATCTACATCCCGCTTCCCAACGACCTGCACGCGGAGTGGGCGATCAAGGCCGCCGCCGCGGGCAAGCACGTGCTGTGCGAGAAGCCCCTGGCGATGACCGGCGCCGAAGCGCGCCATGTTCGCCGCTGTCCGGCGCCCACGGCGTCCACCTGGTCGAGGCCTGCCCCTACGCTGCAGCCTCCAGACGCTGCGCATGCGCGAATTGCTGGCGGAGGTCGGGCGCGTGCAGCTCGTCACCGCGATGTTCGGCTTCTCGCTGACGACGCCTGAGGGCGCGCCGCTCGGCGACCCTGCCAACATCCGGCTGAACCCGGATCGCGGCGGCGGCGGCCTGCGCGACGCCGGCACCTATTCCATGAGCCTGGCACGGATCGCCACCGGAGCACCCCGACGCGTGCACAGCGCGAAGTGGACCCCAGATGGCGTCGACCAGGTCATCGCCGCGACTGCCGAGTTCCCGTCGGGCGCGCGCGCGCAGGTCTCCTGCTGCATGTCGGGGGCCTTCCACCGATCGGCGGTCATCGTCGGCGAAAAGGGCGTCATCGAGACGAGCTACCTCAACCATGGCCCCAGCGGAAAGCTGTCGCTGCAGGTAAGGCGCGG
>JBGALV010000154.1:0-8803 GCA_044223515.1 Alphaproteobacteria bacterium
GGGTACTCGTTCTTGAGATAGTTCGCGAGAACCATCTCGTTCACGTTGCCGAGCTTGTCCCACATCGTGCGGCCGGCGGGGCCGCGGATTTCCTCCATGATGTTGCCGACGCGGTCGGCATCCATCACCTTCATCAGCAGCCGCTCGGTCGATCCGATCGAGCCGACCACGGTACCGGTCGAGGAGAGCTGCTCGGCGAACTCGACGAAGAGCCGCTCGACCAGATTGGACGACACGCTGCCGAGGTTGGCCATGATCTGCGAGATTTCCTTGATCTCGTCGTCGCTCATCAGGGCGAACATCTTGGAAGCGTGCTCGTCGCCGAGCGACATCAGCAGGATCGCGGCCTTCTCAGGGCCGCTCAGCGCCCGGTAGTCCTCGCGAACCCGCATGATGATTCCTCCCGCCTGCAACCCTTGTCGCGGACCTGGAGGCAGCCCTCCGGGCGCTCGCCGACATTCCCGCCGCTCTCCGTCAACGATTGGCGCGAATGCGATCCTCGACGCGGCTGTCCGTCGCGCCGAGCGGGTCCCCGATGGGTACGGTCTTGCCGAAAGCCGGGGCTAAACTGGGGAATCGGCCCCCATGTCGCGATCGGAGGCGAACCTAGAGCATATGGGGGCCCGGCGCCACCGGCGCGCGAGGCAGGCCGGCGATTCGCGGATATCAACCCGGTCGACAGGCACCGTCCGCATGGGTGAAACTATCAGCCTTCCCCGAACCTCACCGATTCCCAGGGATCCATGCCCCATCTGTTCGAGCCGCTGACGCTGCGTTCCGTCACCATGCCCAACCGGATCGTGCTGTCGCCGATGTGCCAGTACAGCGCCGTCGACGGCCTCGCCACCGACTGGCATACGGTCCATCTCGGCCGCTACGCCGCTGCCGGCCTCGGGCTCATCATCATCGAGGCGACGCATGTGAGCGCGGTCGGCCGCATCACGCCGTCCTGCCTCGGCCTCTACACCGACGCGCACGAGCAGGCGCTGACGAAGATCGTGCGCTTCATCAAGGCCACGGGCACCGCCGCGGTCGGCGTCCAGCTCGCTCATGCCGGGCGCAAGGCCTCGATGTCGGAGCCGTGGAAGGGCGTGAAGCCGGCCGAGGCGTCGCGCGGCTGGCGCGTGGTCGGTCCCAGCGCCGTCGCCTTCGACGAAGGCTGGCAGGTGCCGCAGGCCCTCGACGAGGCCGGCATGGACCAGATCGTCCAGGAATTCGTGACCGCGGCCCAGCGCTCGATGCGGGCCGGCTTCGACGTCTGCGAGCTGCACGGCGCGCATGGCTACCTGATGCACGAGTTCCTGTCGCCGATCTCCAACAAGCGCAACGATGCCTATGGCGGCAGCCGCGAGAACCGGATGCGCTTCCCGCTTCGCCTGGTCGAGGCGGTGAGGGCGGTGTGGCCGAAGGACCGCGTGCTCGCGGTCCGCATCTCGTCGACCGACTACATGGGCGCCGAGGGCTGGACGATCGAGGACTCGATCGCCTTCGCGCACGAGCTCAACGCACGCGGCGTCGACATCATCGACGTCTCCGGCGGCGGCTCCTCGCCGAAGCAGAAGATCGACCTGAAGCCGGGCTACCAGGTGGCCTTCTCGGAGGCGATCAGGAAGGCGAGCGGTCTTCCGACCATGGCGGTCGGCCTGATCACCAAGCCGGAGCAGGCCGAGGCGATCCTCGCCGAGGGCAAGGCCGACATGATCGCGATCGCCCGCGCGCTCCTGCACGATCCGATGTGGGCCTGGCGGGCCGCCGATGCGCTCGGTGCCGAGGTTTCGGTGCCGAACCAGTATCTCCGCGGGCGGAAGCTGGCGGTCTAGCGGCGCGGGCCCGGCGGTTGTCGCCCGTGGAGATCGCGGCACGCTGAGTGTCGCCGGAAACTGCCAGACGAACCCGCATCCGCTCCAGATCGCATCTCGGAAACAGTGATCATGCCCAAGAAGCCGAACGTCCTTTTCCTCATGTCCGACCAGCACACGCAGAAGATCGCCGGGTGCTATGGCGATCCGCTGGTGCGGACGCCGAATCTCGACCGGCTGGCGGCGCGGGGTGTCACGTTCGACAATGCCTATTGTCCTTCGCCGATCTGCACGCCGTCGCGGATGTCGCTGCTGACCGGTCGCTGGCCGGCGACCCAGGCGTGCTGGACCAACGCCGACATGCTGCCCTCGGACATCCCCACATATGTCCATGCCCTCGGCGCCGCGGGCTATCGGCCGGCGCTTGTCGGCCGCCTGCATTCGCTGGGTCCCGATCAGCTTCACGGCTACGCCGAGCGCGAGGTCGGCGACCACAGCAGCAATTGGATCGGCGCCAGGTCCCACGACATGGGGCAGCTCAACAAGACCAACGATCCGTTCCGCGTCAGCCTCGAACGATCGGGGGCCGGCCAGTCGTCCTATGAGCTCCACGACGTCGATGTCGCCGACGCGGCTTGCGCCTGGCTGGACCGCTATGCGGCGGCAAGGTCGGGCGGGAATGACAGTCCCTTCGCGCTCGGCGTCGGCCTGATGCTGCCGCACCAGCCTTATGTCGCGCGCGCCGAAGACTATGCACTCTATGCCGGGCGGATCGGTCTGCCGGGAATCCCGAGGCCGGCGGCCGAAAGCGATCATCCCTATCTCGTCCGGTGGCGGCAGATCACCGAGACGGCCGACTTGGCGGAGGCTGACATCCTTCGCGCTCGCGCTGCCTACTACGGCCTGACGACGCGGCTCGATTTCCTCATCGGTCGCGTGCTCGACCGGCTGGAGGCGCATGGCCTCGCCGAAGATACCTTGGTCGTCTACACCTCGGACCACGGCGACCAGCTGGGCGAGCGCGGGCTCTGGTGGAAGCAGACCTTCTTCGACGAGTCGGCCAAGGTGCCGCTCATCATCTCATGGCCCGGGCAGTTCCCGGCCGGAGAGCGGCGGCCGCAGGTGGTCAACCTCGTCGACCTCGGTCAGAGCCTGCTCGAGGCCGTCGGCGCGCCCCTGCTGCCCGGCATCGACGGCACGAGCTTCCTCGGAGTGGCGCGCGACGGACGGGCGCCATGGTTCGACCAGACCTTCTCGGAGTACTGCACGGACGGGACGGCGCGTTGGGATGCCGGCAATGCCGTCGTCCAGCGCATGGCCCGCTCGGGCAACTGGAAGCTGATCTACTACCATGGCTATCGTCCACAACTGTTCGATCTTGCCGAAGATCCGCTCGAGACCCGCGACCTCGGCCAGAGCCCGGCACATGCCGCGACCCGCGAGAGGCTCCTCGACGTGCTGCTGGCGAAATGGGATCCCGAGGCGGTCGGCCGCACTCTCATGCGGCGGCGCGCCGAGAAGGCGCTGCTCGGCCAATGGTGGCAGACGGTTCAGCCGCCCGACGCGCATCGCTGGGTCCTGAAGGTCGAGGACAACTGGCTCGACGCGCCTGCCGCCTGACGGGCGATGTTTGGCTTTAGCCTACGCCGACGGTAATATATATTGTAATTAGAAAGCTCGCCGGAGGAGCAGCTATAGCCGTGACGAAGGTTGTCCCCGACGCTGTTTACGCCGTTGAAGCCGCGCTTCGCGGCCGTCTGGCGAAAATGGAAGAGGGCGAGCGCCTGCCGACGGTGCGGCAGCTCATGGCAGCTCATGGCGTCGGCCAGCTTGTGCTTCAGCGTGCCTTGGCTCGGCTTAAGGACGAGGGGCTGATCACGGCCCATGTCGGGCGGGGCACGTTCGTCGGGCCGCAGAACAGGCCGTCCGCGGCAGTCGGGCGCAAGGTTCTCGTCCTCACCCACGAGCTCCAGACCGATCGCGTCGATCAGATCGGCCGCGCTCTTCACAAGGCCTTCGAGCGCCGGGACTGGCGCTCGGCGGTCCTCACCTACGGCGATTTCGACCACGCCATGGACCTCATCGTCGGCGGCCCGCGTATCGACGCAGCTGTGGTTCAGCCGCGCGGCGCGATCCTGCCTCTGAGGTTCCTGTCGGAACTGCGCCAGCGATGCGATGCGATGGTCATCGAGGGGTATGCAGCCACAGGCGTCGACGCCGATTGCATCGGTGTCGATTGGCCGGCGGCGATCGCGCAGGCGCTACGGCGCTTGATCGACCTCGGCCACCGGCGGGTTTGCTACGTCACGATGGATCACCCGGGCCGGCTGTTTCAAGCCGCGCTGTCCCAGTTCCGCCTGCTGCACTCCTGGGCTGGTCTCCCGGCCGATGCGGATCCGGTCATCCTGCTGCCGCTCGGTCCAGAGGAAGCCAGCTTCGCCGTACTGGCAAGGGAACTCGAGCGCCGCTCGTCACGCGGCAAGGCGGGGCCGACCGCCCTGATCGTCTATCCGGGCGCTTTCCACGGGGAACTGCTGCTGGCCTCTCTTGAGCGCGCGAAGCGATCGGTGCCTCAGGACCTGAGCGTCGTCATCGCCGGATTCACGGACCTCGCGCACGAGGATGTCGGCAGGCTGGATACGGTCGGTTTGTCGGCGGCAGCGCTGACCGAGGCGGTCGCGATGCTGATCGAGCGGCGCTGGGCCGCGCCGGATGCGTCGTACGAGACCGCCTACATCCAGCCGGAATACGTCGACCGCGGCAGCACGCGCAGGATCGCCGCGCCACCCGTCGCCGAAGCCCGCGGGACCGCCGGCCTGCTTCGCGCCGGCGGCGGCCGGTCATGACGAAAGGGCGCGGGCTCGAAGCACGCTTAGTATCTCCAAGTCAATTCGAGGCCGGTCGATGCGCGCGATACTGATCCTGTTCGACTCGCTCAACCGGGCGGCGCTGGAATGCTTCGGCGGCACCTGGGTGAAGACCCCCAATTTCGATCGCCTCGCGCGCCGGTCGGTTGCCTTCGACAATCACTTTGCCGGGAGCCTGCCGTGCATGCCGGCGCGCCGCGACTTCCACACCGGGCGGCTGAACTTCCTGCACCGCTCCTGGGGCCCGATCGAGCCCTTCGACAACTCCTTCGCGGTGTTGCTTCGCGAGGGCGGCGTCTATTCCCATTTGGTGTCCGACCACTACCATTATTTCGAGGATGGCGGCTGGGGCTATCACCAGCGCTTCGATACTTGGGACTTCATTCGCGGCCAGGAGGCCGATCCGTGGCAGGCCATGGTTCGTCCCCAGCTCGAGCGCTTCCGCGAGATCTATCACGCCTCTCAGGTCGAAGAGGAGCGAGGGGGGTACCGGCTTCAGAACTATATCAACCGTGAGGCGATCACACGGGAGGAGGACTTCCCGTGCGTCCGCTGCGTCGACCAGAGTCTCGGCTTCCTTGAGCGCCATCGAGGCGAGGACGGGTGGCTCCTCCAGCTCGAGGCATTCGACCCGCATGAGCCTTTCACGGCCCCCGCGCGATTCCGAGAGCCCTATCGAACGAATTATTCCGGCCCCATTTTGGACTGGCCGCGCTATCTCGCGGCGAGCCTAGGCGCGGACGAGATCACGGAACTCCGTGCCAACTATGCAGCCCTGGTTGCGATGTGCGACGAGCAACTCGGCCGCGTCCTCGACTTCATGGACCGTCACGACATGTGGCGCGACACGGCGGTCATCCTGACCACCGACCATGGCCTGATCCTCGGCGAGCATGACTGGCTCGGCAAGAACCGGATGCCGCTCTACAACGAGATCGTCCGGCTTCCGCTCCTGGTCCACGACCCGGCGCGTCCCGAGACGGAAGGGCAACGGCGGCAGGCGCTGACCAGCGCCATCGACATCATGCCGACGCTTCTCGACCTGTTCGGCCGGCCGGTTCCCGATGAGGTTTGCGGTCGTTCGCTGAGGCCTCTGGTCGAAGCAGACGGGGAGGGGCACGAGGTGGCTCTGTTCGGGCTGTTCGGCGGCGCCACCAACGTCACCGACGGGCGATACACCTATTTTCGCTATCCGGCCTCGGGTCCGTCTGATCTGTACGAGTACACCTTGATGCCCGCGCATGCCCGCAGCCTCTTCACCGCTGAAGAGTTCGCCGGGGCGAGCCTGGTCGATGCGCTGCCTTTCACCAAGGGGTTCCCTGTGATGCGCCTGCCGGCTCTCCGCCAGGCCAAACGGCCCCCGCTGCAGGGCGGGGGCTTTGCCGAGACCACGAACGTCATCTACGACATGGCCGACGATCCGGGGCAGACCCGTCCGATCGACGCCCCTGCGGTCGAGGCCCGTCTCGTGCAATCGATGAGGCGCGCGATGTCCCGTCACGATGCCCCGCCGGAAGCATACCGGCGCCTCGGGATCGATCCGCCCTGAGGCGACGATCCTCGGCGGAGCACTTTCCCGCTCCGACCGGCCGTGCTAGCCTTAATACAATATGTATTGATAAAAACAGTCGAGCGAAGGGAGGTCCGTGATGAACAGGTTCATGGTTCTGGGGCTCAGCACCATCGTGCTGACCGGGCTCGCGACGGATGCGGCGCTGGCGCAGAAGCGGGGCGGCACGGTGGTACTGGCTCAGCAGGCGCAACCGCCGACGCTCGATGCCGCCGCGACCTCTTCCGAGGCAACCCGCAACTTCGCGAGCCACGTGTTCGAGGGCCTGTTCACGCGCGATGAGCAGGCCGGGCTGATCATGCAGCTCGCCGATGGCTACAAGGTCGCCGATGATGGCCTGAGTGTCGTGATCACGCTTCGCCGTGGGGTCAAATTTCACAACGGCAAGGAAATGACCTCCGAGGACGTGCGAGCGTCGCTGCTGCGCTATGGCAAGGTCGGTGCCAGCGCCAAGATCATGGAAGCGGTGACCGATATCCAGGCAATCGATCCATCGTCGGTGAAGGTCTCGTTCAGTAGGCCAGTGCCGATCTTCATCGAGCAACTCAGCACCCCGCGCGGACCGGTCGTCGTCATCCCGGCAGAAGAGGCCGGGAAAGCGCTAAATGACGCGCCGAAAATCGGCACCGGACCCTACAAGTTCGTCGAATTCGTGCCGGACGACCATCTCACCATCGATCGGTTCGATGGATATGCCGCGGATGCCCGCTTCGCGGGACCCACGGGGTTCGGCGGCAAGCGCACCGCTTACATGGACCGCGTGGTCATCCGCTTCGTGCCTGAGCCTGGCGCCCGTGCGGCCGGCGTCGAGACTGGCGACTTCCAAGCCGTGGACCAGATTACCGCTCCGAGCGCTCAGCGGATGGAGAAGGATCCGCGCGTCTCTGTCTACAAGGTCATGCCGTGGGCGATGCAGACTTTCTTCTTCAATGCCGGGGTGCCGCCGACCGACAACCAAAAGTTCCGCCAGGCCGTGCAGGCAGCCCTCGGAATGGAAGAGATCATGGCGATCGCCTCCGATGGTCTCTATCGCCTGGGCTGGGGCTGGCAATATCCCGAGGGCACCTACTACGCCGGCGACGTCGGCAAGCCCTTCTACAATCAGCACGACTTGGCCAAGGCGAAGAAGCTGCTGCAGGAAGCGGGCTATGCCGGTCAGGAAATGACGATGCTGACCGACAACGCCTACAAGAACAACAATAGTGCGACGGTCGTCGCAGCCGAGCAGCTGCGCGCCGCCGGCATCAAGGTCGCGGTCAAGGTGTTGGACTGGCCGAGCACCGTGAAGACCCGCGGCAGCGCAGACGGCTGGAACACGGTGCCGATTGCCGTGGGCACCGAGCCCTGGGAAGGACCCTACGGCGTGGCCGTTCTCTTGGCGGAGTCGACGATCCACAAGAAGAAGGATCCCGAGCTCGAGGATCTCTACAAGAGGCTGATCTCGGCACCGACGGTGGAAGCGCGCAAGGGCCTGTTCGTCGAGTTCGAGAAGCAGATCTACGACAAGGTCTACGCCATCAAGCTCGGCGACCTCGGCCAGTACGTCGCGGTGCGTTCCAACATCAAAGGCTACAAGCCGTACCGGATGCCGCGCTTCTGGGATGTTTGGTACGAGTAGGGACGGCAGCCTTCAACGTCGCGTCGGTTGCGCCGAAGATCGGCCTGGAAAAACTGAACTCTTCAGTCTGTTCCTGACGACGAGGGCGATGCCGACCCGCAAAGCGAAGGTCCGCATTGGAGCCGTGCTGGGCCGCGGGTATCATGTTGCGGTGACCAATCCAGAGGCGGTGAACACTGCCGTTGCCGCCGCCCGCGAGGCCGCATGAAGGCTGTGATCTGCAAGGCGCTCGGCCTGCCGGATACCCTGGTGGTCGAAGAGACGAGCCCGCCGACTCCTGCGGCCGGGGAGGTACGCGTCGCGGCCGAGGCGGCGGGCGTCAACTTCCCGGACTTCCTGATCATCCAGGGCAAGTACCAGCATAAGCCGCCGGTGCCGTTCTCGCCGGGCTCGGAGATCACCGGGATCGTCGATGCGGTGGGAGACGGCGTCACGACCTTCAGGCCCGGCGATGCCGTGCTCGGCGTGGTCGGCTTCGGCGGTTTCGCCGAGAAGGCGGTCATACGCACAGCCCACCTTCTGCGCCGGCCGGCGTCGATGGATCCGGTGACGGCTGCGGGCTTCGCGGTCACCTACGGCACCGGCATGCATGCCCTGAAGCAGAGGGCCCGGCTCAAGCCCGGCGAGACCTTGCTCGTGCTCGGCGCCGGCGGCGGCGTCGGTGTCGCGGCGGTCGAGATCGGCCGGGCGATGGGGGCTCGCGTCATCGCCGCGGCAAGCTCGCCCGAGAAGCTCGAGATCGCGCGTGCCGCCGGAGCATCCGACCTGATCGACTACAAGCAGACCGCGCTGCGCGATCGCCTGAAGGAGATCGTCGGAGAGAAGGGCGTCGACGTCGTCTACGATCCGGTCGGCGGCGCGCTGTTCGAGCAGGCGCTCCGGTCTACCGCCTGGGAAGGACGGGTGCTCGTCATCGGCTTCGCCTCGGGCGAGATCCCGAAGGTGCCGG
>JBGALV010000155.1:0-9357 GCA_044223515.1 Alphaproteobacteria bacterium
CCGAGGGCGTTCGCCGGTCCGTCTTTTTTTGCGTCCCCGCCGATGCTCCGCTTCGTCCTGACCCGAGCCAGCCTGGTGGTGCCGACCTTCCTCGGCATCATGCTGCTGAGCTTCATCCTGATCCGCCTCGTTCCCGGCGATCCGATCGAGGTCCGCATGGGCGAGCGCGGCATCACGCCCGAACGCCATGCCCAGCTGCTGCACCAGTTCGGCCTCGACCGGCCGCTCTGGGAGCAGTTCGCCGACTATGTCGGCCAGGTGGCGAGGGGCGACCTCGGCGTCTCGATCATCACCAAGAGCCCGGTGATCAAGGAGTTCATGACGCTGTTCCCGGCGACGCTCGAGCTCGGGCTTTCGGCGATCCTGTTCGCGATCGTCCTCGGGCTTCCGGCCGGCATCGTCGCCGCGGTCAGGCGTGGCTCCGCCTTCGATCATGGCCTCATGGGGATATCGCTGACCGGCTACTCGATGCCGATCTTCTGGTGGGGCCTGCTGCTGATCCTGCTGTTCTCGGTCCAGCTCGGCTGGACGCCGGTCTCCGGCCGCCTCTCGGCGATGTACTTCGTCGAGCCCAAGACCGGCTTCCTCCTGGTCGACGCGCTGATGTCGGACGAGAAGGGGGCGTTCAAGTCGGCCTTCCGCCACCTGATCCTGCCGACCATCGTGCTCGGCACCATCCCGCTCGCGGTGATCGCGCGCATGACGCGCTCCTCGATGCTGGAGGTCCTGAACGAGGACTACATCAGGACGGCGCGTGCCAAGGGCCTCGGCGTCTTCCGCGTCGTCGGATTGCATGCGCTCCGCAATGCGCTCATCCCGGTCGTCACCGTGATCGGCCTCCAGGTCGGAACCCTTCTCGGCGGCGCGATCCTGACCGAGACGATCTTCTCCTGGCCCGGCATCGGCAGCTGGCTGGTCGAGTCGATCAACCGCCGCGACTATCCGGTCCTGCAGGGCGGCATCCTGCTGGTCGCGAGCCTGGTGATGCTCGTCAACCTTGCGGTCGACCTTCTCTACGGCGTCCTCAATCCGAGGATCCGGCGATGACCGCCGAGATCCGCGACGTGCCGCCGCCCGGCCCCTTGGCCGAGGTCTGGTCCTCCTTTGCCGAGAACAAGGGCGCGGTCGCAGGCCTGGTCGTGATCCTGTTCATCGCCTTCGTCGCGGTCTTCGCCGATTTCCTGGCGCCGCATTCGCCGATCGAGCAGTTCCGCGACGCATTGCTGGCCCCGCCCGCATGGGCCGGCGGAAGCTGGAGATACCCGCTCGGCACGGACGACATCGGCCGCGACATCCTCTCGCGCCTGATCCACGGGGCCAGGCTGTCGATGATCATCGGCTCGATCGTGGTGACGCTGTCGCTCGTCGCCGGCATCGTGCTCGGGCTTTCCGCCGCCTTCTTCCGGGGCGTCACCGACATCGCGATCATGCGCCTGATGGACATCATGCTGGCGCTGCCCAGCCTGCTGCTGGCGATCGTGATCGTGGCGATCCTCGGCCCGGGCCTGTTCAATGCGATGATCGCGGTCTCGATCGTGACCTTGCCGCACTTCACGCGGCTCGCGCGTGCCGCGGCGATGAGCGAGCTCACGCGCGAGTACGTCTCGTCGTCCAGGCTCGCCGGTGCCGGTTCGCTCCGGCTCATGTTCATGACGGTGCTGCCGAACTGCCTGGCGCCGCTGATCGTCCAGGCGACGCTCGGATTCTCCAACGCCATCCTCGATGCGGCGGCGCTGGGATTCCTCGGCCTCGGGGCGCAGCCGCCGACGCCGGAATGGGGAACCATGCTCGCGGGCTCGCTGCAGTTCGTCCAGCGCGCCTGGTGGGTGGTCAGCTTCCCGGCATCGCGATCCTGGTGACGGTGCTCGCCTTCAACCTGATGGGCGACGGCCTGCGCGACGCCCTCGATCCGAAGCCAAGGCGATGAGCCTGCTCGAGATCCGCAACCTGACGGTCGGCCTGGGTGGCGCGCGGCGCTCTGCGCGCCATTCGACGCGGTCGACCTCGACCTCGACGAGGGCGAAGTGCTGGGCGTCGTCGGCGAGTCGGGCTCCGGCAAGAGCGTCTCGATGCTGGCGGTCATGGGATTGCTCGCGGCAGCGCCTGGCCATGCGGAAGCCGGCTCGCCTTCGCCGGCCAGGATCTTCTCGGCCTGTCGCCGCGCGCGCGGCGGAACTTGGTCGGCAAGGACATGGCGATGATCTTCCAGGAGCCGACGACCAGCCTGAACCCCTGCTTCACGGTCGGCTTCCAGATCACCGAGGCGATCAAGGTCCATCTCGGCGGCACCAGCCGGAGCCGGCGCGACCGCGCGGTCGAGCTCCTGACCCAGGTCGGCGCTGATCCCGAACATCGCCTCGGCGCCTTCCCGCGCAAAGCCTGGTGGCATGTAGATCGGCGTGCGATGATCGCGATGGCGATCGCCTGCAACCGCGCCTGCTGATCGCCGACGAGCCGACGACGGCGCTCACGATGCGTCGAGGCGCAGATCATCGACCTGCTGGTCTCCCTGCAGAAAAGCCAGGGTATGGGGATGGTCCTGATCACCCACGACATGGCGGTGGTCGCCGAGACCGCGCAGAACGTCCAGGTGATGTACGCGGGCCAGGTGGTCGAGGCGCGGCCGGCGGCCGAGCTTTTCACGGGGCCGTCGCATCCCTACACCGCGGCGCTGCTGGCCTCGCTCCCGGCCAAGGCGAAGCGCCGCGAGCGCCTGCCGACGATCCCGGGCGTGGTGCCCGGCATCGGCGACCGGCCGACCGGTTGCCTCTTCAATCCGCGCTGCCGCTTCGTCTTCGGCCGCTGCCATGTGGAGCAGCCGGCGCCGCTGGGGGAGGCACGCACGCGCTGCCATACGCCGCTCGACGATGACGGCGTGCCGATGCGCGAGAGGGTGCCGGCATGACCGCGGTCATGGAAGCGCGCGGCCTCGCCCGTCACTACGGCATCGGCGGCGGCATGTTCCGCAAGGGCCTCACGATCAGGGCGGTCGACGGCGTGTCGTTCACGCTGAATGCCGGTACGACGCTCGCGATCGTCGGCGAGTCCGGTTGCGGCAAGTCGACCTTGGGGCGCGTGCTGGCGCTGCTCGAGGATGCCACCTCGGGCGAGCTGCTGATCGACGGCCGCCCGACCGAGGGCGAGAGGTCGGCGAAGGATCCGGCGCTCCGCCGCTCCGTGCAGATGGTGTTCCAGAACCCCTACGGCTCGCTGAATCCGCGCCAGACCGTCGGCCGCATCCTGGAAGAGCCTCTGGCGATCAACACCGGCATGTCGGCGGCGCAGCGCGTCGAGGCGGCGCGCTCTATGCTGGCGAAGGTGGGCCTCAGGCCCGATCACTACGGCCGCTATCCGCACATGTTCTCCGGGGGCCAGCGCCAGCGGATCGCCATCGCGCGTGCGCTGATGCTGAACCCGCGCATCGTGATCGCCGACGAGCCGGTCTCCGCGCTCGACGTCTCGATCCAGGGCCAGATCCTGAACCTGCTGATGGACCTGCAGGACGAGCTTAAGCTCGCCTACCTGTTCGTCTCCCACGACCTCGGCGTCGTCCATCACATCGCCGACGAGGTGATGGTGATGTATCTCGGACGTCCCGTGGAGCATGGGCCGACCGAGGACGTGTTCGAGCGGCCGCTGCATCCCTACACCCAGGCGCTGCTGGCGAGCCGCCCGCGCGTCGCGGTCGGGAGCAAGGCGCCGCGCCCGCTGCTCACCGGCGAGCTGCCGTCGCCGATGAACCCGCCGCCGGGCTGTGCCTTCCACCGCCGCTGCCCCTACGCGCAGCCCTACTGCGCAGAAGTGCGGCCCGAGCCGCGCGAGGTCGCGGGCCGGCCGGTGGCCTGCCACTACGCGGAAGAGATCCAGGCCTTTCTCAACCCTTCCCCTTGAGGGGAAGCGACTAAGCCGCCAGCGGCTGGATCAGGCCCTTGGCACTCGACAATGCGCCCGGCCGGAACTCGCGGCCGAGAAAGCGGCGGCGCTCGACCGGGCCGGGCAGGTGGAGCCCGGTGGTCGTGTCCTGGCGGAAGCCGAAGCGGCGGTAGTAGTCGGGATCGCCGACCAGGAACACCGACGGCTCGCCGGCGTCCTCCGCCTTCTTCAGCGCCGCTTCCATGAGCTTGGATCCGAGGCCTTCGCTCCGGCGTGCATCGTCGACCGCGAGCGGGCCCAGCATCAGGCCGCGCCGGCTGAAGCCGAGCGTGACCGGCCAGAGCCGGACTGTGCCGACGAGGTCGTCGCCGTCGAGTGCGACGAGGCTCATGCCCGGCATCGGATCGCGGCCGTCGCGAAGGCGCTGGCAGGTCTTGTGCCAGCGCGCTTCGCCGAAAGCCTGGTCGAGCAGGCGCTCTACGGCCGGAGCATGCTCCGGCCGCTCTTCGTGGAGAGTGACCATCTCATGACGCCTCTCGTCCGAGCGGGGTCAGATGCAGTAGGTCTTCAACGGCTCGAAGCCGTTGAAGGCCACCGACGCGTAGGTCGTGGTGTAGGCACCGGCCGCGCGGATCTCGAGCTTGTCGCCGATCTGGAGGTCGGACGGCAGCTTGTAGTCGGCCTTCTCGTACAGGATGTCGGCGGAGTCGCAGGTCGGGCCGGCCAGGATCACCGGCATCGGCTGGCCCTTCTTCTCCGAGACGATCGGGTACTGGATCGCTTCGTCCATCGTCTCGGCGAGACCGCCGAACTTGCCGATGTCGAGATAGACCCAGCTCTTCCTGTCGGTCTCCGACTTCTTCGAGATCAGCACGACCTCGGTCTGGATGATGCCGGCATTGCCGACCATCTGGCGGCCCGGCTCGACGATGATGTCGGGGATGCGGTTGCCGAAGTGGCGGCGCAGCGACTCGTCGATCGCGGCACCGTAGGCGCCCATCGTCGGGATCGACTTGCGATAGCGCGTCGGGAAGCCGCCGCCGATGTTGAGCATGGTCAGCTGCACGTTCTGCTGCTCGAGCTCGCGGAACAGCCACGCCGCTTCCGCGACGGCCGTGTCCCATTGCGCCGGATCGCGCTGCTGCGAGCCTACATGGAACGAGACGCCGTAGGGCACGACGTTGCGGCGCGAGGCTTCCAGCAGGAGCTCCTTCGCCATCTTCACGTCGCAGCCGAACTTGCGCGACAGCGGCCACTCGGCGTTGGCACCCGAGGTCAGGATACGGCAGAAGACCCGGCTGCCGGGGGCGGCGTCGGCGATCTTCTCGAGCTCGGCCGCGGAGTCGAAGGCGTAGAGGCGAACCCCCCTCGCATAGGCGCGGGCGATGTCCGACTTCTTCTTGATCGTGTTGCCGAACGAGATCCGGTCGGCGGCGACGCCGGTGGCGAGCGCCATCTCGACCTCGTTGACGCTCGCGACGTCGAAGCACGAGCCCATGCCGGCCAGCAGCTTCAGGATCTCCGGGGCCGGATTGGCCTTCACGGCATAGTAGATGCCGGCCTGCGGAACGGCGTTCCTGAGCTTCTTGAAGTTGTCGGCAACCAGGTCGAGGTCCATCACCAGGCACGGCGTGGCCGGCTGCTGCTCGGCGAGGAACTTCTGGATCTTCTTGGTCATCGTTCGGGTCTCCTTTCGCGCCGCTGTCGTCAGACGACGCGGAAGTTCTTGAACTGCCACGGGTCGGAGGCGTCGACCGCCTCCGGGAACAGCGCGCCGCGCCGCAGGAGCGGCGTCCAGTCGGAATAGGCGCCGACGACCTCGCCGAGATAGGGCCGCATGATCTCGAGGATCCGCTCGTGATCCATGCTGTCCGCCTCGACCACGCCGACGTTCGGATTCTCGATCGCCCAGATCAGGCCGGCCAGCACCGCCGCCGTCACCTGCAGGCTGGTGGCGTTGTTGTGCTTCACCAGCTTCCGGGTCTCCTCGATCGACAGCCTGGAGCCATACCAGTAGGCCCCCTTGGCATGCCCCATCAGCAGCACGCCGAGCTCATCGATGCCCGTGGTGATCTCGTCCACCATCAACCGCTTCTCGGACTGGATCTGCCAGTTCTTGCCGGCGATCTCGTGCAGCGACAGCACCGCGTCGTCGCACGGGTGATAGGCGTAGTGCACGGTCGGGCGGTAGGCGACCTTTCCGCCGTCCTTCACCGTGTAGTAGTCGGCGATCGAGATCGACTCGTTGTGAGTGACCAGGAAGCCGTGATACGGGCCTTCGAGCGGCGTCCACGAGCGCACGCGCGTCGAGGCGCCCGGACGCATCAGGTAGATGGCGGCGTCGCAGCCGAACTCGTGGCGCTTGGCGTCCTCGGGGAAGTGCCGCTCATGTGCGCCCCAGCCGAGCTCGGCCGGCTGCGAGCCCTCGCCGACGAAGCCGTCGATCGACCAGGTGTTGACGAACTCGCCCACCTTCTTCGGGACGCTGGCGACCTGGGTGTCGCGCTCGGCGATATGGATCACCTTCACGCCGAGGTCGCGGGCGAGCTCGCTCCAGCCCTTGCGGTCCTTCGGCGTGGCGGCCTTGTGGCCGGTGTCGCGGGCGATGTGGAGGAGGGCCTCCTTGACGAAGTGCGAGACCAGGCCCGGGTTGGCGCCGTGGGTCAGCACGGCCGTCGGGCCGCCGGCGAACTTCGGCGCCAGCGCCAGCGCGCTCTCGCGGAGCGCGTAGTTGGAGCGCTGCGAGGGGGTGAGCGACGGATCGGTGTAGCCGCCGGGCCAGGGCTCGATGCAGGTGTCGAGGTAGAGCGCCCCCAGCTCGTTGGCGAGCTGGATCAGCGCGACCGACTGCACGTCGACCGAGAGGTTGAGCAGGAAGTCGCCCTTGGCCAGCAGGCCGGAGAGGACCTGGCGGTAGTTGTCGCGGGTCAGCGGCTCCAGGATGAAGCGGATGCCGTACTCGGCAGCGACCTCGCGGCCACGCTCCTCGGCGGTGACCACGACGATGTTCTCGCGCGGCATGTCGACGTGACGGAGGATCAGCGGCAGGACGCCCTGGCCGATCGAGCCGAAGCCGAGGATCACCAGACGGCCCTTGTAGGCCACGTGCTTCTTGTCCATGGACGGCTCCTCTGCGCCCGGTGAGCCGGACGGCTACGACGCGCCGATGCTGGCGGACCCTTCGGCCCGACGGCGGGAAACGGCGCTATTGCGGTGTAAGCGAGCGAACGCACGACGAACCCGGTCCGGCAGACAAGCCGGCCCGGAGGCTGCGTTACCGCTCGATGCGCGGAGGAGGCGCGAGCATGTGCCCGAACATCGTATCCACTTCCCTTAAGGACACCGGCCCACTGTCGACCGGCTCGACCGAAAAGGACGCGTACACGTCGTTGCTTTGACCCCTGAGGGCGTGGGCACGTGCGATTGGCGTCGACGCGCTAGATGGGGCTAAACGCCCTGGGACGCAAGAAATTTTTTGTTACAGCCGCGCGGGCGGAGAGCGCGGGACGGGAGGCGGCGATTTCCGGCCTATTCCGGCCGCGGTCCGTAGATGTCGTCGAGCACCTCGAACATCTCGATCAGACTGGCGCCCTTCATCTGGCGGGCCTTGTGGCGCCCGGACATCTCGTTCCAGACGAGAATCGCGTGGCTGACCTCGTTCAGCGTGGCGCCGAGGTTGTTGAAGTGCTTGCTGGAGGCGCCGAGGAAGGTGCCGAACTTCTGGCCGCCCTTCCGTCGGACGAACAGCTCGTCGTAGCTGTCCTGGTATTCCGACAGGGTCTGGGCAATCTCCGCCAGGTTCTGCTTGGTCTTCTTGCGGATCGATTCCCGGAGCTTGTCGATCGTGGCGCGGTCGGTCCGGTGGATGGTGTCGGCCGGCTGCGAGCCGTCCTTGAGCCAGCGGCCGAACTCGGTGACCTTCGGCGTCAGCTCGCGGTATTCGAGCTCGTAGAAGGTGATGCCCTTCCAGGCCTGCATGATCTCGGCGGTCTTGTCGACCGGCAGGTTCATCGCCTTGAAGAAGGGGGCGAACTCCTCCAGGCCGGTAGAGTCCCAGAGCTTGTCGAGCAGCACCTGCACCTTGGCCTCGACGTCGGCGCCGCCGCTCGCCGCCATCAGCACCATCGGGCGGATCTTGGCGCGAATGCTCTTGGCGATGCGGTCCCACTCGGCGGGGGCGATCGCGAAATAGGCCGGGTCGACCTCGTTCACGTGGGCGGAGAGCCGGTCCTTGAGCAGGAAGGGGTCCAGCGACGGCAGCTTCGCCAGCGCCTCCAGGATGCCCATGTCGCGCTTGAAGACCTCGGGCTGCGCCTGCTTGTTGAGGCCGGCGAGCTCGATCAGCGCCTGGTCGCGGTCGGGGTGGTCGAACTGGATCGCCGCCCCGCCCTTGGTGATGTCCTCGTCGTCGTAGGAGAAGTGGACCTTGGTCTTGATCGCGCGGGTGAGCACGCGGCCCGGCGTCGGCTTGTCGCGCGCCTGGGACGGATCGACGACCTTGATGATGACCGCCTTGTTGAGGCCGATGCAGGAGAACAGGTGCTTAGGCTGGGTGCCGTCCTTCAGCGCCGCCCGGTCGATCTCCTGTGTGACCTTGTGGCAGTTGTAGACCTTGGCCGAGCCCGACTGGATGGTGAAGCGGAAGTATTTCTCGCGCATGGACGCATCAGCTCTGGATCAGCATCTCGGCCAGCAGGAGGATATCCTCCTCCATCTGCTGCTTCACGCTGCGGTAAAGATCGCGGATCGAGATGATCCCGTAGAGCTGGCCTTCGTCCATCACCGGGAGGTGGCGATAGCCGCGCTCGGCCATCAGGTCGAGGGCCGTCTGCACCGACTCGGTCGGCTGGATCGTGTCGGGGTTCTTGGTCATCACCTCGCCGACCGTGGTCTTCTTCGGGTCGACGCCCTTGGCGATGACCCGGACCAGCGCGTCGCGCTCGGTGAAGATGCCGGCGAGCTTGCCCTTCTCCACGACCAGGATGGCGCCGATGCGGCGCGTCGCCATCAGCTCCGATACCTCGGCGACGGAAACTTTCGAGGTGACCGTCGCCAGATCCTGCGGCGACTTGATCACGTCGGGAACGATCTTGCGGTCGGTCGGCAGCATCAGAAGAACAGCTTCTGCAGGTCGATCGAGGATTCGTTGCCGAGCTTGTCGTAGTTCTCTCTCAGCCAGGCGTCGGCGGTCCTGGTGCCGAGGTCGAACAACAGCTCGATGAAGTCCCGATGGACGTTGAACTTGGAGGAGGCGCCGTAGTTCGACATCTCCTTCTCGGCCTGCACCATGTGGAAGAAGATGCGGCGGAGATGCGAGCGCCCGGTCAGCCGGTGCTGCTCCAGCATCTGGGTCACGAAGGCGATGGTGCGCATCTCGCGCATCATCGTCGCGTTGAAGCTGATCGAGTTCATGCGGTCGACGATGCCGCGCGCGGTCTGCGGCACCTCGTCGATGCGGATCGGGTTGATCTCGACCAGCATGAT
>JBGALV010000156.1:0-8456 GCA_044223515.1 Alphaproteobacteria bacterium
CTTGCCGTTGAGCGAGTTGTCGAACAGCGCGAGCGCCGCCTCGTCGTAGCGGGTCAGAGCGAACTTGGTCGCGCCCCGCAACGCGAGCACGTCCGGCCGTCCGGCGAGATCCGGATCCTCGACTTCGATCGTCCTGAGCAATCCCATCGCCTCGGCCGCGAGACCGTGGGCGAAGTAGAAGCTCGCGAGATCGAGCCTGGGCTGGCTGCGCGTCACGCGCGTCGCCTCGGCGACGCGGCGCTGCAGTAGCTGCTTCTGGTTCTGGAAATCGCTCAGATTGCCGCGCCGCCAAGTGACCATGTCGAAGACGCGGCCGGGCGGCAGTGCACCGAAGGCATTGGGTGCGCTCTCGGCGGCGATCTGCGCGAGCACGTCGGGATTGGTGAAGTTGAGGCCGTCCGGGCTGACGAAGGTGACGCCGTCCGGGATCGAGCGGATCTGCAACTCGTCGGCGATCACCTTGGCAACGACGCCCTGCGCGGTCGGCAGCAGGTTGAAGTCGGCGTATTGGCGCTCGCCGTCGATGCCGCGGCCGAGCTGGGCGATCGGGATCACGGTCAGCTCGTCGCCCACTTCGGGATCGCGCACCTTGATCGGATCGGCAGGATCGGGGATCGCGACGAACATCCTCAGGCCCTGCTGGCCGGTCTTCTGCACTTCCGGCTGAAGGCCGATGTCAGGACGGAGCTCGGCGGCACGAAGCTCGAGCACCCACGCGAGCCCGTCGCGCTCGACATGCGGGTTGACGCCCGGCAGCACCGCCATGCGGATCACGGTGCCGGCCGACGAGGGCAACTGCTCGAAGCCGGCGACGACCTGGGCGTTGCCCGCCTGGATCGCCGAGAAGTCGGCCTGCCCCGGCTGATCGAACACCACCCAAAGATATCCGGCCCGCCGGAACACGGCGGCGCCGGCAGCCGCCGGCCATTCGAAGCGAACCGCCGTCGCGTCGCCGCGTGGCTCGTGCTTGACCAGAACCGGCGTGCCCGAGATCGCCTGTGGCGTGACCGCGGTCGTCGGCGCCGCACCGGGCGATCCATCGGCGTTGACCTTCGGCGCCTCCGTGGCCGGCGGCGAGGTGGCGCTTGCCGTAGCCGGTGGTGCCGCTGCCGGAGGAGTGGGGGCTGGGGGAGCGGCAGGCGAGGGAGCCGGCGCTGGAGGAGCCGCCGGTGCCGGCGCAGCCGGACGCGCCGCGGCGTTTGCCGCCGGCGTGGCGGGAGGCTGGTGCGCCGAGGCCTGTGCCGCAGGAGCCGGAGCCGCTGCAGCAGCTGCCGGAGGCGCCGACGGAGCGCGTCCGGCCGGCTGAGGCGCCGGTGCCGGCGACGTCTGCGCGGAAGGTGCCGCGGCAGTCGGTGCGGGTGCCGGAGTCGGCGGCGCCGGGGCGGACGGTGCCGGCGGCGTACGCGCTGGTGTCGCAGCAGCAGGAGGAGCAGCCGGCGGCGCGGTCTGCGCCTGAGACGGCTGAGCGGGCACAGGCGCCGTCCGTGGCTGCGCGAGCGGCGCAGCGGCGGGCGGCGTCGAAGCAGGCGGTGTCGCCGAGGGCGGCGTCGCGGCCTGTCGTTGCGCGGGCTCGGATGGCGCGGACGGATCGGCGAGTTCGAAGACGATCGAGCGATCCTTGACCTCGGTCTTGAGCTGGACGGACTTCTCGAGCTCGACCACGACGGTGCGGCCGTCGGAAGCGACGCGTGCCGCCTTCACGACGCCGGGCAGTTTCGCGGCGAGGCCCGAGAGATCGCCTTCGAACGGACGCGCGAAGGTGATTATCAGCCGCCGGTCGATGCGCTGGGCGGTGTAGCGGACCGGCGTCGGCCATTCGAAGGCGACACGCGCGGAGCCTCCCGCCATCTCGCCGCTGACTACGACCTGGTCGGCCCTGGCCTGGGAAGCGGCGAGCAGCAGCGCGGCGGCGAAGATCGCGGCTTTCATCGCCGGTCTCCGCGGGTCGCCAGCAGCGACAGCTCGACGGCGGTCGCGCCTGATCCGGCGACGACCACCGGATCTGCCGGATAGCCGCCGTCGCGGAGCGCGCGGGCGACCGCGGCCGCGCGCGCCAGCGCCAGCTCCCAGGTCGCGCCAGGACCGACGCCGCCCCGGACCTCGAGGCGGTTCGGCACATTCGCAAGCAGATCGCCGATCGCCGAGAGCATCGGCCGAGCAGCCGGCAGGGGCGTGGCGGCGTCGTTGGCGAACGCGATGTCGGTCGGCGGCACCAGCACGAGGCGATCGGGCCGCCGCTGCAACTCGAGGCCGGCGATCGCCGGCAGGCGCTCGATCCGACCTTCGACGAGCGAGGTCAGGTAGTCGAGGTTGAGCGCGATGTCGGTCGCGAGCGTCGGCGCCTCCGTCGACGGTGGCGCCGGAGGCGCCATCGGACGCGTCCCCTGGACCGGAAGCTGCTTGGCGAGGCTGCCCGCGATCTCGCGGAAGCGCTGCGTGTCCGGCGTGCCCATCGAGAACAGCAGGATGAAGAAGCAGAGCAGTAGCGAGAAGGTGTCGATCAGGCTCACCACCCAGATCGGCTTCTCCTTCACCGACTGCGGCGCCGGCGGCCATGCCGTGCGCGCGTTCATGAGGCCCTCGCCGGCTTCACGCCGAAGAAGAAGCGGGCCGCCTTGGCCGGATTGCGCTCGATGCCGACGGTGACGACGTCCGCCGGCGCGCCCTGGTCGATCAGGGTCCGCGCGACCCTCGCGGCGCGCTCGGCCGACAGGGTGTCGCCGTCGGGCACCAGCGCAGTCACGACGAGTCGCGTCTCCTCGGGCGGGGCCGCCAGGAAGGTCGCGACGCGGCGGAGAAACGCCTGCCCGGCACGCGAGACGGCCGCGCCCTCGAACAGCGTCTCGACCGGCGCCTCGGTGGCGATCTCGCCGGTCGAGGGGTCGCGCCGCGGGGGCTGGATCGGCAGGTCGGCTTCGACCAGCCGTCCGACTCGGTCGGGCAGCGCACGTTCGGCTTCGACGAAGAGGTTGGTCGCCTCGCCGGTCGGCGAGCCGAGCGGCAGGTCTGACGGGAAGCTCGCGCGGACCGAGGCGATCGCCTTCACCGCACGCCCGGCTTCGGGCTGCGAGACGGAGGCGAGAACGATGAAAAAGGCAAGCAGAACCAGGTACAGGCTCAAGAACGCCTGCACTGGTAAGAAGGCCTCGGCTCCCCCTGTCGTCTCCGGGCCGTCGACCCCCGACCTTGGCTGTCCCATCCGCCTCCGGCCGCCTGATTTCCTGCTAGCTCCCGCCTGCAAGAATCGCGTCGATATCCGCCTGCTGACTGGCTTTATCAGGCATCTGCGGGCCGTTCAACAGGTGCGCGTCGGGCCGTGCGGGCTTGGGGCTCCCGGATCGCCATGCCGGGGGCTGCGACACCTTCGCAAACGGCCCGTGGCCTAGCTCTTCACCGAAGGCCTGGAGGATTCCATCGATCCGCTCCTCGATCGAGCGAAGGGTGGTCACCACCTTCGAAATCCGCTGCCCGGTGATGTCCTGGAAGCTGCATGCCTCGTAGATTCGGGTGACCGATTCGCCGATCGCCACGGCGGTCTCCCCGCCGACGGCGGCGGCGGCCACCTCCAGCTTCTCGGCCTCGTCCAGGATCACCTGGGTCGCGGTCTCGGTCGCCTGGGTCACCGCATCCAGCTCGTCGGTCACGAGCGGGATCTGCTCGTCATTGATCTGGTCGGGGCGCAGCGCCGCGATTTCCGACTTCGCCTTCTGGATGAAGCGGAAGAGCGACTCGATCTCGCCGAACATCTTGAGGTCGAAGGTTGAGCCGTTGCCCATAGCATAGAGCGCGCGGACCACACCTTCGACGATGTAGGCGACCTCGCTCGCCGCGACCGGCTCGTTCTGCCGTCGGCGAAGGTCGGCGAGCCGATCGCTGAGTTCGGCGTCGATGCCCGGAACCGGCATGGATGGTCTCCTCGGCGATCGGCTCAGAACTTCCCGAGGACGCTTTCGATCTTGGTCTTGAGCGTGTCGGCGTTGAAGGGCTTCACGATGTAGTTGTTGACGCCCGCTTCCTTGGCCGCGACGACGTTCTCGGTCTTGCTCTCGGCGGTCACCATGATGAAGGGCGTCTCCTTCAGCTTGGTATCGGTGCGCACTTCCTTGAGCAGCTGGAGACCGGTCATCGGCTCCATGTTCCAGTCGGAGATCACCAGGCCGAACTTCTTGGTGCGCAGCTTCTGCAGAGCCGAGCCGCCGTCGGTCGCTTCGTCGATGTTGCTGAAACCGAGCTGCTTCAGCAGGTTTCCGACGATCCGCAGCATCGTCTTGTAGTCATCGACGATCAGGACGGGCATGTTCTTGTCGACGGTCATCTCGAAATCCTCCGGCTATCGCATCGTGTTGGGGAGCACGACGGCGACGAGCCGCGTGCGAACAGCCACGACCTTAGCGACGAGGATTTAAACAAGAGTAAACGCGCATGGGCCATTTCGCCGCACGCGCAGGACGGTTACCAAATCGTTAGTTCGGATTTTCCAGCTGCTTGCGCTCGGCGAGCTGGGTCGTCACTTCCTTGGCGCGCGTCGCGCTCATGCTGGCCAGGATCGGCGCGGTCTTCGCTTCCTTCATGCGCTGGAAGACCTGCAGCAGCACCTTGAGCTCGAGCTCGTCGAAGATGCGCGCGGCATCCTTCGGCTTCATCGTCTCGTAGATCTTGACCAGGCTCTTGAGCTCGGTCTCTTCCTGCTCGTTGTACTTCTTGATCAGGCCCTCGATCTCGCCCTTGATCTTGGAGAGCTCTCCGATCTTCTCCTCGAGTCGCTTCTCGGCGGCCTGGAACAGAACCTCGCGCTTGAGCACCGCCTCCTCGCGAAGGTCGATCTCCTTCCGGCGCGCCGACAGGTTCTGCAGGATCTCGATCTCCGACTGGCTGAACATGATCGGGTCGAGAGGCTTGTTGTCCTGCTTGGCGGTGGGCTGCGGGGGCTGCGCATTGGCCGGCGCGGACTGGGCCGGTGCGGACTGGGCCGGAGTCGGCTGGGCGGCCGGCTGCCCGGACTGGGTGATCGGCCGCGACGGCGCCGTCTGCTGGCCCTGGACCGGCGTCGTCGGCTGCGCCGCCGGAGCCGGTGCCGGCTGTTGCTGCTGGGCGCGCTGGGGCTGCCCCTGCGGCTGTTGGGCCGGCGCCGTCTGGGCCTGGATCTCGCTGACCGCGAGGCTGGCAGTCTTTCGATGTTGATACCCGTTCCAAACGTCGCCGATCTTCACGCTGAGCAGCAGCGCGGCGACGAACATCACGACGGGCAGAAGACGCACGGGCAGCATGGCGGTTTCCTATCGCAGCTCGCGCAGGGCCTTCAAGAGGTCCTGCTCGGCCTTAGACCGCCCGCCGGCATCGCTCTCCGCCTCGTCATCGGCCAATGCCGCGACCGGAGCGGGTGCCGGAGCCGGCCGAGACGGGGCCGGACTGTTCGCGGCAGGCCGAGGCGCGGACGGGGCCGCGGCCGGAACGGGTTGCGGACGGGGTGCGGGCTTCGGCGACGCCGCATAGGCCGCGACTTCGGGACGGGCGCTGCCGCCGGTGGCGATGCGCTCGGCCGCGCCGTCGGCGCGGCTGGTGAGGAAGGTGAGCTCGTCGCGGAGCGCCTGGCCCCGCTCGACCTGGACCGACAGCGCCTTCGCCGTCTGGTCGGCCGCGAGCCTGAGCGCCTGGATCGATCCCTCGGTCCGCCGCGTCGCCTCGTTGAACTCGGCGATCATCGCCTCGAACTCGGACTTGTTGGCCCGAAGGCTCCGGAGCTTGCGATTGAGCACGGCGGCATAGCCGATCGTCGCGACCAGCAGCGCCGCGACCACCACGTCCAAGATCAGGGACAGCTCCATGGCCCCTCCCCTCTGCCCGCCGACGTCTTCAGCCGCCGCCGCCCGAAGTCAGGCGGCGAACCTTCTTGTCGATGCGGATGGCGATGCCGTTGCCTTTGCGACCCATGTTGCCCCGGAAGAGCGGGATCTTGCCGCAGCGCATCTCGATCGAGGAGCGCGGCGTCGAGTTCAGCACGATCCGGCTGCCGACCTTCCAGTTGATCACGTCGTTGAGCGGCATGACGAACTCGTCCAGCACCGCCGTCAGGTCGATGTCCGTGTGCCAGAGCTCGCTCGCCAGGTGCCCTTCCCAGATCGAGTCACGGCCGAACTTCTCGCCCATGAACATCTGCAGCAGCAGCTCGCGCACCGGCTCCAGCGTCGCGTAGGGCAGAAGCAGCTCGAGACGACCGCCGCGGTCTTCCATGTCGATGCGAAGCCGCGCCAGGATCGCCGCGTTCGCGGGACGAGCGATCGAGGCGAAGCGCGGATTGGTCTCCAGGCGATCGAAGCGGAAGGTGACGGGCGAGAGCGGGTCGAAAGCGGCCGAGAGGTCGTTCAGCACGACGGTGACCATGCGCTCGACCAGGTTGCGCTCGATCGTCGTGTAGGGGCGACCTTCGATGCGCATCGCCGCCGTGCCGCGGCGACCGCCGAGAAGCACGTCGACGACCGAATAGATCATCGCCGAGTCGACGACGAGCAGGCCGAGGTTGTCCCACTCCTCCGCCTTGAAGACGGTGAGCATCGCCGGCAGCGGGATCGAGTTGAGATAGTCGCCGAAGCGGATCGAGGTGATGTTGTCGAGGCTCACCTCGACGTTGTCCGAGGTGAAGTTGCGAAGGCTGGTCGACATCGTGCGGACGAGGCGGTCGAAGACGACCTCCAGCATCGGCAGCTTTTCGTACGAGACCAGCGAGGAGTTGACGATCGCCTGGATGCCGGAGGTCTCGGCCGCGCGATCGGAATCCGCGTCGAAGCCGAGCAGGCTGTCGATCTCGTCCTGATTGAGGACGCGTGCCTGGTGGCCGCCGGCGTCGGCGCCGGCGCCACCGCCGCCCTGCTCCATCGCCGCCCATTCGGCGGCCAGCTTGTCTTCGTCCGTCGTGTCGCTCATGGCTCGCCTACTGAACCAGCATTTCCTTGAACAGCACGTCCTTCACCCGCGCCGGGCGTGCGGCAAGGTTCACGCGCCGCAGGAGCTCCTCGCGCAGACGATAGAGGCCGGCCGAGCCCTGTAGGTCGTCGATCCGGAGCTCGCGCAGGTAGATCTGAAAATTGTCGATGATGCGCGGCATGTTCTGGGTCACGAGCTCGATGTCGCCGGGGTTCTCGAGCTCGAGGCTGACGCTGATCTTGAGGAAGTTCGTGCGACGCTGGGCGCCGGTGCCGGTATTCAGGTTCACGATCAGGTCGGGCATGTCGAAGAAGACGGTCTGCTTCGGCGCCGGCTTCGCCTGGACCGGCGCCTCCTCTGCCGCCGCGGCCTCCTTCGGAGGTTCCTTCTTCGAAAGAATGCCCGAGAAGAAGACGCCGGCGATGGCGCCGATCACGATCAGCACCGGCAGGATGATGAAGAGGACGAGCTTCTTCCCGGCAAACCGCTTTACTTCCGGTTGGCCTTCGCCGCCTTCTTCGTCCATCGCCTCGGCCGACATCCGCTCTCTCCGTCAGACGGGAGGGTCGATCCCCTCGGGAATAGATATATGCAGCTTCGGTGCCGATTCCGAGGCTGGCCGCTCCGAGTTCATCAACTGTTCTAGATTAGCGAATATTGGGGCGCAACGTAAGGGGCATAGGCACATCTTGGGGGTGCCTCGGCACCGCGCTCAAAGCCGGCCCGGTGGAGGCCCCGGGCAACTCCTGCCGGGATCGCCCCCTCAACGTGCCGGCGCCCCCGGCGAGAGCGCCTTGAACCATGTCTCGGTGGCGGTGGCGATCGTTTCGGGCGTCCAGAGGGGGGCTTCCCGCCAGTAGTCGATGTCGGCAACGACCCGGCCCACCCCCTCCTCGAAGGAGACCTTGGGGGACCAGCCGAGATCGTGGGTGATCTTGGAGGTGTCCGCCCAGGTCGCGTCGGGTTCTCCCGGGCGCTTCGGGATATGGACCTTGTCACCGCCCAGGAGCTCGACCAGCCGGTTGATCGACTGCGGCTTGCCGGCCCCGACGTTCCAGGCCTCCCCGCTCCGCTCGGTCTCGGCCGCGGCGAGAAACCCGGCCGCGACATCGGTCGCATAGATGAAATCGCGCTTTTGGGTCCCATCGCCGACCACGGTGAACGGCTTGCCGGCGAGCTTCTGGCGAAGGAAAACGCCGAATACCGCGCCATAGGCACCGGATGTCCGCGAGCGGGTGCCATAGGCATTGAAGATGCGGATCGAGTTGACCGGGAGCCGATAGACCTGCCCCCAATGGAACACCGCCTGCTCGCCCTGGTACTTCGAGAGCGCGTAGGGGTATTGCGGACGGATCGGATGATCCTCGCGCGTCGGCGTGTCGGCGAGCCCGTAGCACGACGACGAGGCCGCGTAGACGAGCTTGCGCACCCCGGCATGGCGCGCGGCTTCCAGCACTGCCACGGTCCCCTGGACGTTGGCCGACATGTACTCGGCCGGGTGCTCGATCGACGGCACGATGTCGCCGATGCCGGCG
>JBGALV010000157.1:0-8352 GCA_044223515.1 Alphaproteobacteria bacterium
TCCGATCCTTGCCTTCGCCCTGTCGCTGCTTGCTGCGCTGCCCGCCCTCGCCGACGGGCTCGTGGAGGTCACCGGCAGCCATGGCCTGACGCCCGACCAGCTGGGATTCGTGGTGGTCGATGCCGAGAGCGGGCAGGTGCTGGCCGAGCACCAGGCCGATCGCGCGGTCGTGCCTGCCTCGGTCGCCAAGCTCCCGACCGCGGTCGCGGCGCTCGCGGTGCTGGGGCCGGAGCACCGGTTCGAGACGGAGCTGGCGCTCCAGGGCACGACGCTGTTCCTGGTCGGTGGCGGCGACCCGCTGCTGACGCCCGAGGATCTGCGGCCGGCGTTCCGGCGGATCAAGGAGCGCGGGCTCCGGATCGAGCGCTTCGCCTACGACGCGACGGCGCTGCCCGAGGCCCCCGAGATCGATCCGCTGCAGCCCGAGAACTCTTCCTACAATCCCGGCATCGGTGCGCTCGCTCTCGACTTCAACCGCGTGCTGGTCGACTGGAAGGCGAGCGGCAAGGAGGTCGCGGCGCTCGCCGTCTCGGACTCGCTTCGGCTCAAGGCGGATGCGATCCGCCTGCTGCCGTCGCCCTCGCCGATCCCGCCTCCCTATCGTTTCCTCGCCGAGGGGCCGGACCGCTGGCTCTTCTCCAATCTGCAGCCGTCGGGGCGCATCTGGCTGCCGGTCAAGCAGCCGGCGCTGAACGCGGCGCTGGTGGTGCGCCGGCTCGCCGAGCGGGAAGGCGTTGCGTTGCCGATGCCGGTCGCGGCCAAGCGGCCGCCGGACGCGACGATCGTGCAGATCCATTCGAGCCATCGGCTCGCCGAGATCGTCCGCCGCCTGCTCGAGCACAGCAACAACATGGCCGCCGAGATGGTGGGATTGAGCACGGCGCGGCGCCTCGCCGGTGCGGCGCCGCCGGATCTCGCCCATTCGGTCGGCGTCGTCGACGGCTGGATCAGGTCTACCGTCCCGGAAGTCGACTGGAGCGGGTTCGTGCGCGCCAATCATTCCGGCCTCTCGCCTGCGTCGCGAACGACCCCCCGGCAGATGGCGCGTCTGGTGGTGCATGGCCTGACGCTCATTCCGGATCTCGCCGACGCGCTGCCGAGCCGCGACATCGCCGATGCCGAGGCCGGCGAGCCCAAGGAGTCGGCCGAGGCGAAGAACGCCAGCCTCGCCATTCGCGCCAAGAGCGGCACCATGGCCTACGCGCGCGGCCTCGTCGGCCTGCTCTGGACCCATTCCGGACGGCGCGTCGCCTTTGCGGTCTTCGCCTACGACGACGCCAAGCGCATCGCCTTCGACGCGACCCTCGACAAGCGCGTGCCCGAGATGCCGGCTGCCGCCACTGCCTGGATCCGCCGCGCCCGCGGGCTGGAACGCAACCTGTTGAGGAGCTGGGCGGCGACCTTCTGAAGCCGGGGCCCTTCCTTCGGGCCTTTTTCCTTAAGGAAAGCGCGGCTACAGTCCGCACGTTCCTTCGATCCCCCTTTCCAGGATCGCCATGTTCAAGATCGATCCGTCGCGCCTCGACGTCGCCCGCGAGTTCAAGGCCAGGCCGTTCGGCGAGCACTCGCCCGAGCTGCAATACGTCCTCAACTACATGCGTACCCGCCAGACGCCCCAGTTCGAGGTGCTGGTGATGACCGAGCCCGGCAAGCGCTGGGTGCTGGGATACATGCCGACCGGCGGCGGCGTGCCCAAGCTCACCAACCAGACCTTCGACCGGCTCGAGGACGCCGAATGGCACGTCTTCAAGCTGCGCTGGAAGGACATCACCGGCCACGACCTGCCGATCGACTGACGTTCGTTCAAGTTCCCCATCATCGGAATCCCCAGATGACCAGGATCATGGGCTACGCCGACCGCGTCAGCCTCCAGCCGGGCGAGACCGTCCGCATCATGGCGAGCTGCATCGGTGCCAAGAGCTATCGCGCCGACATCGTCCGGCTGCTCAGCCCGAATGCCGGCATGGGCGCCAGTGAGTATCGCGAGGTCGTCGTCGACACGCCTGCGAACGCCTCATATCCGGCGCGAGAGCAGAAGATCCATGCGGGCTCCTTCGGCGTCGTACCGGAGAAATGGGCGCTCAAGGACGTCGAGAGCTTCACGCTGCAGGCCTATGTCTGGCCGACGACGCCGAAGAAGGGGCCGCGCGCGATCATGGGCACCTGGGCCGCCTCGGGCAGCGGCTACGGGATTGCGATCGATGCCGAGGGGGCCGCCGAGGTGCGCATCGGCGCCTTCAAGCTCGCGTCCGGCGTGCCGATGCTGGAGCGGCGCTGGTACCTGGTCGCCGCCAGCTTCGATGCGAAGAGCGGGCAGGTGCGGCTCTGGCAGGAGCCGATCTACGACAAGAGCTTCCATGCCGAGCGGTCGGTCATGGTCGAAGGCAAGGCGCGGGCGAGCAAGGCGGATGCCGGCGCGCCCTTCCTGTTCGGGGCCTGGCGGTCCGGCGAGGCCGCGTCGCCGACGGTCTACGGCACCCTGCTGACCACCGGTCACCTCAACGGCCGCGTCGATCGCCCGAGGCTGGCCCGGAAGGCGCTCGATCGCGCCCAGATCCAGGCGCTCACGGCCGGCATGCTGCCGTCGGGCCTCGAGGAGGAGGTGCTGGGATTCTGGGACTTCTCCAAGGACATCTCAAGCGACCGGATCAGCGACCTCTCGCCGAACCGCCTCGACGGCGAGGTGGTGAACCTGCCGACGCGCGCCGTCACCGGCCACAACTGGACCGGATCGGAGATGAACTGGACCAAGGATCCGCAGCAGTACGGTGCGATCCATTTTCACGACGACGACATCTCGGATGCCAAGTGGCAGCCGGACTTCTCGTTCACCGTGCCCAAGGACGCGAAGAGCGGCTTCTATGCGGCGAAGCTCGTCGCCGACGAGGCCTACTTCTACTGTCCCTTCTTCGTCCGCCCGAAGCGCGGCACGGCGAACGCCAAGATCGCGTTCCTGGCCTCGACCGCGACGTACACGGTCTATGCCAACAACCGCGGGCGCTTCGTGCGCATGCTGACCGAGCTCTACCAGGGCCGCATCTCGATGATGGATTCGGTCGACATCCTGCAGTTCGAGTTTCCGGAGATGGGCGTGTCGACCTACGACCGCCACACCGACATGTCCGGCGTCTCGACCAGCTCGCGCCTCAGGCCGGTCACCAACTGGAAGCCGCACGGACGGCTCTGGAACTACTGCTGCGATCTCTTCATCGTCGACTGGCTCGAGCATGTCGGGATGCCCTACGACATCATCACCGACCACGATCTCCATGTCGAAGGCCAGGACCTGCTCAGGCCCTACAACGTCGTGCTGACGGGATCGCACCCGGAATACTGGTCGCTCGAGATGCTGGACGCGCTCGACGGCTATCAGCGCCAGGGCGGCCGCCACATGTACATGGGCGGCAACGGCTTCTACTGGCGCATCGCCTTCCACCCCGAGAACATGAACATCATCGAGGTGCGGCGCTCGGAAGACGGTGTGCGCGCCTGGGACGCGCGCGTCGGCGAGTACTATCACCAGTTCACCGGCGAGTATGGCGGGCTCTGGCGGCGCCAGGGCCGCGCGCCGCAGGTCGCGACCGGTGTCGGCTTCATCAGCCAGGGCTTCGATGCGTGTTCCTACTATCGGCGCACGGCGCAAGCCAAGGATCCGCGCGTCGCCTTCATGTTCGAGGGCGTGCCGGACGAGATCCTCGGCAATTTCGGCGTCCTGCAGGGAGGTGCGGCCGGCCTCGAGATCGACTGCGCCGACCTCGGGCTCGGCACGCCGCCCCATGCGCTGGTCGTCGCCAGCTCGGAGAACCACTCGAACACCTACATCCTCGTCGCCGAGGAGATAAACATCGGCCACGGCGCCCTCGACGCCGTGCAGAACGCCTCGATCCGCGCCGATCTCACCTTCTTCGAAACCCCCAACGGCGGCGCGGTGTTCTCGACCGGCTCGATCGCCTATTGCGGTGCGTTGCCCGTCAACGGCTTCGACAACAACATCGCGAAGCTCACCACGAACATCCTGAAGCGCTTCGCCGACGATCGTCCGTTCGCGATGCCGAAGTAAGGCGAGCGGGGAACATTTCCGTGATCGTGCGGGTGCCCGCCGCACGGTTTCTCTCGGCGCAAGCGATCAGGCTGTGGCGATGAAGGGCCCTCGCGCGAAACCGTAGCGGGAGGGTCATCCCCTCGCCCCACTGATGCCTTATTGTTCGGGCACTTCGTCGGGACCGCTGACAAGGATGGACGCCATGGACGGACCGACACGAGCGGCAACGCGCCTCGACCGGGCGTGGGAAGCCCTGGGGCAGCACCGGGACCGGGTCTCCCCGCTGCATCTCCGTGATCTCTTTGCCGGCGATCCCGACCGTTTCCAGCGTTTCTCGCTGCGGCACGAGGATCTGCTCTTCGACTATTCGAAGCAGCGCATCACCACCGAGACCGTGGCGCTCCTGCACGAGCTCGCCCGGGCGGCGGACGTCGCCGGCTGGACCGACCGCATGTTCTCGGGCGAGCGCATCAACGGCTCCGAGAATCGTGCCGCCTTCCACGTGGCGCTCCGCAGCCGCTCGACCGCGCCGATGCGCATCGACGGCCGCGACGTGATGGCGGATGTGCGCGAAATGCTCGGACGAATGCGGGCCTTCGCCGATCGCGTCCGCGCCGGCGAGCTGCTTGGGGCGACGGGCCGGCCGATCCGCGACATCGTCAATATCGGCATCGGCGGCTCCGATCTCGGGCCGGCCATGGCCGACCAGGCGCTGGCCAAGTACCGCCACCCGGGACTCCAGATCCGCCATGTCTCGAACGTCGACGGCGCCGACATGGATCGCGCGCTCACGGGCCTCGACCCGGCGACGACCCTCGTCGTCGTCGCGTCCAAGACCTTCACCACCCAGGAGACCATGACCAATGCTGCGACCGCGCGTGCCTGGCTGGTTGCCAAGCTCGGCGAGGCGGCGGTCGCGAAGCACTTCGTCGCGGTCTCGACCGCGCTCGACAAGGTCGCCGCCTTTGGCATCCAGCCGGAGAGCACGTTCTGGTTCTGGGACTGGGTCGGCGGCCGCTATTCGCTGTGGTCGGCGATCGGCCTGCCGCTGATGATCGGTGTCGGCCCGGAAGCCTTCGACCGTCTGCTCGACGGCGCGCATGCGGTCGATCGACATTTCCGCGATGCACCGCTCGATACCAACATCCCGATGGCGATGGCGCTGGTCGGCATCTGGAACACGAATTTCCTCGGCTCGCGCTCGCACGCGGTCCTGCCGTATGACCACCGCCTCCGACGCTTTCCCGCCTACCTCCAGCAGCTGGAGATGGAGTCGAACGGCAAGGGCGTCGACCGTGACGGCCGGCCGGTGCGTCATGCGACCGCGCCGGTCGTCTTCGGCGAGCCGGGCACCAACGGCCAGCACGCGCTGATGCAGCTCTTCCACCAGGGGCCCGACCCGGTCCCGGCGGATTTCCTTGCCGCTGTCGAGCCCGATCACGATCTCACCGGCCATCACGAGATCCTGCTCGCCAACATGCTGGCCCAGAGCCAGGCGCTGGCGATCGGGCAGGACGAGGCCGAGACCCGCGAGCTGATGCTGAAGGCGGGCGCCGATCGCGCCACCGCCGAGCGCCTGGCGCCACACCGGACCTTCCCCGGCAACCGGCCGAGCTCGACTTTCCTCTTCAAGCAGCTCGACCCGTATACGCTCGGACGCCTGATCGCGCTCTACGAGCACAAGGTCTTCGTCCAGGGCGTGATCTGGGGCATCAACTCCTTCGACCAGTGGGGCGTGGAGCTCGGCAAGACGCTGGCGAAGAAGGTGCTGCCCGAGCTGTCGCTCGATGCGCTGCCGGCCGAGGGCCAGGACTCCTCGACCGCCGGCCTCGTCGGCCACATCAAGGCGACGCGCACCGACTAGGGACGCACGCCCTTCAGGCGTGGCCGCTCCGATCGGACGGCGGCTGCGAGGAAGTCGAGCAGGGCCCGGACACGCGCGGCGCCGCGCAGGTCCTCATGCGTCAGAAGCCAGAGGCCGTGGTCGAACTCCGGCAGCGGCGGCGATAAGCGCTGGAGCCTCGGATCGCCGTCGCCGGCGAAGCAGGCGAGCACCGTCGCGCCGATCCCCGCCGCGCATGCCGCCTGCATGCCGCTCTCGGTGTCGACGCGCAGCACGACGCGCCCCGCTGCCTCGCGCTCGATGAACCGGGCGAAGGTGGTGTGGGCGAAGATCTCGTCCGGTGCGACCCAGTCGTGGCGCGCCCAGTCCGTGCCTGCGGGATTGCGGACGAGATAGTCGCGCGCCGCATAGACCGCCATGCCGACATCGGCGAGGCGCTGGCCGACCAGGGTTCCGGTCGGCGCGTTGGTCGCGCGGAGAGCCACGTCCGCGTCGCGCCGGGTCAGGTTGGCCAGCGTCGAGCTGACCGTGAGCTCGACCGTAATCCCCGGATGAAGCGCGCGGAACCGCGCGAGGTGAGGGGGCAGCAGGTCGAGCGCGATCGAATCCAGGGTGGAAAGACGCACCGTTCCGGTGAGGCGCGCGTCGCGGCCCGAGAGCCGTCGGTCGAGACCTTCGGCGGCATCCTCCATCGATTCCGCGGCGCGCCGGAGCTCGTCGCCCGCGGCGGTCGGCACGTAGCCGTCGGGCCGGCGCTCGAACAGCTTCGTGTCGAGCTGCTCTTCCAGCCCCCGCAGCCGGCGCCAGACGGTGGCGTGGTTGAGCTTCAGGGCGCGGGCCGCCCCGGACAGGCTGCCGGCTCGGGAGATGGCGAGCGCGATGCGGAGGTCGTCCCACTCCATGATTGCAATTATGCAAAGGTATTGTTCGGAAAGCGAGAATTTCGTTGCGTCGAGGAAAGCCTATTTTCCTGGCATCTCAACCACGGGGGAAACCCATGATCGACACCCGCTTCGCTCCCTACGGGGCTCTCGCCCTCCGGCTCGGCCTCGGCACCATGTGGATCGCCCATGCCCTGCTGAAGGTTTTCGTCTTCACGCTTCCCGGCACCGTCGCCTTCTTCGAGAAGGTCGGCTTCTGGGGGCCGCTCGCCTACGTCGTCATCGCGGCCGAACTCGCCGGCGGTGCGGCGATCCTGGCCGGCGTCTATGGCCGCTACGTCTCGGCGGCGCTGATCCCGATCATGGCGGGCGCGCTGATGACCCATCTGCCGAACGGCTGGGTGTTCTCGGCGGCGGGCGGCGGCTGGGAGTATCCGGCCTTCCTGATGCTGACCTCGGCCGTCCACGCGCTGATCGGCGACGGTGCCTACGCGCTCAGCCGCGGCGAGATCTTCGGCTACGATCGCGCCCAGCGCGCGGTCTCGTAACCCGGGTCCTTCGAGCTCGTCGGCGACGCCCCGGCCCTTGAGCCGGGGCGTCGTCGTTTGCCATCATCGGCTCCTTCCTTAAGGAGCCTTCTCATGAAGCGCGGAATCGTCGTCGCCCCGCAGCCCGAAGCGGTCGAGGTGGGCGCGCGCGTCTACATGGCTGGCGGAAACGCCATCGACGCGGCGATCGCCACCGCCTTCGCGCAGGGTGTGGTCGACGGGCTGATGTGCGGCGTCGCGGGCCTGGGCTCCTGCCAAGTCTACGCGCCGAAGCAGAACCGGCACGAGATGATCGACTTCTACTGCCGGGCGCCCTACGCGGCGCGCGCCGACATGTGGACGCATCTGATCGAGTACCAGACGCGCGACGGCTTCTCCTTCGTGCTCAAGGACAAGGTCAACGACGTCGGCTACGGCGCGATCGCGACGCCGGGCTCGATCGCGGGGTTTCATGCGGTCCACGGCCGCTATGGCCGGCTCAAATGGGAAGATCTCCTGATGCCGGCGGTGAAGCTGGCCGAGGACGGCTACACCATCACGCCCTTCGTCCACACCTACTGGAATTCGCGCGAAGGCCTCGGCCGCGCCGATCCGATCGAGCGCATGGAGCTGTGCAAGGCGGCGCACAAGCTGTTCTTCGGCCCCGACGGGAAGTTCCATCCGGTCGGCACGAAAGTGAAGAATCCCGACTACGGCCGCACGCTCCGGCGCCTCGCTGCCGAAGGGCCTGACAGCTTCTATCGCGGTGCGCTCGCCAAGGAGATGGTCGCCGACCTCTCTCGCCATGGCGGGCTCCTGACCCTGGAAGACCTCGATCGCTATCGGGTCGTCGAAGGCGAGCCGGTCAAGATCACCTATCGCGGTCATGAGGTCGCGGTTAACCCGCCGCCGGGCGGCGGGCTGATGCTGGCGCTGATGCTGAACATCCTCGAGAACTTCGACTTGGCCGGCATGGGCCACAACAGCCCCGAGTACATCCGCACCGTCGCGGAGGCCATGAAGCGGGCGATGATCATGAAGGAGCGGCACCTCGGCGAT
>JBGALV010000158.1:0-8283 GCA_044223515.1 Alphaproteobacteria bacterium
GCACATGGCCGAGGGCCCGCACGCCTTCATCACTCAGTCGGTGAGCAACCTCGCCGCCAACAAGCAGCTGAAGGATATCAAGCAGAACAGCTTCCGGGTCTGGTACGCGACGGCCACGAAGTAGCCTTCGCCGTCACCCTCCCTCGGGCTCCGGCCCGGGGGAGGATTCCGGCCAGGATTGTCGCGCTTCGCGGCGACAATTTTCGGATGCGGGAAAATGGCCGCGCCGATCGCGCAGGCGGCCAGCCGCGGATCGGACACTCGCGATCGAGCCTGCACGATTGGACAATTTTCACGGTTTTATCGAGCGCCGATGGAGACGCGGGATCGGTGTTGCCTCGGCTACGGAGTAGACCGATATTCGCAACCCCGCCGTGCAGGCCCTTCCTTCGAGCGAGTTCGTCATGACCGTGATGCGTGGCCGTCAGTTCTTCCAGAACCCGGGTCCGACCAACATTCCCGATCGCATCCTCCGCGCGATGGATCGCGCGTCGATGGATTTCATGGGCAAGGACTTCGCCGAGATCGCGGACTTCTGCTTCGACGGTCTCAAGCGCGTCTTCAAGACCAAGCAGACGATGTTCGTCTACGCCTCCAACGGCCACGGCGCCTGGGAGGCGGCAGTCGTCAATCTGTTCTCGCCCGGCGACAAGGTGCTGGTGCTGGAGACCGGGCGCTTCTCCGCGTCGTGGGGCGAGATGGCGAAGGCCTATGGCCTCGAGGTCGAGACGCTGAACTTCGACTGGCGGATGGGCGTCGAGCCGGCGAAGGTCGAAGAGCGTCTGAAGAAAGACACCGCCCGCGAGATCCGCGGCATCCTGCTCGTCCACAACGAGACCGCCACCGGCGTCGCCCACCCTGTTGCCGAGGTACGGAAGGCGATCGACCGTGCCGGCCATCCCGGCCTCTTTCTCTCCGACACGATCTCCTCGCTGGGATCGATCGACTTTCGAATGGACGAGTGGAAGGTCGACGTCGCCGTCGGCGGCTCGCAGAAGGGGCTCATGCTGCCGATCGGCATGGGATTCACCGGCGTCAGCAAGAAGGCGCTCGATGCAACCCAGTCGGCGACCTTGCCGCGGGCCTATTTCGACTGGCGCCTGATGCTCGGCCGCCAGCCGCAGAAGTTCCCCGGCACAGCACCGGTGCATCACTTCTACGGCCTCGCCGAGGCGATCAGGATGCTGGACGAGGAGGGGCTCGACAACGTCTTCGCCCGCCACCGCCGCCTCGCCGAGGCCACCCGCGCGGCGGTCCGCGTCTGGGGCGAGGAGGGGGGCATGGAGCTCTTCTGCCAGAACGAGAAGCTCTACTCGGACTCCGTCACCGCGATCCAGATGAAGCCCGGCATCGACGCCGAGAAGGTCCGCCAGGCCGCGCTCGACCACTACAACGTCTCGCTCGGCGGCGGCCTCGACAATCTCAAGGGCAAGGTCTTCCGCATCGGCCACATGGGCGACCTCAACGAGCCCATGCTGCTGGGCGCGCTGGCCGCGGTGGAGATGTCGTTCAAGACCGCCGGCATTCCGTACCGCAAGGGCGGCGTCGACGCGGCGATGGCGAAGCTCGCCCGCTGATGAGCCTCGCGCGTACGCCAGAGCTGGTCATCTTCGACTGCGACGGCGTTCTGATCGACAGCGAGATCCTCTATTGCCGGATCGATGCCGAGGAGTTCACGCGCGGCGGCTATCCGATCACCGCGAACGAGTTCGCTCGGAAGTTCGTGGGCATCACCTTCGACAAGACGCTGAAGATCGCGGCGGAGGAGCTGGGGCGGCCGCTTCCCGAGGAGGTCGCGATCAGGGTCAACGAACGGGTCAAGACCGTGATCCCGGCCGAGCTCAAGGCGGTGAAGGGGGTCGCCGCGCTGCTCGACCGGATCGGCCTGCCTTTCTGTGTCGCTTCGAATACCGAGACGGAGCGGCTGCGCTGGAATCTGGAGATCGCGGGCCTTCTCCATCGTTTCGACCCGCACGTCTACAGTGCCAAGATGGTGGCCCGGGGCAAGCCGGCGCCGGATCTCTTCTGGCACGCGGCCAGGCAGTTCGGCGTGCCGCCGGAGCGTTGCCTGGTGATCGAGGACTCGACGGTCGGGGTCGGCGCGGCAGTAGCGGCCGGTATGCCGGTCCTCGGCTTCGTCGGGGGAGAGCACTGCTGGCCCGAGCTCGGGGACCAGCTCCAGTCGGCAGGCGCCTTCGATGTCGCCTCGACCTGCGAGGACATCCACGCGATCCTGGCCAAGGCCGCGATCCCGGCCGCCTGAAGGCGTTTGCGCCGTGCGCCGGGCGGCCCTAGCCTTGGCAATGTCATGAGCGAGCCCGGCCAGACGCAACGCATCGACGACGAGAGGATCCGCGAGCTGATCTCCGGTCTTCGCGTCGGCTCGGTACGCCAGCTTCCGGACCTGGCCGGGATCAACCTCTCCGGCCTCGACCTCGAGGCGCTGCCGCTCAAGAAGGCGAGGCTCTGCAACGCCGATCTCCGCCGGACCCGGCTGGTGCGTGCTAACCTAGTTGAAGCCGATCTCTCGGGGGCTGACCTCACCGGCGCGGACCTCACCGGCGCCGATCTGTCGAAATCGCAGCTCAAAGGCTCGCGGCTGCGCCAGGCGAACCTCAACCGCTGCATCCTGACCGGCGCCGATCTCCGCTCCGGCAGCGCCGCGGGCCGGGCCAGGGACGGCGTGCTCGGCGATACGACCGATCTCTCCGGCTGCACCCTGGAATATGCCGAGGCGTCGATGGCGGTGATGTCGGGCGTCGACCTGACCGGGGCCAGCCTGGTCGGCGCTGACCTGAGCGGCGTAGAGCTTCACGGCGCCAACCTCACCGGCGCGAACCTCTCCCATACCGATCTTCGCGGCGCCAACCTCGGCGAGGCGATGTTGGGGGCGGCGGTGTTCGTCGGCTCGGACCTGCGCGGAGCCAAGCTGACCAATGCCAAGGGCCAGGGCGCCACCTTCGTCGGTGCCAAGCTCGAGGGAACCGAGTTCGGCGGCTCCGACCTGAAGATCTGGCGCATCGACGACAAGATACCGATCGTCGGCCCCGGCCGATTCCCGAACGCCGTCCTCGTCGCGCTCGATGAGCACCAGACCTGGCTGGCTTCCGACGGGGCCCGGGGCGCGCGTGCCATCCTCCACGGTGCCGACCTCAGCTATTTCGATTTCTCGGCGCGCGACCTGACCGGCGTCGATCTCTCCGGCTCGCGACTGCTCGGCGCGCGGTTGCGCGGCACCAAGCTTGCCCTGGCGACGTTGTCGCGCTGCAACCTGACGGCGGCGGACCTCGCTGGCGCCGATCTGACCGGCACGGTGCTGGCGGGAGCGGTGCTGCGCCGGGCCAGCCTCGCCCATGCGCGGGTCGGTTCGGTCCATATCCCGGACGGCAGGGGTGGCGGACGCGAGCAGGCGACGGTGCTGATCGGGGCCGATATCCGCGATGCGGACCTCCGCGGCGTCGATCTCGCCAAGTGCCTCACCGAATAGCTTCGGCCTTGGGATAAGGTCGCGGCGCCATGCCGAAATTCGCCGCGGTTCGCCTGATCCTTCTCCTCGTCGCCGTCACCGGCGTCAGCCAGTTCTATCGGGCCTCGGCTGCGGTCATCGCGCCGGAACTGATGGCGGACCTGCGGATCGGTCCCGAGACGCTGGGCCTCGCCGGCAGCGCCTTCTTCATCGCCCTTGGGGTCATGCAGATCCCCGTCGGCATCCTGTTCGACCGGATCGGCCCCCGGCTCACCGTCGGCAGCCTGACCCTCGTGTCGGTTGTCGGCGCCGTCCTGCATGCGCTCGCGGACTCGGGCGCCATGCTCGTTGCGGCGCGCACGGTCCTGGGGCTCGGGTCGGCGGCGAGCTTCATGAGCGTCGTCGTCCTCTGCTCGCGCTGGTTTCCGCGGGAGCGACTGAGCCTGGCCCTGAGCTGGGTATTCTCGGCGAGCCAGGTCGGCATCTTCGTCGCGACCACGCCGCTGGCCTTCGCGACGGCGGCGATCGGATGGCGCTGGAGCTTCGTCGCCGCCGCTTTTCTCACGGCCGCGATCGGGCTCGTGTTCCTCTGGCAGGTGACCGACGATCCGCCGGGCCGAGAGCCGGTGTCGCGCACGCCCGGGACTTTCAGCGATATCCTGCGCGGGCTCCGCGCCGTCTGGCGCACGCCGGGCCTGCCCAAGATCCTCGCGGTCCACTGCTTCATCTACGCAAGCATGGCGACCGTGCTCGGCCTCTGGGCCGGGCCCTATCTTCGCGACGTGCATGGGCTCGACGCGGTGGCGCGCGGCAACGTGCTGCTGGCGATGGCGGCGGCCCAGGTCGTCGGGATCCTGGCCTTCGGCCCGCTCGATCGGCTCTTCAATACGCGGAAATGGATCGTGATTGCCGGCGGTGCGGGTACGGTGTCGGTGCTGGCGATCCTGGCGCTCGTTCCGGCGATGCCGCTGGCCGCGACGATTGGGCTGCTGGTGATGCTCTGCGGCGTCACTTCCTACAGCTTGATCGTCGTCGCCCATGGTCGCAGCCTGTTTCCGGATCATCTGGCCGGGCGCGGCGTCACCACGGTCAACATCGCGCAGGTGAGCGGCAGCGCCCTTCTGCCGATACTGACCGGCCTGATCATCGGCGCCGTCTCGGGCGATGCGGCGGTACGGCCGGAGATCGCCTACCGCCTTGCTTTCGCTGCCATCGCGGCCTGCCTGGCAGCCGGTCTTTTGGTCTATTTGACGGCCCACGACGCGAAGCCGCGGCAATCGTGATTGCGCCAGCAGCGAATAGGCGTTGTCATGCAACTGTCATTTTGCTCGTATCATAGATGCAAAATTGGCTCATAGACTGGCCGCCCAGCCAGTCAAGGGGAGGTTCATGATGAAGTCGATGCTGAAAGTGCTGTCGGTGGCGGCACTGGTCGCGGTCGCGATGTCCACCAGCGCCCAGGCGCAGATGGAGAAGCTCATCGCCGATGCCAAGGCCGAAGGCATGCTGACGACGATCGCGCTGCCACACGACTGGTGCGGCTACGGCGAGCTGATCGCCAGCTTCAAGTCGAAGTACGGCATCCGCGTCAACGAGCTCAATCCCGACGCCGGCTCGGCGGACGAGATCGAGGCGATCAAGGCCAACCGGAACAATAAGGGGCCGCAGGCGCCGGACGTGATCGACGTCGGCCTTTCCTTCGGTCCGTCGGCGAAGAAGGACGGGCTGCTGCAGCCCTACAAGGTCTCGACCTGGGCCTCGATCCCGGACGATGCCAAGGATCCGGAAGGCTACTGGTACGGCGACTACTACGGCGTGCTGTCGTTCCAGGTGAATGCCGACATCGTCAAGGAGATCCCGCGCGACTGGTCGGACCTCCTGAAGCCGGCCTACAAGAACTCGATCGCGCTCGCCGGCGACCCGCGCGCGTCCAACCAGGCGATCCAGGCCGTCTATGCGGCGGGGCTCGCGGTCGGCGGCAACGACCCGGCCAAGGCCGGCGAGGCGGGCCTCAAGTTCTTCGGCGAAATGAACAAGGCCGGTAACTTCGTGCCGGTGATCGGCAAGGCGGCCTCGCTCGCGCAGGGCGCCACGCCGATCGTGATCCGCTGGGACTACAATGCGCTCGCCGATCGCGACACGCTGAAGGGCAACCCGAAGGTCGAGGTCGTGGTGCCGAAGTCAGGCGTCGTCGCCGGCGTCTACGTCCAGGCGATCAGCGCCTTCGCCCCGCACCCGAACGCGGCGAAGCTGTGGATGGAGCATCTCTACTCCGATGACGGCCAGATCGCCTGGCTCAAGGGCTATTGCCACCCGATCCGCTTCAACGACCTCGCCAAGAACAAGAAGATCCCGGCAGACCTGCTGGCCAAGCTGCCGCCGGCCGAGGCCTACGAAAAGGCCGCCTTCCCGACGCTCGATCAGCAGAACGCGTCGAAGGAAGTCATCACCAAGCAGTGGGACGCCGTCGTCGGCGCCAACGTGAAGTAGCGTCTCGTCTTCCGGTGCGGGCCCCAGGCGGGGTCCGCACCATTCCCGCCTAATGACCCAGCCCGTCCCGCCTCAGGCCCTTTCCACCCGTGCGCCCGGCTTCTCCTTGAGCCGGATCTCGTGGGATTGGCTGGGCGTTGTTCCGTTCTTCCTGTTCGCGATCCTGTTCCTGATCCTGCCGACCGCCTTCCTGGTGATCGGCGCCTTCCAGGATGCCGAAGGGCACCTGACCCTCCGGAACATCGCGAACCTGACCCAGCCGTCGATCGTGGCGGCATACTGGATCAGCATCAAGGTCAGCGCCGCGTCTGCGATCATCGGCGGCCTCATCGGCTTCCTGATCGCCTATGCGGCGATCGCCGGTGGAGTCCCGAGCTGGATCCGGCCGACGCTGATGACCTTCTCGGGCGTCGCCTCCAACTTCGCCGGCGTGCCGCTCGCCTTCGCCTTCCTGGCGACCCTGGGCCGCACCGGCCTCCTGACCGTGCTGCTGATCAAGTACTTCGACTTCAACATCTACCAGCACGGCTTCAACCTGCTCAGCTTCTGGGGCCTGGTGCTGACGTATCTGTATTTCCAGATTCCGCTGATGATCCTGATCATGGCGCCAGCGATCGATGGCCTGAAGCGCGAATGGCGAGAGGCCTCGACGATCCTCGGCGCCACCACCTGGCAGTACTGGCGCTATATAGCGCTACCGGTCCTGGGACCGAGCCTGCTCGGCACGACGCTTCTCCTGTTCGCCAATGCTTTCGGCGCGATCGCGACGGCCTATGGCCTCACCGGCAGCTCGCTCAACATCGTCACGATCCTGCTGTTCGCCCAGATCCGCGGCGACGTGCTGCACGACCAGAACCTGGGCTATGCGCTGGCACTGGGCATGATCGTCATCACCGGCGCCTCGAACATCGCCTATATCTGGCTCCGCGCCCGCAGCGAACGGTGGCAGCGATGAAGCGCGCCAAGGTCGGACCCTGGATCGCGCTTGCGCTGGGCGTGCTCTACTTCCTGGTGCCGCTGATCGCGACGTTCGAGTTCTCGCTGCGGATGCGGCGCGGCGAGTACAGCTTCGATGCCTATGCGGTGGTGCTGGCCGATCCGCGGTTCCAGGCGACGTTCGGCTATTCGACGGCGCTCGCCTTCGCGACCATCGTCGTCGGCGTGCTGCTGGTCGTGCCGACAGCCTATTGGGTGAACCTCCGCCTGCCGCGGCTCCGGCCGATCGTCGAGTTCATCACGCTTCTGCCGCTGGTGATCCCGGCCATCGTCCTCGTCTTCGGCTATCTGCGCATGTACAACAGCGAGTCCTGGCTGCCGATGACGTCGAGCGAGCGGCTGACCGACCTGTTGTTGACCTTCGGCTATGTCACCCTGGCGCTTCCGTACATGTATCGCGCGGTCGACAACGGGCTTCGCGCGATCGACGTTCGCACGCTGACCGAGGCGGCGCAGAGCCTCGGCGCCGGCTGGCCGACGATCCTGTTCCGCGTGATCCTGCCCAATGTGCGGGTCGCGGTGCTCAGCGGCGCGTTTCTCACCTTCGCCATCGTGATCGGCGAGTTCACCTTGGCGGCGCTGCTCGACCGCCCGGCCTTCGGTCCCTACCTGCAGCTGATCGGCGCCAATAGAGCCTATGAACCCTCGGCGCTGGCGATCATCGCCTTCGGCGTCACCTGGGCCTGCATGGGCCTCATCAACGTCGTCGGCCGCGCCTCGCACGGCCAGGCGCCCAAGGCACCCTGAAGGAGCGCGGATGGCCTTTCTTGCGATCGAGCATCTGCGCAAGTCCTTCGGCACGCTCAACGTGGTCGAGGACTTCGATCTCGCGGTCCGGCAGGGCGAGTTCATCTCGTTCCTCGGGCCTTCGGGCTGCGGCAAGACGACGACGCTCCGCATGGTCGCCGGGTTCGAGACGCCGACCTCGGGCACGATCCGGATCGACGGCAAGGACGTGACCGGGACCAAGCCGAACCAGCGCAATGTCGGCATGGTGTTCCAGTCCTACGCGCTGTTCCCCAACATGACGGTGGCCGAGAACGTGGCCTTCGGCCTGAAGGTGGCCGGGCGCCCGGAGGCCGAGATCACCGGCCGGATCGAGGAGATGCTGCGCCTGATCGGGCTGCCCGCCCTTGGCGGGCGTTATCCGTACCAGCTCTCGGGCGGCCAGCAGCAGCGCGTGGCCCTGGCGCGGGCGCTGGCCGTCAAGCCGCAGGTCCTCTTGCTCGACGAGCCGCTCTCGGCCCTGGACGCCAAGATTCGGGTGTCGCTGCGCGAGGAGATCCGCGCCCTCCAGCGTGAGCTCGGGATCACCACGATCTACGTCACCC
>JBGALV010000023.1:0-51845 GCA_044223515.1 Alphaproteobacteria bacterium
CTCGTCTACATGACCTTCCCGGCCATGTACGAGAAGAAGCTGAAGAAGGAAACGCCGCTGGTCCACTCGACCACCGGCTCTTGGTCGATCGCGGACGCCTCGGTGCCGCTCAGCGTCACCTTCCAGGGTGGCCCGCCGGACATGGCCCAGGACAACGAACTGATCGGCTGGATCAACGAGGCCGCCAACCTGATCGACCAGGAGAAGCGCCGCCGGCTCTACCAGATCGCCTACCAGCGGATCACCGAGAACGCCTACATGGTGCCGCTGACCACCGACGTGGTGACCTATGCGATGAGCAAGGACCTCGAGTTCAAGCCGTCGATCGACGAGGTCAGCCGTCTCTATCAGATGAAGTGGAAGTAAGTTCCGGTAGGCCCCTCCCCCTCGCCGCGGCGCGGGGGAGGGTTTCTCGCCTCAGGCGTGCCAGACGCGCCCGAGGTAAGCCAGGAAGTTCTCGCCGAGCAGCTTCCGGATCCGCTTCTCCGACCACTTCCGCTTCTCCAGCGCCGGCACGATGTTGCGCAGCGCCGCTATGCTCGGCATCTCCGAGGGATAGCGCAGCGTGTTGGGGATCGGCGGACCGATCACGCGGGCATGATACTTGTCGCGCCGCGTCATGGTCTGGGCGAACTTCGCCATGTCGACGCCTTCGAAGAAGTCGGTGCCGATGCCGACCTGGTCCTCGCCGACCAGATTGCTCACGTACTCGATGCAGTCGATGTAGTCGTCGAGCTCTGAGTCATTGCTCTTCGCCAGGAGGAACGGATGCAGGCTGACGCCGACATAGCCGGCGCCGTTCTGCGCCATCAGCCTCAGGTCCTCGTCGGACTTGTTACGCGGCACGTCGCAAAGCCCGGTCGGCGCGATATGCGTGTAGCAAACTGGCTTCTTCGCGACCCGGATCGCATCCGAGGCGGTCTTGCTGCTGCAGTGGCTGAGATCGACGGCGATGCCGCGGGCGTTCAGCTCCTCGACCACCTCGCAGCCGAAATCCGTCAGGCCGGCATCGAAGGAGTCATAGCAGCCGGTGCCGATGCCGTTGGCCGTGTTGTAGGTCATCTGGATGAAGCGGACGCCCATCTCGGCATAGAGCGCGATGTTGAACAGGTGATCGTCGATGCCGGTGCAATCCTGCCAGCCGATGATGACGCCGAGCCGCCCTTCCTTCTTGGCGCGTGCGATGTCGGCCGTCGTATAGACCTGGAAGATCTTCTCCTTGTGGTCCCGGAACCACTTCTTCCAGAGCGCCAGGCTCTTCATCGTGTCCTGCATGCGGGCATAGGGGCTGACATGGGTGACGTGCACCGCGGTCAAGCCGCCTTTGATCATCAGGTCGAAGACGTTCGGTCCGTTGCTCGACGCGTTGAGGCCGTCGATGATGATCGCGTCCTCGTACCACCCTGCATCTGCCATGACTCTTCCTCTTAGGTGCTTACCGGGCCTTTGCGCCCATCGATAATGGAGAAGTCGAACGCCTCGAGACGATGGCCCATCGGCTGCGGCGGCCGCGCCGGGAAACCGGTCTTCCGCTCGATCACGGCCAGCACCGCCGGATCGATGTAGTAGCCGTTGGACGCCTCGGTCACCAGGAGCGAGAACCTGAGCGGATCCTTCGCCTCACAAGCCTTCAGGTCCGCCTCTCGCTCGGTGGGCGACCGCATCGCGAAGGTCGGCGGCAAGGACGCCTTGAGCCACGTCACCGCTTCGGCCAGCGCGGGCGTCTTGGCCACACGCTCGCCGAACCAGGCAGGAAGGCCGGTCGATGCCGCCGACGGCCATGCCCCGTCTCCCGGCAGGAGGGACACGAGGACCGTGCCGAGGAGAGGATCGGGCGTGGCCATCAGCGGCGCTCCGCGATGATGTGATCGGCGGTGCGGAGCGCCAGCGCCTCGATCGTCGGCGTCGGGTTCACCGCGGCGCAAGTGACGAAGACGCTGCCGTCGACGACGAACAGGTTGGGCACGTCGTGTGCCCTTCCCCACTTGTCGACGACAGAGGTCTTGGGGTCGTTGCCCATCCGCGCGGTGCCCATCAGATGGAATCCCGCCTGGGCAAGCAGCGGCCGCTCGATCGTCTCGATCGCACCGGCAGCGTCCCAGATCTCCTTCGACCGGTCGAGGCCGTGGCGGATCATCTTCTTCGAGTTGTCGTCGACCGCGTAGGTCAGCTTCGGTGCCGGGATACCGTCGGAGTCCTTGAGATCCGGATCGATCGTGACCGTGTTGGTCTCGACCGGAAGGTCCTCGCAGCAGATGATCATCGCGCCGGCGCGGCCGAACAGCCGTTCGTACTCTGCGTGGTGGCGCTCGCCCCAGGGCAGCGACTTGCCCCAGGCACCGAGCGCGGTCGCCAGCGGCGCATGGATGCGCGGGCCCGCCAGCATGTAACCGCGAACGAAGTCGGCGCCCGGCTGGCTCCCGTAGAACTGGTTGCTCAGGATGGAGGCACCGGCCCCCGCGGTGCCGCCATCGAAGGGCCGGTCGAAAATGCCGCTGACCGCGGCAATCGGGTGATGCATCAGATTCTTGCCGACAAGACCCGTGGAGTTCGCAAGGCCGTCGGGAAACAGTGCCGACTTCGACAACAGCAGAAGCCGGGGCGTGCCGACGCCGTTGGAAGCCATCACCACCGCCCCGGCGGTGACGCGCTGCACCTTGCCCTTGCGGTCATAGTAGAGCGCACCGGTGGCGCGGCCGGCCTTGTCGGTGGTGATCTCGAATACCCGCGCGCCGGTACGGAGCTGCGCGCCCAGCTTCAGCGCCTTCGGCCAATAGGTGACGTCCGACGTGCCCTTGGCACCGCTCGGGCAGCCCATCTCGCAGGCGCCGCAATTGTTGCAGGCCGGCCGGCCGTCATAGGCGGTCGAGTTGCGCGCGACGTCCCCCGGCCACCAGTGCCAGCCAAGTTTGTCGAAGGCGTCGATCACGGTCTTGGTGCCCGGACCGATCGGCAGCGGCGGCATCGGCCGCTCGAAGCGCGACGGCACCGACCTGTCGCCGGCGATGCCCGAGACGCCCATCATCCGGTCGCTGAGCTCGTAGTGCGGCGCCAGCTCGTCATAGGACAGCGGCCAATCGGCAGCGACCCCGTCGGTGCTCCGAACCTTGAAATCGTGGGGATGGAAGCGCGGGTTGAAGCAGCTCCACATGATGGTGCTGCCGCCGACGCCGTTGAACATCAGCGGCTTGATCGGCGTATCGGCGTCGTTGACGGGATAGTCTTCGGGCAGACGGCGCAGGTTCGGGTTTGGGCTCCACCAGCTCATCCGGGCGAGCTCCCAGTCGGGCCGATCGATCGGGATGTCCTTCGGCTTCACCCAATCGCCCTGCTCCAGGCAGATCACCTTGATGCCGGCCTCTGCGAGACGCCAGCTCAAGGCCGCTCCCGAAGCGCCGGCCCCGATCACCAGGATGTCGGTGTCAGTCATCCCCCCCTCGCCCCGCCTGAAAAAAATGCTCTCGCCATCCCCGCACGTATGGTGGAAATTATAAGGGGTATTTAGTACTCTATCAACTGAGGCTCTGCCCCACTCGATGAGGAACCGGCGATGAACCGTACCCCTGGCAACAAGATCCGCGAAGAGGACATCCAGGCCTACGAACGCGACGGCGTCGTCTGCCTGCGCGGCATGTTCGATCGCGACTGGTGCGAGCGCATGAAGGAAGCCAGCATCAAGGCGGTGGCAAATTTCAAGGGCACGCTCGAGGAATCCTCGCAGCGAGCCAACGGCGCTCCCCGTGTGCGCGGCAAGGACCACACCTCCGAGGGCGAGAAGTTCCGCTTCGTGACGCTCCTCTTCATGTGGCGCAGCTATCCGGATTTCGAGGCTTTCGCGCGCGAGTCGCCCGCCGCCGAGATCGCCGGTGCGCTGATGCGCTCCAAGACCGTACGCTTCTTCTATGACCAGCTCTTCACCAAGGACGCGACGGTGAAGGACCGCACCTCCTGGCACCAGGACCAGCCGTTCTGGCCGGTGAGCGGCCACCACGTCGCCTCGATGTGGCTGGCGCTGACGCCGGTCGGCCGCGACACCAGCGGCGTGGAGTACATCGCCGGCTCGCATCTCTGGGGCAAGCACTACAACCCGCTTCTGACCGCGACCAGCAAGACGCTGCACCACGACGACCTCGAGCCCTGCCCCGACTTCTCGCTCCATCGCGACGATCCCAAGTACAAGTTCCTCTCCTGGGACATGCAGCCGGGCGACATCCTGGTGCATCATCCGCTGGTGGTTCACGGCTCCGGCCCGAACCAATCGGCGACCCAGCGGCGCATCGGCTTCTCCTCGCGCTGGCTCGGCGACGACGCGCGCTGGGTGCAGAAGGAAAAGACGATGTATGTCGAGGGCGACCCGCAGCTCAAGACCGGCGACGTCGTCCAGGGCGAGCCGTTCCCGATCTGCTGGGAACGCAAGCGCGAGATGGCCGACGCCTGATGCAGATGCAAGCCGAGCAGATCGTCGCCTTCGGCCAGAAGCTGGAGCGCCGCTGCTACGAGATCCCGACACCGAAGGGCACCGAGGTGGTGGTCCGCATCACCGCGTCGGGCGTCTGCCACAGCGACGTTCACGTCCAGGACGGATACTTCGACCTCGGCGGCGGCAAGAAGGCGAACTTCGGCGCGGCCTTGAAGCTACCGCTGACCGCCGGCCACGAGATCGCCGGCGAGGTGGCAGCGCTCGGCCCCGACGCCAAGGGCGCTTCGATCGGCGACAGGCGAATCGTCTATCCATGGCTCGGCTGCGGCACCTGCAAGCGCTGCGCGACGGACCAAGAGCTTCTCTGCGGCAACAAGCGCAGCCTCGGCATTCGCCTGGATGGCGGCTTCGCCGACCATGTGCTGGTTCCGCACCCGAAATACCTCGTACCGCATGACGGTCTCACCGACACCCAGGCCTGCACGCTCGCCTGCTCCGGCATCACGGCCCTGAGCGCGCTCAAGAAGCTGCCGAAGATGACCTCGGAGGACCGGCTCCTCATCATCGGCGCCGGCGGCGTCGGGCTCTCGGCGATCGGGTTCGCTTCTTCCGTCACGGAGGCGAAGGTCATCGTCGCCGACATCACGGACGGGAAGCGGAAGGCGGCGATCGACGCTGGTGCATCGGATGCGATCGACAGCACCGACCCGAACGCGAAGGACCGCATCAGGCAGCTGGCACCGGAGGGCTTCTTCGGCGTCATCGACTTCGTCGGCTCGGAAGCGACGATGAAGTTCGGCGTCGACAATCTCGGTCGTGGCGGCACGCTGGTTCTGGTCGGCCTCTTCGGCGGCACATACCCACTCGCCCTCCCCGGCTTCTCCGGACGCATGATCAGCATCCGCGGATCCTTCGTCGGCACGCTGGCCGAGCTGCATGAGGCGGCGAAGCTGCTGTCGAAGAAGCCGAGGTCTGGCGTGCCGGTGACGACACGGCCGCTGTCGGACGCCAATGCCGCGCTGGATGACCTCCGCGCTGGCCGCGCGGTCGGCCGTATCGTGCTGGTGCCGTAGCGCTTGAACGCTTTGCCGGGATCGGGCCCACTCGGCTGATAAGATGACTTCTCCCTTCCGCACAGACCTCCCCGAGCCGAACCGTCCGACACTGATGGCGCGCCAACACGCGGTGGTCGCCAACCATCCCTGGGCGTCCCAAGCGGCGTTCCAGATTCTCGAAGCCGGCGGCAACGCGGTCGATGCCGGCGTCGCCGGTGGCCTTGCGCTCAACGTCCTCGAAAGCGACATGTGCCACTTCCTCGGCGTGGCACCGACCATGCTCTACATGGCCAAGGGTGCCGAGGTCGTCTCTGCCGTCGGCCCCGGGCCGTGGCCAGAGAAGGCGACGCTCGACTATTTCTGGGAGAAGCACGGCGGCATCGTGCCGCGCGGCATCCTGCATTCGGTCGTGCCGTCAGCTCCGGATACCTGGATCACGCTGCTGGAACGCTACGGCACGATGTCGTTCGGCGAAGTTGCCGCTTCCGCGATCCGCTTCGCGCGCGACGGCTTCCCGATGTTCTTCCTTCGCCGCGACCGCACGATCGAGATGTACGAGAGCGGGCTCCACTACGCCTGCCCGACCACCGATGCGGTGTTCGCCCCGGGCGGCCGCGTGCCGACAGTCGGCGAGATCTACAGGCAGACGGCCCAGGCATCGATGCTGCAGTACATCGCCGACCAGGAGAAGGCGGCGGCGAAGCACGGGCGGATTGCCGGCCTCAAGGCCGCACGCGACGCGGTCTACAAGGGCGACGTTGCCCGCGCGCTCGTGAAGCTGCAGGACGAGCTCGGCGGGCTGATGACGATGAAGGATCTCGCCGCATACGAAGGCGAACTCGAGAAACCGATCCGCGGCCGCTTCGGCGACTGGGACATGTACGTCTCCGGTCCCTGGGGCCAGGGCCCGATGGTGCTGGAGGCGCTCAACCTGCTGAAGCGCTTCGACCTCAGGTCGATGGGCCACAATTCAGCGCCCTACATCCACGTGCTGACCGAGGCCATGAAGCTGGCCGCCTCCGACCGCGAGCATTACTTCGGCGACCCCCGTTTCGAGAACGTGCCGCTGAACGTGCTGCTCTCGGATGCCTATGCCGAGACGCGCAGCCGCCAGATCGAGATGGACAAGGCGTGGCCGGAGCTGCCGACGCCCGGCCCGGTACCCGGCCGCTCGCCGAAGCCTTGGGAGCCCGATCCGTCCGCCAAGATCGGTCCACCGACCAAGCGCCAACGCGAGCCGGCCGCAGCGGAGACCTCTTATATCTGCGTCGTCGACAGGCACGGCAACGCCTTCTCCTCGACGCCGAGCGATGCCGGCGTGATGGGACCTGTCGTGCCGGAGCTGGGCCTCCCCTGCTGCGCCTGGGGCTCGCGCGCCTATACCGGCCGCGATCATCCGGCGCGCCTCGGCCCCTTCCGCCGCCCCCGCATGGCGGCCAACCCGCAGCTCGCGATCATCCCGGGCCGCGCGGTGATGCCGTTCGGTTCGCCGGGATCGGAAGTGCTCGGCCAGGCGCAGATCCAGTGCTTCCTCAACACCGTCGTCTTCGGCATGGAGCCGCAGCTCGCGGTCGAGAGGCCACGCTTCGCCAGCTACAGCTGGCCGGGCTCGATGCTGCCGCACGGCTACCACCCGGGCCGGCTCCAGCTCGAAGGCCTCATCGACAAAGGGGTCGCGGCGGATCTCGCCAAGCTCGGCCACAAGATCGACTGGTGGCCGGACCGCCGCTGGCGTGCCGGCTCGGTCGGCATGATCCATTCCGACCTCGAAGGTGGCATTCTCTACGCTGGCGCCGATCACCGGCGCACGGCCTACGCGATCGGCTGGTAGGAGGAATAGGATGGCCTCTCCCGTCTTCGTTCTCGGTGGCGCGCAGTCGGATTTCTCGGTCAACGCGTCCCGTCAGCAGCAGACGCTGTTCGACATGATGGGAACGACCGTCCGACAGGCCCTTGCCTCCACCAAGCTGGAGCCGGGCGACGTGCAGGTCGCCCATGTCGGCAACTTCGCGGCGGAGCTGTTTTGCGGCCAGGGACTCCTCGGCGGCTTCTTCGCCGCGATCGATCCGGCGTTCGCCGGACTCCCCACCTCGCGGCACGAGGCCGCCTGCGCATCGAGCTCGATCGCGGCACTTGCCGCCGCCGCCGAGATCGAGGCCGGCCGCTACGACCTCGCCTGCATCGTCGGCATCGAGATGATGCGGAACGTGCCGGGTGACGTCGCGACCCAGCATCTCGGCACCGCCGCCTGGGCCGGCCGCGAGTTCCAGGATGCCAAGTATGTCTGGCCCCGCGCCTTCAGCGATCTCGGCGACGAGTACGACCGCCGCTACGGCCTCAAGTACCAGCACCTCGCCCGCATCGCCGAGATCAACTACGAGAACGGCAGGCTCAATCCGAACGCGCATACGCGTCGCTGGACCTTCGACCAAAAGAGCTTCACCGAGGACAACGAGGCGAACCCCGTGATCGAGGGTCGTATCCGCCGCCAGGACTGCGGGCAGGTCTCCGACGGAGCCGCTGTCGTGTTCTTCGCCTCCCAAGCTTTCGCCGAGAGCTACGCGAAGCGCACCGGCAGGAAGCTCGATGACATCCCGACCCTGCGCGGCTGGGGCCACCGCACCTCGCCGATGCACTCCGCCGAGAAGCTCGCGGCCAGCCGTGGCCAGCGCTACGTCTATCCTCACGTGCGCGGCACGATCGAAGATGCGTTCAAGCGCGCCGGCATCGGCGGGGTCGACAAGCTCGACGGCATCGAGACTCATGACTGCTTCTCGGTCACCGAGTACATGGCGATCGACCATTTCGGCATCACCGAGCCGGGCGAAGCCTGGAAGGCGATCGAGGCCGGCGACATCGAACGCAACGGCCGCATCCCGATCAACCCGAGCGGCGGCCTGATCGGCGCCGGGCATCCGGTCGGCGCCACCGGTGCGCGCATGCTGCTGGACGCCTACAAGCAGGTGACCGGCACCGCCGGCGACTACCAGGTCGACGGCGCCAAGACCTTCGCCACCCTCAACATCGGCGGCGCCGCGACCACGACGGTCTCCTTCATCGTCGGGCGCCCGTGATGAGCGGCTGGGCGAAGCAGCCGGCCTCGGCGATCCGCAACGAGGCCTGGTTCGGCGACCGCGTCGTCAGGACCTTCGCCGAACGGGCTGCCAACTACGACGCGATGATCCGCCGGAGCGTCGAGCGCTTCCCCGATCGCGAGGCCCTGGTCTTCGAGGACCAGCGCTATACTTATCGCCAGCTCGACCAGGCGCTCGATGCGGTCGCCGCCAACCTCGTCGCGCGCGGCATCAAGCAGGGGGACCGCGTCGGGCTCTACTGCGGCAACCACGCGGCTTTCTTCCTGGCATCCTTCGGCACGATCCGCCTCGGAGCGGTCGCGGTGCCGATCGGCATCCGTCAGCAGGCGCCGGAGATCGCCTATGCGCTCGACAACTGCCAGGCGACGGCGCTGATTTTCGATGCGAATGCCGCCAGCAGGCTTCCGAAGGCGTCCGAGATTCCGTCTGTCGGTCCGCGCTTCTCGGTCGAGGGATCGGTTCCGGGTGCCGAGCCTTTCGAGGCGCTGCTGAAGCCGGCCGCCGCGTTCAAGCCGGTCGCCATCGACCAGCACGACCTCGCCTTCATCATGTACACCTCGGGCACGACGGGGAAGCCGAAGGGGGCGATGCTGACGCATGCCAACTTCGTGCACTCGGCGATGCATTTCGAGATCTGCGTCGGCCACACCGAGAAAACGCGCGGGCTCCTGGCGATCCCGGGCTCTCATATCAGCGGCCTCGGCGCGATCGTCACCGAGATGCTTCACGTCGGCGGCTGCATCGTCGTCGCCCGCGAGTTCAAGGTGCGTCCCTGCCTCGAGCTGATGGTGAAGGAGAAGGTCACCTTCACCGTATTCGTGCCGACCATGTACAAGCTCTGCCTGATGGAGCCGGATTTCGACACCTTCGACGTGAAGGCCTCCTGGACAGTCGGCCTCTACGGCGGCGCGATCATGCCGGAGGCGGTGATCGCGCTGATGGCCGAGAAGCTGCCGCATCTGGAGCTGGTGAACGGCTACGGCGCGACCGAGACCTGCTCTCCCGCGACCGTGACCCTGCCACGCGAGGCGACCAAGTACCCCGACAGCATCGGCAAGACCGTGCCGCTCGGCGACATCAAGATCATGGACGAGAACGGCCTCGAAGTGCCGCGCGGCGAGCCAGGCGAGCTCTGGATCGGTGGGCCGATGGTGACCAAGGGCTACTGGAACAATCCGGAGGCGACGAAAGCCAACCTCGTCGGCGGCTACTGGCGCTCAGGCGACATCGGCTCGATGGACGAGCACGGCTACGTCCGCATCCACGATCGCAAGAAGGACATGATCAACCGCGCCGGCTTCAAGGTCTACTCGGCCGAGGTCGAGAACGTGCTGACCTTCCACCCGGACGTGATCGAATGCGTGGTCGTGGCACGCCCCGACCCGGTGATGGGCGAGCGCGTCCAGGCCTTCGTTCGCTCCGGCCGTGCCGAGCTCACCCAGGAGGAGCTGCGCGCCTTCTGCGCCGACAAGCTCGCCGATTACAAGGTACCGGATGTGGTCCGCGTGACCACCGAGCCGCTGCCTCGCAACAACAACGGCAAGCTGATGAAGACCGTCCTTCGCGTCCAGGCGGAAGAAGAGGCCCGGAACAACCCGGACCTGTTCGCCCGCAAGCGCGCTGCCTCCTAGATCGGGCATTCCGCCCCAGGCTCAATTACGTCGTTGCGTGTCGCGGAAGGGCTTTCGATGCCAGGGTTCTTGTGCGACCTTGGCTGCCCTGAGCCCCTTCCTCGACACTTATTTCCCCCGCCCGATGAGCAAATATTCCGTCTTCCGCCTCATTTCAGAGGGCCTTCGCGGACAGACCGGCTGGAGCCGGGCATGGCGCGATCCCGAGCCGAAGCCTTCCTATGACGTGATCATCATCGGCGGCGGCGGCCATGGCCTCGCGAGCGCCTATTACCTGGCGCGCACGCAGGGCATCACCAACGTCGCGGTGCTCGAGCGCGGCCAGATCGGCCTCGGCAACGTCGGCCGCAACACCACGATCGTCCGGTCGAACTACCTCTTCCCCGAGAACAACCTGTTCTACGAGAAGTCGCTGCAGCTCTGGGAAGGGCTCGAGCAGGACCTGAACTTCAACGTGATGATGAGCCAGCGCGGCGTCATCAACCTGTATCACTCCGACAGCCAGCGCGACGCCTATGCGCGCCGCGGCAACTCGATGCGGCTGAACGGCATCGATGCCGAGCTGCTCGACCGCGATCAGGTGCGCGAGCTGGCGCCGATCCTCGACTTCGACAACGCCCGCTTCCCGATCCAGGGCGGGCTGCTGCAAAGGCGCGGCGGCACGGCCCGCCACGACGCGGTCGCCTGGGGCCTGGCGCGCGGCGCCGACCGGCTCGGGGTCGACATCATCCAGAACTGCGAGGTCACCGGCATCCGCCGCGAGGGCGACCGGGTCGTCGGCGTCGAGACCACGCGGGGCTACATCGCGGCGCCCAAGGTCGGCATCGCGGTCGCCGGCCACACCTCTCAGGTCGCGGCCATGGCCGGGATCCGGCTCCCGGTCGAGAGCCACCTGCTGCAGGCCTTCGTCTCCGAGGCGATCAAGCCGGTGCTCGACTGCGTCGTCACCTTCGGCGCCGGGCACTTCTACATCAGCCAGTCTGACAAGGGCGGCCTGGTCTTCGGCGGCGGCCTCGACGGCTACAATTCCTTCTCCCAGCGCGGCACCCTGCCCGAGGCCGAGCACGTGATCAGCGAAGGCGTCGCGATGATCCCGATGCTCTCGCGGCTTCGCGTGCTTCGCCAATGGGCTGGCGTCATGGACATGACCTTCGACGGCACGCCGCTGATCTGCAAGACGCCAGTCCGCGGCCTCTACGTCAACGGCGGCTGGTGCTATGGCGGCTTCAAGGCGGTGCCGGGCTCCGGCTGGTGCTTCGCGCACACGATCGCCAAGGACGAGCCGCATGCGTTCAACGCCGCGATGACGATCGAGCGCTTCCGCGACGGCGCGATGGTCGACGAGAAGGGCGCCGGTCCCTTCCCCTGGCTGCACTAAGGGGGATCGACCATGCTGCGCATCAACTGTCCCTTCTGCGGCGTCCGCGACGAAGCCGAGTTCAAGTTCGGCGGCGACGCCTCGGTGAAGCGCCCCTCGGCCGACGCCGGGGCCGAAGCCTTCTATCTCTACGCCTACGAGCGCGACAACCCGAAGGGCTGGTACGTCGAGTGGTGGCACCACGTCGCCGGCTGCCGCCAGTGGCTCAAGGTCGTCCGCCACACCGTGACTCACGACATCGCGCAGGTCGCCAAGGCCGGCGACGCCGTCTCGGTGCCGCAGTCATGATCCAGCGCTATCGCCTCGCCTCCGGCGGTCGCATCGACCGCAGCCGAACGCTCAAGTTCACCTTCGACGGCCACGCCTTCGAAGGTCATCCCGGCGACACGCTGGCCTCCGCCCTTCTCGCCAACGGCGAACGCCTGGTCGGCCGCAGCTTCAAGTATCACCGTCCGCGCGGCATCGTGACGGCCGGCCCCGAGGAGCCCTGCGCGCTGGTGCAGCTCCGCGCCGGCGCGCGCCAGGAGCCCAATACGCGCGCGACCGTCGCCGAGCTGTTCGAGGGCCTGGTCGCGACCAGCCAGAACCGCTGGCCGTCGCTCGCCTTCGATATCAATGCGGTCAACTCGCTGTTCGGGCGCTTCCTCGCGGCCGGCTTCTACTACAAGACCTTCATGTGGCCGGCCTCCTTCTGGGAGAAGGTCTACGAGCCGCTGATCCGTCGCGCCGCCGGCCTGGGCAAGGCCGCCTTCGCGAGCGATCCGGACGAGTACGAGGGCATGCACGCCCATTGCGACGTGCTGGTTGTGGGGTCTGGCGCGGCCGGCCTCGCCGCGGCGCGCGCCGCCGGTTCGTCCGGCGCCCGCGTGATCCTCGCCGAGCAGGACTTCGAGATGGGCGGCGGGCTGCTGCTCGATCCTTCCCGCGAATCCTGGCGCAAATCGATGCTGGAGGCGCTCGCGGCGATGCCGGAAGTGCGCCTTCTCCCCCGCACCTCGGTCTTCGGCTTTTACGAGCACGACGTTCTGGGCGCGATCGAGCGGGTCTCCGATCACCTGCCGGTGCCGGGGGAGCATCAGGTCCGCCAGCGCCGGTGGACCATCCGCGCCCGCCAGACTGTGCTCGCGACCGGCGCCACCGAGCGCCCGATTGCCTTCCCGAACAACGACCGCCCCGGCGTCATGCTGGCCTCGGCGGCGATGACCTACGCCAGGCGCTTCGGCGTCGCCGCCGGCGAGCGGGCCATCGTCTTCGCCAACAACGACAGTGGCTACGACTCCGCCTTCGCACTGCAAGACGCCGGTGTGGCGGTTGCCGCGATCGTCGACGTCCGCAACAAGTCGGCCCATGACGCTGCCGCCCGCGATCGCGGCATCGTCGTCCGTCTGGGCTCGGAGGTGACCAACGTCCATGGCGGCCGCTCCGTCTCGGGCGTCACCATCCGCAGCCGCAACGGCGGCGGCGAGCGCACGATCGACGGCGATCTCCTCTGCGTCTCCGGCGGATGGAACCCGGCCGCCTATCTGGCGAGCCACACGCGGGCGCGGCTGCGCTGGGACAACGACCTCGCCGCCTTCCTTCCCGGCACGCCGGTCCAGGCAGAGCGCTCGGCCGGCACCGCCGCCGGCGTTTTCGGCATCGCGCGCTGCGCCGCCGACGGTGCCAAGGCCGGGCTCGAGGCGGCAGCGGCCGCCGGCTTCCGCGACTCCAAGCCCTTCGATCTGCCGGCCTCGGACGGCGGCGACGCCGATCCCAAGGTCGAGGCGTTCTGGGAAGTGAAGGCGAAAGGCAAGTCCTTCGTCGACCTGCAGAACGACGTGACCGCGGACGACATCCGTCTCGCCCACCGCGAGGGCTACACGCATATCGAGCACGCCAAGCGCTACACGACCCACAGCATGGCGACCGACCAGGGCCGAACCTCCGGCCTGCTGGGCTCGGCGGTGCTGGCCGACGCACGGGGCGAAACGGTCGAGAAGGTGGGCGTTCCGACCTACCGGCCCTACGTCACCCCGGTCAGCTGGGGCGGCTTTGCCGGCCGTGAGGCGGGCCATCATTTGGCGCCGGTCCGCCGGACGCCGCTGCACCACTGGCACGTCCGCAACCACGGCATCTTCCTCGAGACCGGTCTCTGGCTCCGGCCGCTCTACTACTCGGCCACCCGCGAGACCGGCTGGGATCCGATCCTCCGCGAGGCCCGGGCCGTCCGCCAGGCCGTCGGGATCTGCGACGTCTCGACCCTGGGCAAGATCGACATCCAGGGCCGCGACGCCGGGACCTTTCTCGACCGGCTCTACACCAACACCTTTTCGACCCTCGCCGTCGGCAAGGCTCGCTACGGGCTGATGCTCCGCGAGGACGGCATGGTCTTCGACGACGGCACCACCTCTCGCCTCACCGAGACCCGCTACCTGATGACCACGACCACGGCCAAGGCGGCCGAGGTCCTGGCTCACATGGAGTTCCTCCACCAGACCGTCTGGCCGGACCTCGACGTCCGCTACTGCACGGTCACCGACCAGTGGGCGCAGATGTCGGTCGCGGGGCCGAAGGCCCGGATCGCCCTCCAGGGCTGCGTCGAGGGCCTGGATCTCGGCAACGAAGCCTTCCCGTTCATGGGAGTCGGCGAGGCCAGGATCGCCGGCTGCCCGGTCCGCCTCTACCGGGTCAGCTTCTCGGGCGAGATGGCCTACGAGGTCGCCACTCCCGCCGGCTACGGCGAGCGGGTCTGGGAGGCGATCCTGGAGGCCGGCAAGCCGCACGGGATCGTGCCTTACGGACTTGAAGCATTGGGTTTGCTTCGGATCGAGAAGGGACATGTTGCGGGGCCAGAATTGAATGGCCAAACAACGGCTAAGGACCTTGGCCTCGAGAAAATGATGAAGAAGAAAGGCGACTTCATCGGCCGTGTGAACGGCGAGCGCCCTGCCCTTGTTTCGCCTGACCGTCCTCGCCTCGTCGGCATCCGAGCGGTCGATCCGTCCTTCGAGAAACGCCTCAGAGGCGGCGCGCATCTCGTTGAAAAATCCGACTCCAAGAAGAGCCTCGGCTGGACCACCAGCATCACCCGCTCGGTCGAGCTCGAGCGTTGGCTCGGCCTCGCCATGATCCGCCAGGGACCGGAGCGGATCGGCCAGCGCCTCTACGCTGCCTACCCGCTCAAGAACGAAATGGTCGAGGTCGAGGTCTGCTCGCCCCATCACGTCGACCCGGAGAACCTTCGTGTCCGCGCCTGAGCGTCTCTCCCCCTTCGGACCCGACTTCACCCCCGGCCGCCACGGCGCGAGGGGGCCCTCGCCGGTCATCCTCACCGAACGCAAGGTCGACATCGTCCAGGTCATGGCCGGGCGCGGCAGCGACGCGGCCGCCGCCTCGGCGGTGGGGTCCCCCCTCCCTGGGCCCGGCAAGGCCGAGATCAGGGACACGTCGGTGACGGTCTGGATCCAGCCCTCGGGCTGGCTGGTGATCCGCCCTCGCGGCGAAGAGGGCACCCTGGCGAAAACCCTCACCTCGGCCGCCGGCGACACGGTCGCCGTCGTCGACCAGGGACACGGCAAGGCGGTGCTTCGGCTCTCCGGCTCCCAGGCCGGCCGCGTGCTGGCCAAGGGCAGCCGCGTCGACCTGCACGCACGGGCCTTCGCCCCCGGCAGCGCGGCGACCACGACCATCGACCACATCACCGTGACGGTCGTGAAGGTGGACGAGGCGACTTTCGACCTGGTCCTTCCCGCCAACTTCGCCGAAGCCTTCAGCGACTGGCTCCGGACGGCAGCGGCTGAGTTCGGCTACGAGATCGGGCAGCCGGCCTGAGGTTCGGGCGTTCGCCCTCGGCCAAAGCGAGGCCGTGCCTCGCAAATCTCGGCGCCCTCTCTCTGAGGCGGTGCGATACTACCGCCTGATGCCCAAGGCACTCGACGGATGCGCCTGCACGGGGGAGACCGCATGACCACCATCGCCGACGACATCTACACGGAGCCAGAGGACGTCTCGCCGGACACGCTGGCCAATCTGGGGCCGCTGCGTCGCCTTGCCGGCGTCTGGCAGTCCGACAAAGGCGTGGATGTCAGCCCCAAGGCCGACGGCCCGGAACGACGCTTGTACCAGGAGCACGTTCGCATGGAGCCGATCGATCCGCAGGCGAACGGCCCCCAGCTTCTCTACGGGCTGCGCTATCACATCCACGTCACGACCGCGGAAGAACTGACGACCTTCCACGACCAGACGGGATATTGGCTGTGGGAGCCGGCAACGGGACTGATCATGCAGTCCATCGCCATCCCGCGAGGCCAGGTCGTGCTCGCAGGCGGCAAGGCAGCCGCGGACGACAAGCGCATCTCGGTGGAAGCACGACGCGGGGATACGCGCTTCGGGATCTGTTCGACCACCTTCCTCGAAGAGGCTTTCCGCACCGACTACTACCGCATCGACATCACCTTCAACGACGACGGCAGCTGGACCTACGTGACGCGCACGGACCTCGCGATCCGAGGCCGTGAGCCGGCCTTCAATCACAACGACACCAACACGCTGCGGCGGGTCATGCCGGCATCGCCGAACCCGCTCTTCGAACGGCTCAGGGAAGCCGAGGCCGGCTAGCGGCGCAAATCGCGGGAACCCGCCTCCCCCAGCCACACTGGAAACAAGCGCACGCAGATCGGGCCGAGCTACATCGCCTCCCGCTTCGGCAGTCCCTTGGCACCGGTCAGCGAGGAGGCCTCCAGGATCGAGCGGCAGAGACGGGCGCCGGTCAGCACGGCCTCGGTCAGGTCGGCGCTCTTGAACGAGGCGTCCTTCAGGTCCGCATAGGTCAGGTCGGCGCCCTTCAGGCTCGCGCCGTCAAGCTTGGCGCCTACGAGCTTGGCGTTCCGGAGCGCGGCGCCGTCGAGGATGGCGGCCTTGGTCCGGCCCGGCGCGAGCATCAGGCCGGTCAGGTTGGCGCCCGCAAGGTTCGCCCCGTCGAGATTGGCGCCGGCGAACGAGATGCCGCGGAGGTCCGCGTTCTCGAGGTTGGCGCCGCGCAGATCGGCCTTGTCGAGCCTGGCCGCCTGCAGCTGCACCTTGGCGAGGTTCATGCCGTAGAGCGTGGCGCCGACCGCGCGAATGCCGGTCAGCTGGTGGCCACCCAGCGAGGGCGTGCCACGGAGATCGAAGCCCGAGAGATCGAGCAGCCGGCCGCCATGGCCTGCGGTCTCCACGAAGATCGAGTGGAGCGCGATCAGCTCCTCGAGCGGCTCCTCGAGTTCCTCGATCGTCTTGCCGACCGGTTTCGAGGTCAGCACGCCTTCCATGTCGGCACCGCCGGTTTCGGCGAGCGTCATCGTGGCGCCGGTGATCACCGCGCCGGTCAGCTTGGAGTCGCGGAGGTCGGCACCGGAGAGGTCGGCCCCTTCCAGGTTCGCGCGGGTCAGGTTGGCGTTCCGGAGATTGGCACGGACCAGCTTGGTGCCGCGCATGGTCGCGTCGGTGAAGTCGGTATGCACGGCCTGAGCGCCGGAGAGCCTGGCGTTGTCGAGGTTCGCCTTGGTGAAGAGCGCGCTCTCCATGTCGGCGGGGTTGTTCTCGACGACGCGGACGGTCCAGTCCTTGCCGTGCTGGTCGACGATGGCGCCGTCGCGGAGATCGGCATCGAACAGGTTGGCGTTGGTGAGATCGGCGCCGCGCAGCACCGCACCGCGGAGATCCGCCTTCACCAGGCTCGCTCCTTCGAGCACGGCGCGTCGAAGATCGGCGCAGAACAGCGTTGCGCCGTCGAGCTTCGCGCCCTTGAAGCTAGCACCTTGCAGATTGGCACCCGTGAGGTCCGCGCCGCTCAGGTCCTTGCCGGCGAAGCTGAGGTTCACGAGAACGAAGCCGCCGAGCGCCGCCCTGGCCCCGCCATGCTTGCCGGTCCGGAACATGACGTGACGCTCGATGATCCGGTCGAGCTGATCCTGGGTCAGCTTGATCGGCCCGTCGGGCATCTTCTTTTTCAGGTCCATGGGCTTTCTGCCTCGAAAAATCGTAGGCAGGTTAGGACCAATAGAAATCCTGACAAATGCGCGGGATCACACTCGCCTGAATTGCAGAACGCGCGCAGGTACTTGCGAGAAATATACCGCGGCTAGAAGTCGGTCTTCACGCCGCCTTCGCGTTTACGACTCGCAACGAAGGCGTCGAGCGCCTCGGCGGCGGCGGAGTCCATGACCGGCGGCTGGTAGCGGGCCAGCGTCTCCTTCCAGACCCGGTTGGCCTTTTCCATCGCGGTCGGCGCACCGGCCTCGCGCCAGCTCTCGAAATTGCGCCAGTCGGAGACCAGCGGCGCGTAGAACGCGTCCTTGTAGCGGGACTGCGTGTGCATGGCGCCGAAGTAATGGCCGCCGGGCCCGACCTCGCGGATCGCATCCAGCGCCAGCGTGTCGTCGTTGATCTCGAGCGGTGCAAGATATTCCGAGATCATCTGCAGCAGGTCGACGTCGACGATGGTCTTCTCGAAGGAAGCGGTGAGCCCGCCTTCCATCCATCCGGCCGAATGCAGGATGAAGTTGCCGCCGCCCATGATCGCGCCCCAGAGCGAGAACACGGACTCGTAAGCAGCTTGCGCGTCGACCGGGTTGGCGGCGCAGGTATTTGAGGTTCGGTATGGCAGCTTGTAGCGGCGTGCGAGCTGGCCGCCGATCGTCGCGGCCTTCATGTATTCGGGCGTCCCGAAGGCCGGTGCGCCCGACTTCATGTCGACGTTGGAGGTGAAGCCGCCATAGACCACCGGCGCGCCCGGATTGACGATCTGGGTGAAGGCAATGCCGGCCAGGGCTTCCGCGTTCTGCTGCGCCAGCGCGCCGGCCACCGTCACCGGGGCCATGGCGCCGGCGAGTGTGAACGGGGTCATGATGATCACCTGGCCTCGCGCCGACATCTCCATGATGCCCTGGAGCATCGGCGCGTCGAGACGCAGCGGCGACGACGAGTTGATGACGGTGATCAGCGACGGCTCGCGGTCCAGTTGCTCGTCGGAGATGCCGCGGGCGAGGCGCACGATCTCGAGCGCGTCACGGTTGCGCTGACGGCCGAGCGAGTACGCGTGGAACGCCTTGTCGGTCAGCTTGGCGAGATCCGACAGGCAATCGAGGTGACGGATCGAGGCGTGGATATCCACCGGCTCGACCGGGTAGCCGCCGGTCATGTGGATCACGTTGAAGCTCTGAGCCAGCCTCACAAGGTTGCGGAAGTCCTCGTGATTGCCCGGCCGGCGGCCGTTGTCGGCGTCCGAGCAGTTCGGCGCGCTCGCGACCTGGGCGAAGATCACATTGTCGCCGCCGAAGACGAGATTGTGCGCCGGGTTGCGCGCATGAAGCGTGAAGGTCGATGGCGCGGTCTTGATCTTCTCCTCGATCAGGCCGCGGTCGAAGCGGACGCGCTGCTCGCCCGGCTTGTGCGTCGCGCCGGCTTTCACCAGAAGATCGATCGCGTCGGGATCGAGGAAGTCCATCCCGATCTCTTCGAGGATCGTGAGCGAAGTCCGATGGATCCGCTCGATCTCGTCGGCGCTCAGGATCTCCACCGGCGGGAAGCGTCGCTTGGGCTGGCGAAAGGGAAAGACGTCGCTTGACGCCTCGGCCGCGCGTCCCGCGTGACGCGCCCGTCCGCCGCGCCGTTCCCGCCCCTCGCCTTGCCGTTCCGCCGGCTCGGACATATCGTGCCCTCCGTTCAAAGCGGCCACAACCTAGGTCAACCGCGCGCCGCCGGCCACCTCCTCGCGAGAGTCGAGATGAAGACCCTGCTCCCGGTCCCGGAAATCGCGATTGGTGCCGGCCGGATCGATCAGATCGGCGGCGACGTCGAAGCGTTGTTTGGATCGCCGGGCCGCGTCCTGCTGGTCATCGACCGCTATCTGTCACAATCCAGCGTCGCCGGTCGTGTGCAGGCGGCGCTCAGCCCACGCGAGGTGACACTCTGGGACGGGCTCGCCGGAGAGCCGACCGCTACGCAGATCGATTCCGTGGCGGCCCTTGCGAGGAAGAACAAGGTCGAGGCGGTGGTCGGCATCGGCGGCGGCTCGGCGCTCGACGTCGCCAAGCTGGCCGCCTCCATCGCGGCCGAGCCGGCCGGGGTCGAGCATTACGCCTTCTGCGCCAATCCGCTGCCGGCGCGGACGCTGCCGGCGATCTGCGTGCCGACGACCGCCGGCACCGGCTCGGAGACGACGCTGACCGCGATCTTCGCCAACGCCGCCGGCAAGAAGGCCTGGGCCTGGGGGCCGGAGCTGGCGGCACGAAAGGCGATCCTCGACCCAACGCTGACCACCTCACTTCCCGCGCACCTGACCGCAGCGACGGGCATCGACGCGCTGGTTCACGCGATCGAATCCTGCACCAATGCCAATCGCTTCGAGGCGAACGACCAGATCGCGCATGCCGCGATCCGCCTCGTCGCGCGACATCTGCCTCAGGCGGTGACGAGCCCGACCGATCTCGTGGCCCGCGAGGGCATGCTGGTCGCCTCGTGCTATGCCGGGATCGCGATCAACAACTGTGGCACCGCAATTGCCCACAACATCGCGCATGCGCTCGGCAGCCTCGGCAAGGTCCATCACGGCCGCGCCGCGGGCCTTGGCCTTCGCGCCTCGTTGCCATGGAGCCTGCCGTCAAACACGCCCGCCTTCGCCGCGGCCGCCGAGGCGATGGGCGGCCCGCGCGACGCGGACGCCCTTCCCGGCCTCGTCGACCGACTGATCCGCCAGGTAGGCATGAAGGTCGCCCTTGCCGACGAGCTGCCAGGTCTCACGCCCGACCGCCTTGCCGCCGAGATGGCGCTGCCGGAGAACGCGGCGATGCGGAAGTCCTCCGCCCGCGCCTCGACCGACGACGACCTCCGAGACCTCGCCCGCCTCGTCCTCACCGCAAGCTGAAGCCCCCATGAAGATCACCGCGATCGAAATCACCCAGCACCAGCTGCCTCTGGATCCGCCGTTCCATCCGAGCTGGTCGTCGAAGGCTCGGGTGAAGTTCGACGCGACGCTGGTCCGCGTCCATACCGACGAAGGCCTGACCGGCATCGGTTCCGGCGACTACATGCTGGGCTTCGCCGGCCACGAGCATCTATTCGTCGGCGAAGACCCGCTCAGGCTCGAGCGCCACTGGCGCGTGATCGACCATCTGGGCTTCCACTACGGCCGCTGCTGGCCGCTCGACCTGGCGCTCTGGGACCTCGCCGGCAAGATCGCGGGCCAGCCTTGCTGGAAGCTGCTCGGCGGATTCAACAACAAGCTCCCCTGCTATGCGTCCTCCGGCACGCTGCGCGATGCCAAAGCGCTGGCCGAGCTTTCCGAGCGCGTCATCGAGCGCGGTTTCAAGGCGATGAAGATCCGCTTCCGCCGCGGCAGCTGGCGCGACGACATCAAGGCACTGGAAGCCGTCCGTGCCCGCGTCGGCAACCGCATCGAGCTGATGGTCGACTGCAACCAGGGTTGGCGCTTTCCTTGGGACACCATGTCGGCCTGGACGCTGAAGGACGCGCTGACCGTCGGCCGCGAGCTCGAACGTCTCGGCGTCTACTGGATGGAAGAACCGCTGCACCGCGCCGACCGCCAGGGCATGCGGAAGCTCCGCGACGCTTTGGACATCCGCATCGCCGGCGGCGAGCTGAACCGCGAGATGAGCGAGCTCCGCGACGTGATCGTCGAGGGCTGCCTCGACGTGGTGCAGCCCGATGTCGTCTCAATCGGCGGCATGACTGGCCTCGCCAAGATCGCCGCGATGGCCCAGGCGGCGAACATCGTATTTACGCCCCACACCTGGGGTAACGGCATCGGCCTTCTCGGCAACGCGCATGTCGCCGCCGGATCCTCCGATCCCAGCTATCTCGAATACCCCTGGGATCCGCCGGAATGGACCGAGGCGCGGCGCGACTACCTGCTCACCGCACCGGTTGAAGCCGATCGCGACGGAAATCTCGTGCTCAGCGACGCGCCCGGCCTCGGCTTCGAGGTCGACGAGGCCGTGGCGAAGCGCACGCAGGTGGACGGCGTGGTGAAGTCGAACAACTAGTCGCGACGTCTCCGGCGCCTGCCCTCGCCCGGCGTCTGGCCGCCTTCCTTCCGCTCCGGCAGCTTCACCGCCGCCGCCAGGTTCGGGAAAGCCTCGACGCGGTTGGGGAAGCCGATCGCGTTGACGAAGTGCTCCTGGAAGCGAGGCTCGACCGCTGTCTCGATCTTCTCGATCCGGCGCACCAGGCCTTCGATCTCGCGGCGATAGCCTCGGTTTAGGAGCGCCATGCGCGCGCCGGTACCGGCCGCGTTGCCGACGGCCGATACCTTGTCGAGCGCGCAGTCGGGGATCAGGCCGATGACCATCGCGTGCTTCGGATCTATATGGCTGCCGAAGGCGCCGGCAAGCTTGACGCGGTCGACCTTGTCGACGCCGAGATGGTCCATCAGCAGCTTGGCGCCGGCATAGAGTGCCGCCTTGGCGAGCTGGATCGCGCGCACGTCGTTCTGGGTTACCTTGATCTCGACCGGCTCGGTGCGAAGGACATAGGAGAAGGTGCGGCCGTCGCTAACGATCCGTGGGCTACGCTCCGCGAGCGTTCCGTCGATCATGCCGTCATGGGTGATCACGCCGGCGAGGAACAGCTCGGCCACCGCCTCGATGATGCCCGAGCCGCAGATGCCGGTGACGCCGACGCGGTCGATGCCGACATCGAATCCTTCCTCGTCGGACCACTGGTTGACGTCGATGACCTTGATCCGCGGCTCCAGCGTCTCCGGGTCGATGCGCACGCGCTCGATGGCACCAGGCGCGGCCCGCTGACCGGAGGAGATCTGCGCGCCCTCGAAGGCAGGGCCGGTCGGCGACGAGGCGGCGAGCAGCCGGTTAGCGCTGCCGAGCACGATCTCGGCGTTGGTGCCGACATCGACCACCAGCGTGATCTCGTCGCTCTTGTGTGGCGCCTCGGCCAGCGTCACCGCCGCGGCGTCGGCGCCCACATGGCCCGCGATGCAGGGCAGGATGTAGGCACGGCCTGACTTCAGGATCGGCAAACCCAGCCCTTGCGCGCGGAGATCGAGCGCCTGCGAGACGGCGAGCGGGAACGGCGCCTGACCCAGCGGCGTCGGATCGATGCCGAGATAGAGGTGGTGCATGATCGGATTGCCGACCAGCACGGCTTCCACGATCTCGTCCTGGGCAACGGCCCCCTGGCCTGCGACGCGGAGGATCAACGTGTTGACCGCATCGCGGACAGCATCGGTCAGCGCGAAGCGGCCGTCCGGGTTCATCATCACGTAGGAGACCCGCGACATCAGGTCTTCGCCGAAGCGGATCTGCGGATTGGCGGTGCCGGCCGAGCCGATGGCACGGCCTGACATCAGGTCGACCAGATGGCAGGCGATCGTGGTCGAGCCGATGTCGACCGCGACGCCGAACAGCCGCTCGCGGTAGCCCGGCCAAACGCCGACCACGCGCGGCCTCCCGCCGTCCTGGTGCACCGCGACCGTCGCCTTGTAGCCGCCCTTGATCAGCGCCGGCTGCACGTCAGGCAGGACCGCCACGTCGATCAGCACGTCGGCGATGCCCCACTTCTCGCCGAGATGGGCGATAACGCGGTCGAGGTCGCCCTGAGGCTTCGCCATGTCCGGCGGCTCGATCTCGACATAGTGCAGATGGGTCGCGAGGTCGCGCGGGATGGCGCGCGTCTCGGCGCGCTTGCGCACCACCTGGGTGTTGACCGCGACGTCCGGCGGTACGTCGATGACGACGTCGCCGAGGATCTGCGCGGCGCAGCTCAAGCGCCGGCTCGCCGGCAGCGACCTGATGTCGGCGTAGCGCTGCTCGGTCTCGGAACGTCCGCTCAGGCACGAGGCCGAGGAGGTGATGCCGTGCTTGGCGAAGACGCCTTCGGCGACCTCGACCTGGCAGCGCCCGCAGAGCCCGCGCCCGCCGCAGACCGACTCGACATAGACGCCGAGGGAACGCGCGGCGTCGAGCACCGGCGTGCCCTTGGCGAAGCGCCCGCGCCTGCCGCTCGGCGTGAAGATGACTAAGGCGTCGTCCTGTGCCTGATCCTGCGCCATGGCCGTCAGCCGTTGCGGCCGTCGTTGGCGATCAGCGCCTTCAGGCGCTCGGCGTCGTACTCCGCCTCGATCGCGGCGACCGCCGCGTCGGCCTCGGCCTTCATGTCGTCGCCGACCGGCTCGGGATCGCCGCGGCGCCACTCGGCGAGGTAGGCGTCGCTGTCGCGGGCGCCGACCCGCATGGCGCAGCGGTCGACCGCCTGGATGAAGCGCTCCGGCAGCTCGCGCTTTTCGGCCGTGCGACCCTGGCGCACGATCACCTGGGCTGGTATGTCACGCCAATAAACAATAATCCGCTGCGCCATATTGCCGGGTTCCTAGTCGATCGACTTTGCGAGGATTGAATGTCCAGCCGTCTCGAAGATCTGCTGAAGACGAAAGGCCACCTGCTCGCCGACGGCGCGACCGGTACCAACCTGTTCGAGATGGGCCTTCTGTCGGGGGACGCGCCAGAACTCTGGAACGAGACGCAGCCCGAGAAGATCCGCTCGCTGCACCAGAGCTTCGTCGACGCCGGGGCCGACATCATCCTCACGAACACCTTCGGGTGCAACAGGCGTCGGCTGATGCTGCACAAGGCGGAAGAACGCACCCGCGAGCTGAATCGCCTGGGCGCCCAGATCGCCCGCTCGGTCGCCGACACAGCCGGACGGCCGGTGATCGTCGGCGGCTCGGTCGGCCCGACCGGCGACCTGCTGATCCCGCTGGGTCCCTTGAGCGAGGACGAGGCCATGGAGGTCTTCATCGAGCAGATCGAGGGCCTCAAGGAAGGTGGCGCCGACGTCGTCTGGATCGAGACCATGTCGGCGATCGACGAGATGCGCGCCGCCGCGCGTGCCGCGATCAAGGTCGGTATGCCCTATTCCGTCACCGCGACCTTCGACACGGCCGGCCGCACCATGATGGGCGCCACGCCAGAAGCAGTCGCTACGTTCCTCAAGGAGCTTTCGCCCCGACCGGTCGCGATCGGCGCCAACTGCGGCGTCGGCGCTTCGGACCTGGTCTACTCGGTGCTGCAGATCACCGAGGCGGTGCCCGATGCCGTAGTCATCGCCAAGGGCAACTGCGGCATCCCCAAATTCGTCGGCACCGAGGTCGAGTACACCGGTACGCCGGAGGTAATGGCCGAATACGCCCACCTGGCGCTCGACTCCGGTGCCGTGATCGTCGGCGGCTGCTGCGGTACCTCGCCTCGTCATCTCGCCGCCATGCGTCAGGCCCTCGACGGCCACCAGCCGGGGAATCGCCCCGACTTGGCCAGGATCATTCGGTGCATCGGGCCCTTGACCGCCCCGCCGGCCGACACGTCGGCCGAGCCGAAGCGCCGGACCGGACGCCGCCGCGCCAGCTAGGGTCGGCGAACGGCGGGGCCGATGTCGCCCTGGGCCTCATGATGGTCGTAAATGCGGTGAATCGGGCGCGGAACGCGACTAGGCTTGGCCCAAAGACGACCCCGGCTCCGGGGCCGAAGGCGGGAAATGGCTGAAGTCTTCAAGGATGCGCGAAAGCGCGCCTATCTCAATCCCGACGGCGCCGACAAGCCGCTGAAGAGCCCGGTGCCGCTGGCGACCCTGAAGGCCGCCCGCGCCTACCGCCAGCAGCGCATCCGCGACCAGCTGAAGAAGCACGACTGCGCCGCGATCCTGCTCTACGACCCGGTCAACATCCGCTATGCGTTCGACGTCTCGAACATGCAGCTGTGGATGGCGCACAATCCGTCGCACTACGCGATGGTTTGCGCCGACGGGCCCGCGATCGACTTCGAGTATCGGGGATCGGAGCACGTCGCCAACGGCATCGAGATCATCGACGAGGTCCGGCCGGCGACGTCGTGGTTCTACTTCTCATCCGGCGGCCGGCTCGAAGAGCGCGTCGAGAAGTGGGCGAACGAGATAGCCGACGTGATCCGCGAGCATGGCGGCGGCAACCGCCGCCTCGCCGTCGACAAGCTGGAGCCTCTGGGCGTCGACGCGCTCAGGCGGCGCGGCATCACCCTCGTCGAGGGCCAGGAGCTGACCGAGCACGCCCGCTCGATCAAGAACGGCCCCGAGCTCGACCTGATGCGCTGGACCATCCGCGTCTGCGAGGCGGCGATGGCGCGGATGTACGAGCGTTCCGAAGCAGGTCGCACCGAGAACGAGATCTGGGCCGAGCTTCACTACGAGAACATCCGCTCGGGTGGCGAATGGATCGAGACCCGGATCCTCGCCGCCGGCCCGCGCACCAATCCCTGGTTCCAGGAATGCTCGGACTATGTCTGCCAGGAAGGCGACATGCTGGCCTTCGACACCGACCTGATCGGCCCCTACGGCTACTGCGCCGACCTCTCGCGCTCCTGGCCGATCGGCCATGTGTGCATGAGCAACTCGCAGCGCGACCTCTATGCCGCTGCCCGCGAGCAGATCGACCACAACATCTCGATCCTCCGCGCTGGCATGAGCTTCCGCGAGTTCAACGAGAAGTCCTGGCGGATCCCGGAGAAGTACCAGGCGCGGCGCTACTCCGTAGCCTTGCACGGCGTGGGCCTAGCCGACGAATACCCGTCGGTTCCGCTCCATCCCAGCTTCGAGAACGCCTATGAGGGCCGGTTCGAGGAGAACATGACCGTTTGCGTCGAGAGCCTGATCGGCGAGGTCGGCGGCAAGGAATGCATCAAGCTCGAGACCCAGGTGCTGATCGGCCCCAATGGGGCCGAGCGGCTTGACAGCTTCCCTTGGGAAGAAGTCTAAGCTCAACGGATCAAAGCTAAAGCGTTCGAGGATCAGAAAAATGTCCGGTGGCGACGACATCGTCCTTTCCGAGCTGAACGACGAAGAACTCGTCAAGCAGATGCACGACGACCTCTATGACGGTCTCAAGGAGGAGATCGAAGAGGGCGTCCACATCCTGCTCGGGCGCAAGTGGACTCCCTACCGGGTGCTGACCGAGGCACTGGTCGAGGGCATGCGGATCGTCGGCATCGACTTCCGCGACGGCATCCTGTTCGTGCCGGAAGTGCTGATGTCGGCCAACGCGATGAAGGCCGGCATGGCGATCCTGAAGCCGCTGCTGGCCGAGACCGGGGCGCCACGCGTCGGCAAGATGGTGATCGGCACGGTCAAGGGCGACATCCACGACATCGGCAAGAATCTGGTCACCATGATGATGGAGGGCGCCGGCTTCGAGGTGATCGACCTCGGCATCAACAACGGCGTCGAGAAGTACCTGGCGGCGATCGAGGAGCATCAGCCGGACATCCTCGGCATGTCGGCGCTGCTGACCACGACGATGCCCTACATGAAGGTCGTCATCGACACGCTGAAGGAAAAGGGCATCCGCGACGACATCGTCGTGATGGTCGGCGGCGCGCCGCTGAACGAGGACTTCGCCAAGGCGATCGGCGCCGACGCCTACTGCCGCGATGCGGCGGTCACGGTCGAGACCGCCAAGGAGTTCATGATGCGCAAGCACAACCAGCGTGCCGCCAGCTGACCCGACAGCCGACGCGCCGCGTCGCCAGCTGATCCTCGCCTGCGGCGCGCTCGCTCGCGAGGTGAACTCGGTGATCGCCGCGAACCACCTGCACCACGTGACGGTGCGTTGCCTCCCTGCCCTGTTGCACAATCGGCCGCAGGAGATTCCGGGCGCGGTGCGCGCAGCGGTCCGCGCCGCCCGCGACGAGTACGACGACATCCTGGTGGGATACGCCGACTGCGGCACCGGCGGCGAGCTCGACAAGGTGCTATCCGAGGAAGGGTTGCAGCGCCTACCCGGCGCCCATTGCTACGCGTTCTTTTCCGGCGTCGCCGAATTCGACCGGCGCTCGGAGGAGGACATGCGCGCCTTCTTCCTGACCGACTTCCTGGTGCGCCAGTTCGAGACGCTGGTGATCGAAGGCCTAGGTCTCGATAGGCACCCGGAGCTCCGCGACATGTATTTCGGCCACTACGAGAAGGTGGTCTATCTGGCACAGACCGACGATGCGCGCTTGAGGGTGGAAGCCGAGGCCGCGGCGAAACGGCTGGGGCTCGCCTACGAGTATCGGTTTGTCGGGCTCGGCGAATTGACGCCCAAGATCGTGGCCTTTGCAGAAGAGCCGCTCGGGCGACCGAAGAGGAAGAGGATAGGCGAACGATGACCGCAGAACGCACCGTCGAGCGCGGAGCCGGCGAGCGCCGCGCCCGCCGCAAGAGCGAAGCCAGCTCCGGCGTGCCGCAACCGCCCTGGGCACCGATCCGCAACCCGATGCCACCGCTGGAGCTGCTGGACGAGGACGGCATCCGCCGTATCGACGACACCGCGCTCCGCGTGCTTGAGGAACTCGGCATCGAGTTCCTGAACGAGGCTGCCCTCGACACCTTCGAAAAGGCCGGCTGCAAGGTCGACCGCTCGACCAACCTGGTGCGTTTCGACCGCGGCATGATCCGCGAGACGATCGCCAAGGCCCCGCGCCAGTTCCGGCTCCACGCCCGCAATCCAGAGCGTAACCTGGTCATCGGCGACAACACCATCAACGTCGGTCCCGTCGGCAGCCCGCCCAACGTCTCCGACCTCGACCGCGGCCGCCGCCCCGGCTCTTACGAGGACGTCGTCAACCTGATCAAACTGAACCAGATGCTGACCTGCGTGCACCACGCCGGCGGCACGCTGACCGAAGCGCTCGACCTTCCTGCCGACTCCCGCCACCTCGATCTCTACCGCGCGCATACCTTCTTCACCGACCGCGCCTTCATCGCGCGCGGCATCGGCCGCGAACGCATCCAGGATGCGGTCGAGATCGCCTGCGCCGCCCGCGGCATCACGCCCGAGCAGTTGCACCGTGAACCCACGCTGATGACGGTGATCAACGTCAACTCGCCTCGCCGGGTCGACAAGGAGATGATCGCCGGCCTGATGGCGATGACCGACTACGGCCAGCCCTGCATCGTCACACCATTCACGCTTGCCGGCGCGATGAGCCCGGTCACGATCGCCGGCGCGCTCGCCCAGCAGACCGCCGAGGCCCTCTCGGTCATCGCCTTGATCCAGCTGCTCAAGCCCGGCACTCCGGTGATCTTCGGCGGCTTCACCTCCAACGTCGACATGAAGTCGGGGGCACCCGCGTTCGGCACGCCGGAATACGTGCGCTCCACCATCATCGGCGGCCAGATCGCGCGGCGCTGGGGCCTGCCCTACCGGTCGAGCAACGTGAACGCGTCGAACTGCGTCGACGCCCAGTCGACGCACGAGTCCCTGATGTCGATCTGGGCCTGCATCATGTCGCATGTGCATTTCATGCATCACGGCACCGGCTGGCTGGAGGGCGGCCTCGTCGCCTCGTTCGAGAAGGTGATCGTGGACGCCGAGGCGCTGCACGCCATGGCAGCCTGGCTCAAGCCGATGGACTTGAGCGACGACGCGCTCGCCTTCGATGCCCTCAAGGAAGTGCCGCCCGGCGGCCACTTCTTCGGTGCCGCACACACGATGGCGCGCTACGAGAACGCTTTCCACCGCCACCTGATCGCGGACTGGAGGAACTTCCAGTCCTGGGAGGAGGCCGGCGCGCTCACCGCGACCCAGCGCGCCAACACGGTCTGGAAGAAGCTGCTCGAAAGCTATGTCGAGCCGCCGCTGGAGCAGGGCAAGAAGGAAGCCATCGACGCCTTCGTCGCGCGCCGCAAGAAAGAGATCGCGGCGCGCGGGATCGTCTAGACCCGCATCCTGGAGCCGCTCGGATCGTAGGGCGGCTCCTTCAGGATCTTCGCCCCGCGGCGCTCGCCGATGATCTCGATCTCGAAGCCCGAGCTCGCCGCGGCGAGCCCCTTCGGCACGTAGCCGAGCGCCAGCGACTTGCCCACCGTGTGGCCGTAGCCGCCGGAAGTCACCCAGCCGACGACCTTGCCGTCATGCCAGATCGGCTCGTCGCCGAAGGCATCGCCATCGCGCGCATCGACCTCGAACAGCACGAGCCGACGCTCGCCGCCGCTCTGGCGCTCGGCCTTGGCGGCGGCGCTGCCGACGAACTCACCTTTGTTGTCGAGGCGGGTGAAGCGGCGCATCCCCGCCTCTTCCGGCCCGTAGATCGGACGGTACTCGCGCGCCCAGGTACCGAAAGCCTTCTCGATGCGGAGCGACAGCAGCGCGTGGCTGCCGAAGAGCGCGAGCCCGAATTCCTTTCCGGCCTCGCGCAGCGTATTCCACAGGAGACGCTGATGATCGGGGGCGCACCAGAGCTCGTAGCCCAGCTCGCCGGTGAAGCTGATGCGCGAGACGATCGCAGGTACCATGCCGATCGACATCCGGGCGATCGAGAGGAATGGGAACACCGCCGTCGACAAGTCCTCGCGAACCAGGCGCTGAAGCAGCTCGCGCGACTTCGGCCCGGCGATCGCGAGGCCCGAAAGCTCGGCGGTCATCGGCCGGATCGAGACCGCCTTGCCGCGGCTCTGGCTCTCGAACCAGCGGAGATGATAAGCCTCGGCCGGGCCTGAGCCGACAATGAAGAAGCGGTCCTTAGCAAGCCTGCCGACGGTGAAGTCGCCGATCAGCTTGCCCTTCGCGTCCAGCATCGGCGACAGCACGATGCGGCCGATCTCCGGCATCCGGTTGGCGAGGATGCCTTCGAGGAAGCTCGCGGCATCCGCTCCCTTGACCTCGTAGCGGCCGTAGCCCGAGGTCTCCATCAGGCCGACGCCGGAGCGCACCGCCTTGCACTCGGCCGCCACCACCGGGAAGGCATTGGATCGGCGATAGGTGACGGTCTCTTCCACCGGCGTGCCCTTTGGCGCGAACCACAGCGGATATTCGAGGCCGTATGAGGCACCGAAGACCGCGTTCTCGGCGACGAGCTCGGGATGGATCGGCACGGTCTTGAGCGGGCGCGCCGCCGGCAGCTCCTCGTTCGGGAAACGGATGCGGAAGCGGCGCGAATAGTTCTCGCGCACCTTGGCGTTGGTATAGGCCATCGTCGCCCAGTCGCCGTAGCGCGAGACGTCCATGCCCCAGACGTCGAAGCCTGGGTCTCCGTGGATCATCCAGTTCGACAACGCGAGGCCGACGCCGCCGCCCTGGCTGAAGCCCGCCATCACGCCGCAGGCGACCCAGTAGTTGCGCAAGCCCCCGACAGGCCCGACCAGCGGGTTGCCGTCCGGCGTGAAGGTGAAGGGTCCGTTGACCACGCGCTTGATCCCGGCCTTCGCCATCGCCGGGAAGTGCTTGAAGCCGACATCGAGGCTCTCGGCGATGCGATCGAGATCGCCCTGCAGAAGCTCCGCACCGAAGCTCCAGGAGGTCGAGTCCGGCGACCAGGGCACGCCGTTCCTCTCGTACGTGCCCAGCAGGATGCCCTTGCCTTCCTGGCGAAGGTAGAGCTCGCCCTCGAAGTCGATGACGTGGACCAGCTCCTTGCCCAGCGACTTCTCGACCTCGACGACCTCCGGCATCTCCTCGGTGACGATGTAGTGGTGCTCCATCGCCAGCACCGGCAGCTCGAGCCCGACCATGCGGCCGACCTCGCGCGCCCAGAGGCCGCCGGCATTGACCACGTGCTCGGCATGGATCGTGCCCTTGTCGGTGACGACGTCCCAGGTCCCGTCGGGCCGAGGATTGAGCTCCATGACACGGGTCTGGCGATAGACCTCGGCGCCGAACGTGCGGGCGGCCTTGGCGTAGGCGTGCGTGGTGCCGGAGGGGTCGAGATGGCCTTCGAGCGGATCGTACATCGCCCCCATGAAGTACTTCTCGTCGATCAGCGGCAGCAGCTTCTTCGCTTCGGAGGCACTGATAATCTCGGTATCCATGCCGAGATAGCGCCCCTTGGCATGGGCGAGCTTGAGGAAGTCCATGCGCTCGGGCGTGCCGGCCAGCATGATGCCGCCGGTGATGTGCAGCCCGCAGGACTGGCCGGAGATCTCCTCGATCTCTTTGTAGAGCTGGACCGTGTAGCTCTGCAGCTTGGCGACGTTCGGGTCGCCGTTGAGGGTGTGGAAGCCTCCGGCTGCGTGCCAGCTCGACCCCGAGGTCAGCTCGAGGCGTTCGATCAGGCAAACGTCCTTCCATCCCGCCTTGGCCAGATGGAACAGAACGCTGCAGCCAACGACGCCGCCGCCGATGACGGCGACGCGGACATGAGACTTCATCGGACCCTACCCCCGTTTACGACGCCTTGGCCTTGACGCCGCGCGGCGTCCGCATCGACTCCAGCCCGCGGAACTCGACAAACCGCATCATCGCCGCCCACAGATGGTCGCCGTAGAGGAACGGCTCGAACGGCGTGATGCCCGGGATCGGCAGCGGCTCGATCCGCGCATCGACCCGGGGCTCGTAGAAGAACGGGATCGAGAAGCGCTCCCGCCCGGGCCCGATCACTCGGTGCTCGGTCGCCTTGATCCGCCCGCCGGTCCAGCGCTCCAGCACGCCGCCGAAATTGATCGCGAGCGTGCCCTCGGCCGGCGGCACGTCGAGCCAGACTCCGCCGGCCTCGCGCGCCTGCAGACCCTCTACGCCGTCCTGGGCGAGCAGCGTGACGAATCCCGAGTCGACATGGGCGCCGCCGATCATATGGCGGCTCTTCCCTTGGTGCTCGAGCATGACCGCGCTCATGTCGGCGCCGGCGAACGACTCCGGCGGACGGACCGGATAGCGGATCAGGCGCAGGGTCGAGTTGCCTCCGGCAAAGGCCTCGTCGAAGAAGGTCTCCGGCAAGCCCAGACCGCGCGCGACCGAGCCCATCAGCAGGCGACCGAGCCGCTCCATGCCACGGTAGTAGCGTCCCGCGTCCGCGCGCCAGCCCGGCAGCGCAACCTCCTCCGGCAGCGGCGTCGGCTCGGTCAGCGGATCGGTCGGGTCGCAGACGAAGCCGAGATCGGCCACGTCCGGCCCCATGTCGATGCCTTCCTTGTAGGTCAGCGCGCCATTCTGAAGCGGAAACCAGCCGTGATAGACGTTGGGGCGCGCCGGATCGAACTTGCGCCGCCAGAGACTCCGCTTCTCGTCCTCGGACAACGTGAAGATACGAAGCAGCCTCGCCCGCACCTCAGGACCGTGCGGCATCTCGGCAGGCAGGCCTGAGACCGTGAGGAAGCCGACGCTGCCGGCCGCCTCCATGATCTGGCGGTCGGTCTCGTCACGAAGGCGAGGGAGTCCCCCGAGCAGGGGTGAGATATCGATGGTCGGGATCATGTTCCGTTGGCCGGCTGATGCCGCGACAGTCGAAGGGCGAGCGCGGGCAATGTCAACCAGCCAATCGCGACATCCATGGTCGCTCGGCGACCACCCGGGAAGCCTGCCGGACTTGCGCCTGTCGGGCGGGGTGGACTAGCCTCGATGCACGATTTGTTCGAAGTCGATCGCCATTGCGCCAGAACCGCCGCGAAGGCCGGAACGCGCTGGTCAACAGGGAGACGAACATGACCGACAAGCTGCATCCCATCATCGAGAAGGCGGGCCGCGAGTTCGCCGACGGCAAGCTCGGCCGTCGCGATTTCTTGCGCATCGCCACCCTGCTCGGCGTCGCCGCGCCGGCCGCCTACAGCCTGGTCGGCATGACCGCCCCGGCGTTGGCCCAGGGCGCGCCCAAGAAGGGCGGCATCGTCCGCATCGGCATGCGCGTGCAGGACATCTCGAGCCCGCATACCTACTCCTGGATCGAAGGCGCGAACTCCGCCCGCCAGACCCTCGACTACCTGGCCGTCACCGGCATCGACAACGTGACCCGGCCGTCGCTGGTCGAGAAGTGGGAAGCGAGCCCGGATCTCAAGACCTGGACCCTCAACCTCCGCAAAGACGTCACCTGGCGAAAGGGCCGCAAGTTCACGGCCGACGATGCGATCTGGAACTTCAAGCGTTCGCTCGACGACGCGACCGGCTCGTCGACGGTTGGCCTGTTCAAGGGCTTCATGCTGACCGAGTTCGACGACGGCAAGAAGGACGCGAAGGGCAATCCGCGCAAGTCGGTCAAGCTCTGGGACGCCAACGCGATCCAGAAGATCGACGACTTCACCATCAAGCTGAACGGCCAGACCGGCAACCTGTCGATCCCCGAGTCGCTCTACCACTATCCGTTCCTGATCTGCTCGCCCGAGGAAGGCGGCAAGTTCGGCGTCGGCAGCGACGGTACCGGCTCCTTCGAGCTCGTCGAGCACGAGGTCGGCAAGCGCTCGGTCTACGTGAACCGCCGCCCCTACTGGGACGGCAAGGGCCCCTACATCGACCGCTATGAGATCATCGATCTCGGCGACGACGCGGCGGCCCAGGTCTCGGCGCTCGCTTCCAAGCAGGTCGACATGATCTACCAGGGCGCGATCTCCACGCTCCCGACGGTCGAGAAGCTGCCGCACGTGCAGGTCAACTCGGTCGACACCGGCTACACCGCAGTCGCGCGCACGCACCCGATCAAGCCGTTCGACGACAAGCGCGTCCGCCAGGCTCTCCGCTGGGCAACCGACAACGAGGCTGTGCTCAAGGTGTCGCTCCGCGGCCTCGGCAAGCCCGGCGAGCATCACCACGTGGCCCCGGTCCATCCGGAATATGCCAACATCGGCTACATGAAGCAGGACATCGCCAAGGCGAAGGCGCTCCTGGCCGAAGCCGGCTATCCGAACGGCGTCGACGTCACGATCGACGCCCGTCCGCAGCCGGACTGGGAGCTGATCGCCGTCCAGACCATGGTCGAGCAGTGGAAGGAAGCGGGCATCCGCGCCAAGATCAACGTGATGCCGTCCGCCCAGTACTGGGAGAACTGGACCAAGGTCCCGTTCGGCTTCACGACCTGGGCGCATCGTCCGCTCGGCACCATGGTGCTGGCCCTCGCCTATCGCACCGGTGCGGCCTGGAACGAGGCCAACTGGTCGAACGCCGAGTTCGACAAACTCATCACCGAGGCCGAAGGCTATCTCGACGTCGAGAAGCGTCGCGCCGTGATGTCCAAGATCGAGCGCATCATGCTCGACGAAGGCCCGGCGGTGGTGCCCGTGTGGCGTGCGGTGTTCAACTACTCGGACAAGAAGATCAAAGGCTACAAGATCCATCCGAGCATCTACATCGACGCCAAGGATATGTGGATCGACGCCTGATCTGACGGCTGACGACGGCGTAGCTCCGCGGGCCTGAGGCCCGCGGAGCCGCCTTTCCATTTCCGTAACATCAACCGCCAGGAGCGGCGATGCTGCGTTATTCAGCGAAGCAGCTGTTGAACATGGCGCTGACGCTGTTCGCGGTGTCCTTCCTCGTCTTCGCGCTGAACGAGCTGTCGCCCGGTGACGTCGCGCGCAAGATCCTCGGCCCCTACGCCAGCGAGAACCAGGTCGCCCTCCTGACCGAACAGATGGGCTTGGACCGACCGGCGATCGTTCGCTACTTCGAGTACATGGGCAAGGCGCTGACCGGCGACTTCGGCGACTCGATCGTCTTTCGCCAGCCGGTCTCGACGCTGATGTGGGACCGGCTCGGCAACACGCTGCTGCTCGCCGCCATCTCCTTCGCCGTCATCGTGCCGCTGTCCGTCCTGCTCGGCGTCCTTGCCGGCATGCGCGAGCGCGGCTGGTTCGACCGCGCCATCTCGGTCTTCTCCTCGATGTGCGCGTCGATCCCGGAATTCGCGATGGGCGTGTTCCTGCTCGCCATCTTCGTCGTCTGGCTCGGATGGCTTCCCGGGACATCGCCGCTCCGCAGCGACTCCGGCTGGGCGATCTGGATGCAGTTCGTCCTGCCGGTGCTGGTCGTCACCTTCTATGACGCGGGCTACCTGATCGCGATGGTCCGGTCCTCGATGGTCGAGGTGATGCGTGCGCCTTATATCCGCACCGCGCTGCTGAAGGGCAACTCCTTCAATCAGGTCGTCGGCAAGCACGCGCTCCGCAATGCGCTGATCACGCCGTTCACCGTGATCCTGCTTCAACTTAACTACCTGGTCTCGGGCCTGGTCGTGGTCGAGACGCTGTTCGCCTATCCCGGCTTCGGCCGGCTGATGCTGGAGGCGGCGCTCACCAAGGATATCGCAGTGATCGAAGCCGGCACGCTGATCGCGGTCAGCGTCACCATGCTGACCCAGCTCTTCGGCGACCTCGGGTATATGGCGCTCGATCCCCGGATCCGAGTATGACCGAGATCAGCCAAGACATTCCGGCGGGCCGCGTCGGCGCTGTCCGCGACGGGACGAGGTCGGCACCGTCCGGGTTCGTCGCCAGGGCGCGCGACCTGCTCACCCGCTCGCCCATCGGGACCTTCGGCGGGTTGATCCTGCTCACCTGGTGCGTATTGGCACTTCTGGCGCCATGGGTCGCCCCCTATCCGCCGAACAAGATCGATCCGGCGCTGATCGCCGATCCCTACCCTTCCGCCGCTCACTGGCTCGGGGTCGATAATCTCGGGCGCGATATCCTCTCGCGCCTGATCTGGGGTGCGCGCACGGTGCTGACCGTGGCGCCGACCGCTGTGCTCGGCGCCGTCGTGCTCGGTGTATTCCTCGGCCTTCTCTCAGGATACCGCGGCGGCATCGTCGATGCGGTCATCATGCGGATCGGCGACACCTTGCTCGCCTTCCCGAAGATCATCCTCTACCTGATCATCATCGCGAAGTTCGGCGCGTCCGCGTTCAACATCATCGCGGTGATCACGCTGTCGTCGGCGCCTATCGTCGCCCGCATCGTCCGCGGCGTCACCCTCGATATCAAGAACCGCGACTATGTCGCCGCCGCCCGCATGCGCGGCGAGAGCGCTCTTTTCATCATGTTCGTCGAGATCCTGCCGAACGCGCGCGGGCCGCTGATCGTCGACTTCTTCCTGCGCCTCGGATACACGACGATCGCCATCGGCGTGCTGGGCTTCCTCGGCGTCGGCCTGCCGCCGCCGGATCCGGACTGGGGCGGCATGGTCAAGGAAGCCTACGGCATGATCTTCGTCTGGCCGCACATGACGCTGATCCCGGCCGCCGCCATCTCCTCCCTGGTGATCGGCGCCAATTTCCTCGCTACGGGCATCCGCGAAGCCTCGCTCGATGGCTGACGTCCTCTCCTTCGAGCACGTCTCCATCGCCTACCAGCACCGGACCGGGCACCAGAACATCCTGAGCGACGTGAGCTTCTCGATCGGCGAGGGCGAAGCCCTCGGGCTGGTCGGCGAGTCCGGTTGCGGCAAGTCGACGGTGGCGCTGGCGGCGATGCGCTACCTGCCGCGCGGAATGCTCATCACCGAAGGCCGCATTCGGGTCGAGGGACAGGATACGTCTCAGCTCTCGGATCACGAGCTGTCCCGGATCCGGGGCAACCGCATCGCCATGGTCTACCAGGACCCCATGTCGAGCCTGAACCCGGTCATGCCGATCGGCAAGCAGCTGATGGAGGTGCCGCTCCTCCATGGCGAGACCAGCGAGAAGGCCGCCTTCGACCGCGCCGTCCAGATGCTGAAGGAAGTCCGGCTGCCGGACCCGGCGGCGATGATGGACCGCTACCCGCACCAGCTCTCGGGCGGCCAGCAGCAGCGCGTCGTGATCGCAATGGCGCTGATGGCCGAGCCGGCGCTGCTGATCATGGATGAGCCGACCACCGGCCTCGACGTCACCATCGAGGCGGCAATCCTGGCGCTGGTCCGCGATCTCCGCGCCAAGTTCGGCACCGCGATCCTGTTCATCAGCCACAATCTCGGCACCGTCGCCCGCGTCTGCGACCGCATCGGCGTGCTCTATGCCGGGCGCATGGTCGAGACCGGCTCGATCTCGACCGTGTTCCGCGCGCCGTCCCACCCCTATACGCGCGGCCTGCTGGGTGCCCTTCCCCGCCTCAGCAGCGGCAGCCGCCGCGGCAAGCTTCGGCCGATCGAGGGCACGATCATCGCGGCCGACCGGATGCGCATTGGCTGCGCCTTCGCACCCCGCTGCAGCTTCGCCGTCCGCCATGAATGCGAGGAACGTCCGATCGCGATGGCCGACCTGGGCGACGGACATCTCGCCCGCTGCGCCCGGCTCGAGGCGGTGCGCGCCAGCGCGGCGCTGGAAGCCGCGGTCGACGAGACCGCCGCCTCCAACGAGACCATGCCGGTGGTCCTCAGCGTCCGGAACCTGAGCAAGGAATACAAGATCTCAAGCCTGTTCGGCGGCAAGACCGGCGTCGTCCGTGCGGTCACCGACGTCGACTTCGACGCGCGCGCCGGCGAGACGCTGGCCATCGTCGGGGAGTCAGGCTGCGGCAAGTCGACGGTCGCCCGCATCATCTCAGGCCTGCTCGACGGCACCTCGGGCGAGGTGAAGCTCGGCGACATGGACCTCGCCAAGGTCCAGGTCGACGAGCGGCCGCGCGAGGTCCGCCGGCAGGTCCAGATGGTGTTCCAGAACCCGGACTCGACGCTGAACCCGAGCCATTCGATCGGCTACGCGCTGATGCGTCCGCTCCGGATGCTGCGCGCGCTGGCTACCGGCGAGGCCAAGGCGGAGGTCGCGAAGCTGCTGGCGCAGGTACGGCTCCCCACCGAGATGGCCGAACGGATGCCGCACCAGCTCTCCGGCGGCCAGCGCCAGCGAGTCGCGATCGCCCGCGCGCTCGCCGGCAATCCGGGCCTCGTCGTCGCCGACGAGCCGGTCTCGGCGCTCGACGTCTCGGTTCAGGCGGCGATCTTGAACCTGCTCGGCGAACTGCTGGAACAGTCGCAGCTCGGCCTCGTACTGATCAGCCACGACCTGGCGCTGGTACGCCACATGGCCGACCATGTCGCTGTCATGTATCTCGGCCGCGTCGTCGAGTACGGTCCTGTCGACCAGGTCTTCCAGCCGCCCTATCACCCCTATACCGAGGCGCTGCTGCGCGCCGCGCCGACGCCCGATCCCGACGCGCCGCCGCCCGAGGCCGTCCTCGACGGCGTGATGCCGAGCCCAAGCGAGATCATCGTCGGCTGCGCCTTCGCCAGCCGGTGTCCCAGCCGCATCGCCGGGCTCTGCGACACAACGCCCCCGCCGATCCGCCGCTTCGGCGAGCACCGGATCGCCTGCCATCTCGATCTCGGTGGCGAAGTGATCGCTCAGGTGCCTGTGGCGCCAGGCGGCCTGACCGGGATCCGGTCGTCGATCTCGTAATAGTCGCCGGCGTCCTCGGCGAAAATCTGCAGCCTGGTCTCGATACCCGTCGGCTCGTCGAGCGTGCCGGCCGTGACCGAGATCTGGTCGCTGCCGATCCGCTCCCAGAATAAGCTCGATCCGCAGTCCCTGCAGAAGCCGCGCCGCGCCCGCTCGGAGCTGCGATACCAGGCGAGACTGCGCTCGCCCTCGATCTTCAGCGCCGAAGTCGGCACGCGCGTATAGGCGCCGACATGCCCGTGCCAGCGCCGGCACTGGCCGCAATGGCAGACGACGACCGGGCGCAGCTCGCCCGACAGAGTGAAGCGCACGCCGCCGCACAGGCATTGGCCTTTCGCATCGCTCATCGACCGGTCTCCGTCATCGTCGCGTAGGTCTTCACCTCGCCGGTCCAGCAATAGAGCGCCAGCAGCGGCTCGGTCCCGGTACGCATCGCGTGGCGCATCATCGGCACGTGGTGGATCAGCGTCCCCGGTCCCTTCTCTCGCCATCCTTCGTCCTCGCGCCACCAGTCGGCGGTGCCGGCGACCACGTGATAGATCTCTTCGGCCGGATGCGCGTGGTCCGGGTAGTGCATCCCAGGCCCGAGCATCAGCAGGCCGACCAGCAGGTCGGAGTTCTCGATCGGGCGGCCGGGCCCGACCAGCTCGACATAGCCGTAACGGTCGACATAACCCGGCCCCAGGCTGGCTTCGGAGTAGTTCGGGTTCTGCAGCCAGTCGCAATGCGGTTCGACCGCGGCAAAGGCCTCGGCGATCTCGGCCAGCGGCCCACGCCTCGACAACTCGACCGACCGGCCGACGAATTGCGCGACAGGTTTGCGCTTCCCGGTCCCCGGGCGCGGCTCGATCGTCAGCTTCGGCACCGCGGCAGCGAGCGGACCGCCCGGTGCCCGGCGATAGAGCTTCTCGATCGCCTGCAGCAGCCGGCGCATCACGCGATCTCGACGAGGCCTCGCGTCTCCGCGGCCTGGGCCCAGTCCTCGGTGATCTGGTAGTCGCGCTCGGCCACACGGGCGAAGCCCATGATGCAGAGATCGGCGCGAAGTTCGGCCTGCGCCGGATCGTCGCCGAAAGTGACCAGCGTGTCGGCGAGGCGCTTCACGATCTCGGGCGAGGTGCCGGCCGAGGCCATGAAGGCCGGGATCGGCACGACGTCAGTGGAGGCGATGACCCGCGTGCGGCCGGCGACCTCCGGCCAATGGCGGCGGAGCAGCGCATAGGCGAAGGAGTCGAGCGGACCGACATCGGTCTTGCCCTCGACGATCGCCTCGACCATGAGGCGCGGCGTGCGCAGCGGCCCGACGATCTCGCGATAGAGCGCCTTGGTGCCGCCCTTCCGGTACTTGAGAAGATGATGGCGTGGCGCGTTGTAGCCCGAATGCGAGTCCGGGATCGTGTAGGCAAAGCGGTGCCCGAAGGTGTCTTCGAGCGTCTTGAACGGCGCGTCGTCACGGACCACGAAATGCGAGCAGTAGACCGGCCGCCCCTTTGCATAGTCGGCGCTGGGGATCGGCGCGGCCACGACCTGGTGGACCGCGCCGTAGCGCATGAACGGCCATCCGCACATGAAGGTGCAGGCGAGATCCTTCCTCGACCACAGTTCGTCGAGCGACGCCGGGAAGGCGTGGTCGATCACCGTCATGTCGACGCCGGACTTGGCCTGCAGCCAGGCAAACAAACGCTTCCAGGCCGCGGCCGCCGGCGGCGCGACCGAGTACATGCGGGCGTTGGCGATGAGCTCGCTCATCCGCGCTGACGTCCGCCATTGGCGTCGAACAGCGGCTGGGTCGCGACCACCGCCGGGCACGCCTTGCCGAAGATCAGCACCGAGAGCTTCTCCCCGTCCTTGGCGAGCTCCGGCTTCACATAGGCCATCGCCATGCTCTTGCCCGCCCAGTGGGCGTAACCGCCGGAAGTCACCTGGCCGATCGCCTCGTCGCCCTTTAGCACGCTTTCGTAGCCCACAACCTCGACCTCGGTATCGACGATCAAAGGCACCAGCTTCTTCTTCGGCGGCGTCGCGCGGTCCTTGAGCGCCGCTTCGCGGCCGATGAAGTCCGGCTTGTCGTAGGCGACGAAGCGGTCGAGGCCGCTCTCCATCGGCGTGTAGTCGGGGCGGAACTCGCGGAAGAAGGCGCCGTAGGCCTTCTCCAGGCGAAGCGACATCAACGCGCGGTTGCCGAAGTGGCGAAGGCCCAGGTCCTTGCCGGCCTCGACGATCGCATCATAGAGCGTGACCTGGAAATCCGGCGTGGTCCAGATCTCATAGCCGAGATCTCCGGTGTAGCTGGCGCGCAGCACGGTGCACGGTGCAAGCCCCACCACCATCTCGCGCGCAGCGAAGAACTTGAACTTGTCGGCCGAGACGTCCTCGAATACGAGGCGCTGCAGCAGCTCGCGTGACTTAGGCCCCGCGATGCCGAAGCCGGTCAATGCATGCGGCAGCGGACGGATATAGGTGCCGGCCGGCGGCGGATGCGCCTCGAACCAGCGCATGTGATAGACCTCGGCGACGCCCGAGCCGATCATCAGGAAGCGGTCCTCGGCAAGCCGCGCGACCGAGAAGTCGCCGATCACGGTGCCACGCGGGTTCAGCATCGGCGCTAGAACCATGCGGCCAGGCTTCGGCATCTTGTTGGCGAGGACGCGATTGAGCCACGCTTCGGCATCGGGTCCCACCACCTCGTATTTGCCGAAGCCGGTGATCTCCATCAGGCCGACAGCGTTGCGGACCGCGTGGCACTCTTCCTTGACGATCGGGAAGGCGTTGGAGCGACGGTAGGTCGGGTTTTCGACCGGCTCAATGCCCTTCGGCGCATACCAGAGCGCGACCTCGAGGCCGAAATTGGCGCCGAACACGGCACCGGCATCCTTGAGACGATCATAGACCGGCGAGCGGCGGAGCGGACGCGCGGCCGGCATCTCCTCGTTCGGATAGGCGATGCGGAAGCGGCGCGCGTAGTTCTCCGGCACCTTGATCAGCGTGTACTGGTGTGTCGCGTACTTGCCGAAGCGTGAGACGTCCATCGCGAAGATGTCGGCGCCCGGATCGCCCTCGACCATCCAGCGCGAGAGCGCGAGGCCGACGCCGCCGCCCTGGGCGAACCCGGCCATGACGCCGCAGGCGGACCAGTAGTTCCTGAGGCCCCGTACCGGCCCGACCAGAGGGTTGCCGTCGGGCGCGAAGGTGAAGGGGCCGTTGACCACCTTCTTGATGCCGGCGCGGCCGACTGCCGGGAAGTGCTTGAAGCCAATCTCGATATGCGGCGCGAGGCGATCGAGATCATCGGGCAGCAGAGCCATGTTGAAGTCCCAGGGCGTGGTGTGCGGCGACCACACCCGGCAGTCCTTCTCGTAGGTCCCGAGAAGCACACCCTTCCCTTCCTGGCGCATGTAGATCTCGCCGAAATAGTCGGTCGTCGGCAGGATCTCCTTGCCGTGCGCGACGATCTCGGGGATCTCCTCGGTCACGACGTACATGTGCTCCATCGCCAGCACCGGCAGCTCGATACCGGCCATGCGACCGACCTCGCGCGCCCAGAGGCCGGCAGCGTTGACCACATGCTCGGCCTTGACCACGCCCTTGTCGGTCGTAATGTCCCAGCCGCCATCGGTCCGCTGCTTCAGTGCCGACACCTGGGTGAAGCGATGGATCTCGGCCCCGGCCTTGCGGGCAGCGATCGCATAGGCGTGGGTGACGCCGTTCGGATCGACATGGCCGCCGTCGAGGCGATGCAGCGCGCCGACGAACTGGCTCGGATCCAGCAGCGGGTTGAGCTTGGTCGCCTCTTGCGGCGAGATGAGGTGCGTCTCCATGCCGAGGTACTTGGCACGGGAGTGCATGAGCTTGAGGTTGTCGAAGATCTCGTCGGTGGCGGCGGCGACCATGTTGCCGGTCGCGTGGATGCCGCAGCTCTGGCCGGAGATCTGCTCGATCTCCCGATAGAGATCGATCGTGTATTTTTGCAGCTTCGAGACGTTGGCGTCCGAGTTGTAGGTGTGGACGCTGGCGGCTGCGTGCCAGGTCGAGCCCGAGGTCAGCTCGTGCTTCTCGAAAAGCGCGATATCGGTCCAGCCGAGCTTGGTCAGGTGATAGAGAATGCTGGCGCCGACGACGCCGCCGCCGATGACGGCCACACGATACTCGGTCTTCAAGGAAATCCCCTTCGCAACGTCCTTCGGCAATACGGTAAACAGGGCCGCTTCGGCAACCCTCAGGCCGTCGTTTCGCCCGCCTGACGCCGGCCGCGACGGCGCCCGCCGCCCTCGCCCGCTCCGGCGGCAGCCGGGTCGCGGTTGGCGCGGAGCCAGGCCATGCAGTCCGGATCGAAGCCGTTCAGCGTATTGGCCGCCCGGATCGCGTCCATGTCTTCCTTGTGCAGGGGGTTCATGATCGCGCTGGTCATGCCCATGGCGGCGGCCATCGACAGGAAGTGCGCATTCATCACCCGGCGGTTCGGGATGCCGAAGGAGATGTTGGAGGCACCGCAGGTGGTGTTGACCTTGAGCTCCTCGCGAAGCCGCCGGACCAACCGGAAGACCTGGGCTCCGGCGGTGTTCAAGGCGCCGATCGGCATAACCAGCGGATCGACGACGATGTCGCATGCCTTGATGCCGTGGTCGGCGGCGCGCTCGACGATCTTCTTGGCGACGGCGAAGCGGACGTCGGGATCGTAGCTGATGCCGGTCTCGTCGTTCGAGATCGCGACCACCGGCACGTCGTACTTCTTCACCAGCGGCAGGATGGTCTCCAGGCGATCCTCCTCGCCGGTGACCGAGTTCACCAGTGGCCGGCCCTTGGCGACGGCCAGGCCCGCCGCCAACGCCGCCGGCACCGAGGAGTCGATCGACAGCGGCACGTCGACCAGCGACTGCACCAGCTCGACCGTCTTGGCCATCAGCGGCGGCTCGGTGACGTTGGGGTCGACGGCGGTCACGCCGGCATTCACGTCGAGCACCAGCGCACCGGCCGCGACCTGCGCCAGCGCATCGGCGGTCACGCCGGAGAAGTCGTCGGCCATCATCTCGGCCGCGAGCTTCTTGCGCCCCGTCGGGTTGATCCGCTCACCTATCACGCAGAACGGCCGCTCGAAGCCGATCACGGCGGTCTTGGTCGCGGAATGAAGCACGGTCTCGGTCACGCTTTGCTCCTCGGCTCCCACGAGCCACGTCCGGTCAGCCATTCGGCGGCGCTGGAAAGCCCGCCGAAGGCATAGACATGCAGTTGCTGAATTAGGCTCCGCTCAGCCGACAATACGCCGCCCTCGATCGCCCGCACATGCGGATCTGGGGCATAGCTGCCGAGCAGCGAGGTCAGAGCGGCCTTGCGCTTCAGCGCGAAGGAGAGCGAGGTGCGGACGCCGCAGAGCGCCGCGTATTTCATCAGGCGCGTCATCGTCGTCGGCCCGGCAACCCCGAGATGGATCGGCACCCGGATGCCTTCCGAGCGAAGCCTCTCGGCCCAGGCGACCGCCGCGTCCGCGTCGAAATTGAACTGGGTGACCAGACGCAGATCGATGCCGCCCCGTGCCGCGAAGTCGATCTTCCAATGCAGCGCGTCGACCACAACGGCCGGCGGGATGTCGGGCGAACCCTCTGGATGGCCGGCGACACCGATATGACGGATGCCATGGCGTTCCAGGAGGCCGGTCGAGAGAACGTCCATCGACGACCCGAAAGGACCGGCCGGCTTGGCGATGTCCCCGCCGCGATCCGGCGGCAGGCGATATGCGGAACCGGCACGAGGTCGGCGCGCACGAGTGCAAGGCAGGCGGTCGCCCAATCCACAGCGGACGTGTCGCCGGCGTCGACGATGTAGACGCGCGTGCCCGGCGGGATCAGGCGCAGGCCGTCGGGGTCCTTGGCGATCCCGCGCGGCGACAGCTCGATCGAGGCGGCCAGCACCTGCGGACGGCTTTGGCTGGTCGCGTCGGACATCGGTGCCTTCCCCTCACCCATTACTCACGAATTGCATGACCCGCCCCCAGGGGCAAACCGGCCCGCGACCGCTTCCCGCTCATTGGCGACATCCGCGTCGCGAAAGGAACGCGCGGGCTCTTAGGGCTTGACGAGAACAAGAACAATACAGGAACATTCGTCTCCTCTTGCCGCCATGAGGCGATTGAAAATGAGACCGGAACCGCTCGCGGCGCATGAACGCCGTGCGTCCGACCTTCTGGAGCGGAGGGCTTGGCAGACGGCTCGGGAGCTGGTCTTCATGCTGGGCTTCGACGAGGCCGCCGCCCGGGTCCAGACAGCCGCGGACGCGTTTGCCGTGGAGGGGGACCGTAGCCGCGTGGTCTTTTGCGGCCTCGTCATCCACATCATGAGCCTGCTCAGGCGCGACCACGCGCCGAACGAATGCCGGCGCAGCCAGACCCATGAATATCTCGGCTGAGCCGCGCCGGCCCTAGCCGACGCGGTCGAGGCGCACGTCCTTCATCCGGTCGGTGTTGACGATCATCGCCGAGATCCGGTTGCCCTCGCGCACCATGCGGATCGCATGCACGACCCACCAGCCCTGCCAGAGCTGCGTCTTGCCGACGAAGCGGTCGGGTCCGAGCGGTTCCAGCGATACCACCGCCTGGCGCTGGAAACCCGGTCCGAGGCGCAGCATCAGGCCACTCTTCTCCCGCGTGACCTCGAAGGTGGTCCGAAGCTCGTCGCTGGCGTACTTGCCGACACAGGCGTCGAGCGCCGCCGTCGACGGCTCATAGATCGGGCACGGGTCGAAGACGCAGGCCTGGCCACCGAAGTCCATCCGGACGATCGGCGCCTTGTTGGGACCGGCCTCGATCTCGGCGACCGTGTCGACGTTGGACCAGTTCTCGAGGAAGCGGTTGCCGCCGACGGGACGCAGCATCAGCGCATGGCCGTTCTTGTCGGCCTCGATGCCGGCGTCTCTCACCTTCAGCGTCAACACCTCGCCGGTCTCGCGGTCGATGTAGCGGCCATCGAGCTGCGAGAGCGCCAAGCCCGGGATGGAGACCTGCTTCATCCGCTCGGCACCGAGCTTCGCCGGTGCCGGCTCCGGGAACTCCTCGGCGAGCGCGATGTCGGCGATCTCGGTGAAGCGGCGATAGGTATCCGCGTCGTCACGGTTGCTGAGCAGCAGCACCCCGAAGTCGACGCCCGGCATGTAGGCGAAGACCGAGCGGAAACCCGGCAGCCCGCCGCCATGGGTCCAGAGGTCGAGGCCGCGATACTTGCGGACGCCGAGCCCGAGCCCGTAGTTGGTCGGCTTGCCGCTGGCGAGCGTCCCGGGCGTCGCCATGTGACGGATGAACTTCTCGTTGCCGATGCCGCCGGCCCGGAACAGGCCTTGCCATTTGATCAGATCGGGAACGGAGCTGATGAGCCCGCCGGCGCCGCCGAGCCCGATCGAGAAGAGCCCCCTGATCCAGCTTCCGTCCGGCTGCGGCAGATAGGAATTGGTGAGGTCTTCGGCGATGTCGTAGGGCTCGTCGCGCATGCGCGTCGCGGTCATGCCGAGCGGCTTCAGCAGCTCTTCGGCAAGGAACTGCGTGAACGGCTTGCCGCTACGCCGTTCGATCACCAGCGCCATGTAGATGAAGTTGATGTTGGTGTAGACGTTGCGCTCGCCCGGCGGCCAGCTGAAGTGGCGCTGGTTGAAGGCGATGTCGAGAAAGTCCTGGATCGTCCGCGCCTGATCGGTACCGACGCCCGAGAGCTGCATCAGCTCCCAGGAGTCGCGCAACCCGCTGGTCATGCCGAGCAGCCGACGGATCGGCACCGGCTTGTCGAGCTTGATCTCCGGGAGGACGCCGCGCACGTCCTCGTCGAGATCGAGCTTGCCGCGCTCGACCAACAGCGCCGACGCCGCACCGACGAAGGTCTTGGTGATCGAGGCGATGTGGAATCGGGACTTCAGGCTGATCGGCACCCCGAGCTCGAGGCTGGCGAGGCCGAAGCAGCGCTGGTGCACCGGTTCGCCGCCGCGGAGCACGGCAAGCGCGCCGCCCGGCTGACCTTTGGCGCCCCAACCGGCGAACAGGTTGTCGATCTGGTCGGTGTTCAACGGCGTCGGCATCTGATCTTCTTCTCTCTTAGACTTCGGCGGCGAGGCCGCGGGCGATGCGGTCGAACAGATAGCGCGCCTGAGTGACGACCATCTCGCGCCAGGTCTCATGGTCTGGTGCGAAAGCGTGGAGCAGGCGCTGCTTCACTGCCTGTACCTCGGCGCTCTTCCAGTCGTTCCTGCCCTGCTTGTGAAGAACGTGCTCGGCGCGCAGAGAGTTGAGCACCTCCGTATGCGGCACGGTGCCGTACTCGAAGCTGACATAGCCCGAATGCGCGCCGCAGCTCTTCTCCCATAGCTCGGAGCTCAATCCCTGCTGCGGCGGAGTGGCAGCCTTGCCGTCGCGCTGGATCGTCATCGCCGGCCCGATCCAGCGCTGCAAACGATCGCGACCGGGATGCGCGGGATCGCCGGAATAGATCGGCTCGCAATAGCCGAAGGGGCCGGCGCCGGTATGGAAGTCGATGGCGGCGACCAGCTTCCGGTTCTTCAGATTGTAATCAGAGACGATCGACTCCATGGTCTTGCGGGACCACGTCGGTCCGGTGCCGCCGTAGAACCACCCGTCGGGCCGCGTGTACTGGCCACCCGACGCGGCGATATCGAGCGCAGGCTTTCCGTGCTTCGCGCCATAGGCCTTGATGCGCTCATCCGCCGCCTTCCACGTCGCCTCGCTCGAATCCCGCGGCACGAAGTCGTCGGCCAACTCCTCGTAGCCGGGATTGGCGGGCCGCGGCTTCGAGAAATCGGCGAAGTTGCGGTTGATGTCGATGTTGTCCTCGTTGGTGCGGCGCAGCCAGGTGGTGCCATAGGGATTGACCGCATGGACGAGGAGCATCGCGACGTTGCCATAGCGCGTGATATCGAGATCGAGGATCGCGTCGATCTGCGCACCCGAGCCGCAGAAGAGCTCCGGCCCATGTACGCCGGACGTCACGACCATGACCGCCTTGGCCTCGATATTGCCGAGGAAGACGACGTCGCTCGCCATCTCCTCGCCGTTCGGCCCGGTCAATGGGTGCTTGTAGACCTTGACTTTCGAGCCATTGAACTCGGCAGCCCGATGGAAACGCTGACGGGCTTCGGCATAGGTGCGAGAGAAGCGATTGTCGACGCTGAGCATATGAATTGAATCCCCCTTAGGCTTTGACGCGGAAACGCTCGAACCAGCCGAGCATGATCGAAACCTCGGCCGCGAACAGCGACGGCCGCATGACCCATGACGAATGGCTCGTATTCGGGAATCGGACCAGCGCCGTCTCGACGCCGGCGAGCTTGAAGGCCGAGTACATCTGGATCGCCTCGGTCGGCGGCGTGCGCGAGTCCGTCTCGCCGGCCATCAACATGGTCGGCGTCTTCGCCATGTGCGCGAAGGCGAGCGGCGAGCGGGCGCGATACTTGCCCGGATTCTCCCAGGGCTTCTCGCCGCCCATCCAGACGAGGCCGCCGGTGACGCCCATGTCGGCCGTCAGCAGCCAGCTCTCCCACGACACCACCGGCTTGATCGAGACTGCGGCGCGGAAGCGATGTGTGTGGGTCACCGCCCACAGGGTCTGCACGCCGCCGCCGCTGACGCCGGTGACGAACAAATTCTTCGCATCGATGTCCGGCCGCGCCGCCGCGACGTCGACCGCCGCCATCATGTCGTCGTAGTCGGGACCGGGGAACCGGTCATGTAGGGCGTTGGCGAAGGCCTCGCCATAGCCGGTCGAGCCGCAAGGATTGGTGAACAGGATCGCGTAGCCGGCCGCTGCCATCAGCTGGTACTTGATCGAGAAACGATTGCCGTACTGCGCGTAGGGGCCGCCATGGATCTCGAGCACCATCGGGTGCGGTCCCTTGCCTTTCGGCTTCATCAGCCAGCACTGAACCTTGCGGCCTTCGCCGCCATCGACCCAGAACATCTCGGCCGTATGGAAGCCGTTGAGCTCCCGCGCATAGGCGTCGTTGAGGCCGGTGATCGTCCTCGCCGGACCCGAGGGCGGGACCACGGCGACCTCGGCCGGCACGCCGATCGCGGAGCGGATGTAGGCGACCGTGCCGTCGCCGGCGACCGAGAAGCCGCCGCTCGCATAGGGCATCTCGATCGAGGCACCGACGTCCTCGACGATCGTGCTCGTCTTGCCGTCGAGCGTGACGCGCGCGATCTCGCGGCGCCCTTCCGCCTCGTAGGTCACCAGCAGCGCCTTGCTGTCGGAGGTCCAGGCGATGTCCTCGATGCTGCGGTCGAAGTTGGGCAGGATCTCCTTCGCCTCGCCACCGCCGAACGGCATCACGAAGAGTCGCCGACGCTTGAAGCTGAAGCGGTCGTCGTTGGCCTGGGTGTAGGCCAGGGACTTGCCGTCGGGTGAAGGAGCGGGCCGGCTGACGCGTCCGCCATGCCTGGTCAGCTGTCGGGAACCGCTGCCATCGGCACGCACGGCATGGATCTCGGTCTCAGACGGCTTCTCGTCCCAGTCCGGCCGTTGCGTTCCAGTGAACAGGATCTCGTTGCCGTCCGCCGACCAGACGAGGCCCGGCGGGTTGAGATGGGGCATGCCGTTCCACCAGGTGCCTTTAGTCACCTGCGTCGGGGGCGCCGAGCCGTCGGAGGCGGCCACCAGCACCTGATAGTTACCCTCCGGCCACTCGCCGTAGGAGTCGTGGCGATAGACCACGCGCTCGGTATAGCGGACGGGCGCCGCCCAGGTCGCGCCCGCCGGCGGCTTGGCGAGGCCGAGCCACTCCGGCATCGGCTCCTCGATCCGCATCTGGAAGGCCACGCGCGTTCCGTCCGTCGACCAGGCGAGCTCGCGCACCGGCCGCGGGGTTTCGGTCAGCACCTTCGAGGTCCCGCCCTGAACGTCGCGGACCACGACCTGCGTCTTGTCGCCGACCTTCCGCAGCATCGCGATCCGGCGGCTATCCGGCGCCCAGCGCGCGACGATCACGCCGCTGGTTTCCGGCATCTCGGTCCATGTCTGCCGGTCCGACGACACCTTGATCACGTTCTTCTTCTCGTCGGTCGAGATCTCGCGCGTGGTATGCACGTAGAAGATCTGACGCCCGTCCGGCGAGATCTGCGTGTCGGCCGCGCTCACGAACGAGAAGACGTCTATCGCGCGGCGAGGCTGGGTGGTCATGGCGCTTCCCGTTCAGAAATGGAGATCGTTGGTGGGCCAGATGCGTGGAAACAGCGCGCAATCCATCTCGTCGCCGTGCTTCAGGCCGGGATCGGATGTCGGGATCGCGACCTCGCCCGAATGGACGCAATAGCGCGCGTCGTCGCCGGTCCAGCGCGTCGCGAGGGCCCGGCGGCGATGCGCCATCGAGGCGTTGCCCGGCGCGCCATGGACGATCATCGCCTGGAACACCAGGCAGTCGCCGGGTTCCATCTCGTAGGCGACGATGTCGTAAGCGCCGCGGTCGGCATCGATGTCCGGCATCGCCTCCAGGTCGCGCGCGCGATAGGGGCTGCCGTCGTTGAAGTGATACGGCAGAAACGACCGGCTCCATAGATGCGAGCCGCGCACATACTCGACCGCGTTGACCTGCGGCACCGGATCGAAGGGAAGCCAGATCGAGCAGACCTGCCGGCCGCTGACCGCCCAGTAGGGCTGGTCCTGGTGCCAGGGCGTGCGCTCGGCCGGCTCCATAGATGCGAGCCGCGCACATACTCGACCGCGTTGACCTGCGGCACCGGATCGAAGGGAAGCCAGATCGAGCAGACCTGCCGGCCGCTGACCGCCCAGTAGGGCTGGTCCTGGTGCCAGGGCGTGCGCTCGGTGGTGCCCGGCTCCTTCACCAGGAGCTGGTCGTAGAAGAAATTGACCCGCGAGGCGCCCATGAGGCGCCCCGCGATCTCGGCAGCCGGCGACTCGTAGACGAAGCGGCGGAACCTCGGGAGCCGCTGCCACATGTCGAGGTCGCCGAAGAATCCGCCCGGGTTGCCGGCCTTGGTGTAGCTCTCGCCGTGCGGGCCGGGCTTCGCCAGCGCTTCGGCAACCGCTTCCCGCATGAAGGCGATCCACTCCGCATCGAACACGCCGCGCAGGCAGACGACGCCGTCCCGCTCATAGGCGGCGATGTCGGCGGCACCGACCGGGCTCAGCGGCTTGCGGTTCATCGGGGAGGAATGTCGGTTTTGGGCGGTCGGAAGGGCGTCTTGGCGGTAGCTTAAGGAACGGCTCGGCCAAGGCAAGGCGGCGGCACCGGGCACGAAAGCGGGGACGCCATGTACGACGCGGCACGAGTGAAAGCGCTCCTCGATCAGCGCCGGCCCGGGCACACGCTGCCGCAGGCCTTCTACCGCGATCCCGCGCTCTACGAGTTCGATCTGGACGCGATCTTCGGTCGGGTCTGGCTTTTTGCCGGGCTCGATCTGGACATCCCGAAGCCGGTCGGCCAGGTGACGCTCCACATCGGCCGGACCTCGGTGATTCTCGTCCGCGCCGCCGACGGCACGATCCGCGGCTTCTTCAACACCTGCCGCCATCGCGGCGCCGAGATCTGTGCCGAGACGCGCGGCACCGCTTCCCGCCTCGTCTGCCCTTACCACCAATGGACCTATGGCCTCGACGGCAAGCTGCTGGCCGCCGGCGGCATGCCGAAGGACTTCGATCGCTCCGGCTACGGTCTCAAGCCGATCCATCTCGAGGTCGTCGCCGGCACCCTCTTCATTTGCCTGGCGTCGATCCCGCCCGACTTCGCGCCGATCCGCCACGCGCTCGAGCCTCTGCTGGCACCGCACGAGCTCGCGGGCGGCAAGATCGCCCACGAGGCGACGGTGGTCGAGAAGGGCAACTGGAAGCTCGTCATGGAGAATGCGCGAGAGTGCTATCACTGCCCGGCGCAGCATCCGGAGCTGATGCGCTGCTTTCCCGAACTCAAGCGCGAGCCGCCCTTCGAGCGCGACGACACGGCATTCCGCGCGCACTGCAAGGCACGTGGCCTCGAGATCGGGCCGGGAGAGGCCGAGGGTTTCGAGGCGAACCGCTTCGCGCTCCGCAACGGCGCCAGGTCGTTCACGATGGACGGCAAGCCCGCCGTCGCGAAACCGCTGGGACGGGTCGGCGACGGTGACGTCGGCTCGCTCCGCTTCGCGCTTGAGCCCAACAGCTTCGCGCACGCCGTGGGCGACTACGCCTTCCTGTTCTTCTGCCTGCCGCAGGGGCCGGAGGAG
>JBGALV010000159.1:0-8241 GCA_044223515.1 Alphaproteobacteria bacterium
GGGCATACCGAGGCCGGCGTCGACATCGCGCGCATGGCCGGTCTCAACCCGTCGTCGGTGATCTGCGAGATCATGAACGACGACGGCACGATGGCGCGGTTGCCCGACCTCGTCGCCTTCGCTCAGAAGCACGGCATCAAGGTCGGCACGATCGCCGACCTGATCGCCTACCGTCGCAGCACGGAGTCGGTGATCGAACGCTTGCAGGAGAGCACGCTCGAGAGCCGTCACGGCGGCCGCTTCCGCATGATCGTCTACGTCAACAAGGCGTCGTATGCCGAGCACGTCGCGCTCGTGAAGGGCGATATCGCATCGGGCGATCCGGTGCTGGTGCGCATGCACGCGCTCAACGTGCTGGATGACGTGCTCGCGGACACCAGCCAGGGCCGCGGTGGAGAGCTGCAGGCGGCGATGGACCTGATCGGCCGCGAAGGGCGAGGTGTCGTCGTTCTGCTGAGGGAGCCGCACGCGACGAGCCTCTCCGATCGCGTGCGCGCCCGCCTTGGCGGGCCGGGCAAGGAGACCGGGCTCCGCGACTACGGCATCGGCGCCCAGATCCTGCTCGATCTCGGCGTCCGCCAAATGGTTCTTCTTTCCAACACCAAGCGCACGATCGTCGGCCTCGATGGCTACGGCCTCGAGATCGTCGAACAGCGCGCGATCCCACATCAAGAGACCTGAGCATGGCCTTGCCGAGCTTCCTGATCGTCGAGGCGCGCTTCTACGAGGAGATCTCCGATCTTCTCTACAAGGGCGCCTCCGAGGCACTGCGCAACGCCGGTGTCGCGTTCGAGCGCATCGCGGTTCCGGGGGCACTCGAGATCCCCGCGGTGATCAGCATCGCGCATCAGGGGGCTAGTCCGAAGTTCGACGGCTACATCGCGCTCGGCTGCGTCATCCGCGGCGAGACCAGCCACTACGAGACCGTCTGCAACGAGAGCTCTCGCGGCCTTCAGGTGCTCGCTGTCCAGCTCGGGCTGCCGATCGGCAACGGCATACTCACCTGCGAGAACTGGGAGCAGGCGATGGTCCGCGCCCGCCCCGACGACCAAGACAAGGGCGGCGGCGCGGCCAAGGCCGCGCTTGCGGTGTTCGAGGCCCGACGCCGCTTCGGCCTGGTCAAGTCGTGAGCGGAGCCAAGCCGAAGCAGAAGGGCTCTACGCGGTCGGCGGCGCGCCTGGCCGCGGTCCAGGCGCTCTATCAGATGGAGATGACCGATACGACGAGTGCGGCGGCTCTCAGGGACGTGCAGCTGCGCGAAGGCGCGGTCTCGGACGACGCCGACACCGGCGTGAAGGTCGACGAGGCGATGCTGAAGGATATCGTCGAGGGCGTGACCGAGCGGCGAGAGGATATCGACCGGCGGATCGCCGGCCATCTCGCCGAAGGGTGGTCCTTCGATCGGCTGGAGCTGGTCTTGCGCGTGATCCTTCGCGCCGGTGCCTACGAGATCGTCGCCAAGAGTGACGTTCCGCTGCGCGTCGCGATCAACGAATGGGTCGATCTTGCGCACGCCTTCTATGCCGGCAAGGAGCCCGGTTTCGTCAACGGCGTGCTCGACCGCATCGGCCGCGAGGCCCGGCCGGACGAAGCGCGGTAGGCGCCGATGGCGGCCGCTCTCGGAGAGTTCGACCGCATCGCCCAGTTCTTCAGGCCGCTGGCGGCAGGCTTCCCCGGTGCGCTGGGCCTCACCGACGACGCCGCGCTGATCAGTCCTGGCGATGGGTACGAATTCGCCGTCACGACTGACGCGCTGGTGGCCGACGTCCATTTCCGCGCGGTCGATCCGCCGGACCTGATCGCCAGAAAGGCATTACGCGTCAATCTCTCCGATCTGGCCGCGATGGGCGCCGAGCCGGTCTGCTACACGCTCGCGACGATTCTGCCTGCGTCAGTTGACGAGGCGTGGCTGGCGGCTTTCGTGCGTGGACTCGCTCTCGACCAGGCGGAGTTCGGGATCGCGCTCGCGGGCGGTGACTCGGTGAAGACGCCCGGGCCGGCGACGCTGTCCGTAACGGCCATCGGGCGAGTCGAGAAGGGATGTGCGCTTCGCCGCTCCGGCGCGAAGCCGGGCGATCACGTCTATGTCAGCGGCACGATCGGCGACAGTGCGCTCGGCCTCGCGGTCCTGAAGGGCCGTCTCGCCGATGACCACGACGGCACCCTCGCTGGCCGCTATCTGCTCCCGCAGCCCCGGCTCGCGCTCGGCCGCGCGTTGATAGGAAAGGCGAGCGCCGCCCTCGACGTCTCCGATGGGCTCGTCGCCGATCTCGGCCATATCGCCGAGACTTCCGGCGTCGGCATCGTGATCGAGGCCGAGCGCGTGCCGACATCCGCGGCGGCAAAGGCGGCCATCGCGGTCGACGCGCGGCTGGCGGAAGCGATTCTAACTGGCGGCGACGACTACGAGCTGGCCTTTACAGCCCCGATGGAGCTTCCCGAGAGGCTTGCTGACGTGGCCGTGACCCGGATCGGTCGGGTCGAACAGGGAAGCGGCGTCACCGTGCTTGATCGGCAAGGCGGTCCGGTTACCCTTTCGTCCGACGGATATCGGCACTTCTAGGCGGCATGAAGCTCATCCTCGTTCTCCTGGTTCTGGCGTCTCTCCTCGGCGGCGGCGGCTTCGCCGCCTGGACCTTCTATCGCGAGCCGATCGAGGCGAAGGTCACCGAGATGATGAAGCCGAAGGAGCCGCCGGGCGTGGCGCTCCCACTCGATCCGATCACGCTGCCCCTGTTCAAGGGCGGCCAGCCCGACCGCTTCCTGACGCTCGAGATGTCGCTCATCTGCGCCGGCAACGATGCGATGCTGCGTGTCAAGGGTCAGGTGCCTCGCCTGGTCGACGCCTACATCCAATACCTGCATTCGCTGGCGAACCTGCGCATCAAGCCGGGCTTCGAGGACCTCGATTTCGTCAAGGAACGGCTGCTCAACGTCTCGGCGAAGATCGTCGGCGAGGGCGAGGTGCGCGACATCCTCTTCCGCAACGCGTTCGAAAAGCCGATGCAGTGAGCCAGGTTTCCGAACGCCGTATGGTGACGCTGCTGGTGGTCTGCCAGTCCTTGTTCTTCAGCGGCGTCGTCGTGGTGATGACGCTGTCGGCGCTGGTCGGCAACCTGCTTGCCGAGAACAAGACGTTGACCACGCTGCCGCTCGCCATCCAGATGACCGCGACGATGCTGTCGACGGTGCCCGCCTCGTTGCTGATGGGACGATTCGGCCGCAAGGCCGGTTTCATCGGCGGCCTCCTGATCGGTTCGGCCGGCGCAGCGCTTGCCAGCGCCTCGGTCATCCAGGGGTCGCTCCTGCTGTTTTCCATCGGCAGCGCCCTGATGGGGACGGCGATCGCCGTCGGCCACTTCTTCCGCTTTGCCGCCGCCGATGCCGCAAGCCCGGCGTTCCGGCCCCGGGCCATCTCGCTGGTCATGGCGGGCGGCGTGATCGCGGCGCTGCTCGGGCCAGAGCTCGCCAAGGCGACCCAGTCCCTGTTTCCCGCCTTCGTCTTCGCCGGCTGCTTCGTCGCCATCGGCGGGCTCTGGATCGCGACCATCGTGCCGGTGCTGGCTCTTCACCTGCCGAAGCCGAGGGCGGCCGACCTTGAGGGCCCCAGGCGGCCGCTCGCTGCCATTGCCCGCCAGCCGGCCTTCATCGTCGCGGTCCTCTCGGGAATGATCGGCTACGGGGTGATGACGCTCGTGATGACCGCAACGCCCTTGGCGATGGTCGGCTGCGGTTTCGCCTTCACCGACGCTGCCTTCGTGATCCAGTGGCACTCGGTCGGAATGTTCGCACCGTCCTTCGTCACCGGCTCGCTGATCTCGCGCTTCGGCATCGTTCGCATCCTGCTTCTGGGAGCCGGCCTGCTCGCGACGGCCGCCGCGATCAATCTCTCGGGCATCGAGATGCTGCACTTCTTCTCGGGGCTCGTTCTGGTCGGGATCGGCTGGAACTTCCTCTATGTCGGCGGCTCGACCCTGGTGACCGAGACTTATGCGCCGGCCGAGAAGGCGGCAGCCCAGGGGCTGCACGACCTCCTGGTCTTCTCGAGCTCGGCGGGCGCCGCCTTCCTGTCGGGCGCGCTCCAGCAACGGTTCGGCTGGGAGGCGGTCAATTTCGGCGTGTTGCCGGCGGTCGCGATCAGCATCGCGGCCAGTCTGTGGCTTGTCTCGATGCGCCGCCGGGCAGGGGCCGTCCAAGCCGCCTAGGGCCGCTCGGAAGCCCTTCCGGCACTGGCCAACCCGCCGTTGCGTATCGAAAAATAGCTGTTATGTTCCGGCCGCCTTTACGCGGCCGCAGGGGGCGGCCCTCCCGTTTTCAAGGATTCCCGGACATGAGCGGACTACATTTGTTCGTCCTTGCCTGCGGCGTGCTCGCGCTGCTCTACGGCATCGTAACCTCGCGCTCGATCATGGCGGCGCCCGCCGGATCGCCTCGCATGCAGGAGATCGCCGCGGCGGTTCAGGAAGGCGCCCAGGCCTATCTTAATCGCCAGTACACGACGATCGGCATCGTCGGCGCGGTGATCTTCGTCATCCTGATCTTCTTCCTCGGCTGGAAAGTCGGTGTCGGCTTCCTGATCGGCGCAATCCTTTCGGGCGCTGCCGGCTATATCGGCATGAACGTCTCGGTGCGCTCGAATGTGCGCACGGCCGAAGGCGCCCGCCAGGGCCTCGCGCATGCGCTCTCGATCGCCTTCAAGGCAGGCGCGGTCACCGGCATGCTGGTCGTTGGTCTCGCCCTGCTCGGCGTCGCCGGCTACTACGTCTTCCTGCTTAATGTCGGCACCGACGGCCGCGCGATCGTCGACGCCCTGGTGGCGCTCGGCTTCGGCGCCTCGCTGATCTCGATCTTCGCCCGTCTCGGCGGCGGCATCTTCACCAAGGGTGCGGACGTCGGCGCCGACCTCGTCGGCAAGGTCGAGGCCGGCATTCCCGAGGACGACCCCCGCAACCCGGCCGTGATCGCCGACAACGTCGGCGACAACGTCGGCGACTGCGCCGGCATGGCGGCCGACCTGTTCGAGACCTACGCGGTGACCATCGTCGCCACCATGGTTCTCGCCTCCATCTTCTTCACCGGCGCCCAGGCGTCGGCGATGATGTCTTACCCGCTCGCCATCGGCGGCGCCTGCATCATCACCTCGGTGATCGGCACCTACTTCGTCCGCCTCGGCGCCAGCCAGAACATCATGGGCGCGCTCTACAAGGGCTTCATCGCCTCGGGCGTCCTGTCGATCATCGTGCTCTGGCCGGTGACCGACTACGTGATCGGCATCGAGACGGCTTACACCGTCGCCGGCAAGACGTTCAGCGGTCGTCACCTGTTCTATTGCGGCGCTATCGGCCTCATCGTCACCGGTCTGATCGTCTGGGCGACCGAGTACTACACCGGCACCAACTATCGCCCGGTGAAGAGCATCGCGCAGGCCTCGACCACCGGTCACGGCACCAACGTGATCCAGGGCCTCGCCATCTCCCTCGAGGCGACGGCGGCCCCGGCGGTCATCATCTGTGTCGGCATCATCGCGACCTATCTCCTGGCCGGCCTCTTCGGCATCGCGATCGCTGTCACGACCATGCTGGCCCTTGCCGGCATCGTGATCGCGCTCGACGCCTATGGCCCGGTCACCGACAACGCCGGCGGCATCGCCGAGATGGCGGACCTGCCGAAGGACGTCCGCAAGACGACCGATGCGCTGGACGCGGTCGGCAACACCACCAAGGCCGTCACCAAGGGTTACGCCATCGGTTCGGCCGGCCTCGGCGCGCTGGTGCTGTTCGCTGCCTACACCGAGGATCTGAAGTACTTCACTGAGAAGGGTCTGCTGAAGGTCGGCGCGATCGACTTCGCGCTCTCCAATCCCTATGTCGTCGTCGGCCTGCTGATCGGCGGCCTGCTTCCCTACCTGTTTGGCGCCATGGGCATGACCGCGGTTGGCCGTGCCGCCGGCTCGGTCGTGGTCGAGGTCCGCCGTCAGTTCAAGGAGATCCCCGGCATCATGGAAGGTCGGGCGTAGCCCGACTACTCCAAGGCCGTGGACATGCTGACCAAGGCCGCGATCAAGGAGATGATCATCCCGAGCCTGCTGCCGGTGCTCTCGCCGATCGTCCTCTACTGGGTCATCAAGGCGATTGCCGGACAGGCTCAGGCGTTCGCGTCGGTCGGCGCCATGCTGCTCGGCGTGATCGTCACCGGCCTCTTCGTCGCGATCTCGATGACCGCCGGCGGCGGCGCCTGGGACAACGCGAAGAAGTACATCGAGGAAGGTCATCACGGCGGCAAGGGCTCGGATGCCCACAAGGCCGCGGTGACCGGCGACACCGTCGGCGATCCCTACAAGGACACGGCGGGTCCCGCGGTCAACCCGATGATCAAGATCACCAACATCGTGGCGCTTCTGCTGCTGGCGGTTCTTGCCCACGGCTGAGCGATACGAGATCGGCTAGCAAAAACCCCGGCGGGTGACCGCCGGGGTTTTTTGTTGGGGCCGGCTGTTCCGGCTAGGGCTGGGGAACGGGGAGCGGCGACCGCCCGCCGCGTCGCGGCGGCGCGTCGCCGAAGCGGCCGAGATTCCCGAAGAGCTGCTGGAAGATGCTGAAGCTCTGACCGGACGTCGGCGTCGTACGATCGATGGATTCCACATCGGTCGCCGCTTCCTTGTCGGTCTGCACGATATCCTTGACCAGTCCGGCATCGTCGAAGCGGACGGTCAGAACTTTCTGGTCGAGCATTTCCGGTCGGAAGAAGGCGACGGTCTCTGTCCGCTTGCTGATGTAATACCAAGTGTTCGGATCGAAGGTGGCGACCGAGGACGGGCTGCCGAGGACGGTCGCCACTTCGTCCTTCGTCGAGGCGCCGACCTTGATCTTCTCCAGGTCTTCGCTCTCCGGGAGATTGCCTCGGCTGTCGACGATCGGCGCGCAGGCAGCAATCAGGAAGGCCATCGCAAACGGCGCCAACCGGCTCACGCGCATCGAACCCAACTCCTCGCCACCGCCGCCGGTTGACCCTGGCGGCTCGATGAGGCTAGTTGCGCCGCGCGGCCGGGGGTTGTCAACCGGCTTGGGCTGAGGGCGAGGACAAGGTGCTGGCTGGTTTGTTCAAGCGCCGGGACACCGGAAATACCGCATCCGAGTCGCTTTATCTCGCGACCGTTGAGGCGGCACGCCGGCCCGATCTCTTCGCAGGATTCGGCGTGCCCGACACCCTGGACGGCCGCTACGAGATGGTGGCGCTGCACGCCTATCTGGTACTTCGGCGCCTGAAGCGCGATCACGCGGCGACCGCGGAGCTTGCCCAGTCGTTCTTCGATTTCATGTTCATCGATTTCGACAACACGCTCCGTGAACTCGGCGTCGGCGACCTGGGGGTCGGCCGCCGGGTCAAGCAGATGGCCACCAGCTTCTACGGCCGCATTGCGGCCTACGACGCGGGCCTGGACGGTGGCGACCTCGAAGAGGCGCTGCGCCGCAACGCTTACGGCACGGTCACGGCCGACGACCGGTCGCTGCCCGGGGTGACCGCCGCGATTCCGGGGGAGAAAGAGGGCCGGGAGGGGCCTTTTGCCGCGCTCTCCAGGCTCAAGAAGGAGCCCTAAAGCCGCTTGCCCCCCGGGGGGTTCCCGGCTACATAAGCGCCGCGCCGGCCGCGTGTCCTTCCCCGCGCTGGCCTGAACGGCGCCATGTCCTCGGGAGCCGAATTCGCCCGGCCGGTGCCTCTCGACCAGATTGCCGAGCGGGTCCGGGTCGTTGAGATATCCGCCAGCGAGGGAGAGCGCCGGGCTTTGGCTGAACGGTTCGGGCTGGTCGCGCTCAAGCGTCTGGAAGCGAGAGTAAGGCTTTCCCGGTCCGGGGTTTTCTACCGGGTGGAGGCCGACTGGGAGGCCGACGTCGTCCAGGCCTGCGTGGTCACCTTGGAACCACTCGAAAACCACTTGGCCGATCATCTCGTCGAACGGTACGGGCCTACCGATCGACAGGAGGTCGAGATCGACCTGGACCCGGAAACCGACGACGTCGAGGAGATCGAGGGCGGGGCGATCGACGTCGGCGAGGCGGTTGCACAGGCTTTGTCGTTAACCCTCGATCCCTACCCCCGGAAGCCCGGGGTGACCGCCGCGATTCCGGGGGAGAAAGAGGGCCGGGAGGGGCCTTTTGCCGCGCTCTCCAGGCTCAAGAAGGAGCCCTAAAGCCGCTTGCCCCCCGGGGGGTTCCCGGCTACATAAGCGCCGCGCCGGCCGCG
>JBGALV010000024.1:0-51555 GCA_044223515.1 Alphaproteobacteria bacterium
GATCAACGACCGCCGACGCGATCCCGGAGCTTGCGTCGCTGAACCCCCCGATGGTCGAGCCGATGCTGCGGATCTCCTCGACTGCCTCCTGGGTCGCGCCCTGGATCGCCGTCACCTGCGCCGAGATGTCCTCGGTCGCACGCGCCGTCTGAGTCGCCAGGGACTTGACCTCGGAAGCCACCACCGCGAAGCCCTTGCCGGCTTCCCCGGCGCGCGCCGCCTCGATCGTCGCGTTCAACGCGAGCAGGTTGGTCTGGGAGGCGATGTCGTTGATCAGCTGAACGACCTCGCCGATCTTCTGCGCCGTCTCGGTCAGTGCCTGCACGCGTCCGTCGGTGCGGCGGGCCTCGTCGACTGCCGTGTTGGCGATCGCCGTCGATCCCTGGACCTGGTGGCTGATCTCGGCGATCGACTTCGACAGCTCCTCAGCCGCGGCGGCGACCGTCTGCACGTTGGTCGAGGCCTGCTCCGAGGCGGCGGCAACGGCCGTCGCACGCTGCGACGAGGTCTCCGCCGTGCCGGCGATGGTCTCCGCCGTCGCCTGCAGCTCGGTCGCGGCCGAAGCGACTGCGTCGATAACGCCCTTGAGGCGGGCTTCGAAGTCGGCAGCCATGCGCTTGTTCTGGTCGACGCGCTCCGCCATCACGGTGGTCGCGGCGCCGATCGTCTCAGCACAAACCCGATAGATCCCCGGCAGGCCACGTTCGCCGTGACGCGCGAGGAAGCGTCCCTGGCGTACCTGCTCCATCGCCGCGGCCGCCTCGCGAAGGAAAGCGTCGTTGATGTCGAGGACCCGGTTGACCGACATGGCGAGCTCGTGAACGGTACCGGAATCGCCGAGCAGGACGACACGCGCCTCCATGTCTCCCTTGGCGGCGCGGGCGGCGACCGACGAGATGCGGCCGATCGATCGCCCGAGAAGGATAAGCCAGGCCCCGGCGGCGATGACGACCAGGAGGATCGCGCCCAGAAGGGCAAGAAACGCCGGGCTGGACGCGGTCAGCGCCGCCCAGACGATGGCGCCGACGAGAGCCAGCGCCGTCAGGGCGGTGGCGGCGAGCGCCTTAGAGTGAGAGGACGAATTCATCGTAGGACTTCCCCGTGCTGCGAATGGTTGCATCAAGCTTGGCGGTGGAGAGGGCGAGGCCTTCCTTGCGGTCGGCGGTCCCGTTCTCGATCGCCGAGAGCTCGCGATAGATCGGCTGAATCTTCGCGACTTGCGAGGGATCCGGCCGGCGACGGTTCGAATGGAACCCGACGACATTGTTCGCAAGGTCGCGGCTCGGCGTCACATGGGCGAGAACCCAGTAGTGATCGCCATTGGACGCCATGTTCATGACGTAGGCGAAGATCTCCTCGGTCGCGAGGATGCGATCCCACAGGAGCTTGAAGACGGCGCGCGGCATCCCGGGATGCCGGATGACGTTGTGCGGTGCGCCGATCGTGTCCTCCTCCGTCATCTGCGCCATGCGCAGGAAGACGTCGTTGGCGTAGGTGATCCGACCCTTGAGGTCGGTCTTGCTGACGATGAACTCGTCCGGCTCGAAGAAGGTCTCTCGTCCGGAGGGTGAAGCGATTTTTTTGGCCATGAGTGGTCTCCACAAGACTTTCATTTCGGCTTCGGCACGTCGGGGGACGCGAAGCCGTCTTGACGGAAGGTAAGGAAACGTCGCCTTGGAACCCATCAATCGAAAGTATGGGAAAATACTTTCCGCTTCCGGCAACGCCTTAAAACGCGAAGAGCGCCGACGCGATCGCTCGCAACGGCGCTCCCGAACCGACGACTCGAATGTCCAGCCTAGTCGCGCTTGTCGACCGTCAACGCCTCTTCGAGGTCCTCGACCGCCTGTGCGAGATCGACGATCAGCACGCAAGCTTCCTCGGACTCTCCGTGGCTCACGCTCAACCGCCGGGCGCAGATGCCTAGATGGTCGGCGGCTTCGCGAATGCCCGAAAATCCCAGAAGGAGCGCTTCGTCACCTGTCGAGCGTGCGATCTCGATGAATCTAGGCAGGGACGCCTTGATGTCGGCGACGCCGCGATGGATGGCATCCGCTGGATCCCAGACCTGCTCGATGTCGAACAAGGCCCCCAGGCGCCACTGAGCTGCCGTCCGCTCGACGATTGCCTGCGAGCGCTCCAGCAGTTCCTCGAGGGTGAGACCATCGTCACCTTCGCAGACCCGGCCGCGAAGATCGTCGGACGACGGCGGCCCGGCTTGGATTCCGTCTGGCATGATTTCCTGCCTTCCTGAATGGCGAACGTCAGTCGAACGCGCCGATCACGCTCTGCATCTTGGTCTTGAGCGTTTCGGCGTTGAACGGCTTGACGATGTAGTTGCTGACGCCTGCCTGCTTGGCGGCGATGACGTTGTCGGTCTTGCTCTCGGCAGTGACCATGATGAACGGCAGCTCCTTGAGCTTCGCGTCCGACCGGACTTCCTTGAGAAGCTGGAGCCCTGTCATCGGCTCCATGTTCCAGTCGCTAATGACCAGCCCCGCGCTCTTCACGCGCAGCTTGTTGAGCGCATCGCCGCCGTCCACGGCTTCGGAGACGTTCTTGAATCCGAGCTGCACGAGCAGATTCTTCATGATCCGTCGCATCGTCGCGTAGTCGTCGACGACGAGGATCTCCATATCTTTGCTGACGGTCATGGTTGAGCTCCGATGGTTCGTTGATCTGTGCGGAAGTTACCGGGCCGCTGCTCGCGGCCCCATCAGTCGAAAGTATGAACGGAGGACTTTCCGTCCCATGTCTTGATCCACGCGGGCAGATCGGCCGCGGGCATCGGCCGCGCGATGAAGTAGCCCTGCGCGAGCTCACAGTTCCAGGAGCGGAGCGTGTCCAGCGTCGCCTGGTCCTCGACGCCTTCGGCAACGACCTGCAGCTTGAGGCTCTGGCCCAGCCCGATGATCGAGCGGGCGATGGCGGTTGCATCTTCGTCGCGAACGATATGCGAGACGAAGGATCGATCGACCTTGATCGAGGAGACGGGCATGCGATGCAGCTCGACCAGAGATGCGTATCCGGTACCGAAGTCGTCGAGAGCGACCCCGAACCCCTTGATGCGCAGGCGCGTGAGCTGGGCTGCGGTGAAGATCGGATCGGCCATCGCCGCGGTTTCCGTGATCTCGAGCATGATTCTTGGAGGCGCTACCCGATGGGTGGCGGCGGCTGCCATCAGAAGCTCGGGAAAATTGGCGTCCGCGAGACAGATCGGCGGAACGTTTATGCCGACGCCGATGTCGCCGGGGAGATCGGCGATCGCCTTCAGCGCCAGGCGTGCGATCTCGAGCGTCAGCGGCAGCATGAGCGGCCTGCGCTCGATCATTGGAATGAATTTGTCCGGAAACACCATGCCGCGCATCGGGTGGTTCCAGCGCACCAGCGCCTCGGCGGCGACCACGCGTCGCGACTGGACGTCGATGATCGGCTGCATATGGACGGCGAACTCACCGGCCTTGAGCGCGTTGCCGACATCCACTTCGGTCAGCGGCACCTGGACATGGGCGAACTGGCGTATCGCACCGCCCATCATCGCCTGGTCGAACGGCTTGGCGATCGGCGCGAGCATCGTCAGGCCGAGCTGGCGACCGAAGTCGACGGCGGAGCGGCGCACGCGGTCTTCGCATCCCGAGGCGATGATGATCGAGGACTTGCACGAACGGTCGCGCAGCCGGCGCAGAACGCTGACCCCGTCGGTCTCTCCGAGGTTGAGGTCGAGGATGATGAGGTCGGAAGGACGGCTGTCGTTCAGGTAGGCATCGAGCCTGGCAAGGGACGACACCGGAACCGACGCGCAGTCGGCGAGGTCGGCGATCGAGCAGACCAGTTCCTGGATCATCTCGTCGTCGTCGACGACGACCACCCGCGGCGCGCCCGCGGCACCGCTGCCGAATCCCATGTTGCCGACGGCCTGATGACCTGCTGCGGAGACGGCGGGTGTGGCGATTTCCTGGAGCATGGTCATGGGCGGTCTCGAGGTCGTGCTGATTGGCGTGCGGCAAACATGGCCGCGAGTGCGCATCGGGTATGCGATACAGAAGTATGAGATCGTCGGAAGCTCGTGCCGGCGATGCTTTCGTATGATCCTCTCTGGCAAACCTCCGTCGTAGAACGGGTTCGCGTCAGTGTGCGCCGTCCTGCTTCGCGGACACGGCCGACAGTTCATTCAAACCGGAGAGTGCCCGTGGCCATCGTGGATCCGTATCGCGTGGTGGTGACCGACGACTCCGCGGTAATCCGCGGGCTGATCACGCGCATCCTCGAAACCGATCCGGAGATCCAGGTCGTGAGCTCCGCGGCCGACGGCCTGATGGCCATCAGCTCGGCCAAGCGCCTCGCCTCGGGACCGACACCGGCGGATGTCATGGTCCTCGACATCGAGATGCCGAAGATGGACGGCCTGACCGCGATTCCACAGCTGATCGAGGCCGATCCGAAGCTCCGCATCGTGATGGCCTCGACCCTTACCCTGCAGAACGCATCGGCGAGCCTCAAGGCGTTGTCGCTGGGTGCGAGCGACTATGTACCGAAGCCGACCTCGACCACGGCCATCAACGGTACCGAAAGCTTCAAGCGCGAGATCATCGCCAAGGTGAAGACTCTCGGCGGCATCGCACGCGATGATCGCGGCCTGCCGCGTCCGACCGTCGGTGCGGCCGCGGCCTCCGCCACGGCCTCCAAGGCGCCGGAACCCCGCCGCGCGATGCCGTCCGGTCCCGTCGTCCTCCGGCGCGGCATCGAGCTGCCGCCGGCGGCGATCGTCATCGGCAGCTCGACCGGCGGCCCGCAGGCGCTGGCGACGCTGCTCGAGAAGCTTCCGAACGCCCTATCGCTGCCGATTCTGGTGACGCAGCACATGCCTCCGACCTTCACGACGATTCTCGCCCAGCACCTGGCCAAGTCCAGCGGCGTTCCCGCCGCCGAAGCGGTCGACGGGGAGCCGGTGAAGGGCGGGCGGATCTACGTCGCACCCGGCGACTTCCACATGGTTCCGGTCATGGAGGACGTCGTGCGCCTACGTCTCAACAAGGAGGCGCCGGAGAACTTCTGCCGGCCATCGGTCGATCCCATGTTCCGCGGCGCCGCGAAGGTATGGGGCGCGCGAACGCTCGGCCTCGTGCTCACCGGCATGGGATCGGACGGGCTCGCCGGCGGCAAGGTCCTGACCGAGGCCGGCGCGACACTGGTCGCGCAAGACGAGAAGACCAGCATCGTCTGGGGAATGCCGGGAGCGGTCGCCATGGCCGGCCTTTGCTCGGCGGTGCTCCCGTTGCCCGAGCTCGCCGCCTGGCTCAGGCGGCGCCTCACCTGATCTCGCCTTCATACTTTCGATTGATGGGGAAGGTCCCGGACTGGCCGTAACCTTCCTCTGCTTACCCGCCGCACCCTTTCGAGACTGCGAGCCCATGACCCCTGACGACTTCAAGTTCCTGACGACGCTCGTGAAGGACCGTTCGGGCATCGTGCTGACACCCGAAAAGATGTACCTGATCGAGAGCCGGCTGCTTCCGCTGGTTCGCAAGTTCGGCCTTACCGATCTCGGCGGGCTGGCGGGCGCGTTGCGCCGCAACGACAAGCCCGAACTGGCACCCTCGGTGGTCGAAGCGATGACCACCAACGAGTCCCTGTTCTTCCGCGACGTCAAGCCGTTCGACCAGTTCCGTCGCCTGGTGCTGCCGAAGCTGCTCGAGAAGCGCGCAGCCGGCCGACGCATCCGGATCTGGAGCGCGGCATGCTCGAGCGGCCAGGAGCCTTACAGCCTCGCCATGGTTCTCTCCGAGGAGGAAGCCAGGCTCAAGGGCTGGACCGTCGACATCCTCGGCACCGACATCTCGAAGGCGATGGTCGAACGTGCCCGATCCGGAACCTATTCGCAGTTCGAGATCCAGCGCGGCGTGCCTGCGCCGATGCTCTCGAAGTATTTCAGCCGCGACGGCGACAAGTGGACCGTCGCCGCGCAGCTGCGCGGGATGGTGAGCTTCCGCGAGTTCAACCTGCTCGAGGACCCCGCGCCGCTCGGCCAGTTCGACGTCGTCTTCTGTCGCAACGTCCTGATCTATTTCGACCAGCCGACCAAGACGAAAATCCTCGCCGGCATCGCCAGGCGCATGCCGTCCGACGGAGTTCTCTATCTCGGCGGAGCCGAGACGGTCATGGGTATCACCGAGCTGTTCGAGCCGATTCCCGGCGAGCGAGGACTCTACCGCCTCGTCCCGAGCCCGGCTTTGAAGGCCGCAGCCTGAGAGGATCGACGGCGCCATGGCGTCTCTCGCATCCAAGAAATCTGCCGGACGCCGCAGCGACCTCATCACGCTCGCGGTCAAGCTCCAGGCATGGTGGCAGGGATGCGACCCGGACGACCTGCTGCCGACGAAAGCGCCGCTGGCCGATCCCGGGATGACCGCCCACGAGGCGGATACCGCGGCGGCGATGGCGGCCGAGGCTCCGGCCGAGCCGACCGAGGCGGAAGCGCCGGTAAATCCCTGGGACCCGACGCGCATCGAGCTCGTCGAAAAGCTTTGGGGCGAGGGATTCCACACACCGGGCGGTGCCGAACACATCCTGGAGCTGGTCAAGCCGATGCGGCTGGACGAGACCAAGACGCTGCTGGACCTGGGCTGCGGCCTGGGCGGCGGCGCGCGCACCGTCACCACCAAGTTCGGCACATGGGTCACCGGCATCGAGTGGTGGAAAGATCTCGCCATGGCGGGCGTCGAGCATTCGACCAGGGCCGGGCTCGTGAAGAAGGCGGCGGTCCAGTTCCAGGCCAACGGCCGCCTGTTCCTCAAGACCAACAGCTTCGCCGCCGTGTTCTCCAAGGAGGCGCTGTTCACCGTGGCCGACAAGGCGGCCGTGCTGCAGGTTCTCACCGACGCGCTCAAGGTCGACGGCGAGCTCTGCTTTACCGACTACGTCGTGCCAAGTGCCGGCGGCTCACCGCATCTCGAGGAGTGGCGCGAGCGCGAGCCGATCGGCGCCCATCCATGGACCGTCGCCGAATACTCCTCCGCCCTCGGCAAGCTCGGATACGACCTGCGCGTCGCCGAGGACATGACCGATCGTCACTGCCAGCTCATCCGCGACGGCTGGCGTCATCTCGTGGAAAGCATGGCGCCCGGAAGCGTGACGCCGGAGTTGATGCGGCTGATCGTCCGCGAGGCAGAGGTCTGGGGCCGACGCGAAGCCCTGCTCCGTCGCGGCGACATTCGTCACTATCGCTTCTTTGCGATCAAGCGCCAGCAAGGGCGCCGTCTCGTCGAGGTCGAGACGCAGCCCCTCCCGGAAGCAGCCTAGGCCGTCGGCTGCGGCGGCTGCGCCTGGCCATCGGCCGTGCGCGCCAGCGCGATGCGCACTGCGTCCGCACGATTGCGTGCTCCGATCTTGCGGAAGAGGCCGATCAGGTGTGTCTTCACCGTGACCTCGGAGACGCCGAGGTTCTGGGCGATCTGCTTGTTGGTCCAGCCCTGGACGAGCTCCTTCAGGACGTCCGACTCGCGCGGGGTGAGACCGTTGAAGCCGTTGGCGCCGTCATCGCGCCGGGCGATGGCCTCGTTCGCTTCCGAAACCATCAGGAACTTCGGGACGAAACGTCCGCCTGCCGCCATCTTCCTGACCGCGGCGATCAGCTCGTCCACGGGCAACGTCTTGGGCACGAACCCGGCCGCCCCCTCGTTCATCGCCTGCCGGGCTTCGGCCGGGGTCAACATGCCGGACATGAGCGCCACCGGAACCTTGCCGACCAGCTCGCGCATACGCCGCAGCCCCGTCAGCCCGTTCATGCCGGGCATGCGCACGTCCAGGAGGATCACATCATAGGGGATCGGCTCGTCCGAGCGCCGGGTGCCCGCCGCCTGATAGGCGGCATCAAAGCTCCGCACCGCCAGAACCTGGGTATCCTCATCCCGTTCGAGCGTCATCTTCAGCATCTCGCCGACCAGCTCATGGTCGTCTGCAACCAGTACTCTCACGACGTACCCCCCGTTCTTCTCTCGGTCGAAGGTTAACGCTTCATTCCTAAACGGTTTATGAATTTCGCTCATTTCGACCCCGGCTCTTCAAGCAAATATCTGTAAAATATTGTTAATGAGGCCCAAAAAAATGGACCCGACAGGGTCCATCCTTCCTCAGTTGAACAAGGCGTCGATGTCGTTCTGAGCCAGGCCCTGGCCGCTCGTCTGAGGGCCGTTCAGCAGGGCGGCATCGCCCTTGGCGTCGGCATCCTTCATCTCGAGCGCAACGTCGTCCGGGACCTCGATGTGGTCCATCAGGTCGAGCGCGCACGCCACCCGGGCATCGAGGTTCTCAAGCAGCCGCGCGACCTTGGTGGAACGCTGACCCGTCAGGTCCTGGAAGCCGCAGGCCTCGAACAGCCTGACCAGCTGGACTTCGATAATATTAAGCAACTCCATAGGCTTCCCGGCAGGAACCAGGGCCTGAAGCTGCTCGACCCGGGACAGCACGCTCTCGGCGATGGAGAGGATTTCCTCGGTGGCCGTCGCGGTCGTGGCCTTGAGCGCTTCCAGTTCCTCGGAGGCGGTCAGGAGGGGATCCTGGCCTTCGTCCGCATAACGGATCTTGGAAACTTCGGCCTTAACGCGGGCGATCAGCGGGTCATACATGGGTCTTTCGCTCCTCGCGGAAGGTTTCGAGGCCATTTATGGCGCTGTCCCAGCCCCTGCCTCCATCCACCAAAGGGATGAGGCGGGCGATTGGGCCACCTCATACTTCCGGTGGATGGTTCCGGGCGCCCGGCCGGGGCCCTATGGGGGAAATATCCGCCAAGAGAGTGCCCGATGCCGCGCGTTCCCTCGCTCGACGACGACGACTATCTGGAGATCGAGGAAGCCGTTGCGAGCACCGCACGCGGCCGCGCCTTCCTTCGGATGCGCGACGGCCGCGCCAGCCTGATCACCGCCGGGGACCGCCGGAAGATCGTGACGGAGCTCGCCGACCTGCTCGACAGCCGGCAGCGGGCCGCTGCGGTCAACATCGACGTGCTGCAGCGCGACCTGAAGGAGCTGCGCGACCATATCGAGCGCAGCAAAGGCGAGATCGCGGCACTGGTGGGCAAGGACGGCAAGGCCCTGTCCGCGCCTCGCCTCAACGGCGCCACCGAGGAACTCTACGAGATCGTCGCCTCGACCGAGCGCGCCACCTCCGAGATCCTCGAGGCCACCGAATGGGTCCAGGAGCGCGTCACTTCGCTCGGCCTGAGCGACGCCGAACGCCAGGAGTTCGAGCAGCGCTGCATGGAGATCTTCACGGCCTGCTCCTTCCAGGACATCACCGGGCAGCGGATCGCCAAGGTCGTCGCGACGATGAGCTACGTCGAGCAGCGCGTCATCACGATGATGTCGATGTGGGACGCCGACGGCGCCGACCACGAAGCCGCGGCCGTCCGCACCACGATCGACGGCAATCGCCCGCGCGAAACCGACGGGACTCCTTCCGTGCCGGATGCCGAGAGCAGCCTGCTCAACGGACCGCAGCTTCCCGGCCATGGCCTGGGCCAGGATGCCGTCGACGCGCTTTTCGGCGCCGCCGCGACACCAGCCGCCGCTCCATCGGCTCCCGCCCCTGCCCCCGCGAAAGCTCCCTCGCCCGAGGCCAGGTCCGAGCCGAAGCCGGCCCCAACCCCGCCTCCCGCACCGAAGCCCGCCGCCAAGCCGGCGGCCGCGAAGAAACCCGCACCGCCGCCTCCGGCAGCCGCGACCGCACCGGCCGCCAAGCTAGACCAGTCCGCCGTCGATGCACTCTTCAACTGACGCACGCGTGTTTCATACGGCCAAGAGGCCGTGGTGGAAGCCGCGCACCGTCCCGTCGCGGGTCGCGGCCGTCACCGGTGCCCTGCTGATCCTGTTCTGGTCCATCCTGACCCTGTCGCTCGTCGAGGAACAGCGCACCGCCCTCATCCACTCCGAGAAGGAGTCCGTCCGCTCGGCGCAGATGCTGGATGCCTATGCCGCGCTGCTGCTCGACCGCGCGAACCGCGCGCTCACCTCGTCCAAGTCGACCGTCGAGAATTTTCTCGACGACTACGACTCCTCCCTCTCGCACGATCCGGCGACGCTATCGCAGCGCCTTTACCCCTGGGTCGCGGAGAGCCTGGCGCGGGCTCCGCTTCTGAGCCTCCTCGCCGTCCTCGACGGCGAGCAGCATCTGCTGGCCATCTCGACCTCGACCGGTCCCGTCGACACGGACACGATGCGTCAGGTCGATGCAAGTTTGGCCGCCTGGCTCCGCAACGTCACCGGGACCGGCATCGCGGTCGGCGCCGCGGTCGACCTGCTCGGGGACGGATCGCGGGTGCTGCCGGTGGTGCGCGACCTGGCCCAGGACGACGGCTCCTATGCCGGAACCCTGCTCGTCGGCATTCCGGTGAGCACCTTCGATCGTCTCTATCTGACCGCCGGCATCGGCTGCGGCAGCGCGATCGAGCTTCGCGGGCGCGGGAACGCCCTCCTCTATCGTTTCACGCCGCCGCGCAAGGACGCGACGGCACAGCCCGCAAGCGCGCCGCAAGCGGATCCGTCCTCGGACCTTCTCACCTACTCGGCGAGCAACGCCGACGCCGACCTGCACACGACCATCGTCGTGCCCCGGGACGCCGTCGTGAAACCGATGCAGCTTCCCCTCGCCATCGGCGGCGCGATCAGCATCGGGATGATCCTCCTCAGCGTGCAGATCTGCCGTCATCTGCAGGATCGCGACGCGCAGGAGCATCGCCGGCGCCGGGCGGAGCGCAAGCTGCTCGACGCCATCGACGCGACCAGCGACATCTTCGTCGAGTTCGATCCGGCGATGCGGATCATCGAGGTTTCGCATCGGATCGAGCGTGTCGCGGGCCTTCGCCCCTCCGATCTCGTCGGCCTTGCCGTCGACCAGATGCGCGGCGAGCCGGCCGACAGCGACGGCGCGAAAGCCTTCCGGAGCGCCGTCGCCGCCCGTCGGGCGTTCCGGGACGTGGTTGCGCCGATGACCCTGCCGGGCGGACGCGGCGTTTGGGTGCGGGCCAGCGGCAAGCCCATTCTCGACGACCAGGGCGTCTTCCAGGGCTATCGCTGCATGATCTCCGACGTGACCGAGCACGAGTCCCGGAAGTCGGCGCAGTTTCATCAGGATCGCCTCATGTCGCTGGGCCAGCTCGCCGGCGGCATCGCCCACGACTTCAACAACCTCCTCTCATCGATCCTCGGCTTCGGCAAGCTTCTCGAAGAGGATCTGAAGGACGATCCAGCGAAGCTGAAGCTGATCGACAGGGTCATCGCATCGACCAATCGTGCCAAGGACCTGGTTCAGCACATCGTCAGCTTCGCGCGTCTCGGCTCGACCACGGCCGAGAACGTCGACATCGCCTCGGTCGTCGACGACGTGGCCCTGCTGCTGCGCTCCTCGCTGCCCGCCTCGACCCGCCTGGACATCGAGAACCGCCTCACCAAGACGGCCGTCAGGATCGAACGCAATCGCCTGACCCAGGTACTGGTGAATCTCTGCACCAATGCCAATGACGCGCTCGAAGGCCGGGACGGCACGGTCAGCATCGTTTCGGAACCGGCCGCATCCGAGGATCCCGCCTATCGCCTGCTTTCGGCCGCGGCCGATGCCGAGACGGACCGGCTCGCCATCATGCTCAACCACCAGGGATCGGACGTGGTCCTGCTGGGACGCCTCGACACTTCCGTCCAGTATGTCCACCTCTCCATCTCCGACACCGGCATCGGCATCAGCCGCAACGACCTCTCGCGCATCTTCGAGCCGTACTTCACCACCAAGGCGATCGGCAAAGGCGGCGGACTGGGGCTGTCGGTCGTACACGGAATCGTGCTCTCGGCTGGGGGTGCCCTCGCCATCACCACCTCGCGGCGGAGTGGTACGATGGTCGATGTGTTCCTGCCGGTTTCCCATGATGAATGCGACAGCCATGCACGCGCCAACGAGGCGGCACGTGCCCTGGCCCAGGGCCGTATCGTGATGGTCGTCGACGACCAGCGCGAGGTGCGCGACGTGGTCACCATCTCGCTCGAGCGCGCCGGCATGACGGTCGAGAGCTTCGGCAGCGGGCAGGAGGCCCTGGCGGCGTTCCTGGCCGATCCGCGCAAGTGGGATGCGGTGATCAGCGACCACGGGATGCCGGGCATGCGCGGCGCCGAGCTGATCCGCAGCATCAAGAACCAGCGGCCGGACCTTCCCTGCGTGCTGTCGACCGGCTATGCGGCGGCGCCTGACGAACTGCTGCCGCAGGCCGGTGCCGACTGCCTCCTGCAGAAGCCGCTGCGGCCGGAGGTCATCCAGGATACCATGTCGCGGCTGATCGCGAGGTCGCGCCGCGCACCGGTTGCGGCGTAGCGACCGAGGACGGAGGATGGACGCCCTTTCCCCCAAGGCCGGCGGCAACACAGGCAGTCTTTCGATGTCGGAGCCGCAAGCCTCGGTCCCAGGTTCGGAGATCCTCCGCTCGATCCTCGAAGGAATCGGATCGGCCCTGATCTGCTATGACCATAACGACCGAATTGCGTACTGGAACCGGTCGGCAGAGATCCTCTTTTCCGACGTTCGTCATGTCCTGCGGCAGGGACTGTCGAAGACGGAGTGGCTCAAGGCGAGAGAGTTCGCCGGCTATATGCCGGCGAGACGATCTACCCGCGGAGAGAGCCTCTCGTCCGACTTCGAGGAATGGCTTCTGCCCGACGGCCGCCGGCTCATGCGCGAGCGAACCGCGATCTCGGGAGGGCACCAGCTTTACGTCTATACCGACATTACCGAACGACTGGCCGCCGAGCGCGAGACGAACCGCGCTCTGGAAGCCGAGCGCGAGCGCTATGCGCTTCTGATCGAAGGCACCCGCGACGGCGTCTTCGACCGTGACCTGCGAACCGGGGACGGCTGGTACTCGCCACGCGCTCACGAGATTCTGGGAGTGGCGGACGGCTCCCTGAACGGCATGCGGGCGAAGGTCGACACGTTCCTTCATGCAGACGACTTCGAGGCCTATCGCGCGCAACTCACGTCGGCCTTTGAGCGCCGCGATCAGGTGGTCGCGACCATTCGCCGGCTTCGCCATTCCGACGGCGGGTGGCGATGGATCCAGAGCCGGGCGCGCGTCGTCTACGACGAGGAAGGACGGGCGATCCGGCTGATCGGATCCTGGACCGACGTCACGGCCGAGAAGGAGGCCGACGAGCGGCTGAAGGCCAGCGAGGAACGCTATGCCCTCATGGTCGAGGGCACCCAGGACGGAATCTACGATATCGACGTAACGCATGACATCAGCTGGTTCTCGGCCCGCGCGCACGAGATACTCGGCCTGCCGGACGGCGCGCTTAACGGGGCTCGCGCGAAAGTCCTTGCGCTGACCCATCCGGACGACCTGGCCGGGTATACGGAGAGGCTCCGCCGCGCCAACGAAAACAAGATCCGCATCATCGTGACCGTTCGACGCCTCCGGCACGCCGATGGGAGCTGGCGCTGGATCCGGTCTCGGGCGGTGGGAGTGGTCTCCGAGAGCGGCGCGCAACTGCGGGCCGTCGGGTCCTGGACTGACATCACCGCGGAGCGCGAGTCTGAAGACCGGTTGCGGGCGAGCGAAGAGCGCTACGCCCTGATGGTCGAGGGCACCCAGGACGGCATCTACGACCGGGACAAGATCACCGGCAAGAACTGGTACTCAGCCAGAGCGCACGAGATGCTCGGCCTGCCCGACGGCGCGCTCAACGGCGACCGCGCCAAGATGCTTGCGCTGGTCCACCCGGACGATATCGCGCCGTACGACGAGACACTTCGAGAGGCGGCAGCGCAACGTTCCAAGATCACCGTGACCACACGCCGGCTACGCCACGCCGACGGGGGCTGGCGCTGGATCAAGGCCCGAGCGCGCGCCATCTATGCCGAGGATGGCACGCCCGTACGTGCGGTCGGCTCATGGACCGACGTCACCGCAGAGAAGGAAGCCGACGAACGTCTGAGGGCAAGCGAGGAGCGCTACGCCCTGATGGTCGAGGGTACCCAGGACGGCCTCTACGACCGCGACGCCGTAAGAAACGTCAACTGGTACTCGGCCCGCGCGCACGAGATGCTCGGCCTGCCCGACGGCGCGCTCAATGGCGACCGCTCGAAGATTCTCGCCCTTACCCATCCGGACGACCTCGACGCATACGAGGAGAACATTCGCCGCGCGATCGAGCGCCGCGCGCCGATCAATGTCTCCGTCCTGCGTCTCCGTCATGCCGATGGCAGCTGGCGCTGGATCCAGGTTCGTGGCCGAGCGTTATACTCAGATGCTGGCGCACCGCTGCGGGCCGTCGGCTCCTGGACGGACGTGACGGCGCAACGCGAGGCCGAAGTGGTGCTTCGCGAGAGCGAGCAGAACCTGCGCGATGCGCAAAGGCTGGCCAGGATCGGCAGCTGGCGACGCGGCACCGACGGCCACCTGACGTGGTCGCAGCAATCCTACGAGCTCTTCCAGCTGGATTCGACCAAGCCTCTCGATCACGAGCGTATCCTACTCTCCGTCTCTCCCGACGACCGTGCGGCGGTCGATCTCGGCTTCGCTGCCATCGACGAGCGCGATCCCGAAGCGTCGGAAAGCCAGGTTCGCTATCGAGTGCGGCTACCCGACGGCAGCGACGCGATCTTCGCCGAGCTCACCATCGTAGAGCGCGATGCCGAAGGACGCATCCAGTCGGTCCACGGCACCGTTCAGGACATCACCGAGCAGGCGATGGCAGCCGAAGCCGTCCGATCCAGCGAAGCCAGGCTTTTCGCAATCCTGGATACGGCGCTGGTCGGCTTCATCTCGGTCGATGAAGACGGGAAGATCGTCAACTTCAACGCCGAAGCGGCGGCCACCTTCGGCTATTCCGCCACCGAAATAAGGGGCCAGTCGCTCGACATCCTCCTTCCTTCGGCATCCCGCTCGTACCATCGTGAGATGGTGAAGACGTTCGCGGCGAGTGCCGAGCGACAGAAGGCGATGTCGATCTGGCGCGAGGTCCGCGGCCAACGGAGCGACGGCTCCCTGGTCCCGCTCATGGCGGGCGTATCCAAGGTCAAGATTGCAGGCAAGATCACGATGACCGTGATCTTCCGCGACATGAGCCAGATCCACGCCGCCGAGGACGAGCTCGAGCGCCTTTCGGAAGAGCGCGAACGGCAGGTCGAGGAAGTCGCGCGGCGCTCGCTGCTGCTCCAGAGCGTCATGGACACGATCACCGACGGCATGGCGATCGTTCAGGACGACGCCGGCGCGGTCCTGTGGAATGTCGGCTTCGTCAAGGTGATCGCCGCTGCGCGCGGCGGGCAGCACGACCTCGGCACGGTTCCCCTAAGGGCCACGATGCCGGATCTGCTCGGACTCCTCGGACTCGATCAGGAGACCGTCGCATCGATCCTCCGCGGTCCAGGAGAGATGCGCGAATGCATGCTCGACGACGGCCGCGCGCTGCGGGTTCAGGTCCTGCGGAGCGGCGAGTCGAGCTCGCTGCTCTGGATCTCCGACATCAGCCGCCGCCGCAAGGAGGAAGCCGAGCGCATGGCGCTGCAGGAGCGCTTGATGCTCTCGCAGAAGAGCGACGCGATCGTCACCATCGCCGGCACCGTCTCCCACGACTTCAACAACCTCCTGACCATCATCCTCGGCTTCGCGACACTGGGTAAGTCGCAGCTCGACGTGCTGAATGCCATCCCGGCCGCCCTGGTCACCGAGGACCCGCAGCAGCAGCGCTTCGTCCAGCACATGGCCAAGGCCACGGCGTCGGTCGGCAAGTCGCTCGACAACATCATCAGCGGCGCCACGCGGGGCAAGGGTATCGTCACCCACCTCACCGGCTTCGCCAGGCGGCGGCCGTCCGACCTGTCGATCGGGAACCTGTCCCGGACCCTGGACTCCGCCGCGAAGCTGATCGGCGCATCGCTTCCGACCTCGATCAGCTTCAGCACCTCTGGCATCGGCGCCGACCTGCCAGTCCGCCACGACCGCGGCAAGATCGAGCAGGTTCTGATGAATCTGTGCATCAACAGTGCGCACGCGATCGACGGGAAGGCCGGATCGATCTCGGTCTCGGTCGGCCAGCTTCGCACCGACGGCGGCCGGGCCGACTCGATCGTCGCTTCGCTCGAGGATCCGGACGGACAGCGCGTGATGATCCGGACCACACCGGATGGCTGGCACCACATCTGGTACGGCAGCCTGCCGGTCGGGGAGTTCGTCAGGGTCGACGTGACCGACACCGGCAGCGGCATGAGCGCCGAGACGGTCCAGAAGATGTTCGATCCCTTCTTCACCACCAAGCCCAAAGGGCAAGGAACGGGTCTCGGCCTTCTCTCGGTCTCGCGTATCGTCGAGGAGCATGGTGGCGCCGTCCACGCCCGCTCGCGCGAAGGCACCGGCACTGTCTTCTCGTTCTTCCTGCCGGTCGCGGAATGCACCGAGTCACCGGTGGAAGCGCCCGCCGGCGACGGCCAGGCGGCGATCGCCGACGCCAGCCCCGGCACCGTGGTCTCGAGCAACCTGGTCCTGGTCGTCGACGACGAAGAACACCTGACCGAGCTCGTCCAGCTCTCGCTCGAGCGAGCCGGCTACAAGGTCGAGGCATTCAACGACGTCGAGCTGGCCCTCCAGCGATTCCGCTCGGATCCCTCGGCCTTCAGCCTGGTCATCACCGACCAGACGATGCCGAAGATCACCGGCATCGAGTTCGCCGGGAAGCTTTCGGAGCTTCGGCCTTGGCTGCCGGTGCTTCTCTGCACCGGGTATTCGGCGCAGGCCCTCGACGAGAAGAAGCTCCCCGCCGGCATCTCGGGGCTGCTGCGGAAGCCCTTCACGCCGAAGGATCTTCTGGTCAAGATCCGCGCGATGTTGGGAGAGGAATAGGCGCCGGCGCCCAGTCCGCCGCAGCGGGTCGCTCAGGCGGCGACCGGAAGGTTCTGGGTGAACATCACGTTGCCTTTCGGGCCGATCATCGCGTAGGCGACCTCGCGCAGCTCGATGTGATGGATGCGCTTGTCGCACTTCCGCGCGGACCGCGTCAGCGCGTCGCCGATCTCCTCGGTGCTGACCGAGGCTTCCGAATGGTTGATCACGTCCCGCGCGGCCCTGAGCATGGTCGGGCACACGGTCGAGAGCTTGCTGATGATCGCGCCGAAGTCGGCCCCCCTCACCAGCACGAAGTCGACCTGCATGTCGAACTGGTGCTGGTAGGCCTTGCTCGAGTCGCGCACCGTGACGCGGAGCGGACGGGTCAGGTGAAGACGGGGCAGCACGGTCTTGGCCATTGCGCGGCCGAGCATCCAGGGCAGGAGCCGGATCGACCGCTTGATGAGGCGGAGTGCGACGAGGAGGACGATCAGGCCGCCGACGATCATCAGGACATGGCCCAGCAGCGAGCGTAGCGCCTCGTCGAGGCCCCAGCGCATCAGGTATTCTAACGTGAACTTGACGCCGTTGTTGCCGGCCAGGAGCCAGTCGGTCAGCCACGGCGGCGCCTCGCCGGAAGCGGCGGCGAAGATCGCCATCACCAGGGCGATGGCGAAGGAGGCCCCGACGAAGGCGACCAACGTTCCGCCGGCGAACATCGCCGCGTTCGTGCTCGACGTCGACAGCAGGCGGCGCCAGAGACGCCGCCGCGCCGCGTCGAGACGCTCGCGCATCGATGGCAGAACTGACGTCATCGAGTCCACGGGATGCCTTAGGCGGCCTTGCTCGCGACGACGCCGCCGACCAGGCGATCGACGTTCATGATCAGCAGCAGGCCGCCTTCGAGGCGATGAACCCCATCGCAGAGCTCCGCCCAGGCCGGATTGATGTTCGGCGGGTTGGGCTCGAAGCTCGCCTCGCCCACCGGGCGCACGTCACCGACGGCGTCCACGACGAGCGCATAGGGCTCGCCCTTGTAGTGGACGACCACGTTCATCGTGCGTTCCTCGGCGCGCTTCGGCAGGCCGAACCGGCGTCGCGCGTCGATCGCCGTGACAATCCGCCCGCGGATGTTCATGACGCCCGCGATCTCCTCGGATGCCAGAGCGACCGGTGTCATGCGCTGCTCGTTCAGGATGTCGTAGACCGCGAAGATCGGGATGCCGAATTCCTGGCTCCCGAGGCGGACGGTCACGTAGTCGGCGACGTCATCGCCGGTATCGGTCGCGGCCGAAGCCAGTGCCTGGGTTTCATTCATGACGTGAGCTCCTGTGTTCCGGCGCTAGGCGGCGATCTGAAGGTCGATGACATTGTCCGCACGGAATCCCCGCTGGACGAAGTGGTTGACGTCGATGATCTCGGTGGCCTTGCCAGCGATGACCGCCGTGCCGATCGATCCCGGCCGCGTGGACGCCAGCTTCAGGTCGAGCGGCGCTTCGACGATGTCCAGGATCCTTTCGGCCACGAGGCCAAGAGACCTGCCGCGATCGGAGAAGACCAGGACCGAGAGCGGGCCTTCGGTCCGGATGGTGCCGGACGGTTCCACCGTCAGAAGCGGCATGAGCTCGCCGCGGTACTGGACGACATGGCTGCCGTCGACCACCTCGACCCGCGCGGCGTCCATCTTCTCGAGCCTGGCCACCTGGTCGAGGAGCACGGCGCGAGGCGCCGAGCTGGCGGCGGCCTCGAAGAGGATCATCTGAACGGCCCGCGAGGACTGCGCGGCCTGGACCGACTTGGTCTCCTTGGCGCCGCCATCCGCATCGACGCGGCCGATCATGTTGGCCAGCCCGTTGGGGTCCAGGATCATGATCACGCTCCCATCGCCGAGGATGGTGTTGCCGGCATAGACGGCGAGGTTGCGGAGGATCTGGGAGACCGGCTTGACCACGATCTCCTCGGTGTCGTGCACGCGATCGACCACGACGCCGAAGGTCTGGCGGCCGACCTGGGCGATCATGATCAGGCCGCTCTTCGGCGTGTCGCCGGGCTGGGCGACACCGAGCACATCGGCGAGCTTGACCAGAGGCAGGAGACGGTCACGCAGGCGGAACACCGGCGCACCGCCGACTTCCTCCATCTGCTCCGGCCTCGCCAGAACCAGCTCGGACACCGCAATCTGGGGGATGGCGAACTTCTGGCCGGCCGCCTCGACGATCAGCGCCGAGACGATGGCGAGCGTCAGGGGGATCTTGATGAAGAAGGTGGTGCCGGCGCCCTCGCGCGACTCGAGCTCGATCGAGCCGCCGATGCGATCGATGTTGGTGCGGACGACGTCCATGCCGACGCCTCGTCCGGAGACCGCCGTCACTTTCTCCGCGGTCGAGAATCCGGCGCGGAAGATCAGGGACTGGATCTGCTGGGCGCTCAGCTGCGCCGCTTCGGATTCGGTGACGAGCCGGGCCTGGATCGCCTTGCGCTTGATCTTCTCGACCGGCAAGCCGCGCCCGTCGTCGGAGATCTCGATGATGATATGGCCGCCCTTGTGGTAGGCGTTCAGGTGAACGGTGCCGGTTTCGGGCTTTCCGGCCGCGAGACGTTCGCTGCCGGTCTCGAGCCCGTGATCGGCCGAGTTGCGCACCATGTGGGTGAGCGGATCGCGGATCAGCTCGAGGACCTGGCGGTCGAGCTCGGTTTCCGCGCCGGTCATCTGCAGGTCGATCTTCTTGCCGAGCTCGACCGCGAGGTCGCGGACGAGCCGAGGCAGCTTCGACCAGGCATTGCCGATGGGCTGCATGCGCGTCCGCATGATCCCCTCCTGAAGCTCGGAGGTGATCTGGGACAGACGCTGCAACGGCACATGTACGGTGGGATTTTCCTGCGCCCGCAGAGATTGGAGAAGCTGGTTGCGGGTCAGCACCAGCTCGCTCACCGTCGTCATCAGGCCTTCGAGAAGGTTGAGCGACACGCGGATGGACTGCCCGGCGACCTGGGAGGCGACGGCCGTGTCGCCGGCCGGCTTGGCCGCGGTGTCGGCCGGTGCGATGACCGCCGGGGGAGCCGCCTCCTCGGCGGATGCCACCGCGACCGGCTCGGCGTCGGGTTCGTGGACAGCCTCGGCCGGCTCGGTCGCGACGCTCGGCGCGGGCTCGGAGGCGGTCGGCTCTGCCTCGGCCGGCACAGCCGAGGTCTCGCCGCGATAGAGGGCATCCAGGCGGGCGATCAGGTCGGAATCGTCGCCGGGAAGCTCGGAACCATCCGATTGCTCGATGCCGGTGACGATGGTCTTGATGCAATCCATGGCGGCAAGGACCAGCCCGATGCGGTCCACGGTCGGCGCCAGGCTTCCGTCTCGGAAGCGGCCGAGCACGTTCTCGCCGGCATGCGCGACCTTTTCCAGCCGCGAGAGCCCGAGGAAGCCGCAGGTCCCCTTGACGGTGTGGACCAGTCGGAAGATGCGGCCGATCAGCTCGGCATCATCGGGGCGCTGCTCCAGCGCGACGAGGTCGTTGTCGACCTGCCCCATGCTCTCGGTGGTTTCGGTCAGAAAGTCTCGGATCAGGTCGTCCATGTGCGCTCCTCCCGCAATCGGTCTGCGCCGAATACTGCGGACCGAGGCGATGCGCTCATATCAGTCGAAGGTATGAGGCGGTCGCCGCCGTTCCCGTCTCCGCCTTTCGTCTGATCCCAGCCGCAAGGAGCGGCGCCTAGGTTCTGCGTACAGGCGCTCTTCGAGACAGGAGGCGGGCGTGGACACCTTGATGAGCGATCGCGAGCAGGCCGTCGACATTCCGGCACCAAAGGCGGCGGAGGCACCGAGGGAATTTTCCTTCAAGCATCCGCTGTTCGGTATCAAAGGCTCGCACTTCCGCATGGGCGGCGACGGCGCCACGCCGTTGTTCTACGTCTCGATGGGCGAAACTTTCGCCGCGATCCCGACCGGCACGCTGATGCGCTCGTTCGACATTCCCTCGGACAGCGACGACGCCAAGCTCATCCTCACGGCTGCCGAGGGCCTGCGCTACGTGCACGAGATCCGGCCCGGCGATTCCATTCCTTCCGAGCTGCTCGACGGCTCCGCATCGTGGACGGTGACGCCCCAGAACGTGGAAGCGGCCCGGGCGCGCTTCACCATGCAGCTGATCTCTTGGCTCGCCGGCAAACCCATGCAGACGCTGGACGGTCGCGCGCTCGCCCATGTGCTGGAAGCGCCCGACACGAAGACCAAGGTCCAGGAGGCATTCACGGCCATCGCCGAGAAGCTCGGGATCGGGGCCGGCCGAAAGGACGAGGTCGTCGGCAAGGTCGACGAGCTCGTGCGCGAATGGGCCTATATCGAGGCGCTGCGCACACGCTGCTTCCGGGTTCGGAAGATCGGTTCCAGCCTCGCCGCGCTCGCCAACGCCTATCGACGGGAAAGAGGCTTCCACGAGGAGATCCGCCGCGTCCAGGCTTTGATCGTCGCGCCGCTGAAGAAGCTGGGCCTCCTGTTCGAGCAGACCGATGCGAACACGGGCGAGCTGGTGGCGCTGCTGAAGAAGTTCGACGAAACGGTCGCCTATATCCGGCGCATGCGCGACGAGCTTCATCAGCAGCTGATGAAGTGGGACGAGCTGGTCAAGGCCTGGAAGGACGCGACGAGCGAGCGCACGCGGGCCAACGAACAGCTGATCCGCGAGACCTACCGCTTCGTCGCCCAGTACTTCCCGCAGACCAGCGACTGGTGACGGCCCGGAAAGATTGGCGACCCCGAGAGGACTCGAACCTCCGACCTCCAGTTTAGGAAACTGCTGCTCTATCCAGCTGAGCTACGGGGTCGCGCCAGCCGCTGTATAGCAGGCCGGGACCGGCGGCCCAAGGCCCGGTACCTAGGAAATTCCCCATATCCCGTTGCGCCGGATCGCCCACCAGAAGCCGTTCGAGGTATTTACCTCCGCGAACTCCTCGCTGACGGCCAGGGTGACGCCGGGGTGAAAGCCCACTCCGTCACAGACGATGAAGTCTCGGTCCTTGGCCATCCTGGCCACTTCGACCAAGTCGGGGGCGAGCGTCTCAAGGTCGTCGCCGCAGACGATCGAGAACTCGGATTTCGAGAGCCTCTTGGCGAGCGAGATGTCGCGCTTGACCTCGTCGTAGTAGTGCGACCCATCGATATAGATGAAATCGAACAGGTCGGAGCGCCAGAGATCGAGGACGCGCGAAGCTCGCCCCCGTATCAGGACGAATTCGATATCGTTGCCGGGTCGCGCTTCGGCCTGGAAGATCATGCGCACCGTGGCCGCAAGGGCCGCCTGCGGCAGCTTTTCCATCAGCCGATAGCTCGGGTTCACGGTCTCGGCGCGATCCGAGTCCGTGAGATAGCGCCCCCACGCGTCGACGAGGAACAAGGATGAGCCGGACGGGAGGGCGTCGATCCAGACTTTGGTCGAGCCGCTGCCGAACCAGGTTCCGATCTCGAGCGCGGTTATCGGCGCGGCGAAATTGTCGCGGACGACCGCCCGCATCGAGGGTGCCCGGTCCTGGTGGAGTTGGCTCCGGTGCGAGGGGACGAAGTCGATGAGGGCGCCGCCATCGGTACCGGAGGAGGCGGTATTCGCCAGTATCGCAAACGCCATCGCCATGACGTGCGGCATGGACCGAGGCTCGGATCCAGGCCCTGTCCTGGAGAGCCCATCTATCCAGTCGAGCGCCTCCGCGAGGCTCCCTTCGTGCTCGCCCAGCAGGGCCGCCAGCTCGCCCTCCAGGGATCCGAACGTGCGACGGACTTCATCCATCTGCGTCCGCAGATAGAGCGACCTCAGGAAGCCCAGAATTCGAGTAGCGCCCTGGCTGCCGGCCGGGGGCGTCGTGGAAGCCGATGACATAACCCACCTCGAGTACGTGGGTCCCCTCCCCGGCATCAGGTTATCCACTCGACCGAGCCCTGGGAACCCGCAAGTCGCTCAATCGGGACGTCTCCTGCTGCTGGAAATCCGCCCGCCCCCGCGCGTAGACTGCGCCCGAACCACCGAAAAGCCGATGAGGGGGAAACGATGGCGAAGCGGAAGGCGCCGGACATGTCCGTGGCCGGGCTCAAGGTCCTGATCAGCGCCGGGGCGGCCGGGATCGGGCGGGTGATCGCGGAGGCCTTCGCCGACGGCGGCGCCGAGGTCCAGGTCTGCGACATCGCCAAGGACGCGCTGGCCGACCTCAAGAAGAACCGGCCGGACATCCAGGGTCATCTCTGCGACGTGGCCGACCCCAAGGCGATCGCCAAGTTCTTCGCCAAGGCGACGAAGGGCGGCCTCGACGTCCTGGTCAACAACGCCGGCATCGCCGGCCCGACCGCGCCGATCCACGAGATCGACCCGAAGGATTGGCACGCGACCGTCGATATCAACCTCAACAGCATGTACCACTTCACGCGGCTAGCCGTGCCGCTGCTGAAGAAGGCCAGGGGCGGCTCGATCATCAACCTCTCGTCCGTCGCGGGCCGCCTCGGATTCCCGCTGCGCACGCCCTATGCGGCGACCAAGTGGGCGGTCGTGGGCCTCACCAAAAGCCTCGCCATGGAGCTCGGCCCAAACAAGATCCGCGTCAACGCGATCCAGCCGGGCATCGTCCGTGGTCCCCGCATCGACCGCGTGATCTCGGCCCGCGCCAAGGCGAACGGCATCAGCTTCGATGCGCAGAAGAAACTGCTCCTCTCCAAGGTCTCGCTCCGCACCGATGTGACGCCCGATGACATCGCCGCGATGGCGCTGTTCCTGGCCTCACCGGCCGGCGCACGGATCTCGGGCCAAGCGCTCAGCGTCTGCGGCAACGTCGAGACCCTCGGCTAGTCACTCTCATCTAAGAAACGAAGGACGCTCCCCATGGCTGCAAAGCAGCGCAAGGTCATCATCACCTGTGCCGTCACCGGCTCGATCCACACGCCGACCATGTCGCCGCATCTGCCGCTGACGCCGGACGAGGTGGCCAAGGACGCGATCGCCGCCGCCGAGGCCGGCGCGGCGATCCTGCACCTGCATGCGCGCGACGGGAAGGACGGCCGCCCGACGCCGTCGCCGGACGTGTTCATGGAGTTCCTGCCGCGCATCAAGCAGGCCTCCAACGCGGTGGTGAACATCACCACCGGCGGCGGCCACGGCATGACGCTCGCCGAGCGCCTGGCGGCGCCGCTCCGCGCCAAGCCGGAGATGTGCTCGCTCAACATGGGCTCGATGAACTTCGGCCTCTTCCCGATGCTCGATCGCTACAAGGAGTTCAAGTACGAGTGGGAGAGGAAGCACCTGGAGAACAGCCGGGATTTCATCTTCCGCAACACCTTCAAGGACATCGAGGAGGTGCTGAAGACCCTCGGCGAGGGCCATGGCGTCAAGTTCGAGTTCGAGTGCTACGACGTCGGCCATCTCTACACGCTTGCTCACTTCGTCGAGCGCGGGCTGATCAAGCCGCCGTTCTTCGTGCAGACGATCTTCGGCATCCTCGGCGGCATCGGCCCGGATCTCGAGAACGTCGACCATATGAAGCGGATCGCCGACAAGCTGTTCGGCGAGGACTACTACTGGTCGATCCTCGCCGCCGGACGCTTCCAGATGCCGTTCCTGACCCACGCCGCGACGATGGGAGCCAATGTCCGCGTCGGCCTGGAGGATTCGCTCTGGCTCGGTAAGGGTCAACTGGCGAAGTCGAACGCCGACCAGGTCGCCAAGATCCGCCGCATCATCGAAGAGCTGTCGATGGAGATCGCCACCCCCGACGAGGCGCGGAAGATGCTGGACCTCAAGGGCGGCGACGCGGTCGGCTTCTGATGCCGGGCGGCTTCTGATGCCGATCTCCGGCAAGACGTCGGTCTACGGAATCATCGCCGATCCGATCGGCCATGTCCGTGGACCGACGATCTTCAATCCGCTGTTCGAGAAGCTCGGCATGGACGCGGTGATGGTGCCGTTCCACGTCACCGCGACCTCGCTGTCGCGCGCCGTCGCCGGCTTCCGCGCGATCGAGAGCCTGAAGGGCTGGCTCGTCACCAACCCGCACAAGTTCGCGATGTTCCATCTCTGCGACAAGGTCGACGCCTCCGGCACGCGGCTCCAGGCGGTCAACGTCGTCCGCCGCAACTCCGACGACGGGCGGCTGATCGGCGGCAACTACGACGGCGCCGGCTTCGTCAATGGCCTGCGCCACGACGGCATCGAGCCGAAGGGCAAGGACGTGTTGATGCTGGGATCCGGCGGCGCCGCCTATGCCATCGCCTTCGCGCTGGCGGAGGCGGGCGTGGCCAGGCTCACCATCGCCAACCGCACGCGCGCCAATGCCGAGACGCTGGCCGCGTCGACGCGGAAGTTCTTTCCGAACTTCCAGGTCGAAGTCGGCGATGCGGTCGCCGGCAGCCAGGACATGATCGTCAACACCACCTCGGCCGGCCTCAAGCCCGACGATCCGCTGCCACTCGACGTCGCCAGCCTGAAGCCGCCGACCGTGGTCGTCGACATCATCATGAATCCGGAGATGACCAAGCTGCTGACGCTGGCGAAGGAGCGCGGCTGCCGCATCCATCTCGGCCGGCACATGCTGGATTCGCAGTTTCCGTTGCTCGCCCGCCATCTGGGCGTGCCAATTTCTTAAAAAGGGAAGAAATACTCATGGCAAAGTTGAAGATCTACGGCATCGCCAAGTCGCGCGCATTCCGGAACATGTGGGCCGCGGCCGAGGCTGGCGTTCCCTACGAGCAGATCCAGATCAACTGGGCCGACCAGACCTCGAAGTCCGCCGACTTCCTGAAGATCAACCCGATGGGCCAGGTGCCCGCCATGGAAGACGACGGCCTCGCGCTGACGGAGTCGATGGCGATCAACCTCTACATCGCCAAGAAGTACGGCAAAGGGCTTTATCCCTCCGATCTCCCGAGCGAAGCCAAGATCTGGCAGTGGACGATGTTCGCCGCCACCTCGATCGAGCGCTCGATGGGCCTGGTCAGCTACAACCTCTATGTCCTGGCGCCGGAGAAGCGGAGTGCGGCGGTCGCGACCGAGAATCTCGAGGCCCTGAAGCGTCCGCTCGCGGTGCTCGATGCGGCGCTGGCGAAGTCGCCCTATCTGCTGGGATCGACCTTCACGATCGCGGACGTCAACGTATCGTCAGTCTTCTTCGGCCCGTGGTCGAACAAGCACGACTTCTCGGCCACGCCGAATATCGCCGCCTGGCTCAACCGCTGCTTCGAGCGCCCGGCGTTCGTCGAGGCCCGCAAGCTCCGCGACGCCTCGTGAGATCGGTAGGGCGCGGCCCGGTGCCGCGCCCTACGCATCCTCCTCGAGGAACGGTGCCACATGGAGTCGATGGCAGCGATCGCAGACGCCATGGCTGATCCGGACATCGGAGACGCCGCCGCCTCGATAATATTCCTCCGGGAGCATCCAATTCACTTCGCTGGTCGCGTCGGTCGGAAGCGCCACCCGGGCGCAGTAGGCGCAGAGCCGAACGATCGGCTTCGAGCTGCGATCCTGGGTCCGAGCCCTCAATGCCTCGAAGTCGAACAGGCTCATCGGCGGACGAGGCAGCTCGTTGAGAACGATCGATTGGTAGAGCAAGGCTGACGGCGCCGCTCGGGACTCCAAGGGCCTGATCGTCATCCAGAGATCGCGTCTAAGGTCGGGAGCGTCGCAGCGAAACCCGAAGGTGACGGCGTCGAGCGAACCTCCCAGAAGCCGCTCCATGTAGCCGCGATGCGCGTCGATCACCTCGTCGCCGACGATGAAGTCGACGAGATGGCGTCCGATGACCGATCCTGGATCGGCGATCCTGCCGCCTCCGTTCTCCCGGGCAAACCTCGACCAGCTTCGCTGCCCGCAAGCCAGGATTCGACCGTCGCCCCCGACGACGTAGGCCACGCCGTCCATGCCGTCGAGCAAAGCTTGAAAAGAAAGGCCGGTCTCGTTCGGGATGCTCGCCCCCTTTTGTCGGACTCTAGTCCTGTCGGATTCGGAGCGCCATGGCGCCTAGAGCCCGATCACCAGCGGCGAGGAGAGTTGGCGGACCGCCTTCACCACCGCCATGCCGACGATCATCCCGGTCTTGGGATTGCTCTCGGTCGGCAGGATGTCCTCGACGAAGGTGAAGCTGCCGAACGCGCCCTTGGCGCGCACCTCGATCACATGCGTCGTGATCGTCGGGTCCGCGACGATGATCAGATGCGTCTTGTCCAGGCCGGCGCCGGCCAGCGACACCGCCGCCGAGATGTTGACGTTCCGCGGATACCGCCGGGCGCCTTCGCGCGCCGGGCCTTCATAGGCGACGAAAGGCTCCTTCAACGTCATCAGATCGACCATGCCCTCGGCTTCGGTGCCGAGCCAAGCCTCCGGCTGCTTCCTGACCGTCATGACGACCTCGTCGAGCCCGCCGATCGCAGCGCCCGACAGAATGTCGAGCGCGCCGATGCCGGCCGAGGGCAGGATCAGGCGGTGCCCGTTTGCCTTCGCCGTCGCGATCAGCCGATCGCGCAAGGCATCGTCGGTCAGCGCGCCGACCGAGGTGATCATCATGTCGGCATTCTTGAGCGCCCGCTCGGCATGCGCCTGCACCGCCGAGTGCCCGGCGCCCTCGACATAGGCATCGACCTCGACCTTGAAATAGGCGTCGGGATCGTTGGTGACGAGGAAATCGTGCTTCTCCGTGCGCGGCTTCCGCACCAGCGCCGAGACGATCTTCACGTCCGGCAGCACCCCGGACGCGATGGCATCCGCCACCTGCTCGCCGATGGCACCCAGGCCCATCAGGCCGATCCTGAACATCTCATCCCCCTTTCGCGCCGTGGCGCTCACGCCAGATCGGCTTGGCCGCCTCCGGCACCGTGGCCTTCTCGCCGGTCGTGTTGACGAACATTACACAGAGCGCTTCGGCGCGGTTGACCTGCCCAACACCCAGCTTCCAGCTCCGGTAGGTCATCGTGAAGCTGGACGTGCGGAAGCCGGTCACGCGCGCGCCGATCAGAACCTCGTCGCGGTAGTGCAGCGGCTTGTGATATTCGACCTCGATCTTGGCCAGCACCGGGCCGGCCACGTCGGCCCTGAGTTCGAGCCCGACCTCGGCCATCGCCCGGATGCGCATGTCCTCGTACCACTCGAGATAGCTCGTGTGGTTGACATGGGCGTAAGCGTCGACCTCGCTCCAGCGCACCTGGTGACGCACCAGAAGCGGCCAGTCGCCCTCCACGGCGAAATCGGCTCGGAGGCAGTCGTCGAGCATCAAGGTCATGGCGATCCGCATACCGCATCCGGCGAGGCCCGAGAAGCGCCCTTCGACACGCCCGGAACAGCCGGAAACCCGAGCCTTTTCTTGACATCGGGGGCGGCACCGGCCGACACTTTCCTCAACGAAATCACCCTCAAAAGCAGGCGCTCGTGCCCGACCAGTCACTTTCGGCGGACCTCTATCCCGCGATCGAGCCCTATGAGAGCGGGATGTTCCCGGTCGGAGACGGGCACGAGCTCTACTACGAGCTCTGCGGCAATCCGAAGGGCAAGCCGGTCGTGTTCCTGCACGGCGGCCCTGGCAGCGGGTCCGGGCCTGAGCACCGCCGCTTCTTCGATCCCAAGCGCTACCGCATCCTGGTCTTCGATCAGCGCGGTGCCGGCCGGTCGACGCCGACCGCCTCGATCGGGAACAACACCACACAGCACCTGATCCACGACATCGAGAAGCTGCGCGAGATGCTCGGCGTCACGCGCTGGGTCGTCTTCGGCGGCTCCTGGGGATCGACGCTGGCGCTGGCGTACGCGGCCGCGCACCCCGAGGCCTGCGTCGCGCTCGTGCTCCGTGGCATCTGGCTCTGCCGGAAATCGGACATGCAGTGGTGGCTCTACGGAGTGCGCTCGATCTTCACCGAGTTCTGGGAGGACTTCGCCAACTACCTGCCAGAGGCCGAGCGCGGCGACCTGCTGGAGAACTACTTCAAGCTCCTGGTCCATCCGGACCCCAAGGTTCACATGCCGGCGGCGGCGAACTGGAAGACGTACGAGTCCCGGATCGCGGCCCTGATCCCGAAGGCCGGAGCGGAGAAGTCGCAGAGCCCGCGCACGCTGGCGATGTCGCGCATCGAGGCGCACTACATGCGGAACGGCGTGTTCCTCGACGAAGGCGCGCTGATCAAGGCCGTGCCGCGCTTTCGCCACGTGCCCGGCATCATCGTGCATGGCCGCTACGACGTGATCTGCCCCGCCGAAGGCGCCGTGGCGCTGCATCGCGCCTGGCCCGAGGCCGACTTCGTCATCGTGCCCGATGCCGGCCACTCGGCGATGGAGCCGGGCATCCGCGCGGCGCTCGTCGCTGCCACCGACCGCTACGCCGATCTCGACTAAAAGAGAAAAGTGAGAGGAAGATCCATGCTCGCACGTTGGCTGGCCCTTGCCGCCCTCATCGCCGTAGCGCCGGCTTCGGCCCAGGAGCTGAAGGTCGGCATCGGCGCGATGGCGCGCTCGATGGACCCGCATTTCACCAATTCGGGCCCCGACGTGGCGAACATGCTCCACGTCTTCGACAAGCTGATCCTCCAGGACGAGAAGCAGGGTCTGGTGCCCGGCCTCGCCACCTCGTGGAAGCCGATCGACGACACCACCTGGGAAGTGAAGCTGCGCGAGGGCGTCACGTGGCTCGACGGCTCGCCCTTCACCGCCGAGGACGTCGCCTTCACCGTCAAGCGCGCGGTCGACGTGCCGAAGTCGGGCTCGCCCTTCGCGCTCTACGTCAGCACGATCAAGGCGGTCGAGATCAAGGGACCGCACTTGGTCCACCTGAAGACCGCGGCTCCGGCACCGCTGCTGCCCTGGGACATCTCGACCTTCGGCATCATCTCGAAGAAGCACGGCGAGGCCGCCGCGACCGAGGACTACAATTCCGGCAAGGCTGCGATCGGCACCGGCCCCTACAAGTTGGTCTCGTTTGCGCCGAACGAGAAGATCGTCTTCGCGCGCAACGAGACATACTGGGGCAAGAAGGAGCCCTGGACCAAGGTCACCTTCTCGCTGATCGCCAACCAGGCCTCGCGCACCGCGGCCCTGCTGGCCGGTGACGTCGACGCGATCGACACCGTCGCGACCCAGGACATCCCGCGCATCAAGTCGACGGCGGGACTGGCGATCGCGCCGTCGCTGTCGAACCGCGTGATCTACCTGATCATGGACAGCCACCGCGACGTCGCCGAGCACATCCGCGACAACGACGGCAAGCCGATGACGAAGAACCCGCTGAAAGATACGCGGGTCCGCCAGGCGTTGATGCTCTCGATCGCGCGCGAAGCGCTGGTCGACCGCATCATGGAAGGCGAGGGCGTGCCGACCGGCCAGCTGGTGCCGAACGGCATGTTCGGCCACGACCCGAGCCTGAAGACCCCGGCTCAGAACATCGACCAGGCCAAGAAGCTGCTGGCCGATGCCGGATATCCGAAGGGCTTCCAGCTGACCCTGCACGGCTCAAACGGCCGCTACCTCAACGACGCCAAGATCACCCAGGCGCTGGGCCAGATGTTCGTCCGCGCCGGCATCAACACCACGGTCGAGACTTTGCCCCGTGCCGTCTATGGCACCCGCGGCAACGACTTCGGCTTCTCGGTCGGCCTGTTCGGCTGGGGCACCGACACCGGCGAGGCCGCCTCTCCGCTCAAGTCCCTGATCATGACCAAGGACGCGACCGGTGCCGGCGCCTCCAATCGTGGCCGCTACTCGAACCCGAAGATCGACGCGGTGATCGTCGAGGCGCTCCGCACCATCGACGACAAGAAGCGGGAAGCCCTGCTGCAGCAGGCCACCCGCATGGCGATGGAAGACGCCGCGATCATCCCGCTCTACTTCCAGGTCAACACCTGGGCCACGCGCGGCCCGATCGTCTGGACGCCGCGTACCGACGAATTCACGCTTGCCATGTCCGCGAGGCCGAAATGACCGCCGATAGCTCTTCCCGCAAATTCACCCTCGCCGACGCCCGGGCGCAGTTCCCGGGCGCCGACAAGTGGGTCTACGCCAACGTCGCCTCCAAGGGCATCATCTCGCAGGCGAGCCGCGACGCGATCGACTCCGTCGCCGATGCCCAGATGAACGGCGACGAGATCAAGGAGGAGTACAGCGGCTCGCTCCAGCGCGTCCGTGCAAATTTCGCCAGGCTGATCGGCGCCAAGAGCCACGAGGTCGCGGTCACCAAGAACGTCTCCGAGGGCCTGAACGCGATCGGCTCGGCGATGGACTGGAAGAAGGGCGACAACGTCGTCATCTGCACCGAGCTTGAGCATCCGAACAACGTCTATCTGTGGATGAACCTAGCCGAGAAGCACGGCATCGAGGTCCGCGGCGTTAAGTCGAAGGACGGCATGATCGATGCCGGCACCATCGCCGGCGCCGTGGATGCCCGCACCCGCATCGTCTCGGTCTCGACCGTCACCTTCACGCCGGGCTACCGCACCGACGTCGCCTCGATCGCCAAGGCCGCGCACCAGGTTGGTGCGCTGATGCTGGTCGATGGCGTGCAGTCGGCCGGGGTGCTGGCGATCGACGTCGAGAAGCTCGGCATCGATGCGCTGGCGACCTCGACCAGCAAGGGCCTGCTCGGCGTCATGGGTCTCGGCATGCTCTATGTCAGCGACCGCTGGGTCGAGAAGCTGCGGCCGGCGTGGGTCGCGCGCTTCAGCGTCGTCACCGGCAAGCACGAGTCAGACCTCGGCGACGGCGTGCTGCGCCTGCAGCCGGACGCCCGCCGCTTCGAGATCGGCAACTACAACTGGATCGGCATCGCCGCGCTCGACGCCTCCCTCGACCTGCTGCTCGGCATCGGGCCGGACAAGATCGAGAGCCACGTGATGACGCTGTCGAACCGCCTTGCCGGTGGCCTGCAGCAGCTGGGCTACCCGGTCTGCCGCCCGACCGACGACTGGGCTCGGAGTCACATCGTCACCATCGGCACTTTAGGCGCAGGCGATGCCTACACCTCCGACGACGATCGTCTGAACAAGTTCTCGGCCGCGCTCAAGAAGGCCGATGTCAAGTTCACCGTCCGCCGCGGCCTCGTCCGCTTCGGCCTGCACCTCTACAACAATGAGGCCGACGTCGACAAAATCCTCGAGGTGGCCCGCTCGGCCGCCAACTGACTCGTGGACGATCTCTCCGGCCTTCTTGTCGTCACGCTGGAACAGGCGGTCGCCGCCCCGTACTGCTCGGGGCGGCTCGCCGATTCCGGCGCCCGCGTGATCAAGATCGAGCGGCCGGAAGGCGATTTCGCACGCCGATACGACAAGGCGGTGAAAGGCGAGTCCGCCTATTTCGTCTGGCTCAATCGGGGGAAGGAATCGCTGACCCTCGACATCAAGGAGGATGCGGATCGCGCGCTGCTCTCCCGCATCCTCGCCAAGGCCGACGTCTTCATCCAGAACTTGGCGCCGGGTGCGGCCGAACGCGCGGGCTTCGGCTCCGAGGAGCTGAGGACGAAGAACACGCGGCTGATCACCGTCGACATCACGGGCTATGGCGAGGATGGGCCCTACGCGGACATGAAGGCCTACGACCTGCTGGTGCAGGCCGAGAGCGGGCTCTGCTCGATCAACGGCGGGCCTGAGGCACCGGCGCGCGTCGGCGTCAGCGTCTGCGACATCGCCGCCGGCATGGCGGCACACGCAGCCGTGCTGCAGGCGCTGTATGCACGCGAGAAGACCGGCAAGGGTCGCGGCATCAAGACCTCGCTGTTCGCCGGCATGGCCGACTGGATGACGGTCCCCTACCTGCACCATGTCTATGGCGGCAAGGCGCCGGAGCGGAGCGGCCTCGACCATCCGTCGATCGCCCCCTACGGCCCCTATCGCTGCGCCGACGGCGCCGTGCTGGTTTCGATCCAGAACGAGCGCGAATGGGCGAGCCTCTGCACCAACGTGCTGCAAGCCCCCGGCCTCGCGACCGAGCCGGACTATGCCGACAACCTGGTTCGGGTGAGGAACCGCGAGCGGCTCAAGGAGCGCATGGAGGCGATCCTGACCAAGCTGCCCCGTGCCGAGGTCGAGCGGCGGCTGAAATCGGCGCAGGTCGCCTATGGCGGCCTCAACACAGTCGCCGACTTCTCCAGGCATCCGCAGCTCCGGAAGCTCCCGGTCCAGACGCCGTCCGGCGAGATCGACCTGATCGCCCCGCCGGCCGACTTCGCGGGCGACGACCTCAGGCTTCGGCCGATCCCGAAGATCGGCGAGCATACGGCGGCGATACGCCGGGAGTTCGCCGCGTGAGTCCGCCGTGACGAGCCGGCCGGAGTTCAGCCGGGTCGTGCCGATGATCGTCGCCACGGCCTTCTTCATGCAGAACCTGGATTCGACGGTGATCGCCACGGCGCTGCCGGCGATCGGCCGGTCGCTCGGCGAGGATCCGCTTCGCCTCAACCTCGCGATCAGCTCCTACCTGCTGGCGCTCGCCGTCTTCGTGCCCTTGAGCGGCTGGGCCGCGGATCGCTTCGGCGCCCGCACCGTGTTCCGCTTCGCCATCTTCGGCTTCATGGTCGGCTCGATCGCCTGCACCTTCTCGGAATCGCTGACGCATCTCGTCATCGGGCGGATCCTGCAGGGCGCCGGCGGATCGATGATGATCCCGGTCGGCCGCCTCGTCCTGCTTCGGAACGTGCCGAAGGCGGCCCTCGTCAGCGCCATGGCCTACCTGACGATTCCGTCGCTGATGGGACCGTTGATCGGGCCGCCGCTCGGAGGATTCATCGCCACCTACTTCACCTGGCACTGGATCTTCCTGATCAACATCCCGATCGGAATCGTCGGCATCGTGCTGGTGACCCTGCTGATTCCGGAGATCCGCGAGCCGCATCCCGGCCAGCTCGACCTCGCCGGCTTCATGCTGACGTCGCTCGCGCTCGCAGGCCTCGTCTTCGGCCTGGAGACCATCGGCCGCGGCGCGGTAGACGACTGGGTGACGATCGCGCTGATCGCCGCCGGAACCGTCGCCGCCTTGGCCTACATGCAGCACGCGCGGCGAACCCCGGCCCCCATCATCGATCTCCGCCTGTTCGCGATCCCGACCTACCGGGCAGCGGTCGTCGGCGGCTTCTTCTTCCGCGCCGGCATCGGCGCCTTGCCGTTCCTGCTGCCGATGATGCTGCAGGTCGGGTTCGGGCTCTCGGCGCTTTCGTCGGGGCTCATCACCTTCGCCGCCGCCGCCGGTGCGCTGACGATGAAATTCACCGCCGGCCCCTTCATCCGCGCGCTCGGATTCCGCCGGGTCCTGGTATGGAACGTCGTCGTCTCAAGCGGCTTCCTGCTGGTCAACGGGCTCTTCCAGCCGGCGACGCCCCACTGGCTCATCTTCATGGTGCTGCTGGTGGGCGGATTCTTTCGCTCGCTCCAGTTCACCGCGATGCAGGCATTGAGCTTCGCCGACGTGCCCCACGAACGCATGAGCCGCGCCACCAGCCTCGGCAGCATGATGCAGCAGCTGGCCCAGAGCGTCGGGGTCGCCTTCGGCGCGATGGTCCTTCATCTCACCATCGTCCTCAACGGCACCGGTACGGTTGGAGCATCCGATTTCCCCCCTGCCTTCGCCGGGATCGCAGTCGTCTCGCTCGCGTCGATCCTGCTCTTCCTGCCCCTCGCCCACGACGCGGGCGCCGAAGTCAGTGGCCACCGCCTGTCGCCACCCGCAGAACGGGAAAAAGCCGCGGACTGAGGACGTTCCGCTGCATTCCGCCACCTATTGCCAGCAACGAAACGCAGGCGCAGACTTTCCTATGGGAAACGTCTTAATGGGGAGACTTGCATGACGAGGTTCGGAGGGCGCATCGCCTGCGTGATAGGCGCGGTCGCGGCCGCGGCGCTGATGGCGCCGACGCCGGCGGATGCGCAGAAGGTGCTGAAGGTGGTTCCGCAGGCGGACGTCCGCGTGCTCGATCCCTTCGTCAACAACTCGGGCATCACGACCGAGTTCGCTTATATGGCCTATGACGTGCTGCTCGCCGTCGACAAGGACGAGCGCCCGCAGCCGCAGATGGCCGAGAGCTTCAACGTCAGCGCCGACGGCCTGACCTACACCTTCAAGCTGCGCCCGGGCCTCGTGTTCTCGGACGGCCAGGCGGTCAAGTCCGCGGACGTCATCGCGTCGCTCAAGCGCTGGGCCGGCCGCGACATCAGCGGCAAGAAGATGATCGAACTCGGCATGACGCTGACGGCGGTCGACGACCTGACCTTCACGCTGAAACTGCGCGAGCCCTTCGGCCTTACGCTGGATTCGCTGTCGAAGACGGTGTCGATGCCGACCTTCGTCATGCGAGAGAAGGACGCCAACGTCGACGTGAACACCGCGGTCACCGAGACCGTCGGCTCCGGCCCGTACCTGTTCAAGAAGGACGAGTGGGTCCCGGGCGGCAAGGTCGTGTTCACCAAGAGCCCGACCTACAAGCCGCGCTCCGAGCCCGCCAACTTCTACGCCGGCGGCAAGCTCGCGAAGATCGAGCGGGTCGAGTGGATCATCATCCCCGACACCACGACCGCGGCCAACGCCCTGATGTCGGGCGAGGTCGACTTCTTCGAGTCGCCCCCGGGCGACCTCGTGCCGATGCTGAAGAAGAACAAGGACATCACCGTCGCCATCCACAACAAGTCCGGCTTCGGTGCCTTCCTCCGTCCGAACTTCATCATCCCGCCCTTCGACAACATGAAGACCCGGCAGGCGCTGCTCTATGCGCTGAACCAGGAAGACTACATGGCGTCGGCGATCGGCGGCGACCCGTCCTACTACAAGACCTGCAACGCCTGGCTGGTCTGCGGCACGCTGTACGCGAGCGAGGCCGGCACCGAGGGATTCAAGAAGCCGAACATCGAGAAGGCCAAGGCGCTGCTCAAGGAAGGCGGCTACACGAACCAGAAGGTCGTGATCCTGCAGCCGTCCGACTTCAAGGTCATCCGCGACCTGACCGAAGTGACGATCCAGCGGCTCCGCGAGATCGGCATGAACGTCGAGGTCGAGTCGATCGACTGGGGACAGCTGCTGCTGCGTCGCGCCAAGCAGGACCCGATCGGCCAGGGCGGCTGGAGCATGTACCACTCCTACTCGACCGGCTACGAGCTCGGACCGCCCGTCGGCAACTTCAACCTCTCCGGCCTCTGCGAGCGCAAGAGCTGGTTCGGCTGGCCGTGCGATCCGGAGATCGAGAAGCTGAAGGACGAGTTCACCAAGGAGCCGGACCTCGCCAAGCGCAAGGCGATCGCCGAGAAGATCCAGCTTCGCGCCGTCGAGTTCGTGCATTACGTCCCGCTGGGACAGTTCTTCCAGCCGGTCGCCTACCGCTCGAACCTCAAGGGCGTGATGGAAGTGCCGTGGGCGGTCTACTGGAACGCCGAGAAGAACTAAGCCTTACGGCTTAGCTTCGGTAAGTCGGATCGAGCGGGCCAAAAGCCCGCTCGATCTCTTTCAGGGGTACTGGGTGTCGGGATCGAGCGGATAGAACGGCCGCTCGAGGCGGGTATAGGGCATGCGCTCGACGTTGGACGAGCAGACGCCGGGCGTGTCCACGTAGACATGGCCCTCGGCCATCTTGCCGAAGATGCCGCTCCAGGCGCTGGCGCATTTCGCCGTCACCATCTTCGCCTTCTCAGGCTCGACGCCCGGGATACGCAAGTGCAGCGTGTCGAACGGGATCGCCCGCTCGCTGGTCAGGATCACCTTCACGCCGCCGGTATCGACGGTCGCGACCAAGCCTAGGTCCGCGGGCTGGCCGGTCATCCAGGTCGAATCCCGGCGATAGGTGACGGGCTGAGCGAAAGTCACCGTCCCCTCGATCTCGACCGGCGCGCCGTGAAGCGCCAGCGTGTTGCCGCCGACCTTGCCCTTGAAGCGCTTGCCGACGCCGAGGGCCGCCGCGGCCTTCGCGGCAGCCGGATCCCAGATCACCGTCGCCGCCTCGCGCGCGCGGCCCTCCAGCAGCGCCTTCAGCAGATGCGTGCCGTCGCCGGGTGCGCCGCCGCCAATGTTGTCGGCCGGCTCGACCAGGAAGATCGGCCCCGCATTGGCGGCGATCGCGCGGCGTACCGCCTCTTCGGGCAGAACGAGGTCCGGCTTGAACTGCGCGCGACGGGACCAGACAGAGTCGGCCAGGCGATCGGCGGCAGCCTCAGCCGCGGCCTTCTCGCCGTAAGTCAAGATCGCCATGCCGAGCTGCGGCACGTCGCAATAGGCGAAGGCGCCGATCACCGAGGCGGTGGCGATGCTCTTGTCGCGTTCGACGTCGGCGAGATCGGCCATGATCTCCCGCATCGGGCTTTCATGCGTCGGCTGGCGCTGCGGCACGGTGATGATCGGCAGCTTGCGGAAGACCTTGTGCGGCTTCTTCCCGCTCGCGATCAGGCGCGAGATGATCCGGGTGGCGTCCTCGCCGCGGGCGCCCATGTCGACATGCGGCAACGTCTTGTAGGCGATCAGCACGTCGGCCGGCTCGACCAGCGCGCTCTCGACGTTCGCGTGGAAGTCGATGGTGCAGACCAGCGGCAGGTCCGGACCGATCATGTCGCGCACGGCCTGCACGACATAGGCGTCGGCCTGGTCGATGCCCTCGGCGACCATGGCGCCGTGGAGCGCCAGCAGCACGCCGTCGAGCTTTCCCGCCGCCTCGATGTCGGCCTTGAGCCGGGCCAGCAGCAGGTCGATCACCTCGCGGCCGACCATGCCGGATGGCGCCGCGCCGATATAGATCGAGGGGATCAGCTCGAGGCCGGCTTCGGGCGCGGCGGCGATCATGCCGCCGATCTCGGTATTGGTGCCCTTGGACCCCGAGATCACCGCCTCGCCTTCGAGGTAGAGGTAGCGGCGGAAGGCGTCCAGGTCGGTCTTGACCGGCGAGAAGCTGTTGGTCTCGTGCCAGATGCCGCCGACCAGGACGCGCTTTGCCATCGCTTACTTCCCCTTGCCCTTGATCGCTTCGAGGCCGGCCTTGTAGGCGCCGGCGATCAGCATGGTGTCGGTCGAGTACATCACCATGCGGAAGCCCTTCTTCATCCAGGCCTTCGCGGCCTCAGGCGTCGCGACCAGGCAGACGCCGGGCTTCTTGTGGCGTTTGCAGGCGGCGATCACCTTGTCGACCGCGGCCGAGAACTTCGGATGCGTGTAGTTGCCGGGCACCCCGAGCGAGACCGAAAGATCCATGTGGCCGACGAAGGCTGCGTCGATTCCGGGCACCGAGATGATCTCCTCGATGTTCTCGACGCCCTTCGCCGTCTCGATCTTCGGGATGATCATGTTGCGCTTGTCGGCGGCCTTGATGCGCTTGTCGAGGCCGCCGAGGGAGTAGTCGTCCTGGGCGATGCCGAAGGCGACGCCGCGCTTGCCCTTCGGCGGGTAGTGCGTGATCGCCGCGATCTTCTCCGCCTGCTCGCGGGTCTCGACCACCGGGATCATCAGGCCCATGGCGCCGCAATCGAGCGGCAGTTGCATCATCACCGGGTCCTGCGAGGCGACGTTGACCATCGGCACGATCTTGAGGCCGCGGCACATGGCCATCTGGTCCTTGATCTTGCCGATGTCGAAGCAGGCGGCTTCCATGTCGTACATGATGAAGTCGGCGCCGGCGTTCTCGAAGATCTTCGCCAGGCCCGGACCGGCGAGGTCCAGGATCATCGTTCCGAACTGCGCCTCGCCGCGCGCCAGCTTCGCCTTCACCGGATTGGGCCGCATGTTTCCTCGCTGAAATGACAGGCGTGCATCCTAGCGCCCGCCCGAGCCCACGGGCTAGGATGCGTTCACAATACGAAACCGGAGGAACGATGCTCGAGCAGTTCTCGCTCAAGGGGAAGGTCGCGCTGGTCACGGGCTCGTCGCGGGGCCTGGGATGGGCGATCGCCCAGGCGCTCGCCGGCGCCGGCGCACATATCGTGCTGAACGGCCGCGACGCCGGCCGCGTCGGACCCCGCGTCGAAGAGGCGAAGAAGAACGGCTGGAGCGCCTCCACCTCGATCTTCGACGTGACCGACGGACCGGCGGTTGCCGACGGCATCGCCAGGATCGAGAAGGACCAGGGTCACCTCGACGTACTGGTCAACAATGCCGGCATCGTGATCCGGAAGCCGACGCTGGAGACCTCGGACCAGGACTGGCAGACGGTGATCGACTCCGACCTCACCGCCTGCTTCCGCCTGTCGCGGGAAGCCGCCCGCGGCATGACCAGGCGCAAATGGGGGCGGATCATCATGATCTCCTCGGTCATGGGCACGATCGCAAGGCCCACCATCGCCTCCTACGTCGCCTCCAAGGCCGGGCTGCACGGCCTGACCCGCGCGCTCGGCGTCGAGCTCGGCCCCATGGGCGTCAACGTCAACTGTATCGGCCCGGGCTTCTATCCGACCGAGGCCAACGACGTGGTCCGCAACAACAAGCAGTTCTACGACTGGGTCTGCGGGCGCTCGCCGCTCGGCCGCTGGGGCGATCCGAAGGAGCTGGGCGGGGCCGCGATCTACTTCGCCTCCGAGGCTTCCTCCTTCTGCAACGGCCAGGTCCTGACCATCGACGGCGGCATGATCGCCGCCCTCTAGAGGAACCGCCCTTTCGTCCCTACCTTCTTAGGGCGTGACGAAGGACCATCCCGATCCCGAAACCAGAGAGGCCGCATTGGCGCGCTATCGCGCCTATGCCGGCCTTCTGCTGCTGGCCGCCGCCGGAATCTGGGTCGCGACGCATTTCGTGGCTCTGCCGCCGGCGGCGCTCGGCTACATCCGCGCGGCGGCGGAGGCGGCGATGGTCGGCGGTATCGCCGACTGGTTCGCGGTCACCGCCCTCTTTCGCCATCCGCTGGGATTGCCGATCCCGCACACGCGACTGATCCCCCGGAACCAGGCGCGGATCGCCGACGGCGTCGCCACATACATCGATCGCGAGTTCCTGCAGCACGACGTGCTGGTGACGCGCCTGCGGAAATTCGACATCGCCGAGCGGCTGAGCCGGCTGCTCGACAGCGAGGAAACGCGCAAAAAGCTGATCGACGGGCTGATGCGATTCCTCCCGCGCATGCTGGACGAGCGCAATCACCCGGGGGTCCTCGAGGCCGTTGCGACGGCGATCCGCTCCGGCCTCGCCGACAGCGACATCCGCCCTACCATGGCGCGGCTCGTCCGGCATGCCGTCGAGCACCCGGATTTCGGGCGACTCGTCGACGACGTACTTGAGAAGGCGATCGACTGGCTGGAGGAGAACCGCGAGGAAATCCGCGAGCGCGTCGGCGCCCGCAGCTACTGGTTCGTGCCGCGCTTCGTCGACCGCAAGATCGCTGACAAGACCGTCGGCGGGCTCAATGAGCTCCTGGAAGCGCTCGAGGATCGCCAGTCATCGGAACGGGCAGAGCTCGATCGCTGGCTGAAGACCCTGCCCGCCTCGATCGCCGAGTCCGGCGGCGGCTTCGAGCACCTGCCCGACATTATCCGGAAGATCCTCGACCATGAGGAGACTTCTCGCGTCGTCGCGGGCGCGCTGACGACCATCAAGAACACGATGCTCGCCGACCTTCAGGATCCGAACTCCAGGATCCGCGCCGCCTTCGATACGGTGGCGAAATCGCTGGCCGACCAGCTCGACAGCCTGGCGCTCCGCCGCGACATCAATGCCGCGGTCGAGGCCTTCTTCACCGAGAACGTGCCAGCCTGGCGAGACGAGGTCCGGGGATTCATCGTCGAGATCCTCGGCCGCCAGCAGCCGGAGGAGTTTGCCCGCCGGATCGAGCTTCAGGTCGGCAAGGACCTGCAGTTCATCCGCATCAACGGCACGATCTTCGGCGCGCTGGTCGGCGCCGCGATCCACTTCGTCAATCGGCTGCTCGGCTCTTAAGCCTGGGCGATCAGGCGATCGGACGCGGCCTCGATCCGCTCCTCGAGCAGCCGCTGAACCTCCGAGCGCTTGAGCCCCGGCGGGATCGGCTCCAGGAACTCGAGCGTGATCGTGCCCGGCTTTTTGAGGAAGCTCCGACGAGCCCAGAAGCGTCCGGAGTCGAGGGCTGCCGGAACGATCGGCGTGTCGAGATGCGTGTAGAGGCCGACAGCACCCGGCTGATAGGGCGCCTTGACGCCCGGCGCCACCCGCGTGCCTTGCGGGAAGATCACGATCTGGCGGCTTTCGGCCAGCCTTTCGGCCGCCTTGGCGATCGTCTTCCGCATCGTCGATGCGCCGCCCTTCCGGTCGATCGCGATCATGCCGGACCTCATAAGGCACCAGCCGAACAGCGGCACCATCAGCAGCTCGCGCTTCAGGATGTAGACTGGCGACTCGACGATCTGGAAGAAGGCAATGGTGTCCCAGGCAGACTGATGCTTGCAGGCGACGATGACTCCGCCAGGCGGCACCTTCTCCTTGCCGACGACGCGATAGCGCAGCCCGCAGATCAGTCGGAGCAGCAGCAGCACGCTCCACGACCAGCAACGCGCATAGGCGACCATCACCTTCTGCGGCATCGGCAGCAGCGGCACCGCGACCACGACGACGATCGTCGTCCAGGCAAAGAAGGCGATGTTGAAGATCGCCGAACGTATCCAGGTCACGAAGCGGCCTCCGCCTGTGGGCGCGATCCGATCAGGTCGGCGAGTCCGAAGCGGAGCCGCGCCAGCATGTACTTGTGATATTCGATCACGACGAGCGCCGCCGAACCGGGCCAACGCCACCACTCGTCGCGCTTGAAGTTCTCGGGAAACACCGGATGGGCGACGATGCGCGCATCCGGCAGGGCATGACGGAACTCGGCCAGGCTTCTCGGCATGTGGTACGTCGCCGTCACCAGCACCAGAGAATTGAATCCCTCGCGCTGCATCCAGCGGGCCGCCTCGCCGGCATTGCCTACGGTGTCCGTCGCTTCATAGCCGAGGGTGAGGCAGCATTCGGCGAGCACCTGGAGGCGGATGTCCGCACCGGCGATCTCGGCCTTCACCACGTCAGGGTGGACGCCGGACACGAGCAGCTTCTTGGCGTCGCCTCGCGCCAAGAGCTCAAGGCCGGTGGAAAGCCTCCGGCTGCCGCCGGTGAGCACCACCACCGCGTCGGTCGAAATGGGCTCCTCGGTCGTGCTGGTCGGCATCTCGCCGGCAAACCAGGCAAGCCCCCACGCCCAGGCGCCCATCGCGATGAAAGCGGCGAGGCCCCCCGGCCAGCGCCGCCGGCCTTCCTGCCGTTGTCGGAAGCTGAGCCTCACGGCATCCGTTTGAGTTGCCGGTGGACGGTGGCGAGCGCTGCAAGCAGCGCGAAGAAAGCCGCAGCGACCGGCACCGCGGCGATCGCACTCCAGGCCAGCATGCTCAGCTTGACCTCGGGCAACGGCAGGGGGCCGAGCGCGCCGCGGCCCTCGGCGAGTGCCGCGATCAGCGACACAGCCGCAGCGAGGCCGATGACTCCGCCTTTCAGGGTCGCGCGGAAGGCATGCCCCGCGAACTGCCGGGCGATATAGGCATCGCGTGCGCCGATCAGGTGCAGGACCTCGACGACGTCGCTGTGGATCGCAAGGCCCGTGCGGACCGCGAAGCCCACGGCGGCAGCGGAGAGCACGGCGATCAGCGCCACGATCGCAATCGCGATCGCCTCGACTGCGCGCACCACGGCGCCGACGCCGGCCAGCCAAAGCGCATGATCGTCCAGCTTCGCTCCAGGCACCGCCTCCGCGATCCGTTCGCCGAGCGTGCCGAGATCGATCCGTGCGTCCTCGGCGAGGTGCACCTCGATCAAGGCCGGAAGCGGCAGCTCCGCGACATGCGCGCCGACGCCGAGCCAAGGCTCGACCAGGCGCTCAAGCCGGGAGCGCGGCACCGGCTGCGCGTCGAGCACGCCGGACGTCGCCCTCAGCAGCGCGAGCGCTGTCTTTTCGCGCTCCGCTGCAGAGGCACCGGCCTGGGGAGGCACCTCGACCGTCAGGGAGCCCGCAAGATCCCGCTGCCAACGACCGGCCACGGTCTGCGCCAGCAGGGCCCCGGCCAAAGCGATGGCCGCCAGGAACACCATCGCACCCGCGACCCAGGGCAGGAATTTCGCCGAGTCGTCGCCGGCGAGCGGCAGCTCGCGATCACGGGTCGAGACGGCCTTAGCCACTGGCACGCGCCTTCGCCGGACGCGGACGCCCAGGAATCCGGTAGAGCTTGCCGCCCTCGAGGTGAAGCTGCGGATGAGGGAACCGGGCGACGAGCCCGTCGTTGTGGGTGGCGATCACCACCGTCGTCCCCATCTTGTTCAGCTCCTCGAGCAGGTACATCAGCCGCAGCGCGATCTTGTCGTCGACGTTGCCGGTGGGCTCGTCCGCGAGCAGCAGGCTCGGCCGGCCGATCACCGCGCGCGCGATCGCGATCCGCTGCTGCTGGCCGCCGGAGAGCGTCGAGGGAAGGTCGTCGAGGTGATCGGCGAGACCGACCCAAGCGAGGAGCTCGGCGACATGATCGCGGATCTGAGATTCCCTGGCCCCCGCGACGCGGAGCGGCAGCGCCACGTTGTCGAGCGCCGAGAGATGCCCGATCAGCCTGAAATCCTGGAAGACGACGCCGATGCGTCGCCGGAGCGCGGGCAGCTCGTGGCGCGCGATCGCAGCCACGTCGCGGTCGAAAAGCTCGATCCTGCCGCTGACCGGCTTGAGCGCGAGATAGAGGAGGCGGAGGAGGGTCGACTTGCCGGCGCCGGACGGGCCGGTGAGGAAATTGAAGGACCCCGGAGCCAACTCGAAGGTCAATCCGGTGAGCACGTCGGGCCCCCGGGCATATCGCGCCGCCACGTCCTCGAAGCGTACCAACCCGCCCGTCCCTTCCGTCTGCGGCCCCGGCTCCGGCGCAGGACCACGGCTGGCAACATCGCACGGGGGGCAAAGGCCCGTAAAGCTGCCCTTCCCGACCCGCAAAGTCCTGCCACGCCTTGCAAAATGCCGTCGGCGCACCCTATAGATGGACGGTCGCCCGGCGCCATCCGCCAACGGGAGCCCGACCCGGCTTTGATTCTCACCTGTCCCGCCTGCGGCAAACGCTATCTCGTGCCTTCGAGCGCGCTCGGATCAGCTGGGCGCCGGGTGCGTTGTGCTGCCTGCGGCGAGACCTGGTTCCAGGACGCGCCGCCGGCTGAAGCCGAGGCGGCCGATCCGCCGTTCGAGTCGTTCATCGACCCGCCACCCGAGGACATCGAGCCGCCGCCGCTCCGGGCCGGCTCGAACCTGCCGGCGCTGCGCCGGCGGCCCGAGAAAAAGAAGTTCCCGGTCGGCTGGGTCCTGCTCGGTCTCTTCATCGTCGCCGTCGTCGGGGTCGGCGTGCTGGGACGGAACACGATTGTCGGGGTCTGGCCGCCCTCGGCCAGGCTTTACGAGATGGTCGGCCTGCCGGTGCCGGTTCCCGGCGCAGGCCTCGTCCTGCACGACGTGGCGACCGAGCGGATGACCCAGGGCGGCGTGCCGGTCCTGGTGGTCACGGGGACGCTGGCGAACCCGACCCAGGAAGTGAAGAACGTGCCGAAGCTGCGCGTCAGCCTTCGCGACGCCCAGCGCCGCGAGGTCCAGAGCTGGGTGTTCTCGGCCGACACCTCGAAGCTGGTGCCGGGCGAGTTCGTCAAGTTCGGCAGCGAGTTCGCCAATCCGTCGACCGAAGCGGTCGACCTGACGCTCACCTTCACGAACAGCGACTAGCGGGAGCCGCCGCTAGAAGCGGCGGAGCAGGCGGTCGATGTAGTCGCGCTCGATCTGCGGACGGGTCGGCTCGGAGGCGCGCCGGCGGAGCTCGTCGAATATCTCGCGCGAGCGCTGGATGTCGGCTTCCTCCGGGATCTCGACGTGGCCGCGGTTCATGCCGCCCGAGTTGCGGGTCGGACGGCCCAGCGGATCGCGGCCCTGGCGGTCGGCCTGCGGCCGCGGCTGGCCGGGGGCCGGCTCGCCCATGCCTTCGCCCTCGCCCGGATCCTGGCCTTCCATCTGGCGGGCCATCTGCTCGGCCATCTCCTGGGCGCCCTGCTGCAGTTGCTCCAGCGCGTCGGACTGCGGACCGACCGCATCGCCCCAGCCCTGGCGGCGGAGGGCCTCGGTGGCGTTTCGCATCGAGCGCTCGGCTTGGCCCAGCTGGCCGGGGATATTCCCGTTCTCGCCCATCTGGCGCATCAGGTCGCCGAGCATCCGGCGGACCGCATCCTGGGTATCGGCAGCGCCCGACGCCGCCTGCTCGTCGCCCTCACCGGGTTGCCCCTGACCCTGCTGTCCCTGGCCGCGCTGACCGCGTTGCCCCTGCTGCCCGCGCTGTCCCTGGCCCGGCTGCTGGCCTCGCTGGCCCTGCTGCGCGCGCTGCCCCTGCTGGCCGCGCTGTCCTTGCTGACCCTGTTGTCCTTGCTGGCCCTCGGCGTCTTCCTGGCCCTGCTGGCGCTGATGGCTTTGGTCGAGCAGCTGGCGCTGCTTCTTGGCGAGATCCTGCAGGTTCTGCAGCATCTTCATCTGCTGCTGCATCTGCTGGTTCGGGCGGCCGAGCTGGGCCGAGCGCAGGTTCTCCAGCATCTCCTTGAGCTGGGAGAGCATCTGCTTGGCGGCGTCGCGGTTGCCCGACCGCGCGAGCTCGCGCGCCTTGTCGAGCATCCGCTGCAGGTCCTGGCGCTCGACCATCTGGGTGCCCGGCGGCAGGGCCTGCATCTCCTGCTGATCGGCGTTCTTCTGCTGCTCCATCATCTGGCGCGCCATGGCTTCCAGATAACGGTCGATCGCGCGCTGCAGCTCGTCCATCAGGCGCTGCAGCTCCTGATCCTCGACGTTGCGGGCGAGCGCGTCCTCGAGCGCCTGCTGCGCCTGGCGCAGCTCGCGCATCGCGATCGAGACGTCCCCGTCCTCGACCCGGAGCGCCACGTCCCAGAGGAGCTGCATCGTCGACTGCAGGCCTTCCTTCGAGTCGTCGTGGCGGAGCCGGCCCATCGCAGACTTGAGGCCCATGAAGACGACGATGTCTTCGGCATAGGCGCCGGGCCGCGAGGCGATCTCGGCGAGGCTGCGCATCACGCCGGCCCGGTTCTGGGTCGGTGCCTGCGCCAGCTTCTTCCGCTCCGCCACGATCGCGCGGGCGACCGGATGACGGAAGTTGCGCTCGGGCAGGACCAGCTTCTGCAGCTCGCTCTCGCCGGTCTGTCCGATCGCGTCGGTGGCGAGCAGCGTCACCGTCACCTGAAGCCCGGCCCAAGGATGCGCCGTAAGGTCGTGATAGCTGGCGTTCGCCGCCTCCTTGAGGCCGAGCCCGGGAAGCGCGAGCGCCAGTTCGATCAACTCCTCGTCATCCATCTCCGAATTGCTGTCCTCGGCGCGGCGCACGCGCGCCACCACGGACTCGACGCCGTAGTCGTCGGTCGCCGCGTAGTCGAGGCGAAGCGCGCCCCGGTCGCTCTGGCTCGGCGGCTGGCGGAAGGAGGCAGTCGGAGGATTGTCGGGAAGCACCTGGATGCGCCAGGCGCCAAGCTCCTTCTGGCCCGACGCGACCGCGATGCGGCCGCCATCGACCAGGGTCGTCGTCGCGCGGTGGCTGGTCGGCCCAAGGCTCTCGAAGGCCGTCGCCTGATCGTCCACCATCAGGTTCGGAGAGGACTTGAGGCCGTTCACCTGCGCGAGCACGACCGATCGCACAGGGATCTCGATGGGGGCCTCGGCGTGCTGCTGGCGCGCATCGAGGAAGATCGGCGCCTTGCCGGTGTACGCAGGCGGGTTGACCCAGAGATCGAGCGTCGTGCCGGGACCTGCATTGGCGCCAACCATGTCCGGGGACATCGCACGCGCCATGCGGTCGCCGACCTCACCCCACGAGGCTGCTATCCCGATGACGAGAAGAAGCCCGACCGCCGCACGGATGCCGAGGAGGTCGGCACGACCCCAGCCGGCTTCCGGCACGCCGACGCGCAGGTGAGCGAGTCGCTGTGCGAGCCGGCGGCGATGCGCTTCCCAAAGGGCGCGGCTGACCGGATCGGCCGCCCCCAGCGCCAAGTGATCGTTGATCCCGGACAGCGGCCGATGGGCGAGGTCACTCGCGACCTCGAGGCGGCGGCGTGCCGCATCTTCTCCGGGGAGCGTGAGCGCCACCAGCGCGCGCCAGGCGGCGAAGAGGAAGCCGATGCCGAACACGCCGAGCACGGCGGCATGCGCCCACGACGGCAGCTTCGGCAGGACATCGAGAAGCGAGAGAGCCAGGAAGACGCCTGATATCGTCGCCGGAAGCCAGAGCGCGGGCCACAGCTGCTCCCAGAACAAGGCAGCTCGCGCCAGTCTCACCTGACGGGCCACCCGGCTTTGGGTGCCGGGATCGAGAAGGCTCTCGGGGACGCGCTCTTCCATCAAGTCACCTCACGGCCGCCGCGCCGGCCGGCTCGGGAGGGAAGCGGGAAGCTCCCTTCAGAGCCAATCTGGAACGCGGTCGCGCCCGATAAGATCCTCGTAGCTCGGCCGCGGCCTCACCACCGCGAATTGCTGGCCCCGGACAAGCACCTCCGGCGCCAATCTGCGCGCATTGTAGCTGGAGGCCATGACCGCGCCATAGGCCCCCGCGTGGGTGATCGCAAGAATGTCACCAGCGCCGACCGGCGTGAGCTCGCGGTCCTTGGCAAAGAAATCGCCCGATTCGCAGATGGGTCCCACGACATCGACCGGACGGGCCCTGGCTCCGGCCTTCGGCTCGGCCACGGTCACGATCGGGTGATGTGCCTCGTAGAGGGTCGGACGGATCAGATCGTTCATCGCGCCGTCGACGATGACGAAGGTCTTGGCCGACCCTTCCTTGACGAACAGCACCTTGGTCAGGAACACGCCCGACTCGGCGACCAGCCGACGGCCGGGCTCCATCACCAGCTTGCAGCCGGCGTCCTTCGCTGCGTCCAGCGCAATCTTGGCGTAGTCGGCGACCTTGGGCGGCGCCTCACCGGTGTAGCCCACGCCGAGACCGCCGCCGACGTCGAGCACGCTGATCGGTATCCCTTCGGCGCGAAGGGCCTTCACGAACTCGACCATGCGCGCGAACGCGGCGCGGTAGGGTTCGAGGTTCACGATCTGCGAGCCGATATGGCTAGCGACGCCGACCGGCTCCAACGAGTCGTGCTTCGCCGCCCGCTTGAACACGTCCATCGCCTGGTCGAGGTCGATGCCGAACTTGTTGCCCTTCTTGCCGGTGGTGATCTTGGCGTGGGTCTTCGGGTCGACGTCGGGATTGATGCGGACCGCGATCTTGGCGCGCTTGCCCATCTGGCGGGCGACGTCGGCCAGGAGGTCGACCTCGTGATCCGACTCGACGTTGAACTCGCCGATGCCGGCGGACAGCGCGAACGCCATCTCCTCGGCCGACTTGCCGACGCCGGAATAGACGATCTTCTTCGGATCGAAGCCGGCGGCGAGCGCACGGCGGATCTCGCCCTCCGAGACGGTGCCGCCGCCGGCACCGAGCTTCTGCAGCAGGCTCAGGATCGCCTGGTTGTCGTTCGCCTTCATCGCGTAGCAGACCATCGAGTCCGTGCCGGCGAGGGCATCCGCATACTCGCGATACCGGCGCTCGATGCCGCTGCTCGAATAGACGTAGACCGGCGTGCCGACCTTCTCGGCGACGAGGGCGAGGTCGACTCCTTCTGCGTGGAGCCGGCCGTTCTTGTAAACGAAGTCGTTCATTTGGTCGGGTAGGTCCGGGGGAATGGGATGTTCTTGGCGTCGGCGGGCGGCTCGAGCGTGCCCGGCTTCTTGCCGCAGGCCGCCAGCGACGCGGCGAGGAGCAGCAAGACCAGCAGCGATCTCATAGCCACGCCTTCCGCGCCGCCTTGACCTGGCGGAGCACGTTCGCAGGCGACGTGCCGCCGTAGCTGGTGCGGCTTGCCGCCGAGCGCTCCACCGTCAGCACCTTGAAGACGTCCTTGGTGATCCGCTTGTCGACCCCCTGGAAGTCCTCGAGCGAGAGCTCGCCGAGATCGACTCCCTTCTCTTCGGCCAGCCGCACGGCGCGGCCGGCGACGTGATGGGCCTCGCGGAAAGGAATGCCGATGGTGCGTACGCACCAGTCGGCGAGATCGGTCGCCGTCGCGTAGCCCTGGGCCGCGGCGGACCGCAGCACCGGCGCGTTCGGCTTCATGTCGCGGACCATGCCGGCCATCGCGGCGACGGCGAGCGCGAAGGCGTCGGCCGCATCGAAGGTCGGCTCCTTGTCCTCCTGCATGTCCTTGCCGTAGGTCAAGGCTAGGCCTTTCATCACGATCAGCAGCGCGTTCAGCGCGCCGATGATACGGCCTGCCTTGGCGCGCACCAGCTCGGCTGCGTCGGGGTTGCGCTTCTGCGGCATGATCGAGGAGCCGGTGGTGAAGGCATCCGACAGCTTAACGAAGCGGAACTGCGCCGAGCACCAGATCACGATCTCCTCGGCGAAGCGCGAAAGATGCGTCGCCGAGATCGAGCAGGCGGAAAGATATTCGAGGGCGAAGTCACGGGCCGCGACGGAGTCGAGCGAGTTCGCAGTCGGCCGGTCGAATCCCAGCGCCTTCGCGGTCCGATGACGGTCGATCGGGAACGAGGTGCCGGCCAGCGCCGCGGCACCCAGCGGCGACTCGTTCATGCGCCTGCGCGCATCCCGGAAACGGCCGCGGTCGCGCCCGAACATCTCGACATAGGCCATGAGGTGATGGCCGAAGGTCGTCGGCTGGGCCGACTGGAGATGGGTAAAGCCGGGCATGATCGTGCCGGCATGCTTCTCCGCCTGGCCGATCAGCGCCGCCTGCAGGTCGCCAAGGGCTGCGTCAGCCTCGTCACACTGGCGGCGCACCCAGAGCCGGAAATCGAGGGCTATCTGGTCGTTGCGCGAGCGCGCGGTATGCAGGCGCCCCGCCGGCCGGCCGATGATTTCGGAGAGGCGCGACTCCACGTTCATGTGGATGTCCTCGAGCGCCCGCGAGAACTTGAACTTCCCGGACTCGATCTCGTCCTTGACGCGGTTCAGTCCTTTGACGATAGCCTTGGCATCGGGACCTGAGATGATCTTCTGGGCAGCCAGCATCTCGGCATGGGCGATCGAGCCCTGGATGTCCTCGGCGTAGAGCCGCCGATCGAAGTCGATCGAGGCGTTGATCTGCTCCATGATGGCGGCCATGCCGCCTGAGAAGCGTCCGCCCCACAGTGTGTTTGCCTTGGGTGCGTTAGCCGACTTCTTGGCGGGGCGAGCGGAGGTCTTGGAGGTCTTGCGGGCCATGAATCCTGGGATGAGCAGCTGGGGACTGACGCGACGGGCGGCACTGGCCGGTGGAGTCGCGCTCGTGGCCGCCGGGACCGCGCGCGCGGATGGACGGCCGCCGCTTGCGGGCCAGATGAAGAAGTTTACCGTGCATCCGAGCCCGCGGCCAGCGCCGGAGGCCGCCTTCAAGACCCGTGACGGGGAGCCCAAGAAGCTCGCCGAGCTCAAGGGCCGCGTGCTTCTGGTCAATTACTGGGCGACCTGGTGCAGCCCCTGCGTCGCAGAGATGCCGTCGCTCGACCGGATGGAGGAGCACCTCGCCGGGCCGGAGTTCATGATCCTGCCGGTGGCGTCCGACCGCGGGGGCTTGAAGACCGTCGAGGCCTTCTACGCGAAGACCGCGCTGAAACGCCTGCCGATCTACCTCGACCCGGACATGAAGTTCACCCGCTCGTCCGGCGTGCGCGGGCTGCCGACGACGCTGATCGTCGACAAGGCCGGCCAGGAGGTCGCACGCATGGAGGGCGACGCCGCCTGGGATTCGCCGGAGGCCGAGGCGCTAATCAGGTTCTACCTGGCCCAGAAGGCCAGCAGCTGACCTTGGGTCAGCGGGTCGGAACCGGCTTCTCGCCCGAGTAGTCGTAGAAGCCGCGCTTGGTCTTGCGACCGAGCCACCCGGCTTCGACGTACTTCACCAGCAGCGGGCACGGCCGGTACTTCGAGTCCGAAAGGCCCTCGTGCAGCACCTGCATCACCGCGAGGCAGGTATCGAGGCCGATGAAGTCGGCGAGCTCGAGCGGGCCCATCGGGTGGTTGGCGCCAAGCCGCATCGCCGTGTCGATCGCCTCGACCGAGCCCACGCCTTCGTACAGCGTGTAGACCGCCTCGTTGATCATCGGCAGCAGGATGCGGTTGACGATGAAGGCCGGGAAGTCCTCGGCGGTCGCCGGCGTCTTGCCAAGCTTGATCGCCAGTTCCTTGACCTGCTTGAACGTGTCTTCGTCGGTCGCGATGCCGCGGATCAGCTCGACCAGCGACATCAGCGGCACCGGATTCATGAAGTGCATGCCGATGAACTTGCCCGGCCTGTCGGTCGAGGCGGCAAGGCGCGTGATCGAGATCGACGAGGTGTTGGTGGCGATGATGGTCTCTGGCCCGAGCTCCGGCACCAGCTTCTTGAAGATGCCGCGCTTGACGTCCTCGTTCTCGGTCGCCGCCTCGATGACGATGTCGCAGCCGCGCAGCTTGGCGAGCTCCGACGTCGTCGTGATGCGCTTCAGCGCCGCGTCCTTGTCGGCCTGGGTCGCCTTGCCCTTGGTGACCTGGCGATCGATGTTCTTGCCGATCAGGTCGACGGCGCGCTTGAGCGCGTCCTCGCTGATATCGGAGATGCGGACGTCGTAGCCCGACATCGCCGAGACATGCGCGATGCCGCCGCCCATCTGGCCGGCGCCGATGACGCCGATGGTCTTGATCATGTTCAGCGCCCCTTGGCGAGCTCGGCGTCGAGCTCAGGCACGACCTTGAAGAGGTCACCGACGAGGCCGTAGTCGGCGACCTGGAAGATCGG
>JBGALV010000025.1:0-51713 GCA_044223515.1 Alphaproteobacteria bacterium
TCGGTCGACGAGCAGCCGGTGGACCTGATCTTCCTGCTGCTGGCGCCGGAAGCCGCGGGCGCCGATCACCTGAAGGCGCTGGCCCGCGTCTCGCGCCTGCTCCGCGACCGCTCGATGTGCGCCAAGCTGCGCGGATGCGACAGCGCGGATGCGATCTACGCGCTTCTGACCGAGACCCAGGCCTCCGCCGCCTAGCCGCCGTCTAGGGGCGGCCGCCCCGCCGGCGCTGGATTTCCTTGTCGGCGTCGTGGTCAACCCTGAGTTGGATCGCCTTCTTCTGGCCGGGATCGAGATCCTCGAACGCCGCCTCCGCGAGCAGCAGGTCGAGCGCGTCGTCCGACTCCATCGCGCGCGCCAGATAACGCCCGACATCGCTGCCTGGACCGAGGACTGCCTCGATTGCAGCAAGCAGGATATGGTGGGCAGTCGCCATTGCTTCCCAAGCTACATTCTATTTAACCTTAATATTGCAAAATCTTCCTTAACCCCCTCAAAGCTCTCGACAACAGGTCGGATTTCAACGTTAGATGCGGGCGTTGACGACGGTTTTGACCGTCTCAGAAATTTGCGTCTCCGCGAGCCCTCGGATCGGACAACGGTGACCGCGACCTACAATTTCGAGCGAATCAGTTTGCTGATCGTCGATCCGAGCAAGTACATGCGGAGCCTGCTCGTGGGTCTGGCGAGGAGCTACGGCTTTCGCACGATCTACGAGGCGACCGACGGCCAGACCGCGCTGAACCACATGCGCGAGCGCCACGTCGACGTGGTGCTGATCGACGGGCCGATGAACCCGATGGACGGCTACGAGTTCACGAAGATCATCCGCACCTCGCCCGAGACGCCGAACCCGTTCCTGCCGATCATCATGGTCTCGGCCCATACCGAGCTCGGCGAGGTGAAGCGGGCCCGCGACACCGGCGTCACCGAGTTCCTGGCCAAGCCGATCTCCGCCAAGACGCTGCTGATGCGTTTCTGTTCGGTGATCGACAACCAGCGGGCCTTCGTGCGCTCAGCGAAGTTCGTGGGCCCCGACCGACGCCGCCACGCCGACCAGGCCTTCCAGGGCCAGGAGCGGCGCGGCGTGCCGCAGCCGGCCCAGACGGGCGAGGCACCGCCGCTGCCAGATGGATTGCCGCCGGGCGGCGCCTTGACCCAGGAAGAGATCAAGACGCTCCTGAGTGACGACGACGACGCCGGCAAGAACGCGGCGTAGATCGGAACAGCGAATGACGACAGGCGACGACAAGAAGCCGGCGGAAGGCGAAGTGGCGAAGGCGGAAGTCTTCACGCCGCCGAACCTGCTGAAGATCCGCGCCTCGGCGCCGGGCGGCAAGACCATCGACGAGATGGCCGAGGCCGGCATGGCCGTGGTCGCCAATGCCGCCAGGAACTACGCCGACGTCGCCAATGCCGACGTCAACGAGATCGCCGGCATCGCCACGGCGATGCGCCAGGCGCCCGACAAGGCCGACGAGTTCCGGCCCGAGCTGATGCGCGTCAGCCTCAACCTAAAGGGCCAGGCCGCCACCATGGGCTACCCGCTGGTGACGGAAGTCGCGCACTCGCTCATCGACTTCCTCGACGACCTGAAGAAGGCGAACCGCCGCCTCGCCGACGATCCGAAGACGGCGCTGCCCGCCGTGCAGTTCCACGTCGAGGCGCTGCGCCTGCTGATGGGCAAGGACGTGAAGGGCCGCGGCGGCCCGACCGAACGCGCGCTCGTCGACGGCCTCAAGAGCATCGTCGCCAAGGCACTGCCGGAGAAAGGCGCGGCTTAAGCCACGCCGCGGCGTTTTGCGAAGATCCCTGCGGTCAGGGGCCGCGGCATCGCTTGCCGCCGCTCTTCCCGTCTGTCGAGCCACAACACAACGAAAGAGGAGCGTCCGGGGTGCTTGACCTATCCGGCAAGACGGCGATCGTCACGGGCGGCGCCAGCGGCATCGGCCGGGCCACGGCAGCGATGCTCGCGCGGCAGGGAGCGCGCGTGCTCGTCGCGGATCGCAACACGGAAGGTGCGGCCGCGGTCGCGGCGGAGATTTCCGGAGGCGGCGCAACGTGCCTCTCGACGAACCTGGAAGTCACCAGCCCGGAGAGCGCCGGACAGATGGCCGCCTTCGCCGCCGAGAAGATGGGCGGCATCGACATCATCGTCCACAGCGCGGGAATCGGCGCCGAGCTGTCGTTCCTCGACACCTCGCCGGAGGACTGGCGTCGTCTCATCGATGTCGACCTGTCCGGCACGTTCTACTGCTGCCAGGCCGCCGCCCGGGTGATGAGCCGTCAGGGACGAGGCGGCCGCATCATCGCGCTCGCCTCGACCGCCGGCCTGCGCGGCGGGACCGGAAGGGCGGCCTATGGCGCGGCAAAGGGCGGCGTGATCGCGCTGGTCAAGGTCATGGCGGTCGAACTGGCGCGCTTCTCGATCACCGCGAACGCCATCGCGCCCGGTGCGATCGAGACCGAGCTGGTCTCGCGCATGCATGACGAGGAGACGCGTCGCGTCTACCGGGGCGGCATTCCGATGGATCGCTACGGAACGCCCGACGAGGTGGCGACTGCCGCGGTGTATCTCGCCAGCGACGAGGCGCGTTACGTCACCGGCGAAACCTTCGTGATCGACGGCGGCTTCGTTGCCGCAGGCGTCATGAAGCGGCGGTAGATCGCGTTTTCAGCGAAGGCGACGACTCGAGGGCGCGGTCACCAGGTGCGAACGCGCCCGACGTCCACATGGACGAAATCGTCCTTCGGATAGAATCCGACGCCACCCAGCCCGAGGTTTTTCGCCGTATCGCGCAGCTGGGTCAGCGGCACGTCCTTCACGCGGATATCGATCGCCATGCCGCGCGTGTGCAGGCTCTGCTTGGCGACGCCGCTCGATGCGCTCGCCAGCTTGAAGTTGGTCTCGGGCGAGCGATAGCCCGAGATCACCTGGAATGCCTGATCCGTGCGGAGAGCCGCGCCCAGCCCGAAAAGCAGGTCGAGGAGCTTCGGATCGATTTCGTGAACGTCGTTCGTCCGGTGATCGCGTAAGACTTTGGCGACGTCCTTGAGGCTGTCCTCGCGATAGCCGAGTTCGGAACGATAAACCGTCTCCAGGCGTTCGCCTGTATGCAAGCTCTGGAAGATCAAGCGACGTTCCGGGGAGGTCGGCAGCGCGGCCGCCACGGAACGAAGGGGAGATTGCGCGACTAGGCCGAGCGCGGCCGCGCCCATTCCAATCAGCAAACGCCGACGTGAGGTTCCAATGGACATGCCCCCGACCTATCAAGGATCGGGAGGCCGAGTCCAGGTAATCGTCGTAAAACATTGTCGCCGAAAGCCGGCTACGGCAGGGCAGCCACTAGCGGCGGCATCAGAGTACCTTCTTCCAGTCGACGATTGAGATCGGAGTCGCGCCCATAGAGGTCGCGACGGAACTGCGTGCGGCCTTCCTGATCGACGAACGCCGTGAAATAAGCGAGGTACACCGGTACGGATCGCGCGAGCGGCAGCCGGCGGCTCTCGCCTTCCGCGACCTCCTGCTTGAGCGCGCTCTCGGACCAGGACGCCGTGTCGTCGAGCAACGCAGCAGCGAGCGCCACCGGGTTCTGCACGCGGATGCAGCCATGGCTCAACGCGCGATCGAGGCGGCCGAAGGCCTGGCGGCTCGGCGTGTCGTGAAGGTAGATGTCGAACGGATTCGGCATCTCGAATTTGACCGTGCCGAGGGCGTTGCGAGCGCCGGGCTGCTGCTGCAGCGAGAACGGGAAGCGCCCATCGGGGATCGATTGCCAGTTCACGAGCGAGCCGGTCGGATCGTCCGGTCGCCCCACGATCACGAAGTTGTTGGCCGCCAGATAGTTCGGGTTACGCTTCAGCTTCGGAAGCAGCTCGCGCTTGGCGATGCTGGGAGGGACTCTCCACGGTGGATTGAGGGTGATCGCGCCGATGCGCGCGGCAAACGACGGCGTCGGATGCTCCTCGTCGCCGACCACCACGCGCATGTGCGTGACCGCGGTCCCCCGCTGCATGAGCGTCAAGGTCGCGTCCGGGACATTGACGAACACATAGTCGTCGCCCAAGCGCCGCGGCATCCACCGCCAGCGCTCGAGATTGACCGCGATCTGAGCGAGTCGCATCCCGGCCGGGACATTGAGCTCGGCGAGAGTGTGCCGTCCTAGACGTCCATCCGGATCCAGCCCGTGGCGCTCCTGGAAGCGTCGGATGCCTATAGCGAGCGGCTCGTCCGGTCGCAGGTCGCCCTCCATGCCGAGGCGAGCACGCAGGATCGTGGCGCGCGGATCGTTCTTGTCGACCTGCGAGGGGCCCGGCTCCGGGACGCGCGGCCAGCCGCCGCGGTCGACAATCCCCTGATAGGTTTGCCGCGCCTCCTCGAGCGCGCGGTATTCATGATGAGGCGGCGGGAGCGACTGAAGGAACTTCGCGAGTTCATCCGCGCGAATGGCGCCGGAAAGTTCGGCCACCGCATCGAACCGGTCGACGGGGATCGCCCAATCCGCACCGCGCTGTGACGGAGCCACGCGCCCGACCCGCTCGCGCGCGGCGTGCGCCAGCAACCCGGCGGACAGCGCGACATCGCGCTCGGCCATCGCCTCCGGAGTTTCGATAGAAGAATCCACGTTCGCATCGAGACCCGGCTCGGCGCGGAGCGCGGCGCGGGCGATGCCGGCGCGCGACTCGGCGCCCGGCGACAGATGCCACAGCGGCTGATACTCGAAGTCGCGGTAAAGCTGTTGCAGGTCTCCGACCATCGTCGCATCGATGGCGTTGCGTGCCCGCAACTGTGCGATCGCCGACGGCAACGCGGCCGTGACGGAACCGGGATCAGGTGTCGCGGCGCCGACGCCGGTCGGAATCAACAGAACGAGCAGCAGGGCAAGGGTTCTCATACGCGCGATAACGCCATCGGACCGCGGAGGCTTCCCTTGCCAAAGAATGTCGCAGCCCAGGCATCATGACGCGCATCCGATTACCGACCCAGTATCGCGAGAGGCGGACCGAAGGCCGGCGTCACCTCGCGATCTTGATCTTCGGCAGGTCGCGGCCCAGAAAGCGGAAGCCGACACCGTAGTAGAGATCCCGCGCGGCCGGGCGTGTCGGCGCGCCGCGACAGGCGACCAGCATGCGCGTCGCGCCGGCCGCCTTCGCGCGGTGCATGCCATGCAGCTGCAGCGCGGTGCCCAACCCACGCCGCCGGTAGTCCCGATGCGTACCGACAGGTTCGAACTCGGCCATGCCGGTGGCCTCGTCCATCCAGATGATCGCCGTCGCCGCGAGCGTCCCGTCGGGGGCCGCGACCAGCACATGCAGATCGCTTCGATAGGGCCAGGTTCGGCGCACGCGCTCGAACGCCGCCTCGGTGAAGCTGGACTGAAGCCACGCGTCCCGATGCACCTTGACCGCATCGGCCACCGGAATGCCTTCGGCCGTGAGAAACCGGAACCCCTCGGGCAGCACCGGATCAGGCACGTCGGTCAGCGCGCGCGTGTTGAACTGAACCCAGCCTCCGTCATCCCCGCCTTCTTCCAGGTCGGCCTCGTATCCGTGTGCGGTGGCGATCGCATCCGATCGCGCGTCCGCCGACTGGACGATCATCGTCCGGTCGACGCCGCGCGCGACGTCGTCGTACCAGTCGAGGATACCGGACAGCATCTCGGGCCGGCCGGGATGCACCTGCCAGATCAACCGCGCGCTCTCTACCTCGACGAGCTTCCCGTCGCTACGCTGAAGACGGTAGGGCAGGTGCGCCCAGCCCCACGCGGCAAGCTCGCCGTCGACGAACCACAGCCGATGCCGCCAGTACCGGCTGAGCGCATCGAAGTCCTTGGCCCAGACCCAGGCCAGCTCGCCGACGGTCGCATCGCCGTTCACCAGCTCGAGATGCGACGCCATCACCTGCTGCGCCAGGCGCTGCATCTGGCGGAGTTCGGCTGGACTGAGCGGTTCCATGCGTGGACCTTGGCACGAATGTGGGCCCGCGCCCGTGTCACAGGCGGGCGCCCTTCGCCAGATCGTGTCTACTCGATCGCGTCGTAGGCCGCGATCGCTGCCGAGTTCACGAGGTCCGACGCGGTGGCGCCCATCTGGACTATCTGGGCAGGCTTCGAGAGGCCGATGATCAGCGGGCCGATGATGGTGGCGCCGCCGAGCTTCTGCATCAGCTTGTAGGCGACGTTCGCGGTGTGCAGCGCCGGCATGATCAGCACGTTCGCCGGTCCCGTGAGGCGGCAGAACGGGTAGAGCTTGCGGAGTTCGTCGTCGAGCGCCACGTCGGCAGACATCTCGCCGTCGTACTCGAAGTCGACCTTGCGCTTGTCCAGCACCTCGACCGCATCGCGGATGCGGTAGGACTTCTCGCGGTTCGGGTTGCCGAAGTTCGAGAACGAAAGCAGCGCCACGCGCGGCTCGTGCCCCATCTGGCGCGCCTTGGCCGCGGTCTGGGTCGCGATGTCGGCGAGTTCCTCCGGCGAGGGCAGCTCGTGCATGTAGGTGTCCGACATGAACACGGTCCGGCCGCGCGCGACCACGATCGAGACGGCGAAGGCGCGCTCGCCCGGCTTCGGGTCGATCACGCGGCCGATGTCCTGGTAGCAGGTCCAGAAGTTGCGCGTGGTGCCGGTCACCATCGCATCCGCATGGCCTGACGCGACCATGCAGGCGGCGAAGACGTTGCGGTCCTGGTTCACGCGGCGCTGGCAGTCGCGACGGAGATATCCCGACCGCTGCAGACGCTTGTAGAGGAAGTCGGTGTATTCCTGATTGTGGCTGGAGAGCCGCGCGTTGTGGATCTCGATGCCGGTGCCGTCGAGGCCCGCCGTCCTCATCGTCTCTTGGATGCGCTCCTCGCGGCCGACCAGGATCGGCTTGCCGTATCCTGAGTTGCGGAAGGTGATCGCGGCGCGGATCACCCGTTCCTCCTCGCCCTCCGCGAAGACGACGCGCTTGGGGTTCGCCGCCACCTTCTCGAAGATGCCCTGGAGGCTGGCGGCGGTCGGATCGAGGCGGGCCGAGAGGTGCTGGCGGTAGGCGCGCATGTCGGCGATCGGCTTCCGCGCGACGCCGGAGTCCATCGCCGCCTGCGCCACGGCCGAGGACACATGCGCGATCAGGCGCGGATCGAACGGCGTCGGGATCAGGTATTCGGGGCCGTACTTCAGCTTGCGCCCGGAGTAGGAACGGCCGACCTCGTCCGGCACGTCCTCGCGCGCCAGCTCGGCCAGTGCCTTGGCGGCGGCGATCTTCATCTGTTCGTTGACGGTCCTGGCCCGCACGTCGAGCGCGCCGCGGAAGATGTAGGGAAATCCGAGCACGTTGTTGATCTGGTTCGGGTAGTCCGAGCGGCCGGTGGCGATGATCACATCCGGGCGGACGGCGCGCGCATCCTCCGGCGTGATCTCGGGATCCGGGTTCGCCATGGCGAAGACGATCGGCTTCTGCGCCATTGACTTCACCATCGCCTGGCTGATGGCGCCCTTGGCCGAGAGGCCGAACACCACGTCGGCGCCCTTGATCGCCTCTTCGAGGGTGCGCGCACTCGTCTTCACCGCATGCGCCGACTTCCACTGGTTCATGCCTTCGGCGCGACCCTGGTAGACGACGCCCTTGGTGTCGCAGATCACCACGTTGTCGTTGGGCAGGCCCATCGCCTTCAGGAGCTCGATGCAGGCGATCGATGAGGCGCCGGCGCCGTTGACCACCATCTTCGTGTTCTTGAGCGTGCGGCCGGTGACGTCGAGCGCATTGAGCAGGCCCGCGGCGGCGACGATTGCGGTGCCGTGCTGGTCGTCGTGGAAGACCGGGATGTCGAGCAGCTCGCGCAGCCTCTGCTCGATGATGAAGCACTCCGGCGCCTTGATGTCCTCGAGGTTGATGCCGCCCCAGGTCTTGCCGAGGTAGCGGATCGCGTTGACGAACTGGTCGACGTCCTTGGTGTCGACCTCGAGGTCGATGCCGTCGATGTCGGCGAAGCGCTTGAAGAGGACGGCCTTGCCTTCCATCACCGGCTTGGCGCCGAGGGGGCCGAGGTCGCCCAATCCCAGGACCGCGGTGCCGTTCGAGATCACGGCCACGATGTTGCCCTTGGCCGTGTAGTCGTAGGCCTTGTCCGGGTCCTTGGCGATGTGGAGGCAGGGCCAGGCGACGCCCGGCGAATAAGCGAGCGAGAGATCCCGCTGGGTGATCAGCGCCTTGGTCGGCGCGATCGCGATCTTGCCCGGCTGGCCCAGCGCATGGAAATCCAGCGCCTCCTGCTCGGTGACGCGATTTTTGGATTCCATGGACGCTTCTCCCGGGAGGCTTGTTTTTTTAGGGGATGCATTCTGGGGCAGGAGAGCCCTGAAGCGCAAATGCACCACCCGAACAAGCGTTTAGCCGCAGTGCAGCATTCGGCCGGCGGCGGTCTAGCGCCGCCGCAGCTTTTTCCGGAGGCGGGTCGCGACTTCCTTGAGGGTCGGGCGGCGCGGCTCGTCGTCCTCCTCCTCCTCGTCGACCAGCAGGCCGGCGAGCTCCACCCGGCCGCTTTCCATCCGTCGGGCGACCAGGACGGCGGGCCCGAGGCCGAGATGGTCGCCGGTCCGGGGCGCGCCTTCGAAGCGGGCGGCGAAGAAGTCGGCGATCGACTCGTCCGCCCGTTCGCCCTCGGGGAGCGCGATGCCGTAGAGCTGGCAGACCTGGCCCAGCGGCGCCGAGCCGTCGAGCAGGAACTCGCCGGAGGCCTCGCGGTCGCGCTCGGCCTCGGGCGAGGGCGTGAACAGCTGGTCGAGCCGCTGCACCTTCTTCAGCGGCACCAGGAAGTAGGCGTAGTCGTCCTCGAGGAAACGTCCGGCCTCGGCCGGCTCCAGGATCGCGCTGGCGCGGATCACCAGCACCGGCTTCGCCCAGTTGGGCACGCGCCCCTGGGCCAGCACGGCGGAGTCGGCCTGCACGGGATATCCCACCAGCTCCTGCTTCAGCTGGCCGGGAAGATCGATCTCGATGCGCTTGGGCTCGGGCGCCGTGCGCGGCAGCGCCAATCCTAAGCGCAGCGCCGCCGGGCGGATGGTCCAGCCCTGGACCACCAGCGAGATCAGCACGACGAAGAATCCGACGTTGAAGAACACGCCGGCATTGGAGACGCCGGCCAGGACCGGGATCGAGGCGAGGTAGACGCCGACCGCGCCGCGCAGGCCGACCCAGCCGACGAAGGCGATCTCCTTCGGCGAGTAGCCGAAGGGCAGCAGGCAGATCAACGCCGCGAGCGGCCGGCCGACCAGCATCAGGAAGACCGCGACCGCGATCCCCGGCACCAGGAAGGTGATCAGCGTGTGCGGCGTCACCAGCATGCCGAGGACGAGGAACATGACGATCTGGCAGAGCCAGGTGACGGCGTCATGGAACGACAGCACGCTGGCGAAGGCCCGGACCGGCCGGTTGCCAACGACGAGACCGGCGAGATAGACGGCGAGGAAGCCGGAGCCGTGGACGACCGAAGCCAGTGCGTAGATCGCGATCGCACTCGCCACGACGAAGAGCGGGTGCAACCCGTGCGGCAGCTCGGTCTTGTTGGTGAGCCAGACGATGAGGCGCCCGCCGCCGTAGCCGATCGCGCCGCCGATCAGGAAGGCGCGCGCCAGCTCGGCGAAGATGCGGACGTCGGCCTGTCCCTGGCCGACGGTCAGGATCTCGACCAGCAGCAGGGTCAGGAACACGGCGACCGGGTCATTGGTCGAGGACTCGACTTCGATCGTCGCCGTCACGCGCTGCTTCAATTCCAGGCCGCCCGAGCGCAGCAGGAAGAAGACCGCCGCCGCGTCGGTCGAGGCGACGAGCGAGCCCAGGAGCATGCCCTCGAGCCAGGTGAGATCCAGGACCATCAGCGCGAAGGCACCCGTCAGGCTCGCGGTGATGATGACGCCGACGGTCGCCAGGATCAGCGAGGGCGTCATCGCGTCCTTGACCGTAGAAAGCTTCGTCCTGAGCCCGCCGTCGAACAGGATCACCGCCAGCGCCAGCGAGCCGATCAGGAAGGTCGTCTGGAAGTCGTCGAACTTGATGCCGCCCGGCCCGTCCTCGCCGGCGAGCATGCCGATGAGAAGGAAGACCAACAGCAGGGGGGCGCCGAAACGCTTGGCGACGAGGCTCGACAGGATGCCGGCCAGGACCAGCATCGAACCGAACAGCAGAACCGCATTGAGGACGGTCAGACTCGCCATATCCGACCTATGACACGGGCGTAACGCGCCGGTAAACATCCTATCAATAAGAACGGATCACGATGCGTCATTGCATCGCGTCCGACCGCGCCGACGCGCGGCCCCCACCCTAACCCTCCCCCGTCGTAAGAGCGCCGGGAGAGGGGACACGAAGACGCCTCTTGCCCCCTCTCCCGCGTCGTACGCGGGAGAGGGTTGGGGTGGGGGCCCGAGCGAAGCGAGGGTCTGAGATCGGACTTGAGACTCTCGCTTCGCTTTCCGCTAAATCTCGCCCATGCCGACGGACAGCAGCCCGCCCCCCGCATCCGAGCTTTCGCCGGGGATGGCGCAATACCTGGAGATCAAGGCCGGCCATCCGGACGCGCTGCTTTTCTATCGGATGGGCGATTTCTACGAGCTGTTCTTCGAGGACGCGGTCAAGGCGGCGGGCGCCCTCGACATCGCGTTGACCAAGCGCGGCAAGCACGAGGGCCAGGACATCGCCATGTGCGGCGTACCGGTCCATGCCGCCGAGGTCTACCTGCCGCGCCTGATCCGGAAGGGCTTCCGGGTCGCGATCTGCGAGCAGATGGAGGACCCGGCGGAGGCCAAAAAGCGCGGGTCGAAGTCGGTCGTCCGCCGCGAGGTGGTCCGCATCCTGACGCCGGGCACCTTGACCGAGGAGACGCTGCTGGATGCGCGGCGCTCGAACTTCCTGGCCTCGCTCGCCGACGCGCAAGGATCGATGGCGATCGCCTGGGTCGAGATCTCGACCGGCGAGGTCGGCGCCCGCACCGTGGACGCGCGCAGCGTTGCCTCGGCCCTCGCCCGCCTCGATCCGGCCGAGCTTCTGGTTCCCGACCGGCTGATCCAGGCGCCGGGTCTCGCCGATATCCTGCGCGAGTGGCGGAACGCGCTGGTGCCGCTGCCGGGTGCCCGCTTCGACTCGACCAACGGGCGCAAGCGCCTCGAGGCGCTCTACGGCGTCGGCACCCTGGATGCGTTCGGCGCGTTCGACCGGCCGGAGCTGGCCGCCCTCGGCGCCGTCGTCGACTACGTCGAGCTGACCCAGAAGGGCAAGCTGCCGCGCCTCAAGGCACCCCGGCGCCAGAGCGACGGCGGCGTGCTCGAGATCGACCCGGCGACGCGGCGGAACCTGGAGCTGACCCGCACCCTCTCGGGGGAGCGCCAGGGAAGCCTGCTCGACGTGATCGATCGCACCGTCACCGGCGCCGGCGCGCGGTTGCTGGCCGAACGTCTCGCAGCCCCGCTGACCGATCCGCTCGCGATCGACCGCAGGCTGGACGCGGTCCAGCACCTCATCGACGAAGAGGCGCTGCGCCTCGACCTCCGCCCGCAGCTGAAGCGCACCCCCGACCTCGCCCGCGCGTTGTCACGCCTTTCCCTGGGTCGTGGCGGCCCGCGCGATCTTGCCGCGATCCGCGACGGCCTCGCCTCGGCCGGCGACATCGCCGCGCGACTGGCCGCGCTCGAGGAGCCGCCGACCGAGATCGACGAGATCAGGCGCGACCTCGGCCACCACCAGGTGCTGGTCGAGCGCTTCGGCCGCGCCCTGGCGCCGGAGCTGCCGCTGTTCTCCCGCGACGGCGGCTTCATCGCGCAAGGCTATGCGCCCGACCTCGACGAGCTGCGCCTGCTGCGCGACGAGAGCCGGAAGCTGATCGCGGGCTTACAGACGCGCTACCAGGAAGAGACCGGCATCGCGTCGTTGAAGATCCGGCATAACAACGTGCTGGGCTACTACATCGAGGCGACGGCGGCGCATGCCGAGAAGATCATCGGCAAGCCGGGCTTCATCCATCGCCAGACCATGGCGAACGCCGCGCGCTTCACCACGGTGGAGCTGGGCGAGCTCGAATCGAAGCTGTCGTCCGCCGCCGACAAGGCGCTCGCGGTCGAGCTCCGCCTGTTCGACGACCTGGTCGGCGAGGTGACCGCGCGGGCCGAGGTGGTGGCGCTCGCCGCCGACGCCCTCGCCCGCCTCGACGTCGCCTCGTCGCTGGCCGAGCTTGCGGTCGAGCGCCGGCACGTGCGTCCCACGGTCGATGCGTCGAATGCCTTCGCCGTGAAGGCTGGTCGCCATCCGGTGGTCGAGGCGGCGCTGGCGGCCTCCGGCGATCCGTTCGTGCCGAACGACTGCGACCTGGCCGAGACCCAACGGCTCTGGCTGCTGACCGGCCCGAACATGGCCGGCAAGTCGACCTTCCTTCGGCAGAACGCGCTCATCGTGCTCCTGGCGCAGATCGGCGCCTTCGTGCCGGCGGAGTCCGCGCATGTGGGGGTCGTCGACCGCCTGTTCAGCCGCGTCGGCGCCGCCGACGATCTCGCCCGCGGCCGCTCGACCTTCATGGTCGAGATGGTCGAGACCGCGACCATCCTGAACCAGGCGACGTCGCGCTCTCTCGTCATCCTGGACGAGATCGGCCGCGGCACCGCGACCTTCGACGGCCTCTCGATCGCCTGGGCGACGCTCGAGAACCTGCACGAGGTCAATCGCTGCCGCGCGCTGTTCGCGACCCACTACCACGAACTGACGGCGCTGGCCTCGCGCCTTGCCGCGCTCGCCTGCCGCACCATGCGCGTGAAGGAGTGGCAGGGCGACGTCGTGTTCCTGCATGAGGTCGCGGTCGGCGCCGCCGATCGTTCCTACGGCCTTCACGTCGCGCGCCTCGCGGGCCTGCCGAACGCCGTCCTCGACCGGGCGGAGGAAGTCTTGCGCGCGCTCGAGACCGGCGAGCGCGCAGGGTCGGCGGCCAGGCTCGCCGACGACCTGCCGCTCTTCGCAGCCTCCCGTCCGCAATCGGGCAAGCTCCGTGCCGAGCCCAGCGCGGCCGAAACCGCGCTCGGCCAGATGAATCCAGACGAGATGTCGCCGAAGGAGGCACTGGAGGCGCTCTACCGGTTGAAGGGACTGCTCGCGGCGAAGAAATGAAGCTCGCGATGACCCTCCTCGTCCGTGACGAGGCGGACATCGTCGCCGCGAACATCCGGCATCACCTGTCTTCCGGCATCGACTTCGTCGTCGCCACCGACAACGGCTCCACCGACGGCACGGTCGAGATTCTCGAGGAGTTCGAACGCGACGGCGTGCTGCATCTTCGGCATGACCGCGACGACACCTTCGACCAGGCGCGCCTGACGACGGAGATGGCGGAGATCGCGCGGACGCAGGGTGCGGACTGGATACTCTCCAACGACGCGGACGAATTCTGGTGCGGCCCCTTGCGCGAAGCGATCGCCGCGACGCCCGCGAACCTGCTCTTCTGCCGGCGCGCCAACCGCATCGCGGCCCGCGACGACGCCTGGTCGTTCGCCGCGGCGCGCTATCTGGCGACGGCCCCGAGGCCCGACGCGCCGGCGGAGCTCCTGCGCCCGATCCAGCCGAAGGTGCTGGTGCGCGCATCCGATCTCATCCGCCTGACCCAGGGCTGCCACAACGCCGAGATGCGCGACGCCCGTCCGGCCCTCGCGCGCGAGCTCCTGATCCGCCATTTTCCGATCCGCGGCCGCGACCATTTCATCAGGAAGGCGACCGCCGGGGGCGGCGCCTATGCCCGCAACCGGAACCTCGATCCGAGGCTCGGCGGCCACTGGCGTGCCTGGCATGCGGAGATCCTGGCCGGCCGCGCCGAGGCGGCCTACGCTTCCGTGGTGCCGTCCCGGGCCGAGATCGCGGCGGCCGCGGCCGAGGGAACCATGATCGAGGACGATCGGTTGCTGCAAAGCCCCTGATCCGGAACAAGAGGCGAGACGTGCAAGGCGCAAACAAGAAGAGAATGTCGAGCCGGTTCTGGAAGGCGTTTGGGCCGGGGCTCGTGACCGGGGCGGCCGACGACGATCCGAGCGGCATCGCCACATATTCCCAGGCCGGCGCGCAATTCGGCTACAGCCTGACCTGGACCCTGTTCCTGACCTTGCCTCTGATGGCGGCGATCCAGATCATTTCGGCACGCATCGGGTGGCAGACGGGGCGCGGGCTCGCTCGCAACATCGCGCTTCACCTGCCGCGGCCGCTCGTGATCGCACTGGTGGCCCTGCTGCTGATCGCCAACACCATCAACATCGCTGCGGACCTGGCCGCGATGGGCGAGGCCATGAATCTGGTCGTCGGGGGCGCAGCGGTCTTCTATGCGCTTGCCTTCGGATTGGCCTGTCTCGTGACCGAGATCTTCATCCCCTACCACCGGTACGCCGGGTTCCTGAAGTTCCTGACCTTGGGCCTGCTGATCTACGTCGCGGTGGCCTTCAGCGTCAGCGTCCCATGGGTGGAGGTCCTGCAGACGACGCTCCTGCCGCGTCTGAGCCTCGACCGCGACATGCTGCTGATGGTCGTGGCCCTGCTCGGCACGACCATCAGCCCGTACCTCTTCTTCTGGCAGGCTTCCCAGGAGGTCGAGGAATCGCATCTCAGTCACCGGCACAAGGAGCGCGGGGAGTCCGGCGACGACGAGCTGTCGCACATCTCGATCGACACCTGGATCGGCATGGGGGCGTCCAACCTCGTCGCCTTCTTCATCATCGTCACGACGGCAGCGACCTTGCACGCGAACGGCGTGACCGAGATCCAGACCGCGGCCCAGGCGGCCGAAGCGTTGCGGCCGATCGCCGGCGATCTCACCTTTCTCCTGTTTGCAGCCGGCATCGTCGGCACCGGGATGCTGGCTGTGCCGGTGCTCGCCGGATCGGCCGCCTACGCGGTCGCCGAGATCTTCGGCATGCGGCGCGGTCTCGAGCTCCCCGCCCACCGCGCCCGCGGATTCTACGGCGTGGTCGGCGCCGCGACGCTCGGCGGCGCCGCGCTCGCGCTGCTGCAGATCGACGCGATGACGCTGCTGTTCTGGACCGCGGTGATCAACGGCGTGGTCGCCGTGCCGATCATGTTCGCGATGATGCTGGTGGTCACCGGCGACGGTGCGCCGGGCCTGAAGCTGCCGGCCTGGCTCAAGATCCTGGGATGGGTCGCTTCGGCGCTGATGGCGCTGACGCTGCTCGCCTCGCTCTGGTCCTACGTCGCCTGAGCGTCGCGCCTGCGGCGGAGCAGCCAGACGGCGTGGACGGTTGCGGCGAGCGCCAGCACCAGCGCCACGATCGGCATGCTTGAAACCAGGATCGCCGCGGCGCAGATCGCGAGGTTGATCGCGGCCTGTCCCGGCATCTTCGCCAGCAGCAGCGCCAGCGGCGGCAGGATGCAGGCGAGGACGACCAGGGCCGCGCGCATCGTCAGTCCTTGAGGAAGCCCACGATCTCGCAGGTCTGCTTCAGGATCGGCTCGGCCAGCGCCGAGGCGCGCTCGCCGCCGTCCTTGAGCACCGCGTCGACGTGGCCGGGATCGGCCTTGAGCCGCCGCATCTCGGCGTTGATCGGACCCAGCACCGAGACCGCGAGATCGACCAGCGTCTTTTTAAACTCGGAGAAGGTCTTGCCGGCGAACTCGGGCACGACCTCGGCCGTCGCCTTGTCCGCGAGCGCGGCATAGATCGTCATCAGGTTCTCGGCTTCCGGCCGGCCCTCGAGGCCCTTCACATCGTCGGGCAGCGGGTTCGGGTCGGTCTTCGCCTTCTGGATCTTGAGGGCGATGGTGTCCGCGTCATCGGTCAGGTTGATGCGCGAGTAGTCGGACGCATCCGACTTCGACATCTTCTTGGTGCCGTCGCGGAGGCTCATCACGCGCGTCGCCTCGCCCAGGATCATCGGCTCGGGCTGCGGGAAGAACTGCACGCCGAACATGCTGTTGAAGGCCTGGGCGATGTCGCGGGTCAGCTCGACGTGCTGCTTCTGGTCCTCGCCGACCGGCACGCCGTTGGCGTGGTAGACGAGGATGTCGGCGGCCATCAGCACCGGATAGGCGTAGAGGCCGACCAGCGCGTTGTCGCGGTTCTTGCCGGCCTTGTCCTTGAACTGCGTCATGCGGTTCAGCCAGCCGATGCGGGCGACGCAGTTGAAGATCCAGGCGAGCTCGGCATGCGCGCGAACCCGGCTCTGATTGAAAAGGATGTGCTTCTTGGCGTCGATGCCGGCGGCGAGGTAGGCGGCGGCGACCTCGCGGGTCGCAGCGCGCAGCTCCTTCGGGTCCTGCGGGACCGTGATCGCATGCAGGTCGACGACGCAGTAGATGCACGACGCCTTGTCCTGGAGCTTCACCCAGTTCTTGAGCGCGCCGAGATAGTTGCCGAGGTGCAGGTTTCCGGTCGGCTGCATGCCGGAGAAGATCAGGGAGACGGACACGGATGAGGCTCCTGGGACGGGCGGCCGCCGTTTATCCCCGCTTCGGCCCTGTCCGTCAATTGTTGCGAACCCCAATGTTGCGAACTGGGGACGGACGCGGTCTGATCGGCCCCACGCAAGGGAGGCCCTGAATGCCGGACATCGACGCCAACACCTGGGGGATCTCGGCCGAGGCCGCCAGGATCCATCGCGAGACTCTGGTCTGGGACGACCATTGCGGCTTCGCCTTCACCGGCCCGGGCTCGGTCGATGGCCTCGACCGCTGGTTCAACGCCGGGGTCGACTATCTCTCGATCAACGTCTCCTTCGACGTGACGCCGTGGGAGATCGGCATCGACGCGCTCGCCTACTACCGGAAATGGGTGCGCGAGCATCCGGAGCTGCTGGTCCAGGTCGAGACGGTCGCGGACATCCATCGCGCCAAGCGCGAGGGCAAGCTCGCCGTCACCTACGACGTCGAGGGCATGAACGCGCTCAAGGGCGACGTCGGCATGGTCGAGCTCTACTACAGGCTCGGCGTCCGCCACATGCTGTTCGCCTACAACCGCAACAACCTCGCCGGCGGCGGCTGCCACGACGAGAATGTCGGCCTGACCGAGTTCGGCCGCGAAGTGATCCGCGAGATGAACCGGGTCGGCATGGTGGTCGATTGCTCCCACTCGGCCCACAGGACCACGATGGAGGCGATGGAGGTCTCGACCAAACCGGTGATCTTCTCGCACTCGAATTCGCGGAAGCTCTGGGACCACGAACGCAACATCTGGGACGACCAGATCAAGGCGTGCGCGGCCACCGGCGGCGTGGTCGGCGTCACCGGCGTCGGACGCTTCCTGGGCCCCGACGGACCGACCATCGCGCACTTGGTCGAGCACATCGACTACATGGTCGAGAAGATAGGGCCCGAGCATGTCGGCATCGGCATGGACACCGTCTTCAAGAAGGACGACTTCGGCAGCTTCCTCGAGAAGCACCGCGACTATTGGCCGGTCAGCCAGTACGCGCCGGGCGCCAAGATCGGCTACATCCCGCCGGACGACTTCCCCAAGGTGACCCAGGCGCTTCTCGACCGCGGGTACGATGAAGCCGCGATCCGCGGCATCCTCGGCGGCAACTTCCTGCGCATCGCCGGCCAGGTCTGGAAGTAGCCTCAAAGCCATGAAGGCATCGATCCGCGGCACGGAGATCTTCTTCGACATCGAGGGGATGGGCCTCGTCCCCGACGGCAACCGCATGCGCGAGCGGCCCGTCGCCATGCTGGTTCATGGCGGGCCGGGCAGCGACCATACCGGCTTCAAGCCCTCCTTCTCGCCGCTCAGCCAGCGCATGCAGCTGGTCCACTTCGACCAGCGCGGGCACGGACGCTCGCTCCGCGGCGGCGACGTCGGCCGTCTGACGCTGGATGAGTCCGTCGAAGACATGGAGGCGCTCCGCCGGCACCTCGGCCTCGGCAAGATCGTTTCGATCGGCCACAGCTACGGCGGCATGGTCGCGCAGGCGCATGCGGCGCGGTACCCCGACAGCGTCTCGCACCTGATCCTGGTGGTCACCGCGTCGCACGCCGGCTTCATGAAGCGCGCCGTCGAGATCGTGCGCGAGCGCGGCAACCAGGCGCAGGTCAAGGCGGCCGAGCAGCTGTTCTCCGGCGTGCTGACGACGCCGGAGGAGATGCGCACCTTCTACGTGGCGATGGCGCCGCTCTACTCGACCACCTACGACCCGAAGCTCACGGACGGCTGGAGCAACGAGCGGCTGATCCCCTCGCCCGAGGCACAGAAGCATGCCTTCGGCCCGGGCGGCTTCCTCCACACCCTCGACCTCAGGCCCGAACTCAAGAACATCACGGCAAAGACCCTGATCATCGCCGGCCGCCACGACTGGATCACCGCTCCTGAGTTCTCCGAGGAGATGCACCGGCTGATCCCGGGATCCGACCTCCGCATCTTCGAGAACAGCAGCCACATGGTCCGCGCCGACGAGCACCAGGCGTTCATCGACGCGGTGCTGGGCTTCGTCGTCTACACCTGACTACTTCCGGAAGGCGCGCCTCAGGTCGGCGATGCTGGCGGCGCGGGTGAGCAGCGCCAGCCCGGCGAAGGTCGCGCCGCCGAGCCCGATCAGCAGCGCCAGGCCGACGACGCCCTTCAGCGCGTAGGGCTCCGCCGCCCAGACGACGACGCCCATGACCGCCGAGACGGCGACCAGCTTCGGCAGCGTGCGCCGCGACCTTTGGTCGAGCGTGAAGTGGCCACGCCGGCCGAGCGTTCCCCATAGGAGCGCGACATTGACCCAGGCGGCGATCGAGGTGCCGAGCGCGATCCCGACATGTCCGAGCGGCTTCATCAGCGCGAGGTTGAGCGCAAGGTTGACCGCGATCGCGACCATGCCGAGGCGGACCGGCGTCGCCGTGTCCTCGCGGGCGAGGAACCCGGGCGACAGCGCCTTGACCAGCACGAAGGCCGGCAAACCGAGCGAATAGGCGGCGACCGCCTGCGCGGTCGCCTTGGCCTCGGCGGGCCCGAAGGCGCCGCGGATGAACAACACGCTGACGATCGGCTCGGCCAGCGCGATCAGGCCCGCCGCCGCCGGCAGCGCCAGCAGCAGTGCCGCCTCGATCGCGCGGTTGTGCGTGATCAGCGCGTCGGAGGGATTGGTCTTGAGCTGCGAGGACAGCATCGGCAGCAGCGCGGTGCCGACTGCCGTGCCGACGACGCCCAGGGGAAGCTGCGAGAGCCGGTCGGCGTAGTAGAGGTAGGAAACCGCGCCCTCGGCGATCATCGTCGCCAGCACGGTGCCGACGACGAGGTTCAGCTGCGTCACGCCGGCGCCGATCACGCCCGGGCCCATGCGCGCGAAGAGGCGCCGGACATTGGGGCCGAAGCTCGGCCGCGGCATCACGAGGCGGATGCCCTCGCGCTGGCAGACATAGGCGAGGAACAGGAACTGCAAGATGCCGCCGCCGATCACCGCCCAGGAGAAGGCATGCGGATCGTCGACGCCGAAGACCAGCAGGGCCGGCGGCACCGCGAGCAGCGCCAGGTTCAGGAGGATCGGCGCCGCCGCCATCGCCGCGAAGCGATGATGGGCGTTCAGCACCGCCCCCTGGAAGGCGGTCAGCGAGATCAGAAGCAGGTAGGGAAAGGTGATGCGGCCAAGTTCGATCACGAGCGCCATCTGCTTCGGATCGTCGGCGAAGCCCGGCGCCAGCGCGCGCATGATCCACGGCATCGTCGCCTCGCCGATGACGACCGCGACGGTGAGGATCGCCACCATCATCGCCAGCGTGTCCTCGGCGAAGCGCTGGGCGACGATGCGCCCATCGACCAGAAGCCGCGCATAGATCGGAACGAAGGCGGCCGAGAAGGCACCTTCGGCCGAGAGCGCGCGGAACAGGTTGGGCAGGCGGAAGGCGACGACGAAGGCGTCCGCGATCGGGCCCGCGCCCAGTATCGCGGCGAACAGCAGGTCGCGGAGGAATCCCACGATGCGGCTCAGCAGCGTGTAGCCGCCGACGGTGGCGATGGAGCGGAGGAGCATCGGCTAGAGCGAGACCCGCGGAAATCTCACGCCGCCTGGCCCTTGGCCGGCGCGGTGCGGCGCTTGGGATCGGCCGGGGCCTCGGCCAGCGCCTCGATCAGGCGGGCCCTGATGTCGACGAGGCGGTGCTCCTGCTCGACCTTGAGGCCGAAGACGTCCTTCACATAGAAGACGTCGACGACGCGCTCGCCGTAGGTGGAGATCTTCGCGGTCGAGATCTGCAGGTTGAGCTGGGTCAGCGCCCGCGTCACCTGGAACAGCAGGCCCGGCCGGTCGCGGCCGTTGATCTCGACCAGCGTGTGCGTGGCGCTCGCCTTGTTGTCGATCAGCACGCGGGGCGGCATCGCCAGCGCGCGGGTGCGCGTCGGGCGGGCGCGGCGGGCGAGCTCCTCCAGCGTCTTGAGCTTGCCGTTCAGCGACTGCTCGATCAGCACGGCGAGCTTCGCCAGCTTGTCGGCGCGCTCGACCGCCTTGCCCTCGCCGTCCTGGATGCCGAAGGTGTCGAGCGCCATGCCGTTGGCGAGCGTGTAGATCCGCGCGTCCACGATGTTGGCCCCGGAGACAGCGATCGCCCCGGCGATGCGCGAGAACAGGCCCGGATGGTCGGCGGTGTAGATCGTGATCTCGGTGACCGAACGCTTGGGATCGACCTGGGTGTCGACCGCGAGCGGTGCCGCTTCCTTCTCGGCGCGGCGGACCAGGCGCGCATGCCGCGCGTGGGTCTGGGTGTCGAGCCCGAGCCAGTAGTCCGGATAGCCCTTCTCGATGTGCTGGGCGAAGGCCTTGTCGGACCAGTCCCTGAGTTCGTCGCGGAGATCGGTCTGCGCCGCGCGCACGCGCTCGGCCTTGCCGGCTTCGGGCGAGGTGCCGAGCAGCACTTCTTCGGTCCGCCAGTAGAGCTCGCGCAGCAGCGCCGCCTTCCAGTTGTTCCAGATGTTGGGGCCGACGCCGCGGATGTCGGCGACTGTCAGCACCAGAAGCAGGCGAAGACGCTCGGGCGACTGCACGAGCGCCGCGAAGTCGGAGATCGTCTTCGGATCGTTGATGTCGCGCTTGAAGGCGGTGTTGCTCATCGCGAGGTGATGCAGCACCAGCCAGGCAACGGTCTCGGTCTCCTCGGGCGAGAGCCCGACGCGCGGCCCGAACTTGCGCGCGACCTCGGCACCGAGCTCGGAATGGTCGCCGCCGCGGCCCTTGGCGATGTCGTGCAGCAGCAGGGCCACGTAGAGTGCGCGCCTCGACTGCACCTTGTGGATCACCTCGGCCGAGAGCGGGTGATCCTGGGTGAGCTTGCCGTCCTCGATCCGGTGCATGATGCCGAGCGCGAACAGCGTGTGCTCGTCGACCGTGTACACGTGGTACATGTCGAACTGCATCTGGGCGACGACGCGGCCGAAGTCGGGCACGAACCGGCCGAAGACGCCGACCTCGTTCATGCGGCGGAGGATGCGCTCGGAATCGTGCGGCGCGGCCAGCGTCTCGAGGAAGAGCCGGTTCGCCTCCGGATTGGCGCGGAGCTTGCCGTCGATCCGGTCGAGATGGCGCGTGGCGAGCTGCAGCGTGCGCGGATGGATGTCGAGGTCGTGGGCCTGCGCCACGTGGAAGAGCCGCAGCAGCGCCACCGGGTCCTTGGCGAAGGCGTCGTCGGACGTGACCGCCAGCCGCTCGCCCTCGAGCACGAAGCCGTCGAGGTTGCGGCGGCGAAGCGAGAAGGTCGGAAGGCGGAAGCGCGGCGGACGCTGGTTCTGGCTCTCGATCGCCGCGCACAGGATGCGCGTCAGGTCGCCGACGTCCTTGGCGACGAGATAGTAGTGCTTCATGAAGCGCTCGACGCCGCGCGTGCCGGCATGGTCGCGATAGCCCATGCGTCCGCCGATCTCGCGCTGCACGTCGAAGGTCAGCCGCTCCTCCGGCCGCTTGGCGACGAGGTGCAGGTGGAAGCGGAGCGTCCAGAGGAAGTGATGCGCCTTGGCGAAGGTGCGTGCCTCCGCCTCGGTGATCACGCCCTTCGCCACCAGCTCCTCGACGCCGTCGACGCGGTAGACATACTTGGCGATCCAGAAGAGCGTGTGGAGGTCGCGGAGCCCGCCCTTGCCGTCCTTGATGTTGGGCTCGACCACGTAGCGCGAGTCGCCGAGCTTCTGGTGGCGCTTCTGCATCTCGCCGAGCTTGGCCTCGACGAACTCCTCGGCCGTGCCGGCAACGATCTCCTTCTGGAACCGCCGCCGCAGGTCCTGGTGCAGCTTCTGCTCGCCCCAGATGTAGCGCGCCTCCATCAGAGAGGTGCGGATCGTCATGTCCGCCTTCGCCTGGCGGATGCAGTCCTCGACCGAACGCACCGCGTGCCCGACCTTGAGGCCGAGATCCCAGAGCACATAGAGGATCGACTCGACGATCTGCTCGGCCCTCGGCGTGCGCTTGTAGGGAAGCAGGAACAGCAGGTCGATGTCGGAGAAGGGCGCCAGCTCGCCGCGGCCGTAGCCGCCGATCGCGACCAGCGCCAGGCGCTCGCCCTCGGTCGGGTTCGCCACCGGGAACAGCGTGGTCTCGACGACGTCGAAAAGGACGCGGATCACCTGGTCCATCAGGTAGGCGGTCGCCGCCGCGCAGTCCGGACCGCTCTTGTCCGCATCGAGCCGGGCCTCGACCTCGGCGCGGCCCTCGGCCAGCGCCCGCTTCAACACCTCGACGATGGCGCCGCGATCGAGCTTGCCCTCGTCCGCCAGCGCCTCGAATTCGGCCGCCAGCTTCCGTCGATTGACGATACGGCGCGGCTCGACCAGGCCCTCGCGGCCACGAAGGCCGGAGCGCGGGATCGGTTCGGACGTATCGGCGACGGCGGGGAGCGCCATGACCTTATAGATAGGGGAATTGCTGCGGCCGCGAAAGGCTCACCGCCGGCCTCGAACATCCCAAGCGGATCACGCCCAGCAGGCGAGGTGGCGGATCACCGCCTGGTCGGAGTAGGCGCGGGCGAAGGTGGCGGCTCCCTGGGCGCGGATGCGCTCGAAGGCACCGGATCGCACCTGCTCGCCCGCCTCGCGAAGATCGCCGCCGTCCGCGACCTCGACGAAATCCTCGCCGGGCTTCAGGTAGTAGCGCGCGTCCGGCGTGTATTCCTGGACCAGGAGCCTGCCGCCGCGCAGCACGTCGAAGGTGCGGCCGACCATGATGCGGTCGCCGGTCGAGCGCATGGTCAGGCTGAGGCACGCGCCGGTGCCGAGCAGCCGCCCGAGATAGCGCTTGAAGCTCGGCGCCGTGTCGAGCCCGTCCGGCTGATGGCTGGTCAGGTCGATCTTGAGATCGGCATCGTGGACGAGCGCGTCCAGGAGCCAGAAGTAGCGGTGGATGTTGTAGTCCTCGATCGTGCCGCAGAATCCCAGGCCGGGCGTCGGAGCGCCGGACGCGGCGATCTCGTCGAACATCCGGCCGAAGCCGGTCGGGAACGGGATCAGGCAGAATTTCTCGTGCGGGATCGCCGTGGCATCGCGCAGCGTCGGCGACATCGCCCAGTGGAAGTCGTAGCGATCGGCGCCGCGATCGAACTGTTCGCGAAATCCCTTGCCCCAGGGATCGGCGACCAGCCGGCCCAGCCGCTTCGCGACGCTCCGCACCTTGTCCAGGTGCGCCTGCCGGCGCGCCGGGTCCTTCCGGAAGACGGTGTTCTCGTCGACCAGCACCAGATCGTTCGCGCCGATCTCGGCAGCGTCGGTCTCGCCCGGCAGCACGGTGCAGGTCGCCTCGGCCGTGGTGAGCGCCGACGACAATCTGACGCCGAGATCATGCGGCCGGGCGGCATCCCGCGTGCCGCACATCACGACGATGCGGAGCTTCGGCGAGACCTGCTTCACGTAGTCGAAGGAAAGCACCTCCGGGCTCGGAGCCGCCGTCGGCGGATGCGCGAGTCCGGCGGCGATCGGATCGAAGCGCCTGGCGAAATCGAGCAGCAGCGCTGCCTTGGCACCGTCGACGGCGCCTTTCTCGAGTCCCCGCCGGAAGCTCGCGACGATCAGCTTGCGGAGCTCGTTCTCGGCGAGCAGACGCGACATCGCCGGCGCCTCGACATCGAGCCGCGCCAGCGCCGCGCGGGCCCGCGCCTGGTCGCCGGAATAGGTCGCGAGCAGGAAGTCGATCGCGCCGGAAAGGGGATCGAGAGCGGGATCGGCGGCGAAGCGCAGCAACGCCGCAGGGACGTCCCCGTCGACCAGCGCCGCGGGCTGGATCCGCAGCTTGCGGCTGAGCGGGCGCTTGATGCGAAAGCGCGTCGCCCAGTTGGCAAAATTCAACGAAGCCCCCCTCTGCAGGCGGTCGTTGCCGCCTCTGTTCCAAGATAAACAGAGCTTTATATGGGGTGCCGCGGCTCGGCGAAAGCCTTGATATGAAAAGAAGGGGCCTAGTGCGTCGTCGCGTCCAGCGCGAGCGCGGCGGCTAGGTTGTCGAGGCCGATCCTCGTGCCGTGCTCGCGGCCGCCGACGTCGTCGTAGCCGTCGAGGAACGCGCCTCGCTCGGTGAAGACCAGGGTCGTCCGCTTGCCCTTCGCCTTGAACTCGACTGTCGCCAGCGACACCGAGATCCGGCGGTCGTCGAGATGCATCGCATAGGCGTAGACGATGCGCTCGCCGGGCACGATGTCGTGGTAGGTCGCATCGAAGGCGTGGTCGGTGCCGCCGACGGGACCGGTGTTCAGCCGCTCGCGGCCGCCGACGCGAAATCCATCTCGTGGCGCGTCGTCACCCAGTCCCCGGCGCAGGCGAACCAGCGGGACTTGGCTTCCTTGGTCGCCCAGGCGGCGAAGACCCGCGCCGACGTCGCCTCGTAGTGGCGTTCGATGGTGAAGGTCGCGTGGAGGACCGAGCGCGCGGTCATTTCGGCATCATCGCGAGATAAGGCTTCGCCTCCGAAAGCACGCGCGCAAAGGACGGCCGCTTGGAAAGGCGATCGAGATAGGCCGCGGCATTGCGATGCGTCTCGGCAAAAGGCATCAGCATGTTGGTGTAGAACAGGGACGGTGCCGCCGCGCAGTCCGCCATCGTGAACGCCTCGCCGAGGGCCCAGGTGCGATCCGCCATCTCGCGGTCGACGATGCCGAGCGCGATGGCGAGCTGCTCCCTCGCCTGATCGACGCCGAGGGGATCGTTCTTCCCTTCCGGGCGCAGCTTGTCGGTCACGATCTTGCCGAGGTTCGTATTGAGATAGAGATCGTGGATGCGGTCCCACAGATAAAGCCGCCACGCACCGTCGCCGGACGGGATCAGCTTCGTCGGGCCGGGATGGTGTTCGGCGAGATAGGCGACAATCGCGCTCGATTCCGGCACGGTCAGCCCGCGCACTTCGTCACGCAGCACCGGAAACTTGCCGATCGGCCAGACCCTCTGGAACGCCGCCCGCTCCGTCGGATCCATCAGGTTGACGATCTTCCCGGTGAACGGCGTCGCGTTCTCGTAAAGCGCGATCAGCGCCTTCTGACAGAAGGACGAGAGCGGGTGGTAGTAGAGAGTCAGGGACATTGCGTTGCTCAGTTCTTGGCGGTTTCAGCGAGATAGGCGCCGAGCCGATCGAGCCGGCGCTCCCAGAAGGTTCGGCGATCGGCGATCCAGCGTTCGGCAGAGCGAAGCGTCTTCGGCTGGATACGGCAGGTGCGCACGCGCCCGACCTTCTCGGACTTCACGAGGCCGCTCGCCTCCAGCACCTGCAGGTGCTGCATGACCGCAGGCAGCGACATCTCCAGCGGCTCGGCGAGTTGGCTCACCGAGGCCGGCCCGCGCGTCAGGCGCTCGACCATGACCCGGCGCGCCGGGTCGGCGAGCGCCTGGAACACGGAATCGAGGTTGCCCGAATAGTTAAGCATTATATTAAGTATCACGGACCGACGATGCCGCGCAAGCTTCGTCGATCCGTGATTTTCGGGTGGGACGGAGCCTCAGGCTCCGTAGGCTTTGCCGTTGGAGTCGACGAGGTCGTAGGCGTCCATCATGCTGCTGAGAATGCGCATGATGAAGGCGGTGCACCCGGGCACCAGGTTGGGGAAGTGATCGACGCTCCAGTTGACGCCGTCGCGGCGCTCGATCGGCACCGGCGTCGGCGCAATGAGGTCACGGCACTGGCCGGTCGGGTCGGCAGCGATGCGGCGCGCGATCTCGGCACGGATCTCGTCGGCTGTCGCAATGATCTTCTTCGTCATAGGCACAGGTCCTCCGTCTCGGCGCGTTCTCACGCACGCCGCTGGTGTCGGATCAGTGGGGATGGCGAACAGGCGAGTGGGGTTCGCCGGGTTGAGGAGCCGATATAACGCGCTGCCGCGGCATCGGATCATCGGAGCCCCGTGACAACGCCGTGTCCGGGATTAACTAATGCAATTCATATAGTTAGAGGAGGAACGCCAGCGCGCCGAAGCATCAGGGCGCGCTCGCGGGCGTTCCGGGTCAACGATGCCGCCCGCAGGAATTCGGCTCTCGCCTCGTCGAGTCGGCCGAGCTTGGCGAGCAGGTCGCCGCTCACCGTCGGCAGCAGGTGATAGGCCTTGAGCGAGGGCTCGTCACGGATCGCATCCACCACCGCAAGCCCCGCCGCCGCTCCCTCCGCCATGCCGACCGCGACTGCGCGGTTGAGCTCGACGATCGGCGATGGCGTCAGGATCGCGAGCGCTGCGTAGAAGGCGGCGATGCGCTTCCAGTCGGTGTCGTCCGCCGTTCGCGCGCGGGCATGGCAGGCCGCGATCTCGGCCTGCACGACATAGGGACCGACGGTCTTGCTCAAGCCTTCCGCGCGGGCCAACGCACCGAGGCCATGACGCATCAGCGCATGATTCCACCGTGCCCGATTTTGGTCGAGCAGCAGGATCGGCTCGCCATCGGGGCCGAGGCGCGCGCCGAGGCGCGAGGCCTGCATCTCCATGAGGGCCACGAGGCCGTGCACCTCCGGTTCCTCGGGCGCGAGCTCGGCCAGCACGCGGCCGAGCCGCATCGCCTCCTCGCAAAGAAGCGGACGCATCCAATCGCCGCCCGTGGTCGCGGTGTAGCCCTCGTTGAAGATCAAGTAGAGGACTTCCAGCACGGAAGCGAGTCGATCGGCGAGCTCCGGCCCGCGCGGCACCTCGAACGGCACGCCGGCCTCGGCCAGCATCTTCTTCGCACGCACGATCCGCTGCGCGATCGTCGGCTCCGGCACCAGGAAGGCGCGCGCTATCTCCTCGGTGGTGAGGCCACCGAGCAGCCGCAAGGTCAGCGCCGCCCGCGCCTCGGTCGAGAGCAGCGGATGACACGAGATGAAGATTAGCCTGAGCAGATCGTCGCCGACCGGATCGTCGAGCCTGGCCTCGATGTCCGGCACCGCGTCCTCGAGCCGCGCCTCGATCTCGTGCGTGAGCTCGCCTTCCTTGCGTTGGTGCAGCGCCTTCCGGCGGAGCCGATCGATCGCACGGTGCTTCGCCGTCGCCATCAGCCAAGCGCCGGGATTCGCCGGCACGCCGTCGGCTGGCCACTGCTCGAGCGCCGCGACCAGCGCGTCCTGCGCCAGCTCCTCGGCCGCGCCGACGTCGCGCATGATCCGCGTCAGCCCCGCGATGAGCCTCGGCGACTCGATCCGCCAGACCGCGTCGATCGTCCGGTTGATGTCGGTCACGATGTTCGCCGCTGCACCAAGATCAACACTCGAATGCTATCGAGGCGATCTTGGCAGCCCCCTCCCCCGCGTCGGGGGAGAGGGTCAAGAGCAACGCCTGCCCCGCCTACTTCTTGTTCGTGAAGTCCTTGAGGGTCGAGTCGTCGACCACCTTCTGGACGTCGGCATCGAAGTCGCTCATCTCGAAGACCTGGCGGACCTCGACGGTCTCGTTCTCGCTGCCGGGGATACGCTTCGCCCACTCGATCGCTTCCTCGCGCGACTTGACCTGGATCATCCAGTAGCCGCCGAGGACTTCCTTGGCCTCGGCGAAGGGGCCGTCGGTGACCTTGGGCTTGCCGCCCTTGTAGGTCACGCGCACGCCGGTCGCCGGCGGGTGGAGCCCGTCGAGCGCCAGCAGGACACCCGCCTTCTGGAGCTCCTCGTTGTACTTCATCATCGCCTCGACGGCCTTGGCGTCGGGGCGCGCGTCGGCCCTGGCCTTCTCGTAGCCGCCGGGGATCATCAGCATCATGAACCGCATGGACGTATCTCCTCGATGTCCGGAGCCGGGCCGTTTCCCCGCTCTCTACCCTGGCGTCGAACCGCCCCGGTCCGGATCGACATGGGACTTCAGTTTTTCTTCTGGGTGTCGACGATGACCATCCAAGAGACGCCGAACTTGTCGGCGACGCAGCCGAACAGCGGCGAGAAGAAGGTCTTGGCCAGCGGCATCTGCACCTGGCCACCGACCGCCAGGTTGTTGAAGAGCTTGGTGCACTCGGCTTCCGTGGCGACAGGAAGGCTGAGCGAGATACCCTTGAACTCGATCGGCCCGCCGCCCATCCCGTCGGAGATCATGATCAGTCCGTCGTTGCCGACCTTGAGACTCGAATGCATGACCTTGTTGTTGTCAGGAGCGGGGCCGCAGCCGGGTGCGCCTTCCGGCGGGGCCTTGCCCTTGTCCGGGTTGTCGCCGAAGCGCATCAGCATCTCGACCTTGGCGCCGATCGCCTTCTTGTAGAACTCGATCGCCTCTTCGGCACGGCCGTTGAAGAACAGGTACGGTTGAACGGACATCGGATCTTCCTTTCGCGCTCACGTCTTGGGCTGGGTGGCGACCATGACCATCCAGCCGATGCCGAACTTGTCTTCGAGCATGCCGAAGACCGGAGAGAAGAAGGTCTTGATCAAAGGCACGCGGACCTGGCCGCCCTCGCTCAAGGCCGCGAACGCTTTCCTCGCCTCGTCCTCGGTGGACGCCGCCAGCGAGAGGGAGAAGCCCGAGAACGCCGGCTTCGTCTGCCTGTCGCCGTCGGACGCCATCACCATCGTCTCGCCGATGACGAGGTTCGAGTGCATGACCTTCTCGCCCCAGTTCGGCGGCAGCGAGTGTCCCGGCTGGGGCGGCTCGGGACTGTCCTTGTAGCGGACCAGGAAGCCGACCGTGGCGCCCACGGCCTTCTTGTAGAACTCGATCGCCTCGTCGCAGCGGCCGTTGAAGAACAAGTAGGGTTCGACTTTCATGGCGTTTCCTCTCTGGGCTCAGGTCTGATCGGACGTCGGGCGCCCTTCCCCCTGCGTCGAACGACGCCTGCCGAAATCGACAGGCCCACCCGAATTTTCTTCCGTCAGGATTTCGCGGCTGCGCCGGCCGCGCGGTCGAGGTCGGCGAAGCCCTCCTCGAACTGGCCGCCGACCATCTTGTCCATGTCGAGAACCATATGGACGGCCTTGGCAATGAAGTTGTTTTCCCCGTTCAGCGCCCAGGTCACCTGCGTCTTGTCGCCCTCGGGCTTGAAGGCGAAGGTCGCGTAGGCGGTACCGGGGAACGGCTTCTCGAAGTCGAGCCGGATGCGGATCATCTCGTTCGTCTTGCTCTCGACGATCGTCGCCTTGCCTTCCCCCGCCTGCGCGTTGCCGGCCCAGGTGTAGATCGCGCCGCTGCCGGCCGGCTGCCCGGCGTAGGTCTTCCTCATCGCCGGATCGAGCTTCTCGTAAGGGGACCATTGGCCCCACTTCTTGAAGTCGTTGACCAGGCCGAAGACGGCGGGCGCGGGCGCGGCGATCGTCGCCGTGCGCTGGACCTGGAACTCGGAGGGACGGGTCGCGATCACCACCACCAGCACGATCACGACGGCGGCAACGCCAATGAGAATGTTCTTCAGCAAGATCGATCTCCGAAACTTGGGACTGGAGCGGCGGGTCAGGACAGGGCGAGCAGGTCCGCGCGCACGCGCTCGGCGCCGCTTTCCGAGACCAGCTCGGTCGTGGCCTGCGTCTTCCGCCAGACCGGCATCGCCTTGGCGAGAAGGCGGCGGCCGGCCGGCGTCAGCACCATCAGCCGGCTTCTCCGGTCGTTGTCGTCACGCACCACCTTGACCAGGCCCCGCCGCTCGAGCGGCTTCAGGTTCGCGGTCAGCGTCGTCCTGTCCATCGCCAGCAGGTTCGAGATGAGCCCGATGCTAGGCGGCGTCGGCGCGTTCAACGACATCAGCAGCGAGAATTGCCCGTTGGTGAGCTCCAGCGGTCGAAGCGCATCGTCGAAGCGCCGCGCCACCGCCCGGGCCGCCCGCTGCACGTGCAGGCACATGCAGGTATCCCGGACCTTGGGCGTCACCGCAAAGGGTAGCTCGTCGTCCCTGGCCATCGTCGCATTGTGTTGATATCAACTTAGCCGTCAACCGCCTACGCTTCACGCGTCGACGATCACCTGGAAGCCACCATGGCTGAAGCGCTTCATGTCGAAGGGCATCGGTTCCTTCATCATCTTCGCCATGCGCGGGTCGGCCATGACCTTGGCGTTGACGGCGTCGCGGTGCCTCCTCGACTTGTAGAGGATCCACGAAAAGACGACGGTCTCGTTCGGCTTGATCTTCGCGAGCTTAGGAAACGGCACGCCGAAGCTCGTCTTTATGTCCTCTCCGACGCATTCCTTGTAGTCCAGCGCCCCGTGCTCGCGCCAAACCTTGCCCGCCTTCCTGGCGATGGCCTTGTACTCGGCGATCTTCTTCTTCGGCACGGCGATGACGAACCCGTCTGCGTAAGCCATCGAGCGTCTCCTCGTTCTCGTTGCCGCGAATAATGTTGATATCAACTTACCTGTCAACGAAAGATGCGTTCATCTGACCATTCCCTCCCGGCCGGGACCGGTTATGATTCCGTGACCCAAGGGAGGAAGCTGCAATGGCGATCACGGTCGGCGAAGGCGAGTGGACCTACGAGGTGGTCGAGGACTGGGCGAAGCTGCCGTCCGGCTGGTCGTTCAAGGAGATCGGCGGCATCGGCTGCGATTCCAAGGACAACGTCTACGTCTTCAATCGCGGCCCGCATCCGATGATCGTGTTCGACCGCGACGGCAACTTCCTCAAGAGCTGGGGCGAGGGCATGTTCCCGAGGGCCCATGGCGTCCATATGGGCCCGGACGAGACGCTCTGGCTGACCGACGACGGCGACCACACCGTCCGGCAGTGCACGCTCGACGGCAAGGTGCTGCTCACGCTCGGCATCCCCGGCAAGCCCACGCCCTACATGAGCGGCGAGCCGTTCCACCGCTGCACGCACACCGCGCTTTCGCCGAAGGGAGAGATCTACGTCGCCGACGGCTACGGCAACTCCTCGGTCCACAAGTTCTCGCCGGACGGCAAGCACCTCAAGTCGTGGGGTACGCCCGGCACCGATCCGGGCGAGTTCAACATCGTCCATAACATCACCTGCGACGCCGACGGCTTGGTCTACGTCGCCGACCGCGAGAACCATCGTGTGCAGGTGTTCGACGGCGAGGGCCGCTACCAGGGCCAGTGGAACAACATCCACCGGCCCTGCGCGCTCTGCATGCCGACGGGGAAGCAGCGGGTCTGCTATGTCGGCGAGCTCGGTCCCGGCCTCGCCGTCAACCGCAACATGCCGAATATCGGCCCCCGAATCGCGATCACCGACCACACCGGCAAGCGGCTCGCGCGCATCGGTTCGAACAAGGGACCAGGCCTGGGCCCGACCGAATTCCAGGCGCCGCACGGCATCGCCGTCGATAGCCGCGGCGATCTCTATGTCGGCGAGGTGTCGTGGACCAACTGGCCGACCTTCTATCCGGACAAGCCCAGGCCCGACAACCTCCGGTCTCTGCACAAGTTCAGGAAGATCAAGACAGGGTGACCCCGGTGCCGCTTGGAGCGGAGACCTCCCCGGGTTAGCCTTTCCTAACGGAAATGCTCTCGGGGAGGATCGTCATGCGGGTACTTGCCGCCGCCGTCGCGCTGTCGCTGTTCGCCGCCACCGCCGCCCACGCCCAGCCGAAGGTGCTGCGTTACGCACCGGCGGCCGACCTCACCCTGCTCGACCCGATGATCGTCACCGCGCTGGTGACGGCCGAGCACGGCATGATGGTCTACGACACGCTGTTCGCGTTCGACGGCACGATGAACATGAAGCCGCAGATGGTGCAGAACCACTCGGTCTCGCCCGACGGCCTCACCTATACCTTCAAGCTTCGCTCGGGCCTCAAGTTCCATAACGGTCAGCCGGTCACCTCGGCCGACGTCATCCCGTCGATCCGCCGCTTCATGAAGCGCGATCCGCTCGCCCGCCGCATGGATGCGGCGCTCGCCTCGATGGAGCCGGATGGCGCCGACGGCTTCAAGATGGTGTTCAAGCAGCCCTTCCCCTTCGTCGAGATGGTGCTGGGCTGGAGCGGCTACGGCATGGCCGCGATCTATACCAAGGCGGATGCCGAAGCCGATCCGATGAAGCCGCTCGCCACCGCGATCGGCTCGGGCCCGTTCAAGTGGATCGCATCCGAGTGGAAGGTCGGCGCCTCGGCCGCCTGGGAGAAGAACGCCGACTACGTACCGCGGACGGACGCGCCGGACGGGCTTGCCGGCGCCAAGATCCCGAAGCTCGATCGCGTCGAGCTCAAATACATCCCGGACGCTTCCACGCGCGGCAACGCGCTCAAGGTCGGCGAGATCGACCTGATCAGCCTGGTGCCGGTCGACCTGACCCGGCTCTTCAAGGGCGACGCCAACATCGTCGTCGAGCGCATCGCCCAGGTCGGCGGCGAAGGCGCGATCCGCATGAATCACCTGCTGCCGCCCTTCAACAACCTGAAGGCTCGGCAGGCGCTGGCGCACACGATCGACCAGTCCGAATACATGGCGGCCGCCTACGGCGATCCCGAGTGGTGGGACCAGAAGGGCTGCTTCTCATGGTTCGTCTGCGGAACGGCGACCGGCACCGAAGCGGGCTCCGAGCCCTATCGCAAGCCCGATCCCGCCAAGGCGACGCAGCTCCTGAAGGAGTCCGGCTATGACGGAAGGCCGCTGGTGATCATGACGATCACCGACGTGCCCTCGCAATACGCGATGGCCCAGGTGATGGCGGCCAACCTCCGCAAGATCGGCGCCAACGTCGATCTGCAGGCGGTCGACTTCGGCCAGTTCTTCGCGCGCCGCGAGAACCGGAAATCGACATCGGAAGGCGGCTGGAACCTGAGCGTGCTGGGCTTCAGCGCGATGCAGCTGGCCTCGCCGCTCAACAACCCGATCATCGACTCCTCGTGCGACAAGGCGCCCTACGGCTGGCCCTGCGACGAGACGGTGGAGAAGCTGCGGACCGCCTATCTGAACGAGGGCGATCCGACGAAGCGGAAGGCCGTCGTCGAGGAGATCTCGAAGGCCGCCTGGAACTCGCTGATATCCCCTCTCCCGCGTCATACTCGGGGGAGGGGCATGAACTCGCCCCGCTAAAACCGCCGTTGCGCCATCCAGCCGCGGACCTTCTTCGTCCATTCGCTGTCGGGGTTGGCGTTGTCGAGGCTAATGTCGAAGTGGTCGAAGCCCTCGAAGATCTTGTACTCGACCGGGCATCCGGCCGCCTTCATCGCCTCGACGAAGGGCATGCCTGACTCGAGGACATGCGCCAGGTCCTTGGTCCCCCAGGTGACGTAGAACGGGATGCGGTTGCCCTCGACATAGGTCTGCGGGCTCGCTTCCGGCGCGTCCTCAGGCTTCTTGAGGAAGTGCTTGTTGCGCGCCTCGAGCGCGCCGATCTCGAACTTGTAGGTTCCGCTGACCGGCAGGCAGCCGCGGATCGCGCGGGTCGGCACGCCGGCGGCGGCCAGCTTGTTCCGCTGCAGCACCGCGAGCGCGGCCAGATGCGCCCCGGCCGAATGGCCGCCGACGAACAGCCGCTCGGGGTCGCCGCCGTGCTTCGCGATGTTGTCATGCACCCAGGCGATTGCCGCGATCGTGTCGTCGAGCTGGGCGGGGAAGCGCTCGGGGATCAGGCGATAGGAGACAGAGACGAAGATCGCCGGCAGGTCGACGAAGGCCGGGGCCATGTAGCCCATCCACTCCTTGTAGCCGAACTCCCACCCGCCCCCGTGCAGGAAGATCAGCACCGGCCAGCCCTGCTCGGACGCATCCTTCGCAGCCGCGTCCTTCGGCAGGTAAAGGTCGACCTTCTGCCAGTAATCCTGGCCATAGGCCTGGTCGAGCACGGCGCGCAGGTCCTTCATCGCCGCCCTGGACCGCGTCAGGCATTCGGCCGCATAGGCCTCGCCGTCGGGGCCCATCTTCTTCTGCTCAGGCAGGTTGTCGAACGCCATGGGGGTGTCTCCGTCGGAGGGGGTCGGGGCCGAGCTTAGGGGTAAACACGGCGCGATTTGAAGTCCGGGCGCCGCGGAACGGGATTATCTTTACAACGCCCTCTTGTACCGCGAGCGGATCGGGCCTATTTCTATCGCATTGAGATTCGGCCGAACGACTTGGCCTAGCCGCGACCCGCGGCCCGACTGACGACCTCTTCCCAAAATCTCGATGAAAGCCGCCGCGATCCGTCGCGGCACAAGAAAACATGCCCGGAAAGGACGTCATCATGACTACGGGAACCGTCAAGTTCTTCAACTCTCAAAAAGGCTTCGGCTTCATTCAGCCGGATGACGGCGCGAAGGACGTTTTCGTCCACATCAGCGCCGTCGAACGTGCCGGAATGGCCACGCTCAACGAAGGCCAGAAGGTGTCGTTCGACATCGTCGCCGATCGCCGGTCGGGCAAGTCGGCCGCCGACAACCTGCGCAGCGCCTAGGCGCGCGCACGCCCCCGCCCTGACCACGGATGTACTGGCAGGGCGGACGGTAAAGGAGGCCCGCGTCTGGTTCGCCAGTCGCGGGCTTCGGCTTTTCTGGCTAGCATCGCGTCTCCTCACCTGAGAGAGCCGCAATGCCCTTCACCTTCGTGATGCTCCCCCCGCACACCGACGTCGCCCGCGACTGGGCGAAGCGTCTCGGCGAAGCCGTGCCCGAGGCGAAGATCGTCGTGCCCGAGGGCGACAACGAGGCGATGGTCGCGATCGCCGAAGCGGACGGGGCCTACGGTACGCCGACGCCGGCCTTGCTGGCCGAAGCGAAGAAGCTCCGCTGGTGGCAGGCGCCGATGGCCGCACCGCCCGCCGGCTTCTATTCCAAGGAACTCGTCGCCCATCCCGCGCAGGTCACCAACATGCGCGAGATCTACAACGACCATATCGGCGCCCACATCATGGCGTTCGTTCTGGCCTTCGCCCGCGACTTCCACACCTACCTGCCGCAGCAGCTGAAGCGCGAATGGAAGCAGAAGCCGCTGGATACCGGCGTCGTCGACCTTCCGTCATCGACCATGCTGATCGTGGGCCTCGGCGGCATCGGCGCCGAGACCGCGCGCCTGGCCTCCGCCTTCGGCATGACCGTGATCGCGACCGACGCGCGCCGCACCGCCAGGCCGCCGACCGTCGCCGAGATGCACAAGCCGGAGAAGCTCGACGAGCTGCTGCCGCGCGCCGACTTCGTCGTGCTGACGATCCCGCATACGCCCGAGACCGAGGGCATGTTCGGCCGGTCCAAGTTCAAGCGGATGAAGAAGAGCGCCTTCTTCATCAACATCGGCCGCGGCATGACGACGAGGCTCGACGACCTCGCCGCCTCGGTGAAATCGGGCGAGATCGCCGGTGCCGCGCTCGACGTCTTCGAGGTCGAGCCGCTGCCGAAGGACCATCCGCTCTGGACCATGCCGAACGTTCTGCTGACGCCGCATACCGCCGGATTCGGCCCGCATCTGAACGAGCGCCGCTACCAGATCCTGCTCGACAACACGCGCGCCATGGTCGCGGGCAAGCCGCTTCGCAACGTCGTCGACAAGGCGAACTGGTTCTGAGACCCGCTCATGAGCCAGACAGCTGATGTCGTCATCGTCGGCGGCGGCGGGGTCGGGTCCTCGATCGCCTACCACCTGACCGCGCGGCCGGATTTCCACGGCACGGTCGTCGTGGTCGAGCGCGACCCCACATATGCCCGCGCCTCGACCGCGCTCTCGGCCGGCGGCGTGCGCCAGCAGTTCTCGACCCGGGAGAACATCCGGCTGTCGCTCTACGGCGCGCATTTCATCCGGGACATCGGCCGCCTGCTCGAGGTCGACGGCGACCGGCCGAACATCAACTTCATCGAGGGCGGCTACCTCTTCCTCGCGACGCCGTCCGGCGTGCCGGTGCTCGAAGCCAACCACGCGCTGCAGAAATCGGAAGGCGCCGACAACACGCTGCTCGACCCGCGCGGACTGAAGGAGCGATTCCCTTGGATCGCGACCGACGGCCTCGCGTTGGGGTCGCTCGGGCTCTCGATGGAAGGCTGGTTCGATCCCTATGGGCTGCTGCAGGCGCTCAAGCGGAAGGCGCGGGCCCAGGGCGTGCGCTACGTGACCGACGGCGTGGTCGGCATCGAGCGTTCGGGCGATCGCCTGGACGCGGTGACCCTCGCCTCCGGCGATCGCATCGCCGCGAAGTGGATCGTCAACGCCGCAGGCCCCCATGCCGGCAAGCTCGCGGCGATGGCGGGACTCGACCTGCCGGTCGTACCGAAGAAGCGTTTCGTCTACGTCTTCGACTGCCGCGAGGATCTGAGGCCGCGCCTGCCGCTGACGATCGATCCCACGGGCGTCTGGGTGCGTCCCGAGGGATCCGGCTACATCGGCGGCATCTCGCCGCCCGAAGACCAGGATCCCGACTGCGAGGATCTCGACCTCTCCTACGATCTCTGGGAAGAGGTCGTGTGGCCGACCCTGGCCGAGCGCGTGCCCGCCTTCGAGGCGATCAAGCTGCAGCGCGCCTGGGCGGGACACTACGACTACAACACGCTGGATCAGAACGGCATCATCGGCCGCCATCCCGACGTGCCGAACTTCCTCCTCGCCAACGGCTTCTCCGGCCACGGCATCCAGCAGGCCCCGGCCACCGGGCGCGCGGTCGCGGAGCTGATCTGCGACGGCAGGTTCACGACGATCGATTTGACGAGATTCGGATACGAGCGCATTCGCGAGAAGCGGCCGCTGACGGAGTTGAACGTCGTCTAGGCTTCGCTTCGCGAAGGAACTCGCGAAGACCGCGAGCGCGGGCGCCTAGCTAAGGCGCAAGTGCGCGCTTGCGCACGACAGCCTTAGCGTAGCGAACGCACCAAGCGAGCGTCCGCATTATCCAGTCCGCTTTTCCATGTTCACGAAGGTCGGCCTCGCGTACCCCGGATGCGCTTCTTGGGTGGTCTCCACAAACCCGCACGCCGCGAAGAGCTTGCGGTTGTCGAGCAACACCAGTCGCGTCGAGAGATGCAGGCGCGGGAGACCCCGGCGGCGCGCTTCCTCCTCCGCCATCGCCAGCATGCGCTTGGCGAACCCCTGGCCGCGCCACGCGGGATGCACGGCAACCCGGCCGATGTAAAGGCCGCCGTCTTCCTCGGACCAGAGCAGGCACGCGGCCGGGCCTTCGTACATCGCCCCGCCGCCGCCGGCGGCAAAATGCTTCCGGATGTTGTCGCCGGATTCCATGAGCGCGGACGGCAGCGGATCGGTCACCACCGTCTGGCGCGCGAAGCAGTAGCGGATCAGCTCCGCCAGCGCGTCGGCGTCGTCGGGCGTGGCGAAGCGGAGCGCCTCGGTCATGCCTCGAGCGCCACCCTCTCGCCGGTATCGATCGATGCCCGCATCGCATCCAGCCGTCGCATCGCCCGCACGCCGTCGGCGATCTCTGGCACGTCGGCCGCCTCGCCGCGCACGCGGGCGAGGAAGCCCTGGAGCAGCGCCCGATAGCCCTTGTGGTCCTCGTCGGCGGCGACCGTCGGGTTGGGTTCCCAGACCATCGTGTCGGCATCCGACGACATCGTCGCTCCCGGATCGTCGACCTTGAACGCCGGATCGCGGACGTAGCGGACCTCGGTCACGTTGCGCACCTCGACGCGGCGATGATCGCCCATAACCTGCCACCATTCGACCGGCGCGCCCCGGGACTGCAGCGTTCCCATCGCCAGGGTCGCCAGCGCACCCGAGCGGCAATCGAAGTCGACATGGAGCAGGAGCCGTCCCGGCGACGCTTCGTGCCGGCGCACGCGGAGGCCCGAGAGCGGACCCATCAGCCATGGCACCAGGTCGAGATAGTGGACGCAGTGATGCAGATAGAAGCCCGAGTAGTCCGGGTTGCCCTGGAAGTAGGTCGGTGCCGTCATGTAGTGGCCGAGGAATCCGGCGGGCGGCCCGAACGCGGCATCGCGCGTCAGGTTGAAGGCGACGCGGTTGGCGGTCGAGTGACGCTTCATGAAGCCCACCACCGCCGGCTTCCGCGCACGCTCCGCCGCCGCCAGGATCGCCTCCGCCTGGCCGGCCGTTGCACCCGGGGGCTTCTCGATGAAGACCGGCAGCCCGCGACCGAGCGCGAGCGGCGCCAGCTCGGCATGGACCGCGGGGCCGACCGCGATGCCGATCGCGTCGAGGCCGGGATGCTCCAGCAGGTCGCGGGCACGCGTGTAGGTCGCGGCACCCGGCGCCAGCAGCTTCGCACGCGCCAACGCATCCGGCTGAGGATCGCAGATCGCCGCGATCTCGCCGCCGAGCCCCGCCAGCTTCGGCAGCAGCATCGCGGTCGCATGCCGACCGAGTCCGACCCACCCGATTCTCACCTCGCCTCCTTATCGACCGCTAAATGGAATAGTCACCATCTTGTCTCAGTAACATATGTCAACGCCCTGTTAGCGTCGCATTCGCAGAAAGCGGAGGCAGAATGGCCCTTGAAGAGACCCCTCCCGGCTCTTCAGCGGATGTGATGACGCGTTTGCGCCAGGAGACCGCCGGGGCCCACGCCCGGCTGGAAAGATCCCTCGCCCTTCTCGACCCGCCGCTCGCGCGGGAACGCTTCGTCACCCTGCTGGAGCGGTTCTACGGCTTTCACGCGGTGTGGGAACCGGTGATCGCCGCGCATTTCGATCCGGAGTTCCTGCAGCCCCGCCGCCGCGTCCGCCTGATCGAGGCGGACCTGATCGCGCTCGGCCGCCATCCCGCCGACACGAGGCCGCCCTTCTGCTTCGGCGCCACGGCGCTCGGCCGCACGCCCGAGGCCGCGCTCGGATCGCTCTACGTGATGGAAGGCTCGACCCTCGGCGGGAAGGTGATCGCCCGCGGCGTCGCCGGCACCGGCTGGGGCGAAAAGATCCGCTACTTCGACCCCTATGGCAGCGGAACCGGAAAGATGTGGTCGGCGTTTAAAGCCCTGGTCCTAACTCGTTCCGGGAAGTCGGCCGATCCGAAGATCATGGCGGGTGCCGTTGCCACCTTCGATCTCCTTCAGGACTGGCTGAGCCCGGCCTTCCCCGAACCCGTCTGAAGCCCGAGTCCTGATCTGATGGATGACGTCCAGCCGGACATCGCCGCCTGCGCCAGCGAGCCGATCCGCATTCCAGGCGGAATCCAGGCCCATGGCGCCCTGCTGGTCATCGACCCGACCAGCCTGAAGATCCTGCAGACGAGCGCCAATGTCGAACGGCTGCTGGGCTTCAAGCCCGCGCCGGGACTCACGATCCACGCCATTCCCGGCTCCGACACCGATCCGCTGATTTCGGAAATCGTGCGCTGGCTGCGCGGTGGCGCCGAGGTTCCGCTCCTCCGTACGGCGCGGCTCGATCGTCGGTCGATGCAGGTGCTCGGGCACCTGACGCACCAGGGTGCCATCCTGGAATTCGAGGAAGGACCCGGCCGCGAGGTGGAGACTCTGGCCTCGCTCTATCCGCGGCTCGGACGTTTCGTGAACACGATCGAGTCCATCGCGACGATCGAGGATCTGGCCCGCATCGCGGCGCGCGAGATGCGCGACCTCACCCAGTTCAACCGTGTGCTCGTCTACAGCTTCGACAAGCACTGGAACGGCACGGTCATCGCCGAAGAAGGCGACGGCGTTCTGCCGTCCTATCTCGATCTCCGCTTTCCGGCATCCGATATCCCGGCCCAGGCGCGCGAGCTCTATCGGCTGAACCGCGTGCGCCTGATCCCGGATGCCGACTATGCGCCTTCGCCGATCGTGCCGGCCGAAAGTCCGGTAGACGGCCAGTCGCTCGATCTCAGTTGCGCCGCGCTACGCAGCGTCTCGCCGATCCATCTGCAGTACATGCGGAACATGGAGACGTTCGCCTCGATGTCGGTGTCGATCGTCGTCGATGGCAAGCTCTGGGGCCTGATCTCCTGCCACAACCGAACACCCAAGCGCGTCAACGCGCAGGTTCGCACCGCCTGCGACTTCCTCGGCCAGACACTGTCGCTGCAGATCGGAGCCCGCGAGCGCCACATGCATGCGACCCGCCGGATCGAGCTCAAGAAGGTCGAGACCGAGCTGCTCGCCGAGCTCGCTCTCGCCGAGAGCTTCCAGGCCGGCATGGCCCGGAATCCGCAGGCGTGGCTCGGCCTGACCGGCGCCGCCGGCGCGGCGGTGGTGCTGCAGGGCGAGTTCCACACGGCGGGAAAGGCACCGGACGAGGCCCATCTTCGACGCCTCGCCCTTTGGCTGGAGAGCCGCGGCAACAGCGATGTCTTCGTAACGACCTCGTTGTCCGAGCACTGGCCCGAGGCGGTCGAGTTCGCGGACACCGCGAGCGGCCTCGTCGCCGCCTCGATTTCCCAGATCCGGGCCAGCTATCTGATGTGGTTCCGACCCGAGATCGTCCGCACGGTTTCCTGGGCCGGCAACCCGCAAAAGGCGATGTCGCCCGGTCCCGATCAGCGCTTCGGCCCGCGCAAGTCCTTCGAGAACTGGAAGGAGCTGGTGCAGAAGCAGAGCCGGCCCTGGTCGGAAGCCGAGATCGACAGCGCCGCCGATTTCCGCAACGCCATCGTCAACATCGTCCTGAAGCAGGCCGAGCAGCGCGCCGAGCTGTCCGACGAGCTCTTCCGCACCAACAAGGAGCTCGAATCCTTTTCCTACTCGATCTCGCACGACCTGCGTGCGCCGCTCAGGCATATCGTCGGCTACGCCGAGCTTCTGTCCGAACGCGAGAAGAGCCTCGACGAGAAGTCGCGCCACTACCTCGACAGCATCATTGATGCGGCGATGTCCGCAGGCCAGCTCGTCGACGACCTGCTGAGCTTCTCGCAGTTCGGCCGCCAGAGCCTCTCGCTCTTCCCGATCGACATGAAGAAGCTCTGCAACGAGGTCGTCGGCGCGCTGGCACCGGAATCGAAGGACCGCGCCGTCGAATGGCGGATCGGCGACCTGCCGCCGACCCGCGGCGACGGCGTCCTGCTCCGCCAAGCCCTGCTCAACCTGATGGACAATGCCTTGAAGTACACACGCGACCGCACCCCGGCGGTCATCGAGATCAGCGGCGAGGACCAGCCGTCCGAGACCGTCTATACGATCCGGGACAACGGCGTCGGCTTCGACATGGCCTATGTCGCCAAGCTGTTCGGCGTCTTCCAGCGGCTCCACCGCAGCGAGGACTTCGAAGGCACCGGAATCGGGCTCGCGATCGTCAAGCGCGTGATCGACCGCCACGGAGGCTGGATACGCGCCGAAGGGGAACTCGACAAGGGTTCCGTCTTCACCTTCGGCCTGCCGAAGGCGACGGAGGCCGCCCATGGCTGATCTCCGCCCGATCCTCCTGGTCGAAGACAACGCCAAGGACCTGGAGCTGACCATGGCGGCGCTGGCGAAGTGCCAGCTCGCCAACGAGATCGTCGTCGTCCGCGACGGCGCCGAGGCGCTCGACTACCTCTATGAGAAGGGAAGGTACAAGGGCCGGAACCACGGCGACCCCGCGGTGGTGCTGCTCGACCTCAAGCTGCCGAAGGTCGATGGCCTCGAGGTCCTGTCCAAGGTCAAGAGCGACCAGAGTCTCAGGCAGATTCCGATCGTGATGCTGACCTCTTCGCGCGAGGAGCGCGACCTCGTCCAGAGCTACGAGCGCGGCGTCAACGCCTTCGTGGTGAAGCCCGTCGACTTCAACGCCTTCTTCGAGGCGATCCAGGACCTCGGCATGTTCTGGGCGGTGCTGAACGAGCCGCCGCCGCGAGGAGTCGGTGGCCGATAAGGCACCGGATACGGCGCCCGCGCGTCTTCGGATCCTGCTTCTCGAAGACAGCGACATCGACGCCGAGCTGCTGCAGAGCCATCTCGACAGAGACAAGCTCGACTGCACGATCGTGCGCGCGATCGATCGCAACAGCTTCCTCGCGGGCCTGTCGCAGCGTCCCGACGTCATTCTCTCCGACTACCAGCTTCCCGACTTCGACGGGCTGAGCGCCCTCGACCTGGCGCGGGACCAGCTTCCGGAGACTCCCTTCATTTTCGTCTCCGGCGTCACCGGCGAGGAGTTCGCGACCGACGCCTTGAAGCGCGGTGCCGTCGACTACGTGATGAAGCGGAATCTCTCCCGGCTCGCGAGTTCGGTGACGCGCGCGGTCGGCGAGGCCAATGCCCGCCGCGAGCGGCGGCGCGCCGAAGCGGCCCTGCACAGCTCGGAGATCGGCATCCGCATGGCGGTCAGCGCCGCCCAGCTCGGCAGCTGGCGGTATGAGACCCGGAGCGGCCGCCTAGTCTGGGACGCGCGCTGCAAGGCGCTCTACGGCTTGCCGCCGGACGCCGACGTCACCTTCGGCACCTTCGTCGCCCATTGCCATCCCGACGACCGCGAGCGCATGCAGGCGGCGGTCGCGGCGGCGATCGACCCCGACGGCAGCGGCGAGCTCGACGAGGAGCATCGGACCATCGGCGCCGACGGCGCGGTCCGCTGGGTGGCGGCTCGCGGCCAGGGGATCATCGAGAACGGCGCCTGCGTCGAGTTGATCGGCGTGCTCCGCGACATCACCGACCAGAAGCGTGCCGAAGAGGAGATGCGGCGGACCAACCGCCTGCTCGAGAAGCGGGTCGCCGAGCGTACGCGGGAGCGCGACCGCATCTGGCTGCTCAGCAAGGACCTGCTGGCGGTCGGCACTTTCGACGGGCGCCTCCGCACGGTGAACCCCGCGTGGTCGGAGCTGCTGGGCCACGACCCCCGGGCCATCCTGTCGAGGTCGTTCTTCGAGCTCATCCATCCGGACGAGCTCGCCAATGCCGGCGACATCATCCGGAGCCTGAAGGAGGACAACACCGCCAGGCGGTTCGAATGCCGCGTGGGCCGCGCCGACGGCGGCTACAAGTGGGTCTCGTGGACTGCCGTCCCCGAAGGGGACACCATCTACGCGATCGGCCGCGACGTGACCGAGGAGAAGGCGGCGATCGAGGAGATCGCCTCCGCCAACCGCCAGCTGGTCGCCGAGATCGCCGAGCGCACCAAGGTCGAGGAGACGCTGCGCCAGATGCAGAGGCTGGAGGCGGTGGGCCAGCTGACCTCCGGTGTCGCGCACGACTTCAACAACCTGCTGACCGTGATCCTCGGCAATATCGCCTTCGTCGAGCGCGCGCTCGCCAATGCCGGCATCGACGGCAAGACGTTGCTCCGGCTCTCCCACATGCGGACGGCGGCGCAGCGCGGAGCCAAGCTGACCGCGCAACTGCTCGCCTTCTCCCGCCGCCAGCGGCTCGAGCCGAAGCCGATCGACCTCAACGAGACGGTGGCCGGCATGCGCGACCTGCTGCAGAGCACGATGGGCGGCAGCATCCGGATCGAGACCGTGCTGAAGTCCGATCTCTGGCAGGCGCTGGTCGACCCCACCCAGATCGAGCTGATCATCCTCAACCTCGCGATCAACGCGCGCGACGCGATGGAGGTCGGCGGCAGCCTGACCGTCGAGACCAAGAACCTCACCTTGACCGATCCGCCCGGGCGACCCGAGGAGCCCGCCCCTGGCGACTACGTGACACTATCGGTCTCCGACACCGGTGTCGGCATGACCGACGAGGTCCTGGCGCACGCGGTTGAGCCGTTCTTCACCACCAAGGAAGTCGGCAAAGGCTCGGGCCTTGGTCTCGCTCAGGTCTACGGCTTCGCCAAGCAGTCGGGCGGTGGCATTCGCATCGACACCAGGGTCGGCGACGGCACCTCCGTCTCGGTCTACCTGCCACGCGCGGCCAATGAGGCGGTCGTCGAGGAAATGCCGCCCCCCGGTGTAATTCGCCCGGTGGCCGGCAATCAGAAGATCCTCCTCGTCGACGACGATTCCGCGGTCCGGGAGGTCGCCTCCTCGATCCTACAGGAAGCGGGATATCGCGTGATCGAGGCCGGCAGCGGCGGCGCCGCTCTCGACATGATCGAGAGCGAGGGCGACTTCGAGCTCCTGGTCCTCGACTACGCCATGCCGGGCATGAACGGCGGCGAGGTCGCGCGCGCCGTCCGCCAGAAGCGCCCTGCTCTCTCGATCCTTTTCGTCACCGGCTATGCCGACCTGGACGCGCTCAAGGACGTCGGCGAGGACCGCATCGTGCAGAAGCCGTTCCGCGACGACGAGCTCGTGCTGAAGGTGCAGCAGGCGATCGGCAGGCCGTGGGCGAAGCTGGACGGCAACGTGGTGGCACTGCGTCGTTGACGGCTTCGCTACGCGAAGACCTTACGACGCGAGCTTAGGGGCGTAACGCTCCCGCTTTTCGGACGACCGAAAAGCTGCCGCGTTCCGCCGCTCGCGGGACCCCGCGAGCGCGGGCGCCTAGCTAAGGCGCAAGTGCGCGCTTGCGCACGATAGCCTTAGCGTAGCGAGCCGCACTCAGCGAGCGTCCGTGGTCTTCTACTTCCGCGCCGCCGCGATGAACTTCCGCAGCAAGTCCGCGCTCCTGCGGATATCCCCGTCCTCGTCCCTCGCCGGCGGCCGCCACTGCGCCAGCGGTACGCCGATCCTGTCGTCCTCGCGGCGAAACGGCTCCAGCGTGATGGGGCCCTTGTATCGGATCGCCGACAGACCGTGGCAGACTCTCGTCCAGTCGATGTGGCCGGTCCCGAGGAATCCGCGATGGTTCTCGTTCGCCTGGAAGTGGACGAGCAGCTTGCCGAGGCCCTTGATCGCCTCGAACATGTCGGCCTCTTCCATGTTCATGTGGAAGGTATCGAGCATCACGCCGAGGCCGGGCGCGCGCGCCTTCCGGATCAGCTCCAGCGCCTGGCGTCCGGTGTTGATCATGTCGGTCTCGAAGCGGTTCAGCGGCTCGACCGCGAGCACGACGTCGAGCGAGGCGGCGTAGACGCCGGCCTCGGCCAGGGCTTCCGCCGCCCAGTCGATCCGCGCCTGGCGCTTCTTCTCGTCGACCGGTGCCGGCGCGCGACCGGCGAAGACCAGCGGCGCACCGTAGATCGGCCCGCCGACGATGCGCGCGCCCAACGCCACTGCGACGTCGACGCAGCGACGGAGATACTCGCGACCCTCCTTGCGCGATACGGGATCGTCCGAGGTGGGATCGCGCTTGGGGTTCATGCGCGCGGCGAGTGCCACCGCCAGCCCCGCGTCCTCGATCGCGACGCGCAGCTTGCCGATCGCGATCTCGCCCGGCTCCGGCACCAGCATCTCGATGAAGTCGAGGTCGCACGCCTTGATCCGCTGCATCAGCGGCAGATGCTGCGCGGTGAACGGCCGCGCATAGGCCATCGAGATGATGCCGATCGGATTCATCCGGAGATCTCGAGCGAGATCATGCCGGCGGCTTTCCCAGCGGTGCACCCGCGCCGGTGCGCTCGACGATCAGGCCGTAGTGCTCGACCCGGCGGTGCTTGGCGAAGTTGAAGATCGACTCCTTGTAGATCCGGCAGCGGTCGAGATCGCAGAGCGCGACCGCGACCTCGTCGTCGAGCGTCGTGCACTGCGCGACGATCTCGCCCGACGGCGCGATGATGCAGCTCTGGCCGATCTGGTCGACGCCTTCCTCGACGCCGCACTTGGCGACGCCGACGACCCAGGTGCCGTTCTGGTAGGCGCCCGACTGCATCGAGAGATGGTTGTGGAAGTTGTTGAGGTCGTCGGTGTCCGGCATCGCCGGGTTATGCACGGGCGTGTTGTATCCCAGCATGATCAGCTCGACGCTCTGGAGCCCCATCACCCGGTAGGTCTCCGGCCAGCGGCGATCGTTGCAGATCGCGAGCCCCATCTTGCCGCCCATCGTCTCCCACACCGGAAATCCCAGGTCGCCGACCTCGAAGTAGCGCTTCTCGAGGTTCTGGAACGGATAGCCCGGCTTGTAGTCGGTGACGCCCGGCAGGTGGATCTTCCGGTACTTGCCGACGATCCGGCCCTGCTTGTCGACCAGGATCGCCGAGTTGAAGCGACGCTTCTTTCCCGTCGAGAAGTCGAGCTCGCAGTAGCCGAGCTTGAAGCCGATTCCCATCTTCCTCGCCGCGTCGAACAGGGCCTGAGTCGCCGGGCCCGGCATCTCGCGCTCGAAGTAGCTGTCGAGCTCGTCCTCGTCCTCGATCCACCAGTGCGGGAAGAACGCGGTCAGCGCCGCCTCGGTATAGACGACGACGTCGGCGCCCATCCGCTTCGCGGTCTCCATCATCGCGATCAGTCGCGCGACGACTTCCTGGCGCGGCTGCGTCTTCGGGATCGGCCCCATCTGGGCCGCGGCGACGACGAGGGAACGGGACATGGCGGGCACCTTGGTCGTGAAGCGCCGACACTATGAAGGCGAACGCGCGCGCTCTCAACCGGCGCCGCGATCGGCGGGCATGGCCCGTCAGTCGTCGGACAAGCCTATTGCCACGCGGCTGCGGCCGGCCGATCCTTCCGCCTCCAGCCCGAAGACCAGCCGGACATGAACAGCGACTCCGCGACGATCCCCGGCCGGCCGGCCGACTGGAGCGACCGCTCCTACTATCTGGCGATGCGCGACGGCGTTCGCCTCGCCATGAGCCTCTATTTCCCTGGCCGCGTCGTGCCGAAGGCGCCGGCGCCGGTGGTGCTGATCCAGACCCGCTACGGCCGCGCCGGCGCGCGCAAGGCCAACCATCCCCGCTCGATCGGCCCCTGGCTCGATGCCGGCTACGTCGCCGCGGTCGTCGATGTCCGTGGCTCGACCGCCTCGTTCGGCGCACGCACCGCCGAGCTCGGCCCCGAGGAACAGCGCGACATGGACGAGATCATCGAACATGTCGCGACCCGTCCCTGGTCGAACGGCAAGGTGATCGCGACCGGGGTTTCCTATACCGCCAACACCGCCGATATCGCGACGACACGGCCTGCGCCCGCGCTGGTCGCGGCGCTGCCCCGTCAGACCGATTTCGACTTCTGGGAGCTGTTCTGGCCGGGCGGCATCTTCAACCGCACCATGTTCGGCGACTGGATGTCGGGGATCTTCGAGATCGACTTCGGCCGGCCCCGCACGCGCATGGGCGCCCTGGTGGTTCCGTCCGAGGCTGGGCTCGACGGGCGTGTCCGGCCGGCCGACAGCCTCGGGATGTTCCCGGTCCTGCAACCGGTCGACGACGACCCTGACGCGACGCAGCTGAACCACGCACTCCGCAGCCGCGAGCAGCTCCACCCGCACTGGACGATCGCCGACTACGACGAGGTACGCTTCCGCGACGACGTGGCAAGGAACGGGTCCTCGTTCTTCGCCGCCTGCACCGGCTCGCTGATGGACGCGGTACGCCGCGAGCGCAAGCCCGTCCAGTACTGGGGCTCCTGGATCGACTGCAACACAGCCGAGGGTGCGCTCAATCGCTGGCGGTCGGCGCCCGAAGTTCCGGGGGTCGTGATCATCACCGCCAATACGCATGGCGGCGACGAGCGCGCCGACCCGTTCCTGCCCGACGTCGCCCAGCCGATGCCGACGATCGACGAGCAGAACCGCCTCCATCTCGCTTTCGCCGCCGGCGTCCTCGGCGGCGCCCTCCCGGAACGACTGATCCGCTACTACGTCCTCGGCGCCGGCGTCATGCGGGAGACGCGCACCTGGCCGCCGGAAGGCATCGAGACGATCCGCTTTGCCCTCGACGCGGGACAGCGCCTGGTCCGCGGCGCACCGGAGGCGGGCATCGACTCCTACGACGTCGATCCGGAGGCGAGCTCGGGGGTTCAGAACCGCTGGTGCTGGATCTCGCGGCCCCGGTATCCCGACCGGCGCGAGGCTCATGCCCGGCTCCTCGTCTATAACAGTGCGCCGATGGACGAGGACATGGAGCTGGCCGGCTGGCCGGTCGCGACGCTCCACCTTGCAACGCAAAGCGACGATCCGCAGGTCTTCCTCTATCTCGAGGACGTGTCACCCGACGGGCGCGTCACCTACATCACCGAGGGCATGATCCGCGCGCTCAACCGCAGGCTCGCCGATCCGGCAACGCTGCCCTATGACCCGGGACCCGCACCGCACTCGTATCGTCGTGCCGATGTCACGCCGGTCGTTCCGGGCGAACCGTTCACGCTGTCGCTCAAGCTGTTCGCGACCGCGGCACTGATCCGCAAGGGCCACCGCCTGAGGCTGGCGATCGCCGGCGCCGACCGCGACACCTTCGCCTCGCCCGCCGCGAGGGACCGCTTCGAGCTCCATCTCGGCGGCGACGAGCCGAGCCGGATCGAGATCCCGCTGCGTCCCTGGCGCGCGCGCTGACTCTCAGCGCGTCGCCTGCGCCGTGCCGGAGAGCAGCGGCGTGATCCTGCGGATCGCGACGCGGCGGTTCTCGCGCGAGGAGCCTTCGGTCTGGACCTTGAGCAGCTCCTCGCCGTAGCCCTGGGTCTGCAGGTTCTCCGGCGGCACGCCGAAGTCCTGGGTCAGCACCATCGCCACCGATTCCGCGCGCCGATCGGAGAGCGACAGGTTGTCGATGGTACCGCCGACGGCGTCGGTGTGCCCCTCGATCAGGAACATCTCGGCCGGGTTGCCGTCGACGACGCGCTTCATCGCGTTGGCGATGTCCGCGAGCTTGGCGGCCTGCGCCGGCTCGATCGTCCACGAGCCGGTCTCGAAGTTGATCGTGTCGACGTCGATGCGCGGCATGCGGTCGCGCACCTGCACGCTCTGGCGGATCTCGTCGAGCGAATACGGACGCTCGATCATCTCCACCGGCGGCGCCTGAAGCGTCTCGTAGATCATCGGCATCGGCGCACGTGCCGCCTCGACGATGTAACGCTCCCGCGGGATCGCGATCCGCGGCGGCGGCAGGTAGACCACCGGCGGCGGACCGAAATAAGGGCGCGGATGATTGTCGATCAGCACGTATTCGCGCCCGAAGCGGTCGACGCTGGTGCGCCGGACCAGACGGTCGTAGCCGTCGGTCACGCTGACGATGCGCGTGCCGTCGGGACGGAACACGGTCGTGACCGTGTCGGCGCCGCGGCGCTCGACCCGCACGTCACGCGCCTGCGCGCGAAGCCGGTCGGTGTCGTCGTGGCGGATGATCGTGCGGTTGCCGTCGCTGACGATGGTGCGGCCCGGCTCGCGGATCACGGTACGGCCGTTCTCGCGCGAGGTCGTCCGCCGCTCGCGGACATCGTCGAGCCGGCGATTGCGCCAGTCCTCGCGGTGCCAGTTGTTGTCGTCGCGATGATCGGCGCGGCGTGCGTCGGGAGCCTTAACGGGCGGCGGGGCCTGGACCGTGGTCCGCGGCTGCGGCGCCGGAGCGGCAGCGGGCGGTGCGGCAGGAACGGGTGCGACCTGGGCTTGCGCCGGAGCCGGCTGGCCCTCGCGCGCACGCCGCTCGGCCCGCCGTCGATCGCGCTCGCCGTCGGGGCGTGGCGCCGCGGCTGGAGGGGGTGCCGCCTGCGGGGACGCCACGGTCGGCAGCGAGACCGGCGGCAGTTTCGGCTGGGCTTGCGGCGCCGGCGGCGGCGCGGGCTGTGCCTGGGTCGCCTGCGGACGCTGGCGCTCCTCGCGTCGCTGCTCGCGACGTTCGTTGCGCTGCTCCTGACGCTGCTCGTGGCGTTGTTCCGGGCGTTCGGCGCGACGCTTGTCGCGGGCTTTCTGGTCCTGCGGCGGCTGCGTGACATCCGCCTGCGCCAGGATCAGCGGCCTGGCCTCGACGCCGGCCCCGGCCGCCGCGAGAACCGCCAGCGCGCAGCCGGACATCAGTGTCCTAAACGTTTTCATCGCCTTTCCCTCGCTTCACAGGGACCGATTGCGAGGTCATAAGCGCCGGTCGGGGGGATCGTTCCGCGATGCGTCTCGACGAAAGGATGGGCGGTATTCGGATGACGCCCCGGGCGTCAGGCGGCCCTCGAGGGCGCGTCGATCGTGGCGACCGAGTGGTCCGGTGCCTTCTTCAGGACAAGATCGGCGGCGGCGCGATCGGCGACGATATGGTCGCGAAGGTTCGGCAGGTTGATCGACGACCAGACTCTGGCGGCAAAGTCGAGGCGTGCCGGCGCGTCCAGGTGGCGATACGCATGATAGAAGGACTTGGGGTCGTCGATGCCGGCGATCATCATCGGCAGCAGGCGCTCGGTGAACCACGTCTCGATCACCGTCTCCTCGGCGTCGAGATAGATCAGGCAGTCGATCAGGCGCGGCTCGCCCTGTCGCTCGATCTGCGCCAGATGCAGCCCGTCGAGGATCACCACGTCGGGCTTCTCGACCACGTGCACGTTCTCGCGGTCGACGTCGTAGACGACATGCGAGTAGAGCGGCACCTCGACGCGCGCGCCTCGGCGGATCGCGCGCACCGCCGCGCGCAGCGCCTCGACGTCGAAGGATTCGGGGAAGCCCTTCCGCTTCCTCAGATCGCGCTCGGCCAGCACCTGGTTGGTGAACAGGAAGCCGTCGGTCGAGACGATCTCGACCCGGGGCGCGCCTTCCGAGACCGCGATCGCCTGGCCCAGCGCGCGGGCGAAGGTGCTCTTGCCGACCGCGACCGAGCCCGCGACGCCGACCACGAAGGGCGCGCCTTCGCCGACGGGCCGGCGACACATCACCTCTGCCAGAATCGCGTCCATCCCGGGCATGGCGGTCTGTATCACGGGCTCTCTAACCCTTCCATCCCGCAGGCATTTCAGGTTTTCGTGGATTTTTATAAATTATTTACCAATGCTGGCCGAGGTTTGTGCGAATGCTTCTTTTCTCGCCATTCGGGATCCCGGATCCTTGCCGATGACGTCTGAGCTGCCCCAGGTCGGCAAGCGCCCCCGAACGCTGCAGTTCTGGCTTCGATGGCTGGTGATCGCGTGCATCGTGCCGGCGGCGCTGATGGCGGGCTTCCTGATCTACGAATCCTATCGCCGCGAGCGCGCCAATGCCGAGCGCGAGATGGTGGCGACGGCGCGCGCGCTCATGCAGGCGGTCGATGCCGAGATCGCCGGCATCCACGCGATCCTCCAGGTCTTCGCCGCCTCGCCGCATCTGCGCACCGGCAATCTCGAGGCCTTCTACAACGAAGCGAAGGCGCTGCTGTCGACCCAGACCGCGAGCAACATCGTCGTCCACGATCCTTCGGGCCAGCAGCTTCTCAACACCGTCCGTCCATTCGGCTCGGAGCTGCCGCACGAGACCAACATGGACATGATCCGGACCGCGATCGAGACGGGCCAGCCCGTGGTCTCGAATCTCTTCGTCGGGCCCGCGACCGGCAGGCCGGTGATCGGCAACACCGTGCCGGTGACCATCGACGGCAAGGTCAGGTACCTCGTCGGCATGGGCATGTTCTCCGATCGCCTGGGCGAGGTGCTGAAGCGCCAGAAGATTCCCGAGGGCTGGCTGGTCGCGATCCTCGACCGGAACGGCACCGTCGGTGCGCTGACCTGGGATCCGGGCGGCGTGATCGGCACCAAGGCGCCCGCGCGCTTCCTCGAGCGGTCGGCGAGCGGCGAAGACGGCGCCTTCGAGGGCGTCTCGCCCAAGGGGTTGCCGGTGCTGGCGGGCTTCAGCCGTTCGCCGCGCACGGGATGGATGATCGCGTTCGCGGTGCCGCTGCATCAGGTAACGACCATCCTGTTCCAGACGATCGTGGTCAACGCGGTCCTGCTGCTGCTGGTGGTGCTGGTCGGC
>JBGALV010000026.1:0-51366 GCA_044223515.1 Alphaproteobacteria bacterium
ACGCTGTCGACGCGCCGTAATAGAGCGTCACGGTGTGCTTCGCTTCGGCGAAGAAAAGCCATCGCTCGACGATCATGCCGAGGCCGCCGGAAGCCGCCGCCGCCAGCGAGCACACGATCGCGACCGGCGAGGATCCCAGCGTCGCGAGCAGCGACAACAGGATCGGCAGGCCGAAGCCGAACAGGAGCACGACGAGGCGGAGCGTGCCGGCATGCTTGCGGGCGACGCGGTAGCCCATCTCCTTCAGGAGATAGTTGGACTCGGTGTGCGGCGGGTCGAGCATCCTGACCTTGCCGATCGACCCCAGACCCGTCGCCGTCTCCGCCGTGCTGGCGGCAGCCCCGCCATCGAGGAAGCGCCAGTAGCCCAACTTGAGCGCCGCGCCGACGAGGCCGACCACGACGACCAGGAAGGTGATGAACGGCCCGCGCAGCCCGTAGGCCGCCAGCAGCAGCCCCGTCAGCAGCGCGCCCGAATAGAATCCCAGGACCAGGTAGATCGGCACCGTCCACGGATTGCGCCAGGCGCGGATCGGCTTGAGCGAGGCGTAGATCATCGCGGTGCAGGCTGTCGTGACGATCGCACCGATGATGGTCAGCGCCGCCGCCGGCTTCGAGATTTCGCCGGCAACGATCCACGACCAGGCGAAGGCAAGCGCCGGCAGGAACGTCAGGAGCGCCATCACGCCTTCGCGGCTGAGCCACGAGCTGCGCCACTGCGTCAGCGCCCGCCAGGCGCGCTCGGGATGGCCCAGATGGCCGAGCGAGGAGAGCAGGCCGGCGCCGACGAGGCCGAGCGCCGTGGCGAAGGCGCAGATGCCGAAGCTCGCCTGCGGCGCCAGGTGGCCGACCAGGGCCCCCCAGGCGATCAGGACGAGCAAGCCGTAGCCGGCGCCCGACGCCGTGGTGAAGAAGATGATCGAGAGGGCGGGATGCATCGGATCAGCGCGACAGCATGCGGTCGAGCCAGGCGAGGAAGCCCTTGGCCTCGACCTGTTCGGACGGCTTCAGCGCCGCCGGGCCCTGGCGCCTGGGAGACCTGGGCGGCAGGTACTTGTTGACCGGCTTGTATCCCATCTCCGGCATCAGGTCGTAGCCGCCACGCTCGGCGACCAGCTTCGAGACCTTGCTCTCCGGATCGCCGAGATCGCCGAAGTGCCGCGCCGAGACCGGGCATGTCGAGACGCAGGCCGGCACGCGGTCCACCTCGTCGAAGGTCTCGTTGTAGATGCGGTCGACGCACAGCGTGCATTTCTTCATGACGCCGTCGGTCTCGTCGAACTCGCGCGCACCGTACGGACAGGCCCAGGAGCAGAGCTTGCAGCCGATGCAGGTGTCCGGATTGACGAGGACGATGCCGTCCTCGGCACGCTTGTACGAGGCCCCTGTAGGGCAGACGGTGACGCAGTCCGGTGTCTCGCAATGCAGGCACGAGCGCGGGAAATGCACCGTGCGCCCGCACTCGTGATCCCCCGCCTCGAACGAATGCACCCGGTTGAACCAGACGCCGGAGACGTCCTTGCCGTAGGGGTCGAGATCGGTCAGCGGTGCCGAGTGGCCGCCGTCGTTCCATTCCTTGCAATTGACCGCGCAGGCATGGCACCCGACGCAGATGTCGAGGTCGATGACGAGGCCGAGCTTCTTCGTCCCGGCTTGAGGCAGGTCGGTCATGCGCGTCCCTTGAAGCGGGCGCCGTGGCGGAGAACGCGTGCGGGCTCGGGCGAATGCGGCGGGCGCTTCAGCGTCGGGAACTGTGGCTGGGACTGCTCCGGCCCGTCGGCCTTGGAGAGTCGGACGCGCAAGTCGTACCAGGCGGCCTGGCCGGTGACCGGATCCGCGTTCGGCCCACCATCGGGCAGCACATCGCCGATCAGGTGGTTCAGCAGGAAGCCGCGCTCGGACTCGGGCGCGTCGGGTGCCAGGCCCCAGGCACCGGAGCGCTTGCCGATCGCATTCCAGGTCCAGACCGTGTCGGTATTGACGCCGTCCATCAGGCGCACCTGCGCCTTCACCTTGCCCATGCGGCTCTCGATCCAGACCCAGTCGTCATCGGATATCCCCTCGCGCTCGGCGAGGCGGCGGCCGACATAGAGGCGGTTGGCGCCGTGGATCTGGCGCAGCCAGGCGTTCTGCGATCCCCACGAGTGGTACATCGCCATCGGCCTCTGGGTCAGCGCAGAGATCGGGAAGCCGTCGGCGTCCATGTGCTCGAACGGTGGATACCAGAAAGGCAGCGGATCGAAGAAGGTCTCGACCCGCGCGCGGAGCCGATCGGGCGGCTGCACCGCACCATGGCCCTGCGCCGCCAGCCGGAACTTCTGCAGCGGCTCGACATAGAGCTGGATCAGGATCGGATCGGTCGATCCGACAAACCCGACGCTCTTGGCGAAGGCGAGGTAGCCCGCGTTCGCATGCTTGAAGTAGCGCTGGTCGGGCGTCAGCTCATGATGCCAGAAGCAGCCGTTCTCGATGTAGCGGTCGAGCTGGTCCGGGTTCGAGGTACCGGCGCCGACGCCGGTTCCGTCGGCGCCACGCCAGCCGGCGAGCGGCCCGATGCCCGGCGTACGCTCGTGTCGCACAAGATAGTCGGAATAGCCGCCCGGATATTTCGGCGAGCCGTCCTCGTTGACCATGCCCGGCAGCCCGAGCCGCGCGCCGAGATCGAGCACGACGTCCTGGAACGGGCGCACGTCACGGTTCGGTGTCACGATCGGTTGGCGGATCGCATCGGCCGGGCCGTCGGCATCGCTGATGGGCCGGTCGAGCAGAGAGATGCAGTCCCAGCGCTCGAGGTAGGTCGTGTCCGGCAGTACCAGGTCGGCATAGGCCACCATCTCCGACGCGTACGCATCGGAGTAGATGATGCGCGGGATCATGTAGGCGCCCGTCGCATCCTTGTCGGTCAGCATGGCGAGCGTCTCGGGCACGTTCATCGCCGAGTTCCAGCTCATGTTCGCCATGTACATGAACAGCGTATCGATCTTGTACGGATCGCCGGCCCAGGCGTTACGGATGACGAGATGCATCATCCCGTGGGCGGCGATCGGCGCCTCCCAGGAAAAGGCCTTGTCGATGCGGCCGGGCGTGCCGTCGGCCTCGACCAGCAGATCCTCCGGCCCGACCGGGAATCCGAGCGGCGGCCCTTTCATCGGCTGGCCAGGCCCCGTCGTACCCGGTTTGCCGGCAGGACGCACGGCGGGCGGCGCGGGCTTCGGATAGGGCGGCTTGAAGCGGAAGCCACCGGGCACGTCGATGGTGCCGAGCAAGGTCTGCAGCAGATGCAGAGCTCGGCAGGTATGGAAGCCGTTGGCGTGCGCCGAGATGCCGCGCATCGCATGCATCGCGACAGGCCGGCCGATCATCTTGTCGTGCTTGCGCCCGGCCCAGTCGGTCCAGGGGACGTCGAGAGTCACGGTCTCGGAGAACGCGACCTCGGCCATCTCGGCCGCAAGCCTGCGGATCGTCTCGGCGGAAACGCCGGTGATCTCCGCCGCCTTCTCCGGCGCGTAGGACGGATCGAGGTAGCGCTCGGCGATGAGCTGGAATGCCGGCACCGCCTCGCGGCCGTCGGCGAGCTTGTAGGTGCCCGCCAGCGCCGGCACGACGTCGACCGACAGCGCGTCGCCGATCGCGTTGGTCTTCTTGTCCCAGCAGAGCGGCCGGCCCTTGTCGTCGCGGGCGAACAGGCCGTCGCTCGCGGTTCCGGGCGCCTTGATCACCAGCCAGGGCGAGTTGGTGTAGTGGACGAGATACTCGGTATCGATCTTGTCGGCCTTGAGTAGCTCGTGCACCAGCGCGAACACCAGCATGCCGTCGGTGCCGGGGCGCACGCCGATCCACTCGTCGGCGATCGCCGAGTAGCCGGTGCGCACCGGATTGACCGAGACGAACTTGGCGCCGCGTCCCTTCAGCTTGCCGAGCCCGATCTTGATCGGGTTGGAGGCATGATCCTCGGCGACGCCGAACATGATGAAGTACTTCGCGTGCTCCCAGTCGGGCTCGCCGAACTCCCAGAACGAGCCGCCGATCGTGTAGAGCCCGGCCGCCGCCATGTTGACCGAGCAGAAGCCGCCATGGGCTGCGTAGTTGGGCGTGCCGAACGCGGACGCCCACCAGCCGGTCAGCGCCTGGCTCTGGTCGCGGCCGGTGAAGAAGGCGAGCTTGCGGGGATCGGTCTTCCGGATGTCGGAGAGCCAGCCGGTAGCGAGGCTCATCGCCTCGTCCCACTCGATCTCCCTGAACTCGCCCGATCCGCGCTCCCCGGTCCGGAGCAGCGGCTTCTTCAGCCGCGCCGGCGAGTTGTGCTGCATGATCCCGGCCGAGCCCTTGGCGCAGAGCACGCCCTTGTTGACCGGGTGGTCCTTGTTGCCCTCGATCCAGCGGACGTCGCCGTCCTTGAGGTGCACCTTGATGCCGCAACGGCAGGCGCACATGTAGCACGTGGTGGTCTTGACCTCGTCGGCGCTCGGGGCCGAGAAGTCGATACGGTCCGGGGGATTGAGAAGGCTCACGTCACCGCGTCCAGCTGCTCTTGGGTCAGGTTGCCGGGCACGATGGTGATGGGTACGCGGACCTTGCCCGCGGCCTTGCCGATCATGTGGCTGATGAGGGGACCGGGACCTTCCGGCCCGGTGCCGGCGCCGAGGACCAGGATCGAGATCGACGGTTCCTCGTCGAGGATCTTCAGGAGTTCGTCGCGCCGGTTGCCTTCGCGCATGTAGGTGACCGGGATCTGGCCGGCGTCGTTGACGATCACGTCGGCGAGCTTCTGGATCGTCTCCTCCGCCTCCTGGCGCTTCTCCTCGCGCATGATGTCGCGCACGCCCATGAAGTGCTCGAACTCCGACGGATCGATCACGTAGAGCAGCGCCACCCGGCCGCCGGTCGCCTTGGCGCGGCGGCTGGCATAGCGGAGCGCCACCTGCATCTCCTCGGTCTCGTCGACGACGACGAGGAAGGTGCGGTTGCCCTTGGGCACGGGGGCAGCGGGTGCGTCGCTCATGCGGATCAGATTCTGCGGAAGGCGGCGGCCGCCGTCCAGCCCGCCGCGGCGGCGATCAGGATGGCGATGAGGCCGTAGAAGGCCGAATCATGGTGGGCGAAGTCGAAGACGTCGGCGCTGAAGCCGATCTTCGAGACCAGCAGCGGCGTGGTCTGGACCGTCACCACCTGACCGTCGCGAACGAGAATCACCTGCACGCGGTAGGCGCCGGTATTGACCTTGGCCGGAAGCGCCATGCGGGCCCGGAACAGCCGCTCGCCGAGGAACGTCACCTTCCCGGGCTCGGTGGTGAACAGACCGTCGCGCTGACGCGCGCGCACCAGCGCCTCGCGAAATTCCGGTATGTCGTCGCGGCGCGCCTCGGGGTTGGGCGGCAGCAGCCGGATATGGTCGACGCCGATCTGGTGGCGATCCAGTTGCTGAGGGGACAGGATCTCGTCGATCGGCTTCGAGGAGACGACGCCGTAGAAGGTCGGCGCGTCGGCGAACAACATCGATTCGCGGTTGACCCAGACCCCGGCGAACCGGCCCTTGCGGCGCACGATGGTCGGCTTCGGCGGTCCGGTGACGACCACCACCACGTCGCCCGGCCCGTCGGTCGCGCCGAACATCACGATATCGGCGCCGGTGAAGCCGGCCGTGATCGCGACCAGGTGCTGGGAGAGATCGGCGACGAGCGGCTGGGCGCGCGCCGATCCAGTCGCCAGCAGCATCGCGAGAAGGGCGAGGAGGGAGTGCCTCATCCCTGCCCTTCCGGTGCCAGCGAGTAGAAGTCGATCGGCGTCGTGAACAGGTCGAAGGCGAGCCTGATTCCAACGCCGAGGACCAGGAGAGCCAACAGGATGCGGAGCTGCTCGCCGCGGAGGCGCGCCCCGAAGCGCGTGCCGAGCTGGGCGCCGACAACGCCGCCGACGATCAGCAGGATCGCCAGCAGCACGTCGACCGTCTGGTTGGTGACCGACTGCAGGATGGTGACGTTGGCGGCGACGAACAGCGTCTGGAACAGCGAGGTCCCGACGACCATCTGCGTCGGCATGCCGAGGATGTAGATCATCGCCGGTACCAGGATGAAGCCGCCGCCGACGCCCATGATCGCGGTCAGGACACCGATCGCGAACCCGACGGTAAGCGGCAGCAGCGCCGAGATGTAGAGCTTGGAACGGCGGAAGCGCAGCTTGAAGGGCAAGCCGTGCAGCCAATGGTGCTCGTGCAGCTTGCGCCTGCGCACGCCGGACGACGCCGCCTGCCGAAACCAAGAGCGGGCGCTTTCGATCAGCATCAATCCGCCGACGCCGCCGAGGAACAGCACGAAGCAGATGCGGATCACCAAGTCGACCTGGCCCGCCTGGCGCAGCAGCGTGAAGATCACGATGCCGAGCGCCGATCCGAGGAAGCCGCCGATCGTGAGCGCGATGCCCATCTGCAAGTCGACGTTCTGGCGGCGCCAATGGGCGAGCACGCCGGAGACCGAGGATGCGAGGATCTGGGCGGCGCCGGTGCCGACCGCTACCGGCGCGGGCACGCCGAGGAAGATCAGCAGCGGCGTCATCAGGAAGCCGCCGCCGACGCCGAACATGCCGGAGAGGAACCCCACCCCGCCGCCGACGAGAAGAAGGATGAACCAGTTGACCGACAGCTCGGCGATCGGGAGGTAGACGTGCATCAGGCGGCAAATCGCAGAGACCGGCGGGAGCCCGGCATTCTGCGCCTCCGGTCCTTTACAAGCAAATGCTTAGCGCTCGGTCGGAAGCCCTTCGGCCCGCCACCCCTTGATGCCGCCTGCGAGCCTGAGGATGTCGTCCTTGTAGCCGCTGGCCTGCATGATCTGGGCGGCGGCGCCGCAGCGCACGCCGGCGGCGCAATGCAGCACCAGCTGCCTGCCCGGCTCGGGCCGCGCCTCTCCAGGATCGAAGGCCGAGAGCGGCACCAGCCGCGCGCCGGCGATCCGTTCGGCGGCGTGCTCGCCCGGCTCGCGGACGTCGATCAGGGTCGCCTCGCCCCGTTCCAGCAGGTCGGCGACGGTGCGGGCGTCCGCGAAGCTCACCTTGCCCATCACTCGTCTTCCCGCGAGCGCGTGGCGACCCACCAGGGCCGGGTCGGCAGAGGCCCTTTGGTGTCGGGCACCTCGCGGGAGGCCGCGACCACCTGGTCGTTCTTCGGCGGAACGGTCGAGAGCACCTGGGTCAGCGTCGGCGGCGGCCGCTGGCCGTAGCCCGGCGCCACGTCGTAGACCGCCTGCAGCGACCGGGCGATCCAGCCCGCATACTCGCGGAGATCGATCTTGGTGATCGTGTCCTGGATCAGCGGCAGGTCGGCCCAGGCGTTGTGCAGCCACTCGACCTTCTCGCGCGGCGACTGGGCCTTGGCGAGCGCGGACTTGCCGCTTTCGACCTTGTCGAGCGTCTTGGCGCGGACCGACTGGGATTCGCGGACGATTTCGCGCAACCGCTTGGTCTTGTCCGCGGCGGCACGCGCCTGGGTGCGGTTGCAGCGGGTCGCCAAGTCCGCGATCTTGTCGAAATCCTCGTCGGTCAGGTCGGCGAGGCGCTTGTTGAAATAGGTGAGGTCGAGGCTTCGCGGCGACAGCGGCTGCGTGAGCTCGGCGATCTTGTTGACCGGGGCATTGCCGCCGGGGAGCTGGGCACACTCGGAGGGCGACGCAGGCGGGATCGGCGGGGGCGGCTGCGGACGCATCGGTACCGGCGCCTGGGCCAAAGCCGAGCCGACGACCGCCACCCCGAGCACGCTCGCCAACATCCCCATGTCAGCACTCTACTTCAAGTCCGCCATTCCGGCCAAAGCACCTCGCCGTCCTTGACCACCTGGGCCGCGGGATTGGCGCCGATCCGATAGGCCAGCTCGGCCGGCCGCTCGACGTTCCAGAGCACGAAGTCGGCCGCCTTCCCCGCCTCGAGCGTGCCCCGTTCGGTGCCGAGCCCGAGGGCCGCCGCCCCTTCGCGCGTCACGCCCGCGAGCGCCTCCTCGGGCGTCAGCCGGAACAGGGTCGCCGCCATGTTGAGGACGAGCAGCAGCGAGGTCGTCGGCGAGGTGCCCGGATTGCAGTCCGTGGCCAGCGCGATCCTCACCCCCTCGCGACGCAGCAGCTCGACCGGCGGTACCCTGGTCTCGCGGACGAAGTAGAAGGCGCCCGGCAGCAGCACCGCGACCGTACCGGCCTTCGCCATTGCCTTCGCGCCCGCCTCGGACAGATGCTCGAGATGGTCGGCTGAAAGCGCGGCGAAGTCCGCGGCGAGCGCGGCACCGCCCTGGTCGGAAAGCTGCTCGGCATGCAGCTTGACCGGCAGACCGAGCCCGCGCGCCGCCTCGAACATCTTTCGAGTCTGCGCCGCGGTGAAGCCGATGCGGTCGCAGAAGGCATCGACCGCATCGACCAGCCCTTCGGAGGCGGCGGTCGGTAGGCTGTCGTGGCAGAGGAACTCGATGAAGGCGTCGGCGCGCCCCACGTACTCGGCCGGCAGCGCATGCGCGCCGAGAAAAGTGGTCGAGACGGTAAGCGGAAGGGTCTGGCCGAGGCGGCGCGCGACGCGAAGCATACGTGCCTCGGTCTCGCGGTCGAGGCCGTAACCGCTCTTGATCTCAACCGTGGTCACACCTTCCGCCTGGAGGTCGGCAAGGCGCCGGCAGGCGCCTTCGTAGAGCGCATCGTCGGATGCCGCGCGTGTCGCCGCGACCGTCGAGCGGATGCCGCCGCCGGCCCGCGCGATCTCCTCGTAGGAGGCGCCCTTGAGCCTGAGCTCGAACTCGTGCGCGCGGTCGCCGCCATGGACGATATGCGTGTGGCAGTCGACGAGCCCGGGCGTGATCCAGCGCCTGCCGCAAGACCACACCTCCTCGGCCAGCGCGTCGGGCCGTCCCGGAAGATCGGCGCGGCGTCCGACCCAGGCGATGCGGCCGTTCTCGACCGCGATCGCGCCGTCCTCGATGGCGCCGTAGGGTGCCGCTCCCGGCGTCATGGTCGCCAGGCGCGCATCAAGCCACAACGACTCCCACATCCAGCGGCCTCCTTGTTGGCACCTCGAACGGTAGATAATCTCGCCCCCGATGTCTCGGAAAGCCTCTCGAAATCTCCTCGCTCCGCTCGCGCTCCTGCCCGACGGCTGGCATGCGGATGTCGGCCTCGATCTCGACGACACCGGCAACCTGACCAGCGTCACGGCCGGTGCCTCGGCCGATGGGCGTGAACGCCTCGACGGCCCGGTACTGCCGGGCTTCCCCAATTTGCATTCGCACGCCTTCCAGCGCGCGATGGCCGGCCTTGCCGAACACCGCGGCGGCGACCCCGAGGACGATTTCTGGTCCTGGCGGAAGCTGATGTATGGCCTCGCGGGCGCGCTGACGCCCGACGAGATCCAGGCGATCGCGACCCAGCTCTACGTCGAAATGCTGGAAGCGGGCTACACGGCAGTGGCGGAGTTCCACTATCTCCACCACCAGCCGGACGGCCGGCCCTACGACGATCTCGCGGAGCTGTCGGAGCGCGTCATCGCCGCCGCCGGTGAAGCCGGCATCGGCATGACGCACCTGCCGGTGATGTACCTCACGGGTGGTTTCGGCGGGAAGCCGGCGACCGGCGGCCAGCGACGCTTCCTCAATCCGCCGGATCGCTTCCTCAAGCTGGTGGAGAGTGTCCGAGTCCGCCATCGCGGCGACTTAGAGGTCGCGATCGGCATCGCGCCGCACTCCCTGCGCGCCGTGCCGCCGGACGCATTGTCGGAGATCGTCGGCGCCGTCGACGCGAAGACGCCTGTCCATATCCACATCGCCGAGCAGACCGGCGAGGTCGACCAGTGCCTCGCCTGGTCGGGCAAGCGACCGGTCGAATGGCTTCTGGCAAATGCGGCGGTCGACCGGCGCTGGTGCCTGGTGCATGCGACTCATGTGACGCCGGAGGAGACGCGAGGCGCGGCAGCGCGCGGCGCCATCGCCGGCCTCTGCCCGACGACCGAAGCCAATCTCGGCGACGGATTCTTCCCGGCCGAGGAGTGGTGCGCGGCCGGTGGCGCCGTCGGCCTCGGCTCCGACAGCCACATCTCGATCAGCTTCATCGAGGAGCTGCGCTGGCTCGAATACGGACGGCGCTTGGTCGCCCGGCGGCGGAACCGCCTGACCGGAGCCGACGGCATACGCGGCTCCTTTATGGCTACGCTCGAGGGCGGCGCGTGCGCCTCGGGCCGGGCCATCGGGCGGATCGCGGCCGGCAGGCGGGCCGACCTCGTCGTGCTCGACCGCGACGCGGCGACCCTCGCCGAGGTGCCGCCAGAGCGCCTGCTCGACGCGCTCGTCTTCGCCGGCAACGTAAACCCGGTGAAGCATGTGATGGTCGGCGGAAACTGGCGCGTGCGCGACGGCCGCCATGCCGAGCGCGAGACGATCCTCGGCCGCTACCGGCGCGCCGTCGCCGCGGTGCGCGCGCGGCTATAGAGCGCCTTCGAGCTCCAGGAGCTTCTGCTTGATCGGGATGCCGCCGGCATAGCCGGTCAGCGTCCCGTCGGTGCCGATGACGCGATGGCAGGGCACGATCAGCGCGATCGGGTTGGTGGCGTTGGCGCGGCCGACGGCACGGAAGGCGCCGGGCCTCCCCAGCTTCTCCGCCAGCGCGGCATAGGTCGTGGTCTTGCCGAAGGGGATCTTCAGGAGCGCCGCCCAGACCTGCTTCTGGAAGTCCGTGCCCTTCGCCGCGAGCGGGAAGTCGAAGCTCTTCCGCCTGCCGGCGAAATACTCCAGGACCTGGCGGGCGACCGGTTCTACGGCCTTGTCGTTGCGCTCGCCGCCTTCGACGGCGATGCGCCGGTGCTCGGCCTTGCTGAAACCCAGGTGAGTGAGCCTCCCGGCGCCGTCCAACGCGGCGGCGAGCGACCCGACGGGCGTCTCGATGACGCCCCAGCACTGCTTGCTCATGCCCGGGAAGATAGCGCCGGCATCGGCGCGTTTCTTCCCGGATATGGCTTTCTCGATCTCAGCCGCGGTTCATGCGGTTGCTGACGAGATCGTTGACGACGCCCGGATCGGCGAGCGTCGAGGTGTCGCCGAGCTGGTCGTGCTCGTTGGCGGCGATCTTGCGCAGGATGCGGCGCATGATCTTGCCCGAACGCGTCTTCGGCAGGCCCGGTGCCCATTGGATCAGGTCGGGCGTGGCGATCGGTCCGATCTCCTTGCGCACCCACTGCACCAGCTCCTTGCGGAGCTCCTCGGACGTGGTCTCGCCGGCCTTGAGCGTCACATAGGCGTAGATGCCCTGGCCCTTGATGTCGTGCGGGTATCCGACGACCGCGGCTTCCGCGACCTTCTTGTGGGCGACCAGCGCGCTCTCGACCTCGGCGGTGCCGAGGCGATGGCCGGAGACGTTGATAACGTCGTCGACGCGGCCGGTGATCCAGTAATAGCCGTCCTCGTCGCGGCGCGCGCCGTCGCCGGTGAAGTACTTGCCCTTGAAGGTCGCGAAATAGGTCAGGCCGAAGCGCGCATGGTCGCCGTAGACCGTCCGCATCTGGCCCGGCCAGGAGTCGAGGATCACGAGGTTTCCCTCGGTCTTGCCCTCGAGGATGTTGCCGTCGTTGTCGACGATCGCCGGCCGGATGCCGAAGAAAGGCTTGGTCGCCGAGCCCGGCTTGGTCGCGATCGCCCCCGGCAACGGCGAGATCAGGATGCCGCCGGTCTCGGTCTGCCACCAGGTGTCGACAATCGGCACGCGGCTGTCGCCGACGACGCGATGGTACCAGAGCCAGGCTTCCGGATTGATCGGCTCGCCGACCGAGCCCAGCAGGCGCAGGCTGGCGCGGCTGGTCTTCTTCACCGGCGCCTCGCCGTCGCGCATCAGCGCGCGGATCGCGGTCGGCGCGGTGTAGAAGATGTTGACCTTGTGCTTGTCGACCACCTGCCAGAAGCGCGAGGTGTCCGGATAGTTGGGCACGCCCTCGAACATCAGCGTCGTCGCGCCGTTAGAGAGCGGGCCGTAGACGATGTAGCTGTGGCCGGTGACCCAGCCGACATCCGCCGTGCACCAGTAGATGTCGCCGTCGTGATAGTCGAACACGTACTGATGCGTGATCGAGGTGTAGACCATGTAGCCGCCGGTCGTGTGCAGCACGCCCTTGGGCTTACCGGTCGAGCCCGAGGTGTAGAGAATGAACAGCGGATCCTCCGCCCCCATCTCCTCCGGCGGGCAGTCCGCCGACACCTTGGCGCATTCCTCGTGGTACCAGGCGTCGCGGCCCTCGACCCAGCCGATCTTGCCGCCGGTGCGCTTCACCACGACGACCGATTTGACCGATGGGCACTGCTTGAGCGCCTCGTCGACATTGCTCTTGAGCGGAATCGCCTTGCCGCCGCGAAGCCCTTCGTCGGCGGTGATGACGAAGTTCGAGTCGCAGTCCTGGATGCGGTTGATCAGCGAGTCCGGCGAGAAGCCGCCGAACACCACCGAATGGATCGCCCCGATGCGCGCGCAGGCGAGCATCGCGTAGGCCGCCTCGGGGATCATCGGCATATAGATCGTGACGCGATCGCCCTTCTTGACGCCGCGGGCCTTCAGCACGTTCGCCAGCCGGCAGGTGTGCTCATGAAGCTCCCGATATGTCACATGCTTGTGCTCGGCCGGGTTGTCGCCCTCCCATAGGATGGCCGTCTGGTTGCCCCGGGCCTTGAGGTGCCGGTCGATGCAGTTGGCCGAAGCGTTGAGCGTGCCGTCGTAGTACCAGCGGATGCGGATGTCGCCGGTGTAGTCGACATCCTTCACCTTGGAGAAGGGCTTGATCCAGTCGATCCGCTTGGCCTGCTCGGCCCAGAAGCCCTCCGGGTCCTTGATCGAGCGCTGATAGAGGGCTTCGTACTTGGCGGAATCGATCCAGGCTCGGCTGGCGACGCTGGGCGAAACCGGAAACAGGCTCGTGTCGGACATGGCGCGGGAGTTCCCTCGGGGATATTTCGTCTGCTTCTTAGCCGGCCCAGGACGGGCCGTGGAGCATGCGGAATTATCCATGGAACCGCCGGCCGGAACAAGTTTCGCCCGCCTTTCCTGAATTGCCCGGAGATGACAGCCCGAATGCGCCTCTGTAGGTTGCCGGCCATGCTTCGCCTGAGATTTACGCTCGTTCTCCTGCTTTCCCTTCTCGCCCCGGGCTTGGCTACCGCCCAGGCCCCGGCACCGGAACCGTCCATCGACAAGGGGCAGGTCGAATCCCTGATCGGCACGCTCGAGAACGACGCAGAGCGCGCGAAGCTCATTTCGCAGCTCCGCCTGCTGATCTCGGCCCACGAACCGGAGGCAAGCGCCGAAAGTCCGGTTTCTGAACTCTCCCAGCTTGCGATCGACACACTCGCCGTCCGCATCAACCGCTTCTCGGTCGATCTCTGGGACGCGCTCGACTTCGAGCGCGCCGGTCGCCGCATCAACAGTTGGGCCCAACGCATCGCCTTCGATCCGGCGATGCGGAGCCAGCTTCTAGAGACACTGGTCCGCCTGCTCGCGGTCTTCGGCGCAGCGCTGATGATCGAGGCGATCGCACGCTTCGCTCTCTCCAAGCCGCGGAAAACCCTGGAGACCCGCGTGCCGGGCAATGCCTGGTCGAAAGCCGGGCACCTGGTCCTGCTTGCCGGCGTCGAGCTCGTGCCGCTCATCCTCTTCGCCATCACGGCGAACCTGGCCCTGCCGATGACGGTCGGCTTCTCCACCGGCGGCGGCGGCCTCACCGCCGAGCTGATGGCCGCGACCCTGCTGAACGGCTTCGTGCTCGCGCGTGCCGTCGGGTTGATCGCACGCCTGGCGCTGGCGCCGCTGGCGCCCAAGCTGCGGGTGCCGCCGATCGACGACGAGACCGCGCAATACCTGCATATCTGGGTCCGCCGCCTGACCAACCTCTGGATCTACGGCGTCACCTTCATCGATGCACTGGTGCCGCTCGGCCTGCCGCGCGCCGGCCAGGGCGTGATGATGCGCATCCTCGGCCTGACCGTGGCGACGCTCCTGGTCATCTTCATCCTGCAGAACCGCCAAGTCGTCACCCGCTGGCTGCGCGGCGACGGCGATGCCACCGAACGGAAGGGTCTTCGCCGCCGCGTCCATCGCATCCGCCAGACGCTGGCGGGCTGCTGGCACGGCCTCGCGATCTTCTATGTCGCGGTGATCTATTTCATCTGGGCGCTCGACCTGCCGGGCGGATTCGAGTTCGTGGTCCAGCGGACACTCGGGACCATCGCGGTCGGCCTCGCTCTCTGGATCCTGTCCTCCGGCCTGCGCTTCCTCATGGACCGCGCCTTCACCGTCGCCGACGAGCTGCGGACGCGGTATCCGACGCTCGAAAGCCGCGCCAACCTCTACCTGCCGATCCTGCGCAAGATCGTCTCGGCGGTGCTGTGGATCGGCGGCGCCGTGCTGCTGCTGCAGATCTGGGGTGTCGACAGCCTGGTGTGGCTCTCCTCCGAGCGCGGCCGGCGCTTCGTCGGGATGATGGTGACCATCGCCTTCGCCATCGGGCTCGGCGTCGTCGTCTGGGAGGTCGCGAGCGCCCTCATCGAGCGAAAGATCCGCCGCCTCGATCGCCAGGACACGCGGAACGCGCGGCTCCGCACCTTCCTGCCGCTGCTGCGCACGGTGATCTTCGTGGCTCTCATCATGGTGGTCGGCCTCACCGTGCTCTCCGAGCTCGGGATCAACATCGCCCCGCTGCTCGCCGGCGCCGGCGTCGTCGGCCTCGCCATCGGCTTCGGCTCGCAGGCGCTGGTCAAGGACGTGATCACCGGGATGTTCATCCTGTTCGAGGACACGATCAACGTCGGCGACGTCGTCGACCTCGACGGCAAGTCCGGATCGGTCGAAGCGATCACGATCCGCACCATCCGGCTTCGCGACGGCCAGGGAAGCCAGTTGACGATCCCGTTCAGCGCGGTCACCACGATCAAGAACATGACCCGCGACTATGGCTTCTACGTCTTCGACCTTTCGGTCAGCTACGAGACCGACATCCGCCAGGTCGAGGACATCCTGCGAAAGGTCGACGAAGAGATACGAGGCGAGGACGTGTGGAAGGCCAAGATCATGTCGCCGATCGAGATCTTCGGCCTCGACAAGTTCGGCGACTACGCGATGCGGATCGGCGCCAGGGTCAAGACCCGGCCGAGCCAGCAATGGTCGGTCGGGCGCGAATACAATCGACGGATCAAGGCGGCCTTCGACACCGCCGGGGTCGCCATCCCCTATCCGACGACGGTCTCGATGACCCGGGGCCTGCCCGACAGCCCCCCTGCCCGCGGCTGATTACGATTCGTTAACCGGACTCGTGTCTAATAAGCGTGGGGCCGCATTCCCGGAACGGAACCGCGGCCGCCCCTGCACCTTTACGCGGACCGAGCGCCGTGCATGACGCAATCCAGAGACGGCTGAAGGCGGAGGAACCGCCGGAGGCCCAGGGCCTCGACCTCACGCGGCTGCTGGATGCCGTCAACAACGCCTATGCCGCGCTGGAAGCGACGAACTCGCGCCTCCGCGACGCCATTGCCCATATCGGCGCCGGCTTCGCGATCTGGGCCCCCGACGAACGCCTGACCCTCTGCAACGACATCTACCGGAAGATGCTGCCGGGCCTGGCCGACCTGATGATGCCGGGCATGTCCTTCGAACGCCTGATGGCCGCCGCCGTCGATCGCGACATCGTCGTCGTCGGCCGCGGCGGACGCAGCGGCTGGATCAACGCCGCCGTCGCGCGGCATCGCCGGCCGAGTGGCATCGCCTACGAGGTCCGGCTCAAGGACGGGCGCATCTTCGAGATCCGCAAGGAGCGCGCGCGCGACGGCGGTGTCGTCGACCTGCTGACCGACGTGACCCGCGCCCGCCAGGTCGAGAACGACCTCCGCCATGCCAAGGAGCAGGCCGAGGTCGCCAACCGCGCCAAGTCGGAGTTTCTTGCCAACGTCAGCCACGAGCTCCGGACCCCGCTGAACGCGATCATCGGCTTCGCCGAGATGATGGCGGGACAGATGCTGGGACCGATCGCGCCCAAGTACCAGGAATACGCGGCGGACATCCGCGACTCCGGCGGCCATCTGCTGGCCCTGATCAACGACATCCTCGACATGGCGAGGATAGAGGCCGGCCGGCTCGCCCTGCACGAGGAGACGGTCGACCTCGCGACTGCGGTCGAGGCCTGCACGCGCCTGGTCGCCGAACGCGCCCGACGCGGCGGCGTCGTGGTCGAGATCAGGATCGAGCGGCCGATGGCGAGGCTTCATGCCGACGAGCGCATGGTGAAGCAGATCGTGCTCAACCTGCTGTCGAACGCGGTCAAGTTCACGCCCAGGGGCGGGCGCGTGACGGTCGAGGCCGCACGGGACGTCGAGGGCCGGGTCGCATTCGAGACCTCGGACACGGGCATCGGCATGACCCGGGACGAGATCGTCAAGGCGCTGACGCCGTTCCATCGCAGCGAGTCCGCGTTCAGCCGCCGCTTCGAAGGCACGGGCCTGGGCTTGCCCATCACCAAGTCGCTGGCCGAGGCGCATGGCGCCAGCCTCGAGATCACAAGCCAGCCCGGGATCGGCACCCGCTGCGCCGTGATCTTTCCGGCCGAACGGACGCTCGCCGCGAGGTGAGGCTCAGAACTGGTCTTCGGCCAAGGCCAGCGTCGTTTCCGGCTGGGTCGCCGGCCACACCAGCGATGGCGCCTTGACCAGCATGTGCTCGGCGTAGAAGCGCGCCGTCGTCTTCTTGGCCTTCAGGAAGGCCTCGTCGCCGTCGCCGGTCCCGAGATGCGCTTCGGCGGCGGTCGCGTTCCTGACCATGATCCATCCGCCAGCGACCAGGCCGAGCAGCTCGAGATAGGGAACCGCACCCGCGATCGCACGCCGGGGATCCGACGGGAAGGTCGCGACGATCCAGTCGGTCGCCCGGCCGAGGGCGGCGAGCGCGTCGGCGAGCGAGCCGCGCATCGCCGTGAAGTCCTCGTCGGTGAAGAGGTCGAGCTCGTCGATCGTGTCCTGCACCAGCTCCATGAAGACCTTCACGGCCTGGCCCTGGTCGCGCGCCACCTTGCGGCCGACCAGATCGTTGGCCTGGATGCCGTTGGTGCCTTCGTAGATCGGCAGGATGCGGGCGTCGCGATAGTACTGCGCCGCGCCGGTTTCCTCGATGAAGCCCATGCCGCCATGGACCTGGACTCCGATGGACGCGGCCTCGACGCCGAAGTCGGTCGAGGCGGCCTTGACCACCGGGATGATCAGGTCGAGCAGCACCTGCGTGCGCTGGCGGTCTTCGGCTTCGGGCGCGTGGCGCGCTCGGTCGATCCAGGCCGCCGCCTGGAGCGCCAGGCCGCGGAGCGCCTCGGTGCCGGCCTTCATCGTCATCAGCATCCGGCGGACGTCGGGATGGCGGATGATCGGAACCGAGCCCGAGCTTCCGGCGACGTCGCGGCTCTGCACGCGTTGGCGCGCAAAGGCGACGGCCTGCTGGTAGGCGCGCTCGGCGATCGCCACGCCCTGCAGGCCGACCGCGAGACGGGCGTTGTTCATCATCGTGAACATGTACTCGAGGCCGCGATTGGCCTCGCCGACGAGGTAGCCGGTGGCGCCGCCGTCGTCGCCATAGGCCATCACGCAGGTCGGGCTCGCATGGATGCCGAGCTTGTGCTCGAGCGAGGCAGCGCGGAGATCGTTGCGCTGGCCGAGCGATCCGTCCGGCTTCACCAGGAACTTCGGCACCACGAAAAGCGAGATGCCGCGCGTGCCTGCCGGCGCATCCGGGAGGCGCGCCAGCACCAGGTGGACGATGTTCGGGGTGAAGTCGTGCTCGCCGTAGGTGATGAAGATCTTCTGGCCGGTGATCTTGTAGTGGTCGCCCGATGGCACCGCCCTGGTCCGCACCTGGCCGAGGTCGGAGCCCGCCTGCGGCTCGGTCAGGTTCATCGTGCCGGTCCATTCGCCGGCGATCATCTTCGGAAGATACATACGCTTCTGCTCTTCCGAGCCATGCGCCAGCAGCGCCTCGATCGCTCCGTTGGTCAGCAGCGGGCAGAGCGCGAACGACAGGTTCGCGGCGTTCCACATCTCACCGAGCGCGGTCTGCACGATCCATGGCAGGCCCTGACCGCCATACTCTTCCTCGAACGGGACGGCGTTCCAGCCGCCTTCGGCGAACTGCTTGTAGGCATCGGCGAACCCGGGCGGCGTGCGGACCTGGCCGTTCTCGAGCTGGGAATGGACCTGATCGCCAACGCTGTTCAGCGGCGCCAGCACCTCGCCGGCGAAGCGCCCGCCCTCCTCGAGCACCTGCTTCACCGTGTCGGCATCGAGGCTGCCGTAGTGCGGCAACGACAGCACGTGATCGAGGCCGGCGACCACACGAAGCTGGAAATCGAGGTCCGCCAGCGGCGCCGCGTAGTCGGCCATCGTCAGAACACCTTGCCTGGATTCATGATCCCCAGCGGATCGAGCGTCGACTTGACCTTCCGCATCAGCGCCAGCTCGACCGGATCCTTGTAGCGTGGGAGCTCGTCGCGGCGGATGCGGCCGATGCCGTGTTCGGCCGAGATCGAGCCGTGATACTCGGCGACGCAGTCGTGCACGATCGCGTTGATCTCGCCCATCAGCGAGAGGAACGCCTTCCCGTCCGCGCCCCGGGGTGGCGCAATGTTGTAGTGCAGGTTGCCGTCGCCGACATGGCCGAAGCCGTGGATGCGCGCGTCGGGCACGCGCGCCAGCACGCGCTTCTTCGCTTCCCTGTAGAAGGCCGGGATGCTGCTGACCGGCACCGCGACGTCGTGACGGATCGCCGGGCCTTCTTCCTTCTGCGCCTCGGCCATCGAGTCCCGGATCTTCCAGAACATCGCCGCCTGAGCCTGGTTCTGCGCGACCACCGCATCGATGACGAGCCCGTCCTCGATCGCCTTGCCGAGCGCCGCTTCGACATGCTCGGCGAAGCCGGCGTCCTCGTCGGCGGTGCGGCTCACCTCTATCAGTGCGTAGTGGTCGTAGACCTGCTCCATCGGGTCGGAGACGCCGCGGATATGGTCGAGGGCCATCTGCATGCAGTTGCGCGGCAGGTACTCGAAGCTCGCGACCTGGTCGCCGGTCGCAGATCGCATGCGCACCAGAAGCTCGATCGCCGCGTCCAGGTCCCGAAGCGCCACATAGGAGGTGCGCTTGTCGCGCGGCTTCGGGAAAAGCTTCAGGACCGCGGCGGTTATGATGCCGAGCGTGCCTTCGGCACCGAGGAAGAGCTGCTTGAGATCGTAGCCGGTGTTGTCCTTGCGAAGGCCGCGGAGGCCGCCCCAGATCGTGCCGTCGGGCAGCACGACCTCGATGCCGAGCACGAGGTCGCGGGCGTTGCCGTATTTGAGCACGGCGACGCCGCCGGCGTTGGTCGAGAGGTTGCCGCCGATCTGGCAGCTGCCTTCGGCGCCGAGGCTAAGAGGAAAGAGACGATCCGCGTCGTCGGCGACCTTCTGCAGGGTCTGCAGCACGCAGCCGGCTTCGACCGTCATCGCGTAGTTGAGCGCGTCGACCGAACGCACCTTGTTCATGCGCCCGAGGTTGACGACGACAGCCGCCTCTTGCTCGTAAGGTATGGAGCCGCCGGTGAGACCGGTGTTGCCGCCCTGGGGCACGATCGGCACGCGTGCCTCGGCGCAGACCTTGACGACCTTGGAGACCTCCTCGGTCGAGCCGGGACGGACGACGATCGCGTTGTGCGCCGTAAGGAAGCCGCGCCAGTCGGTGAGATAGGCTGCAGCGTCATTCGGCTCAACGATCGGCCGCCCCAGGGCCGCTTCCAGGCGCCGGATGAAGTCCGGCGAGAACGAGGCGGGCGTGCGGGCGGCAGCGGTCATCAGACTCTCTTGAGAGGCGTCAGTCCGATTTATCGGTTTCCTCGGGGTCGGGCAAGCCGACCCCGACCAGAGCGGCCAGCGATACCGCGAGGGCCGCCAACCACCAGAACTGCCAGACGCCGTAGCTCGCCATCGACACCGCGAGCGCGCTGACCAGGAAGGCGATCCGAATGGAATGGGCAACGCGGCTCTCGACGCGGCCGAGCGCAAGTCCGATGCCGCCGATCATGAGGGCCAGCAGCACGGGACCCAGGATGCCGAGCTCGACGCGGAGCTGAAGCGCCGCGTTGTGAGTGTGGAGCGGCAGCGCCTGGCGCGTCCACTCGCCGTCCCGCGTCTTGAAGGTGACGTCGCGCTCGCCGCCCGGCAGCTCGCGCGCGGACTCGAGGCCCCAGCCGAGCCACGGCCGCTCGTCGATGCGGTCGACGGTGAACTGCCAGATCATCAGGCGATGGACCGCCGACGGCTTGATCTGGAGATGCAGCGACTCCATCCCGGCCAGCGTCGAGACGACCAGCGGGGCGGCCAGCACGCCGACGATCGAGCCCGCGATCACGACCCGGCGCACCGTGACCGGCATCGCCATCGCGGCGATCCCGGCGGCGAAGCCCAGGAAGGCGGCGAGAAAGGCCGTGGTGTTCTCCAGCAGCGTCAACGCACCGAAGGCGAGCACCAGGAACGCGATCGCCAGGACGGCGCCGCCGAAACGGTAGAGCGCGTAAGCCGCAGGCCAGATCATCAGCGCCAGCACGGTCGCCGCCCGGTTCAGCATGACCAGCGTCGGTTCACGCGAGCCGATCAGGTCGCGGCCGAGGCGCAGCAGCGCCTGGTCGGTCAGAGCCTCGCTCAGCAGCAGGGCGACACCGATCGCGGTGCCGATCGCCGCCCATGCCGCGAGCCGGCGCCGGCCGCGCCGGTCGAGCCTGAGGGCCTTGTCGACGAGGATACCGCCGGCGAGGAAGGTCAGGAGGAGCCGGCCGGCCATCGACAGGCTGCGGTCGGGATCGATCGACCAGAGCCAGCTCGCGGCGCCGAGGACCACCAGCAGCGTCAGGATCGCCGTCGCGATCGCGAAGCGGCGATGGACACGTGTCGGCCAGCCGTCGCCGATGACGATGCCGAGCGCCGCGACCAGCATCAGCGGGGCGAGGCCCAGCGGCGCCGCGATCGCCAGGGGCAGCGCCAGCGCGACCGCGAGGTTGAGCGTGCCGCCGGCGAAGCCGGGCGCATTGCCGATCAGGCTCATCAGGTCTTCCCGGAAATCGGACGCGGCGCGGCGGCGCGGCGGAGCCGGTCGTTGATCGCGCGGCCGAGCCCTTCCTCGGGGATCGGCATCACCGCGATCGCCGAATGCTCCGGGCGGTCGAGGGCGCGAAGATAGGCGAAGAGATTTGCGGCGGCCTCGGTGAGATCGCCCGACGGACTGAGGTTGCGCGCGCTCGACACGGAAGGACCGAAAGCGAGCAGGGCTTCGCCCGGCCGCGCTTCGACCGCGCCGAGGCGCACCGGCAACGCCGGGGCGTAGTGGCTCTCGAGTTGACCGGGCGAACGCAGCGGCCCCTCCCCTGCCGATGCCAGCGGCCCCACAATGGCCTCGATCGCCTCGGCCGTCACGCCGCCCGGCCTCAAGAGCGTGGGACGGTCGCCGGAAAGGTCGACCACCGTGGACTCGACCCCGACCCGGCACGGTCCGCCATCGAGGACCACCGCGACCTTGTCGCCCATCGCGTCGCGGACGTCAGCGGCCGTGGTCGGGCTCAATCGTCCCGACGGATTGGCCGACGGCGCCACCAGCGGCCGGCCGACTGCGCGCAGCAACGCCTGCGCCAGGGGATGATCGGGAACGCGAACCGCGAGCGTGTCGAGCCCGGAAGAAGCGAGCAGGCTCACCGGGCAGTCGTCTCGACGCCGGAGCACCAATGTCAGCGGGCCCGGCCAGAAGGCACGTGCCAGAAGCCGGGCCGATTCGGGGAAGACGACGAGGCTTTCCGCTTCGGCGAGCCCCGGGACATGGGCGATCAGCGGATTGAAGACCGGACGGCCCTTCGCCTCGTAGACGCGCGCGACCGCGGCATCCGAGGTCGAATCGGCGCCGAGGCCGTAGACGGTCTCGGTCGGAAAGGCGACGAGCTTGCCCTGGGCCAGCGCGCTCACCGCCACGTTCATCGCGGAATCGGTCGGGATTGTCATCGATTAAGGGCGCATCTTGTGGGCCAGATGCGGGCTCCGCACAATAGGGCGATTCGAGGAGGGTCCGATGGCGCGCATCGTGACTGTGGCCCAGCAGAAAGGCGGCGCGGGGAAGACCACCCTGGCAGCCCATCTCGCGGTCGCTTGGGCCAAGGACGGCCACAAGGTCGGGGTCGTCGACATCGATCCGCAGGCAAGCCTGACCAAATGGTTCGCCGAGCGCGCCCGCGTGAAGGACGCGGTTCCGATCGAGCTACGCTGCGTCGGCGGTTGGCGCGTCCAGGGCGAGGTCGAGAAGCTCGCGAAGCTGGTCGACATCGTCGTCGTCGACAGCCCGCCGCACGCCGAGACGGAATCGAAGATCGCGGTCCGCACCGCCGACCTGGTGCTGGTTCCGGCGCAGCCGAGCCCGATGGATCTGTGGGCGACCAAGGTGACGCTGGATCTCGCCAAGGCCGAGAAGCGGCCGGCTTTGGTGATCCTCAACCGCATGCCGGCGCGCGGGAAGCTCGCCGATCAGATGCGGCGCAAGTACGCCGAGCTCGGGACGCCGGTCGCCGATACGGTGCTGGGCAGCCGCGTCGCCTTCGCCTCGTCGATGCTGGAAGGCAAAGGCATCTCCGAGCAGGGTGGCGCGGGTGCCGCCGGCGACGAGATGAGGGCGCTCGCCGCCGAGATCCTTAAGAGGCTCGACCCCGCGCAATGAAGCCGTGGTTGAGGAAGCCGGGCTTGCCGTAGGCCAGCGTCCCGCCGTCCTTGGTCTCCATCCGCCCGCCGGCGGCTTCCAGGATCGCGTGGCCGGCGGCGGTATCCCACTCCATCGTCTGACCGAAGCGCGGATAGATGTCGGCCTCGCCCGCGGCCAGGATGCCGAACTTGATCGCGCTGCCGCAGGCGACCCGGCCCTTCAGCGGCAGCGTCGCGAGATATGACTCGAACTTGTCGCTGATGTGCGAGCGGCTGACCGCGACGACGAGTCCATCGGATGCCGCAACGCGCGCCTTGATGTCTTCCTTCTTCCCGTCCTTCTCCCGCCAGGCACGGCCTTCGCCGCCGGCGTAGAGCGTGTCGAGCACCGGTGCATAGATCACCCCGGCGACCGGCTTGAAGTCGACGATCAGGCCCGCGACGACGGCGAACTCGCCGTTGCGCTTGACGAACTCCTTGGTGCCGTCGAGCGGATCGACCAGCCAGAAGCGCCCGCTCGAGACGTCGGGGAATCGTCCTGCCTCGACCTCTTCCTCCGACACCACGGGAATGTCCGGGGTGAGGCGGTGAAGCGCCTCGAGCATCACCGCTTCGGAGGCATGATCGGCTGCGGTCACCGGCGAACCGTCGGCCTTGCGGTTGACCGCGAACTCCCCTTCGTAGTGCACGAGCGTCGCCGCGCCCGCCTTGCGCGCGGCGACGGCGACCTCGGGCAGGAGCTTCGCGATCTCCAGCGCCACGCTACTCCGCCGCCCGCTTCGACTGGCCGGCCTGGATCGCCGCCCACACCTTCTGCGGCGTCGCCGGCATGTCGATGTGGCGGACGCCGTAGGGCTGCAGCGCGTCGACCAGGGCGTTGATGATCGTCGGCGGCGCGCCGATCGCCCCCGCCTCGCCGCAGCCCTTGAGGCCGAGCGGGTTGGTCTTGCACTGCACCGGGTTCATGTCGAAGGCGACCGTCGGCACGTCGCCGGCGCGCGGCAGGCAATAGTCCATCAGCGAACCGGTCACGAGCTGGCCGTTCTCGTCATAGCTGCAGTTCTCGAGCAGCGCCTGGCCGAGTCCCTGGCCGATGCCGCCATGGACCTGGCCTTGCAGCATCATCGGATTCAGCACGGTGCCGAAGTCGTCGACGATCGTGTAGCGGTCGACATGGACCGTGCCGGTCTCGGGATCGACCTCGACTTCGGCGATGTGGCAGCCGTTCGGATAGGTGGAAGCCGGCGGCGTGAAGCCGCTGGTGCCGCTGAGCTCCCCCGCCTCGATGCCGGCCGGGCGCTTCTTCGGGTCCTGCGCCGCGGCGGCCACGTCGAACAGCGTCATGCGCCGGTCGGTGCCGGCGATGATGAACTTGCCCTCGACGAACTCGATGTCGGCCTCGGAGGCCTCCATCACGTTGGCGGCGATCTTCTTGCCCTTGTTGATCACGTCGGTGGCCGCGCCGTCGATGCAGACGCTGCCGACCGGGATCGAGCGCGAGCCGCCGGTGCCGCCGCCCGACTTGATCGTGTCGGTGTCGCCCTGGATCACGCGCACCTGCTCGATGTCGATGCCGAGCCTGTCGGCGGTGACCTGCGCATAGGCGGTCTCGTGGCCCTGGCCGTTCGACTGGGTGCCGATCGCGACCAGCACCGCGCCCGACGGCTCGACGGTGATCCACGCGTTCTCCGGACCACCGCCCGAGCAGGCCTCGACGTAGCAGGCCATGCCGATGCCGCGGATCCGACCCTTCTTCTGCGAGGCGGCCTTGCGGGCGCCGACGCCCTTCCAATCGGCGAAGGCCATGCATTTTTCCATGGCGCCGGTGAAGTCGCCGGAGTCGTAGGTCTCGCCGAGCGCGGTCTTGAACGGCATCGACTGCGGCGGAATGAAGTTCTTCCGCCGGATCGCATCGGGCGACATGCCCGTCTCGCGCGCCGCGACGTCGACCAGGCGCTCGACCAGGAAGGCGGCTTCCGGGCGTCCGGCACCACGATAGGCGTCGATCGGCACGGTGTGCGTGAACACGCCGACGACATGCGCATGGATCGCCGGGGTCGAGTAGAGACCGGCGAGCATGCCGGTGCCGGCCATCGTCGGGATGAAGGGGCCGTAGTTCGAGAGATAGGCGCCGAGATTGGCGACCGTGTGGACCTTGAGACCGAGGAACGTTCCGTCCTTCGCCATCGCCAGGCGCGCCTTGCTCACATGGTCGCGGCCCTGGGTGTCGGAGAGGAACGCTTCCTGGCGTTCGGAAGTCCATTTGACCGGCCGGCCGACCTTCTTCGACGCCCACAGGACGAGCGCGTATTCGCGATAGAGGAACAGCTTCATGCCGAAGCCGCCGCCGACGTCGGGCGTCACCACGTGGAACTTTTCCGCCTTCTCGTTCAGGGCCTCGGTGAGCAAGCCCTGGATCGAGTGCGCGCCCTGCGAGGACGTATAGAGGTGGTAGCGGCCTTCCTTGGCGTCGAAGTTGCCGAGCGCGCCGCGCGGCTCCATCGAGTTGACGATGATGCGGTTGTTGATCAGGTCGAGCTCGACAATCCTGTCGGCCTTGGCGAAGGCGGCTTCGGCCGCCTTGGCGTCGCCGAGCTCCCAGTCGAAGACTTGGTTGTTCTTCGCCTGCGGCCAGACCTGGGGCGCACCGGCGTCGCCGGCGCTCCCGGTGTCGGCGGCGGCCGGCAGCGGATTCCAGTCGATGTCGATCAGCTCGGCCGCATCGCGCGCCTGGGCCGGGGTCTCGGCGACGACGAGCGCGACGGCGTCGCCGACATGGCGCGCGGTGTCGGCGACCAGCAGCGGGTAGGGAGGCATCACCGACTTGGAGCCGTCGCGGTTCTTGATCGGCACCTTGCAGGGGATGTTGCCGAGCTTGTCGGCGACCGCGTCGGCGCCGGTCAGGACGGCCAGCACGCCGGGCGCCTTCTTGGCCTGGGCAACGTCCTTGATCTTGAAGGTGGCATGCGCGTGCGGCGAGCGGACGACATAGGCGGCGACCTGGCCCGGCAGGCTGATGTCGTCGGTGTAGCGGCCGCGGCCGGTGATGAAGCGCACATCCTCCTTGCGGCGGACGGACTGACCGAAGCCGAACTGACCCATCGAAGGCTCCTTGGGGGATCTGACTCTTAAAGGACGGCGGATGATAGGCGCCCGGGCGGGGCGAAGGCTAGGACTTGAGACGGCTCGCCAATTTCGCCAGGTCCGCCGGCGCCGCTGGCGGAATGTTCATGATGTCGTACGTCACCTTGCCCTCCACGACCTTGGCGTAGTTCTGCGAGGTGATGTCATGGCCGTCATGCATCGGCACCACGTGCAGATGGGCGTGCGGCACGGCGAAGCCGCCGACCAGGAGGCCGACGCGCGGCGGCTTGAGCTCCGCGCGGATCGTCCGGCCCAATCGCTGGGCGACCAGCAGCACCTTGGTCGCGGCGTCGTCCGGCAGATCGCAGAAATGGTCGATATGGACCTTCGGGATCACCAGCACATGGCCCGGCTGGATCGGCCTGATGTCCATGAAGGCGAAGGTATCGGGATCGTCATGGACGACGTGGGACGGGATCTCGCGCTTGGCGATCTTGCAGAAAATGCAGGTGGCGGACATGAGAGCCTCGGGAGTTGCGGCCGGATTGTAGCGTCGAAAACCGGGGTTGCATCCCTCCCGATCCGGTGGATCTATCCTTCTCTTTGACCTGGGAGTCCCCGAATGACCTTCGAGACCTGGCTCGCCTTCGCCGTCGCCTCCTTCGTGATCGTGACCATCCCCGGCCCGACCGTCCTGATGATCGTCTCCTACGCCCTGGGCCACGGGAAGCGCGCCGCCTACGCGATCGTCGCCGGCGTGGCGCTCGGCGACTTCACCGCGATGACCGCCTCGATGCTCGGTCTCGGCGCCCTGCTCGCCACGTCGGCCGAGATATTCACGGTGGTGAAGTGGATCGGCGCAGCCTACCTGATCTATCTCGGGGTCAAGCTGTGGCGGGCACCGGTATCCTCGGGCGCGGAGATCACCGCCCCGGTCGAATGGACCCGCTGGCGCGTCTTCGTGAACGCCTATGTCGCGGCGACGCTGAACCCGAAGGGCATCGTCTTCTATGTTGCCTTCTTTCCGCAGTTCATCGACACGACGCAGTCGATGACCGGGCAGATGGCGATCCTGGTGCCGACCTTCGTCTTCTTCGGCACGACGAACGCCCTGTTCTACGCGCTGCTGGCGTCATGGGCGAAGAACCTGATCCGCAAGCCCGCGGTCCAGCGCGGCGTCAACCGGACCGGCGGCGGGCTGCTGATCGCCGCCGGCGCGGCGACGATCCTCTGGCGCCGCACGCCGGCGTAAAGCGACTACCGGAGAGTCTTTTCCATCCGGTAGTTCACGAGGTCCTGGCCGCGCACATGCACGGTCTGCGGCGCGATCACGCGAAAGCCCTTCTTCTCGAAGAAGGGCTTCGCGGTGATGCTGGCCTCGGTGTAGAGGCGGCCGAGCTTCTGCGCGGCTGCCGCCTCCTCGACCTTCGCCATCAGCGCGGTGGCGACGCCGCGGCCTTTGAAGTCGGGATGGACGTACATCATGTCGACATGGCCGTCGGGCTCGAGATCGGTGAAGCCGGCAATCCTGCCATCGAGCTCGGCGACCCAGGTCGGTCGGCTGGCACGAAGCTCCACCCATCGCGCACGCTCGATCTCGTCGGGCGCCCATGCCGTGACCTGCGCCGCGCTGTAGTCGCGGATCGCGGTGCGGCGTACCGCCTGTCGGAACAGGTCGATCAGCGCATCGACATCGGCGGGGACGTAAGCGCGGATGATCACGGCGCCTTGATGTCCAGCCTCGCCAGGTTTTCGCGGGCGGCATCGCCGGCGGCCGAGTCCGGAGCACGCTGCAGCACCGCGATCCAGTCCGCCCGCGCTTCCTTATCGTTCCCGGAAAGGCGCCGAAGCATGCCGCGCTCGACCAGGGCCTCCGGGAATCCCGGCCTCAGCGCCAGCGCCGACTCGACATCCTGGAACGCCAGGTCGAAGGCATCGACGTATCGATAGGCGGTGGCGCGGAAGACGTAGGCCTCCGGCCGCTTCGGATCGAGCTCGATCGCCCGGTTCAGGTCGTCGAGCGCCTCGTAGTAGTTGGTGGCGGCGGCAAGCGCGATCGCCCGGTCGATGAACAGGTCGGGATCGTTGTCCTTGAGGCGGATCGCCTCGCCGAAGGTGGCGACCGCCCGGGGCAGGTCGCCGGCCATGACCCAGACGTTGCCCGCCTGGCCCAGCGCCTCGACGCGCATCGCCGGATCGCGCGTCTCGACCGCGACGTCGATCAGGGCGTCGGCGGCTTCGGCATACTTGCCGAGGTTGAGCAGCGCCGTCGCCAGGCAATGGCGGGCGGGCGCACCGCCCTTGAGCGCGATCATGCCGAGTGCCCGCTCCTCACCGTCCTTCGGCTTTTCGCGGGCGAGCGCCATGCAGGCACGGTAGGATTCCTCGCCGCCGATGATCTCGGCCCTGGCCGGCATCGTGAGCCCGAGAACTGCGAGAAGGAGCGGCGCGATCACCCGTGCTAGATAGGTCGCCGGAGCCCGCCCGTCCATGCCCCGTCTTTTCTGCTTCGGCCTCGGATATTCCCTCGCGCTCGCCCGCGTCCTGAAGGCCCGCGGCTGGGCCGTCGCCGGCACCTGCCGGTCGCCCGAAAGCCGCGCCGCGCTGGCCGTCGAAGGGATCGAGGCGATCCTCTTCGACCGCGCCCGGCCGCTTGCCGATGCGGCGGCAACCCTCGCGGGCACGACGCACCTCGTGGCGTCCATTCCGCCCGACGACCAGGGCGATCCGGCGATCGACCTTCATGGCGCCGCCATCGCCGCGATCCACATGGACTGGATCGGCTATCTCTCGACCACCGGGGTCTATGGCGACCGCGGCGGCGCCTGGGTCGACGAGACCAGCGATCTTCGCCCCGCCGGCGTGCGCGGGCGTCGGCGCGTCGAGGCCGAGGAGAGCTGGCTCGATCTCTGGCGAAAGCATGGCCGCCCGGTGCACCTGTTCCGGCTGGCCGGCATCTACGGCCCGGGACGGGGTCCTTTCGAGCAGGTCCGTGCCGGCACCGCGCGGCGCGTGATCAAGCCCGGCCAGGTGTTCTCGCGCATCCATGTCGACGACATCGTGCGCGTGCTCGAGGCATCGATGGCGAAGCCCAATCCAGGCGCCGCCTACAACGTCTGCGACGACGAATCGGCGCCGCCCCAAGATGTGATCACCGAGGCGGCCCGCCTGCTGGGCATCGAGCCACCACCCGCGATCCCGTTCGATCAGGCGAACCTGACGCCGATGGCGCGCAGCTTCTACGACGAGTCGAAGCGCGTCTCGAACCGGCGGATCAGGGAGGAGCTTGGCGTGACGCTCGCCTATCCGACCTACCGCGAAGGCCTGGCTGCCCTGGCGAGAAGCTGATCCAAGGCCGATCCCAGAAGCGCCAGGTCGCGCTCGCCCGACAGGCGATGGTCGCCCCCCGGGATCACCGTCACCGTCGTATCCGGCCCGTCGATCGCACGCGCCAGCCTGAACGAGAGGTCGACCGGGACGTCCGCGTCCGCGGACCCGTGCAGCAGCCTGACCGGGAAGTCGACCGGGATCCGACGCGGCAGCACGAGATGCGCGGCCGCCTCGTCGAGCGCCCGGCGCGAGATCGGGTACGGGTCGGGGCCATAGGCCGATGGCCGCATCCAGATGCCGTCGCGCACCAGGGCCGCCCGCGCCTCGGGCGAGAGCGACGGCTCGATCAGCTCTCGCGTGAAGTCGGGCGCGGCGGCGATGCCGATGAAGCCGGCGACGCGCTCGGGCCGCCGCTCGGCGACCAGCGTCGCGATCCAGGCGCCCATGCTGGAGCCGATCAGGACCTGCGGACCGGAGGTGAGCAGGTCGAGAACCGCAACCGCATCCTCCTTCCAGCGCCCGACCGTCCCGTCGGCGAGCCGGCCGGTCGATTCGCCGTGGCCGAAGGCGTCGAAGCGAAGGAAAGCGCGGTCCGAGGCGTGGCAACGCTCGGCGAGCCAGCTCGCCTTGGTGCCGTTCATCGAGGAGTTGAAGCCGCTGAAGAAGATCACGCCGGGCTCTCGCCCCGCCCCGCGACGGAACGCGATTTCGTGACCATCCGGCCGTGTTAGTCTTTCCACCGACATCCTTGCCGCCGCTTCTCCTTCGTCCCCACCTTAGACGATGACCGTGCCGACCATCCTGCAAGTCCTGCCCGCGCTCGAGACCGGCGGCGTCGAGCGCAGCGCCGTCCAGATCGCGGGCGCGGTCGTCCGCGCCGGCTGGCGATCGCTGGTCGCCTCGGCCGGCGGCGCGATGGTGCGCGAGCTCGAGCGATCCGGCGCACGCCACATCCAGCTTCCGCTCGACACCAAGAACCCGTTCGCGATCCGTCGCAACATCGAGCGCCTGGTCCGCGTCATCGAGGCCGAGCAGGTCGACCTCGTGCATGCACGAAGCCGCGCCCCGGCGTGGTCGGCCTGGAGCGCCGCCAAACGGACGCGCATCCCGTTCGTGACGACCTTCCACGGAACCTACAGCGCCGGGAACGCGTTCAAGCGGCTCTACAACGCCGTCATGGTGTGGGGCGACCCGACCATCGCCACGTCCGAGTTCATCGCCCGCCACATCATGCAGACCTACAAGGTCCCGGTCGACCGGCTGCGGCTCGTTCCCAACGGCATCGACCTCGAGAAATTCTCGCCCGAGCGGGTGCAGCCGCACCGGATGCTGCAGCTGGCGAAGGACTGGCGGCTTCCCGACGGGGTCCCGGTGATCCTGCTGCCGGGGCGGCTGACGCGCTGGAAGGGCCAGACCGTGCTGATCGAGGCGCTGACCTTGCTGAAGCGGACCGACATCATCTGCGTGCTTGCCGGATCCGACCAGGGCCGGAGCGACTACCGCCAGGAACTCGAACGGCTGGTGACGGGCCAGGGACTCCAGGGGCACGTGCGCATCGTCGGCGACTGCACCGACATGCCAGCGGCCTACATGCTGGCCGACGTCGTCGTCTCGGCGTCGACGGAGCCCGAAGCCTTCGGACGCGTCGCGGTCGAGGCCCAGGCGATGGGCCGGCCGATCATCGCGACCGACCACGGCGGCTCTCGCGAGACGGTTCTACCGGGGGAGACCGGCTGGCTGGTGAAGCCGGGCGATCCTGTATCATTGGCAACGGCGCTCGCCGACGCGATCGATCTGCCTACCGAGGCGCGGCTCCGTATCGCCGAGGTCGCGATCGAGCACGTGCGCGCCAACTACGACCAGCAGGCCATGTGCGACGCGGGCGTGGCGGTCTATCAGGAAGTGCTCAGCCGCGCCGGGTATCAGCAGAGCGCAGCGTGAAGATCCTGGCGATCCGCCACGGTGCGCTCGGCGACGTCGTCCAGGCGCTCGGCCCCTTCCAGGCCATCCGCCGCCATCATCCCGACGCCCACCTGGTCGCGCTGACGGGCTCGGCCTTTGCCGAGCTGCTCCAGGCCTCGGGCTGGTTCCAGGAGGTCTGGGTCGACGACCGGCCGTCCGTCCTGCACCTGCCGACCCTGGTCGCGACCATCCGCCGCCTGAGAGCCGCGGGCTTCTCGGCGGTCTACGACCTGCAGACCTCGGCGCGCACCGCCTGGTATTTCACGCTGATGGGTGGGCCGCGCTGGTCGGGCGTGGCGCCCGGGTGCTCGCATCCCCACGACAACCCGAACCGCATCCAGATGCATACGGTCGACCGCCAGGCCGAGCAGCTGCGCATCGCCGGCATCGACGAGGTGCCGCCACCGGATCTCGACTGGTTAGACGCCGATATCGGCCGCTTCCGGCTGCCCGAGAGCTTCGCCCTGGTCGTCCCAGGCGGCTCGAAGCACCGGCCGGCCAAGCGCTGGCCCTACTACCCGGCGCTGGCCCGGGCACTGAACGGACGCGGCATGACGCCGGTCGTCATCGGCGCCGCCGACGAGTCTGATCTCGGCCGGGCGATCCTCGCCGAGGCGCCCGGCGCCATCGACCTGACCGGCCGGACCTCGCTGCTCGAGCTCGGCGGCCTGGCGCGTCGGGCCCGGCTCGCCATCGGCAACGATACCGGACCGATGCACGCGACGGCCGCCCTCGGCTGCCCGTCCCTGGTCCTCTTCTCCGAAGAGAGCGACCCCGCGCGTTGCGCGCCCCGCGGCGACAAGGTCGAGACCATGCGCCGGATCCACCTCAAGGATCTGCCGGTCACCGACGTATTGCAGGAGGCGACCGGCCTCGCCCGGTTGCCTTGATCGCGCGTTTCCTATATCTAAGCGGCGATTCAGAGCCATGCGTCACCGCGCCCTGCCCTTCGCCGCCACCGCGGCCACGTCCCGAACTATCCAGGCCTGCTCGGCCTGATAGAGCACGTGCGCGTTTTCTCGATCGTTCCAGATCCGAACGATCGTCCCACAAGACATATGTGACTTGAAGCCATGCCCGCGATCACGCTCCCCGACGGCAGCGTCCGTCGTTACGACAACCCCGTTTCCGGCGCCGACATCGCCAAGTCGATCGGGGCCGGCCTCGCCAAGGCCGCGCTCGCCGTCAAGGTCGATGGCGAGATGATCGACCTCGCCCGCACCATCGACCGCGACGCCAGGGTCGAGATCGTGACCGGCAAGAACGCCGACGCGCTCGACCTGCTCCGCCACGACGCCGCCCATGTGCTGGCCGAGGCGGCGAAGGAGCTTTATGGCGAGAAGGTCCAGGTGACCTTCGGCCCGTCGATCGAGAACGGCTTCTACTACGACTTCCATCGCGAGGAGCCGTTCACGCCCGAGGATCTGGCGGCGCTGGAGAAGCGCATGCACGAGATCGTCGACCGCGACGAGCCGATCACGCGCGACGTCTGGAGCCGCGACGACGCGGTTGCCTTCTTCGAGAAGATCGGCGAGCGCTTCAAGGCCGAGCACATCTCGACGATCCCGGCCGACGAGGACATCTCGATCTACAGCCAGGGCAAGTTCACGGACCTCTGCACGGGTCCGCACCTCCCGTCCACGGGCAAGCTCGGCCACGCCTTCAAGCTGATGAAGCTGGCAGGATCCTATTGGCGCGGCGATGCCAAGAACGCGCAGCTGCAGCGCGTCTACGGCACGGCCTGGGCGACGGAGGACCAGCTCAAGCAGCATCTCCATCAGCTGGAGGAGGCCGAGAAGCGCGACCACCGCAAGATCGGCAAGGAGATGAACCTCTTCCATCTGCAGGAAGAGGCCGTCGGCTCGGTCTTCTGGCATCCGAACGGCTGGACGCTCTATCGCACGCTCGAGCGCCACATGCGCCGGCGCCTGGAAGAGGTCGGATACGTCGAGGTGAAGACGCCGCAGCTCCTCGACCGCGCGCTCTGGGAGGCCTCGGGCCACTGGGAGAAGTACCGCCCGAACATGTTCATCGCCCAGACCGAGGACGAGAAGATCCTCGCGCTGAAGCCGATGAATTGCCCGGGCCAGGTGCAGATCTTCCGCCAGGGGCTCAAGAGCTACCGCGACCTGCCGCTGCGCATGGCCGAGTTCGGCTCATGCCATCGCTACGAGCCGTCGGGGTCGATCCACGGCATCATGCGGGTGCGCGCCTTCACGCAGGACGACGGCCACATCTTCTGCACGGAAGACCAGATCACGGACGAGTCGGTCCGCTTCTGCGCCTTCCTCCGCTCGATCTACAAGGATTTTGGCTTCGAGGACGTGGCGATCAAGTTTTGGACCGGCCGGCCGTGCGCGCCGGGTCGGACGAGATCTGGGACAAGGCCGAGGGCTCGCTCAAGGCCGCGATCGAGGCGACGGGGGCTTCCGTACACGATGAATCCGGGCGAAGGCGCCTTCTACGGGCCGAAGCTCGAGTTCGTGCTCCGGGACGCGATCGGCCGCGACTGGCAGTGCGGCACGCTGCAGGTCGACTTCGTCATGCCGGAGCGGCTGGACGCGAGCTATATCGGCGAGGACGGCGCCAAGCACCGGCCGGTCATGCTGCACCGGGCGATCCTGGGCTCGTTCGAGCGCTTCATGGGCGTGCTGATCGAGCACTATGCCGGCCGCTTCCCGATGTGGCTGGCGCCGGTACAAGCGGTGGTGGCCACGGTCACCCAGGACGGCGACGCCTATGCCAAGGACGTCCTGGCCGAGCTGAAGAAGGCGGGCTTGCGGGCCGAGATCGATCTCCGGAACGAGAAGATCAACTACAAGGTCCGCGAGCATTCGCTGGCCAAGGTTCCGGCATTGCTGGTCGTCGGCAAGAAGGAAGCGGAAGGGCGTACCGTCGCGCTCCGCCGTCTCGGCGGAAATGCGCAGGAAGTCCTTGCGCTGGCGGATGTCGTCCATAAACTTAAAGAGGAAGCGGCCGCCCCGTCGAGCTGACGGGCGGCCGTTCTCAACTGAACGCAGGAGATTTGTAGATACCCCCCAGACCCCCCCTGGACGCAGCGCCGTCCCGTGAAGGCCCTCGCGTCAACGAAGAGATCCGGGCGCTGCGCGTCCGTCTGATCAACGATCGTGGCGACATGATCGGCGTCGTCGGCTTGAACGAGGCCCTGCAGGCCGCCATGGATGCCGGTCTCGACCTCGTCGAGATCTCGCCCCAGGCCGAACCTCCCGTCTGCAAGATCCTCGACTACGGCAAGTTCAAGTACGAGGAGCAGAAGAAGAAGAACGAGGCGCGCAAGAAGCAGCGCATCATCGAGATCAAGGAGGTCAAGCTCCGGCCCGGCATCGACGACCACGACTACGACGTGAAGATGCGCTCGATGGTCCGGTTCCTCGACGAAGGCGACAAGGTCAAGGTGACCATGCGGTTCCGCGGCCGCGAGATGGCCCACCAGGAGCTCGGCATGGAGGTCCTGATGCGGGTGAAGACCGATCTCGACGAGAAGTCGAAGATCGAGCAGATGCCCCGCATGGAAGGCCGCCAGATGATCATGGTGCTGGCGCCGAAATAGGGCGACAGTTCCCCGCAGGCAGCTTCCGAAGGGCCCCGGCAACGGGGCCCTTCGTCGTTTCGGGCGTGAGCCCAGTCACACCGTGCGGTCCCTCACAAGGTGAGGCCGGGCACAGATCCCCCGTCGCCGTCCGGGGATGATGGGCCATCGGATCCGAGAGGAGACCGCCCATGCAGCAGGTTCTTGCGTCAGTGCACCCCTCGCTTGCGGCTTTCGTCCGCCTTCAGCCGGCAATCAGCCCGGCCGGCGAGCCGGAGCGGCCCGCCCTGGGCCGGCGGCTCCCCCGCCTCGACAAGCCGGCTCGGCCTCACTCGGCCGCCGCGACCGGCGGCCCGACCTTCCTGGACCATCTCCGCCGCCTCAATTCATGAAATTTTAGATAAATGTGAATTGGCGCCGGCCTCCTAAACCGCCTATCGTGTAGCCATCGTTGGGTGATCAACGTGCGGGGGCACGCCGAATGTTCAGGAATTTGCACGCGGCCAGCATCATGGCCGCGTTCGTCGTCGCGTTGTACGTGTCGGTCGGCGCGGTCGCGCAGACTGCCAACATCAGCATCAACGACAACCGCAAGCCGGCAGGCCGGCTCGAGGCCGGCACGTTGACCCTGGCGCTCCAGACCGGCACCGGCACTTGGCGCTTCGACGGCGACGACAAGCCGGGCCCGGCGATGCAGGCGCTCGGCGAGGTCGGCGGCCCGCTGCAGATCCCGTCGCCGGCGATCCGCGTTCCGGCCGGCACCGAGGTCAAGCTCACGATCCGCAACACCGAGGGCGACGGCGCCCTCTACATGCACGGCCTCTACGACCGGCCGGCCGGCGGCGACACGGTCGTCACCATCGCGCCCGGCGAGACCAAGGCGATCAACTTCCGGCTCTCGACGCCCGGCACCTACTACTATTGGGGCGCTCGCACCGATAAGCCGATGTCGTCGCGGATGGGCGCGGACTCGCAGCTCTCCGGTGCCATCGTCGTCGATCCCGCCGGCACCAAGCCCGATCCCAAGGAAGAGATCTTCGTCATCACCGAATGGCTCGACGCGTACCGCACCAATGGCGCACCCGTGTTCTCGGCCGCGCTCGCGGTCATCAACGGACGCTCGTGGCCGGTGAACCAGCGGCTGACCTACACCCAGGGCGAGCCGGTGAAGTGGCGGTGGATCAACGCCTCGATGGAAGACCATCCGCTGCACCTGCACGGCTTCTACTTCCGGGTCGACAGCCGCGGCGACGGGCTCTCGGACAAGACCTACGCGCAAGGAGCCGAGCGCGACATGGTGGTGACCGAGCAGGTCATGACCGGCGAGACGATCACCACGACCTGGATCCCGAGCCAGCCCGGCAACTGGATCTTCCACTGCCACAACCCGTATCACATGCGGCAGCACTTCCCCTTCGAGCTGCTGCAGTCGAAGGCGTTCCCGCTCCGCGCCGCGCCCGAGTTCTTCACCGCGCTTGCCTCGACGCGCGAGATGGCGGGCATGGTGCTTGGCGTCTCGGTTAAGCCGAAGGACGGTCCGCGCTACAACCCGCGCACGCCCGACGGCCGGCGCAAGATCGACATGACGGTCGAGGCGACGCCGGAGACCACCGACCAGGTGCCGTCGCTCCGATACGTCGTCGACAATGATCGCCGTCCGGAAGCGCTGACGCGCGCCGCCGGCCCGCTGCTGGTGCTGACCCAGAACGAGCCGACCCAGGTCACCATCCGCAACCGGATGAAGGAGATGACCACCGTGCATTGGCACGGCATCGAGCTCGAATCCTACTTCGACGGCGTCGGCGAGTTCGGCGGCGATCCGAAGCGCGGCCAGGCGCCGATGATCCATGGCGGCCACGACTTCACCGCGAAGTTCACGCCGCCTCGCGCCGGGACGTTCATGTACCACACGCACATGGTCGAGGCGGAACAGGGCGAAGGCGGGCTTGCCGGCCCGATCGTCGTGCTGAAGCCCGGCGAGAAGTTCGATCCCAGCCGCGACCACGTGATCATGGCGACGCCGGCGCGCAACTTCGCCGACCAGGGCCGCGTGCTGCTGATCAACGGCGCCGGAACGCCGGAGCCGATCGAGGTCGTCGCCGGGCAGAAGCATCGCTTCCGCTTCATCAACCTGCACAGCTTCGAGACCGGCCTCACCGCCGAGCTCAAGGAAGGCCCGACCTTCGCGGTGTGGAAGGCGCTCGCCAAGGACGGCCGCGACCTGCCGGCGAACCGCCAGACCGAGCGCGCCGCACGCCAGATGGTCAGCATCGGCGAGACCTACGACTTCGAGTTCGTCGCCAAGTCCGGCGGCGACTACAAGCTCGAGATGACCAACCCGCGCTTCAACAAGGTGTGGACGACCATCCCGATCCGCGTCGTGCAGTCGGCGACCAAGCGTGCCGGGCTGGTGCCGCCGAGCGGCACCAAGCCGGAGAGCAGCTGGTGGTCGTCCCTCGCCTCCCTGCTGCCGTCGATGCCGGCGAAGGCATCGGCCTCGCCGATCCCGCCGCTGCCCTCGGCCGACGGGTTCTTCGAGGCGGCCTGCCTGCCGCAGACGAGGTCGTAAGCCGGTAGGGGATCGATCCCCGCCGGTGTTATGGTGCCGGCATGGCCAATGAACGCCGCCTTTCCGTAAAGCGGCTGATCCTCTTCGTCTTCCTGCCGCTCGTGCTGCTCATCGGCGCGGCGGTCGGGGTCATGACCTCGGGCCTGATGAAGGGCGACAAACCCGACGAGCCGCCGCCGCCGCCGAAGGTGGACCTGACCAAGCTGCCCGGCGGCTACGTCGACGTGCCCGACCTGATCATCAACATGCGCGGCGCCGACGGCACGCCGCGCCTCCTGATCATGCAGGTCACGATACATCTCGAGCTCGCCGACAACCGGCCCCTGGTCCAGGCCGAGCTGCCCAAGGTGCAGAGCGCGCTGATCCTGTTCCTCAGGAAGCAGAACCCGGACGACCTCTATACGGCATCGTCGGTCGAGACCCTCCGTCAGCAGATGGAGAAGCTCGCTTCCGAGGCGATCAAGCCGCAGAAGCTGACGGGACTCACCATCGGCCGGATGCAGATCCGCTGAGATAAACAAGCGCTCGATAAACAGACTGTGTTGTGCGCCCGCGCGTCGGCACGGCTAGGATCCGCCCCCTCGCTCTCCTTTCTTAAGGGTGCCCGGTGACGTCGGTTCTGGTCGCGGCCTCGAGCCGTCTCATCGTCACGGCGCTCTTCTTCCTCTCCGGCTTCAGCACACTGATCTACCAGACGGTCTGGCAGCGGCTGCTCGGCCTGTTCGGCGGCTCGGACACGGTCTCGGCCTCGCTGGTGGTGAGCGCGTTCCTCGCCGGGCTCGGTATCGGCAGCCTGGCCGCGGGGCTATTCGCCGATCGCCTCACGCGCCGACACGCGCTGCTGCTCTTCGCGCTGGTCGAGATCCTGATCGGCGCCTATGCCGCCGTCTCGATCCCGCTGTTCCAGGACGTGCTGCTCGGCATGCTGATCGAGCTGTCGCGCTCGCGCGCGCTGACCTTCGCCGTCGCCTTCGTGGCCCTCCTGGTGCCGACCGTGCTGATGGGCCTGTCGCTGCCGCTGCTCGCCCGCGCGCTGGTATCGGACATGGACAAGGCGGCCGGCCGCATCTCGGTGCTCTACGGCATCAACACCCTGGGTGCCGGCATCGGCGCGCTTGCCGCGGGCCTCTGGCTGATCGGCACCTTCGGCTACTGGCCGGCGGTTCTCTGGGGTGCGGCCTGCAACGGCCTGGTCGGGCTCGGCGCGCTCATCTCTGCCGGATCGCGCAGCGTCGCGGCCGAAGACGGCTCGGAGGCATCGGCCGGCGCCATCGCCGACGCCAGTGCCGGCGCCAGGACGGTCCGCACCTGGTGCGCGCTGGTCTTCGCCTCGGGCATGCTCGCGGTCGCGCTCCAGGTCGCGTGGTATCGGCTGATCGGCACGATGCTGCAGGGGAACGCCTACGGCTTCCCGTACATCCTGGGCCTGCTTCTGATCGGCGACGCGATCGGGCTTTTCGCCGGCGCGCGCCTCGTCGCCCGCATCAAGGATCCACGCGCGCTGTTCATCCAGCTGCAGGCGTGGATGGTGCTGGTCGCGGTCCTCTCGATCCTCGGGCTCTACTGGCTCGTCGATTTCGGCGGCCTCGAGCACCTCATCGTCAACGTCGATCGCTTCCAGCTTCCGGCCGCGAACGCGATCGCGATCTCGGTCGTCGCCGCGCTGCTGGTCGCGCCGGCGAGCGTCCTGTTCGGCCTCACCTTCCCGCTGGCACAGCGCGCCGTGCAGACCGACCCACATCTTGTCGGCCACCGCGTCGGCATGATCCAGCTCGCCAACATCTTAGGCAACAGCCTCGGCGGCCTGGTCACCGGTCTCGTCCTGCTTCGCCTGTTCGGCACCACCGGGACGCTCGTGGTCCTGCTCGCGGCCGGTGCGCTCTTCGCGCTTCTGCTGACGCAGCAGCAGCCCAACCGGCGCACCGGCCCGGCGCTCGCCGTCGCCTCCGGCGTCAGCATCCTCCTGGTTCCTACCAATGAGGCGTTCTGGTCGCAGCTCCACGGCGTGAACGCGCGCCAGACGGCCTATGTCTCCGAGGACCACACGGGACTCGCCGTGCTCCGCCGCTTCGAGAACGGCTTCCACCGGATGTACATCCAGGGCCATTCGCAGAGCTGCCTTCCGGTCTGCACCGTGCATGCGTTCCTGGGAGCTCTCGGGCCGCTTGTGCATCCGTCGCCGCAGTCGGTCCTGGTCGTCGGCGTCGGCGCCGGTGGCACACCCTATGCGGCTGGATCCAATCCCAGGACCGAGACGGTGCGCGCGGTCGAGATCGTCGGCCCGGTGCTGACCCTGATCGACGGCTTCGCCCGATTGGACGGCCGCTTCGGGATGCGGCGACTCAAGGAGGACAAGCGCTTCGAGATCGTCGTCGGCGACGGGCGCCACGACCTGTTCCTCGCCGGCCGCGCCTACGACGTGATCGAGGCGGATGCGATCCTGCCGCACACCGCCTTCAGCGGCCTTCTCTACTCGCGCGAGTACTTCCAGAAGGTGCGCGAGCACCTGGCGCCGGGCGGCATCGCCGTGCAGTGGGCGCCGACCGAGCGCACCATCAACACCTTCCGCACCGTGTTCCCGCACGTGGTCTATGCGGCGCCGGCACTGCTCGGCAGCGCCACGCCGATACCCTACGACCCCGCGGCGCTGGCTCGGCGCATCGAGGAACCGGCGGTCCGCGACCACCTCCTGACGGCAGGCGTGAACCTGGAGGAGCTGCGCGGATTCATGGAGGGACGCCGGCCGGTCGTGTGGTCGGAGCTCGGATCGGCTGGCGACATCAACTCGGACCTCTGGCCCAGGGACGAGTACTGGCTCAACAACCGGCACACGCCGACGTACTAGCCTAGCGAAAGGCCGGCTCGTCGAAGCTCCTGAGCTTCCGGGAGTGAAGGTCCTGGACGCCCTGCGCGCGCAGGATCTTGATCGTCTCGATGCCGATGGTCAGGTGCTGGCTGATGCGCTCACGGTACATCGCGTTCGCCATGCCGCGCAGCTTGATCTCGCCATGCAGCGGCTTGTCGGAGACGCATAGAAGCGTGCCGTAGGGGACGCGGAGCCGGAAGCCGTTCGCGGCGATGGTCGCCGACTCCATGTCGACCGCGATCGCCCGGCTCTGGTTGAGCCGCTCGTAGAGCTCGGCATAACGGAGCTCCCAGTTGCGGTTGTCGGTGGTGGCGACCGTGCCGGTGCGCATCCGGGTCTTGAGGTCGCGGCCGGCGAGGCCGGTGACGCGCTGCACCGCTTCCTGCAGCGCCACCTGGACCTCGGCGATCGGTGGTACCGGGACCCAGACCGGCAGGTCCTGGTCGAGCACATGGTCCTCGCGCACATAGCCGTGCGCCAGCACGTAGTCGCCGAGGAATTGCGAGCGGCGCAGCCCGGCACAATGCCCGAGCATCAGCCAGCAATGCGGGCGCAGCACCGCGAGGTGATCGGTGATCGTCTTGGCGTTGGACGGACCCACGCCGATGTTGATCAGGGTGATGCCGGATCGGTCGGGCGCGACTAGGTGATATGCGGGCATCTGCGGCAGGTGCGTGACTGGGACACCCGAAGGATGGTCGCGGACCAGCCGCGCGTTCGGGATCACGACGTCGCCCGGCTCGACGAAATGCGTGTAGGTCTCGCCCTCCTCGACCTCCTGGCGCGCGTAGAGCCGGAAGGCATCGACGTAGCGCTGGTAGTTGGTGAGCAAAATGAAGCGCTGCACATGGCGCGGAGAGGTCGCGGTGTAGTGCGCGATCCGGTGGAGCGAGTAGTCGACGCGCTCGGCCTCGAACAGCGCCAGCGGCTTCGGCCGGCCGGGCGGCGTGTGGCGCGTGCCGTTGGCGATCGAATCGTCGGTCGTCGAAAGGTCCGGCAGTGCGAACAGCTCCTGCATCGCCGCCAGCTGCGCTTCGGTGATGTCGGCGGTCGAATCCTCGACGATGAAGGGCAGCGGGATCGGCCGGTCGCTCACCCCGACCACGACCGGGACGCGATGGTGCTTCATCAGGAGGGCGAGCTGTTCCCGGTAGTAGTCGGCGAAGAGATCCGGCCGGGTCAGCGTGGTTCCATAGACGCCGGGATCGAGCAGCGCGCCGTAGCTCAGCCGCGCGTCGATGCGGAGATCCGAAAGCCCGACCTGGATGCCGACATAGGGGTAGTTGGCGCCGGCGGCCGACAGCTTCGGCCCCTCGGGACGGGTCAGGGCGGCGAAGGCGCCTCGGACCGCGTCCGCCGAGCGCGCGAAGATCTCCCCGATCCGGGCCACAGCCTGATCGGCATCGGTATAGGCTTGAAGCGACTGGGCCAGACCGTGACCGGAGTCCACGTCTCGTCTCCCCTTTCCTGTCGGCCCCCACTATAAACCGAAGTCGGTAGGCGTTTCCTGGGGAGCGACGAGTGGACGAGGTCAGGGTCGCGGTCGTCGGTGTCGGTCATTTCGGCCGGCTGCATGCCGAGAAGTACCGGAGCCTCCCCGGTGTCCAGCTCGTCGGCGTCGTCGACCCGGACCGCGAGCGGGCCTCCGCCATCGCCGGCCCACTCGGGGTCGAGGCGTTCACCGGCCTCGACCAGGTCCTGGGTAGGGTCGAAGCGGTCTCGGTCGCCGTTCCCACCCGCGCGCATTTCGACGTCGCCTCGGCCTGCCTCGAGGCCGGCATCCACTGCCTGATCGAGAAGCCGATCGCCGAGACCGTCGATCAGGCGGCGGCGCTGGTGAAGCTCGCCAGGGACAGGGGCCGCATCCTGCAGGTCGGCCATCTCGTACGCTTCGACGCCGCGCGCGACGCGATGAGCGGCGTGATCGACCGTCCGATGTTCATCGAGTGCCACCGGATCGCGCCGTTCAAGCCGCGCGGCACCGACGTCAGCGTGATCCTCGACCTGATGATCCATGACATCGACCTGGTGCTCGACCTTGTCGGTCGGCCGATCGTCGACCTGGACGCGGTCGGCGTGCCGGTGCTCGGCGACAACGAGGACATCGCCAACGCGCGCCTGGTGTTCGAAGGCGGCTGCGTCGCCAATGTGACCGCGAGCCGGATCAGCATGAAGAGCGAGCGCACGATGCGCCTCTTCCAGAAGTCGGGCTACGGCCGCGTCGACTTCATCAAGCGCAAGTTCACCTGGATCAAGCGCGGAGGCCCGGTGGTCGACGGCTTCCCCAACTTCCAGATCGAGGAACGCGACCTGCCGGAGACCGATCCGCTGAAGCTGGAGATCGCCTCCTTCGTCGACTGCGTGCGCTCCGGCAAGGCACCATTGGTCGACGGCGAAGCCGGCCTGCGCGCCCTCGAGGCCGCGCTCCGCATCACCAAAGCGCTTCAGGACTGGGCGGCGAAGGCCGGCTGACGATCCTCGTTCCGCGTGCACTCCCCGGGCCTTGCCAACCGGACGTGGCCGGGACCATGATTTCCACCGCATCCGAAATCCTTCGGGCGACCTGCACAACACGGGAGGCATTCATGTCCGACAACGAAACCCGGGCGCGTCGGGACTTTCTCAAGCTCGGCGGGCTCGGCCTCGCCGTCGGTGCGGCCGCCGCCGCGACGCTCGACGTCCAGAAGGCCGCCGCCCAGGCGGCTCCGGCCAGCCTTCTTCGCACCGTGCTGAACCGCGGCAAGCTGATCGTCGGCACCGGCTCGACCAACGCGCCCTGGCACTTCGAGGACGACAAGGGCGAGCTCACCGAAGATCCTCGCCCGCGGCCTGTTCGACGACCCCACCAAAGTCGAGTTCGTGAAGCAGGACCCGGCGTCCCGCATTCCCAACATCACCGCCGGCAAGGTCGACATCGTCATCCAGTTCATGACCGTGTCCCCGGCCCGCGCCCAGCTCGTCGCCTTCTCGCGTCCCTACTACATCGAGGGCGTGGCGCTGCTGACCTCGAGCAAGGGCCGCTTCAAGACCCACCAGCAGCTCACCGCCGCCGGCAAGGACGCCAAGGCATCGGTGCTGCAGAACGTCGACGCCGACAAGCTGGTGGCGAAGGCGTTGCCGCAGGCCCAGGTGCTGCAGCTCGACACCCAGGCGAACGCGATCCAGGCGCTCGACTCCGGCCGCTCGGATGCTGCCGTGATCGACCTCTCGACCGTGGGCTGGCTGGTGAAGCGGAACCCCGACAAGTATCTCGACTCGGGCTACCACTACGACACGCAAATCTACTCGGCGGCGATGCGCCAGGGTGATCCGGACTGGCTGCAGTTCGTCAACACCACCTTCAACGTCAACATGCACGGCCACCAGACCGACATGTACGACCAGGCCTTCGAGGACTTCTTCGCCTCGAAGCCGCCGCGCCGCGTGCCCGGCTTCCCGTCGATCTGACCTAGTCGACACAAGCGTCGCCCCCTCCTCGTCCGCGGGGAGGGGGATCGCCTCAGGGCACCCGCCTCTTGGACTACCATTTCAACTTCAATTTCGTCTGGCGCTACGCCGACAAGCTCTACTGGGGCTTGGCGCTGTCGCTCGAGATCGCGCTGGTCTCGATCCTGATCGGCATGGTGATCGGGCTCGCGCTGGCGCTGGCCTATACCGGCGGCAACCGCCTCGTGCGGGCCTGCGTCTCGGCCTATGTCGAGTTCATCCGCAACGTGCCGCTGCTGCTGCTCGTCTACCTCGTCTTCTACGGCATCCCGTCGGCGGGCGGCTTCGCCTATGACGCCAAGAGCAGCTTCGTCGCGACCTTGGCGCTCTACTCCGGCGCCTACCTCGTCGAGGTTTTCCGTGCCGGGCTCGATGCCATCCCCAAAGGCCTGATCGACGCCGGCAAGGCGATAGGGCTCACGCCTTGGCAGCGCTTCCTCTACGTGCGTGCGCCGATGATGTTCCGGATCGTGCTGCCGTCGCTCTCCAACGTGTATGTCTCGCTGTTCAAGGACACCTCGCTCGCCTATGTGATCGCGGTGCCGGAACTCACCTACGGCGCCAACTGGATCAAGACCAACACCTTCCGCGTGATCGAGGTCTGGCTGGTGGTCTGGCCGATGTACCTCGTCACCTGCTACGTGCTGCTCTACGGGCTGCGGATCCTCGAGCGCCGCTTCTCGCTGGTGCGGCGATGATCCAGTTCCTCGTCACCACGCTGCCGTTCCTCTGGCAGGGCCTGCTGGTGACGCTGGCCGTCTCCGGCCTCGTCGTCGCCTCCTCGCTGGTCTCGGGCGTGATGTTCGGCATCGGCCTCGTCTACGGACCCCGGTGGATCGCCTGGCCGATCCGGATCTATTCGGACATCCTGCGCGGCACGCCGCTGCTGGTGCTGATCTTCCTGATCATCTACGGCCTGCCGCTGATCGGCATCGACTTCGGCAATTACGGCTCGGCGGTGATCGCGCTCGCCGCGTTCAAGACCGCGCACGTGGCCGAGATCGCGCGCGGCGCGATCCAGTCGATCCACTACGGCCAGACCGACGCCGGCAAGGCGATCGGCCTCACCTTCCGCCAGCGGCTTCACTACGTGATCCTGCCGCAGGCCGTGCGACGCTTCCTGCCGCCGTGGATCAACGCGGTCGCCGACGCGGTCAAGGGCTCGGCCCTGGTCTCGCTCGCCGGCATCGTCGACCTCACGCTCGCCGCCCAGCAGGTGATCGGACGGACCTACGATCCGCTGCCGATGTACCTGCTCGCCGCCGCCATGTACTTCGCGATCAACTACAGCCTGAGCCAGACGAGCCGCCGGCTCGAGGCGCGCTTCGCCTATATCCGGGAGTAGCCGGTGCCCCAGTCCCTCGTGCAGATCCGCGGCCTCAAGAAGTCCTTCGGCACCACTCGCGTTCTCGACGGCGTCGACCTCGACGTCGCCAGGGGCGAGGCGGTCTGCGTGATCGGGCCGTCCGGCAGCGGCAAGACCACGCTTCTTCGCTGCATCAACCTGCTCGAGTCCTATGACGACGGCTCGATCAAGGTCGACGGCGTCGAGGTCGGCTTCGACGACAACCGCAAGCGCCGCTCCGAGCGCGCCTTGGCGCCGATCCGCGCCGACATCGGCATGGTGTTCCAGCTGTTCAACCTGTTCCCGCACCTTTCCGCGCTCGAGAACGTCACGCTCGGCCTGACCAAGGTGCGCGGCCTCTCGAAAGCCGAAGCCAAGGACCGCGCCACCCACTGGCTCGCCCGCGTCGGGCTCTCCGACAAGCTCCAGAACCTGCCGAGCCAGCTCTCGGGCGGCCAGCAGCAGCGCGTCGGCATCGCGCGCGCCGTGGCGATGGAGCCGAAGGTGCTGCTGCTCGACGAGATCACCTCGGCGCTCGACCCCGAGCTGGTCGGCGAGGTCCTGTCGGTGGTCCAGGGCCTGGCCCGCGATGGCATGACCATGATCGTCGTCACCCACGAGATGACCTTCGCCCGCGACGTGGGATCGCGCATCGTCTTCATGGACGACGGCCACGTCGTGGTCGACGGGCCGTCGCGCGACGTGCTCGCCAACGCTGCCAGCAACGAGCGGCTCAAGTCCTTCCTGTCGCGCATCGAGATGAAGCACTGATCATGTCCAAGCGTTCCGACGTCCGCTCGCGCCTGGGTCTCCGGCCGATCATCAACGTGTCCGGCACGATGACCGCGCTCGGCGCCTCGATCGTCGTGCCCGAGGCGGTCAAGGTCGCGAGCGAGATCCTGCCGGAATGGGTCGAGGTCAACGACCTCCAGCGGAAGGCGAGCGCCGCCATCGCCCGCCTCACCGGTTCCGAAGCCGGGTACGTGACCGCTTCGGCCTCGGCCGGGATCACGCTGGCGCTCGCCGGCTGCATGACCGGCCCGGATCTGGCGAAGATCGAGCAGCTTCCCGACACCACCGGCATGAAGAACGAGGTGGTGATCATGATGGGTCACATGACCGGCTACGGCGCGCCGATCGAGCAGGCGATCCGGCTCGCCGGCGGCGTCTGCGTTCCGGTCGGCAACGTCACCGACGCAAGGCCCTACCAACTTGCCGCCAAGATCACCGAGCGGACCGCAGCGGCGCTCTTCGTCGTGTCGCACCACACGGTGCAGTACGGCCAGATCCCGCTCCAGGAGTTCGCTCGCGTCGCTCACGACCACGGCGTGCCGGTCGTGGCCGACCTCGCTTCCGAGTACGACCTCAAGGGCTTCTACGCGGCCGGCGCCGACCTCGTGATCTACAGCGCGCACAAGTTCCTCGGCGGCCCCACCGCCGGCATCGTCGGTGGCAGGAAGCACCTGGTGCGATCGGCCTTCCTGCAGAATTCCGGCATCGGCCGCGGCATGAAGGTCGGCAAGGAAAGCATCGCCGGCACCATCGCCGCACTGGAAGCCTGGGAGAGGCGCGACCACGCCGGCATCCGCAGGACCGAGCAGAGCTATCTCGACCTCTGGATGAAGCGCTTCGCCGGCATCGAAGGCGTGACCACGACGGTCATCCCGGATCCGACCGACAATCCGCTCGATCGGCTGATGCTTTCCGTCGATCCCGAGAAGGCGCGGATCACCGCCTGGGAGCTCGCCGATCAGTTGGCCGCCGGCAACCCGCCGGTGATCGTGCGCGACCACGAGGCCGAGCAGGGTTTCTTCCAGCTCGATCCCTGCAACCTGCATCCGGGCGAGGCCGAGGTGGTCGCCGACCGCGTCGTCCATGAGCTGGCGGAGGCGCGCAAGCGCAACCGGCCGCAGCAGTACAGCCACGTCGAACGCAAGGCCCGGCGCTTCGAGCGCCTTCTCCGCTGGCCGGACTGACGCTCGATCGTATCAGCGAGCGCGCGGCCGAGTCCGGTCTCCGGCTGCGCGGCGCCTTTCACGTCACGCCGGTCGATGCGGTGCCGGCGGCAACGATCGCTCTGCTCGGCTGGATCGGCAGCGATCAGTGGGACGTCTTCGCGACTTCCCCCGAAGTTCGCGACGGCAAGCGCAACCCGCTCGATCGCTGGTCAAGGCGGGCGATCGACGCGATCGCAGACGATCTCGGCGCGACGGCGCTCTACCCCTTTTCGGGACCGCCCTGGCTGCCGTTCCAGCGCTGGGCGCAGCGGGCCGAACCGGTGTCGGTCTCCCCGCTCGGCATCCTGATCCATCCCGACTGGGGTCTCTGGCACAGCTATCGCGGTGCGCTCGCCTTCCGCGAGCGGCTCGACCTGCCGGCAATGCCTGGGCGCGCCAGCCCGTGCGCGAGCTGCGCCGGGAAGCCCTGCCTCACGGCCTGTCCGGTATCGGCGTCCTCAGGCGAAGGCTACGACGTCGCCGGCTGCCGCGCCCACATCGCGACCGAAGCGGGTACCGGCTGCATGACAGGCGGCTGCCTCGCGCGCATCGCCTGCCCGATCGGACCCGGGCACCGCTACACGGATGAGCAGGCCGCCTTTCACATGCGGGCCTTCAGTCGCCCTGGCCCTTGAGGTTGTAGCCCGGCTCCACCTCGACCCCGACGAGGGTCCGCAGGAAGAACTCGAAGGTGCGGCGGAAGAAGTAGCCGTTGCGGTAGATCGAGAGGTGGTTGTGGTTCGTCATGACCAGCAGCTCGAAATCCTTGTTCGCCTTGATCAGCGCATCGCACACCTGAAGCGTCAGCGCCGGCGCCACGTTGTCGTCCATGTCGGCGTAGGAGAGGAAGAGCTTGCCCTGCATCCGGTGCGCGATGCTGGCGTTGACCTGGGCCGCATACGAGGCGCCGTCCGAAGCCATGCCCTGGTACTTCTCGCCCCAGCCTTGGCTGTATCCGCGCTGATCGTGGTTGCCTGAGGACGAGGCCGCCGCCTTGAAGAACTCGGGATACTGGAACAGCGCGCGGGTCGAGGCGAAGCCGCCGCCGGAATGACCGGTGATGCCGACGCGATCCAGATCCATGTAGGGCCGGTCCTTCGCCAGCTGCTTGAGGCCCGCGATGTGGTCCTCGAGCCCGCCCGCCGTCTCCATCCTGCCGTACCAGTGATCGTGGAACGCCTTGGATCGGAGCGGCGTGCCGCGGCCGTCGATGGCGACGACGACCATGCCGAGCTCGGCGAAGGCACGCGGGAACAGGAATTGCCGCATGCCGTTGGCATCTGCGGTGAAGGACTGGTTCGGCGTCTGCGTCCGCTGCGGCCCCGGATAGATCAGGTCGAGCACCGGATAGCGCTTGGCTGGATCGAAGTCGCTGGGAAGCCAGATCGCCCCATAGATGTCGGTCTTCCTGTCGGCGGCCTTGACCTTGAACGGCTCGGGCCAGCGCCAGTCGTTGCGCGTGATCTCCGGGATCTCCGCCTCGTCCAGCTTCGCGATGATCTTCCCGTCGAGCGACGAGCGGAGAAAAGACGACGGCACGGTCGTGATCGTGCTCTGGGTTTCGACGAAGTACTTGCCCGACGGCGAGACGCCCATGGGCTTCGGGCGATGGATGTCGAGCGGCAGCACGATCAGCACCTGGGGCTGCACGGTCGCGACGAAATGGTCGGCCTGCTCGGGCGTCAGAACCGTGACCGGGCCGCCGTCCAGCGAGGCGCGGCACACCTGACGCATGTAGGGGTCCATGCGCGGCGTGATGCCACCGGCGGTGAACAGCACCGTCCGCGTCTTCTCGTCGACATGAAGCAGGTCGAGAACCACCCACTTGCCGCCGGTGACGCGGTTCTTGGTCTTCCCCTTCTCGTCGATCAGGTAGAGGTGGCCCCAGCCGTCCTCCTGCGAGAACCAGACGATCTCCTTGCCGCCCGCCAGGGTGCGGATGTTCGGCCGGAACGAAGGCTGCAGGTTCGCCTCGACGAAGGTCTTGCTGCGTTCCTCGCGAATGACGCGGACCTTGCCCGTCGCCGTATCGAGCCGAAGCAGCCTCATCCACTTCTCGGCGCGGCCGACGTCGAGGATGAAGACGGTCTTGCCGTCCTGGTCCCACCAGACCCGCCCGCGCTCGATCGTCGAGCCGTTGCCGACGAGCTGCGGCGCCACGTCGGCGAAGACCTGCTTGCCCGTCGCGACCTCGATCGAGAGGTGATGCGCGTAGGCCAGCTCCTCGTCGCGGTCGCCGGGGAACGGCATGCGGATCTCGTGCAGGACCGGCCGCACGCTGCCGTCCTCCGGCACCGACTGGTGCAGGTGGAGCGGCTTGACCTTGCGCTCGTCGAGCTTGTGGGTCAGCACGTGCTTCGAATCCGGCGACCAGACGAGCGCCGGCGGCGGCAGCGCACCCGCCCGCTTCCAGGTGATCGCCGTCAGGTTGGTGTCGGGCGACTTGCCGTAGGCGAAGCGCTCCTCGCCGTCCCTGGTGAGCGCGCGCTCCTTTCCGGTCTTTGCGTCGCGGACCCAGAGGTTCGGGCCCTTGAGGAAGGCTATCCAGCGTCCGTCGGGCGACGGGACCTCGGCGTCGGTCAGCCGCACCGGCGCCGCCTCCGGCTTGCCGAAGGCGAGGTTGAAGCGCCAGGAGCGCCCGTGAGCCGAGAAGTCGATCGCCTTGAGGTCGGGCGTGAAGGTGAAGGTGGAGATCCCGAGGCCCTCCGGCGAGATCTTCCGCTTGAGCACCTGCGACATGCCCTTTGCCATACGCTCGTGGTCGAAGGCCGGCGTCCGCTTTCCGGTGGCGGCATCCACGATCCAGAACAGCGCGCCGCCCTTGGTCGCCTGGCGGTACCAGAAGCGGTCCTGGTCCGCGATCCAGTGGGCCAGGACCTGCGCGTTCCGGACGCTCTTCGCCATCACCCAGGGGAGATAGCGCTCCACCCTGGCGAAATCCGCGTGCGTGAACACGCGCCGGTCCGAGGCGCCCATGTCTTCGACTCCTGTGGATTTAGATAGAAGCGTCCCCGGCCAAACCGGGGACGCTTCAAGGGACCCTATTTCTCGACCGTGCGGTAGTAGGCGCGGTTGCCGGTGAACTTGAATTCCTTGATCGAGGCGCGCATGCCGACGTTGCGCTTGATCTGGAACATGAAGGCATGCGGCCCGTTCTGCATCTGGTGCAGCTGGATTTCGCGATACATGGCGGCCCGCTTCGCCTCGTCGCGCTCGAACAGCGCCGCGTTGCCCATCTCGTTGACCTTCGGGTCGAAATAGGCCGACCACCAGCTCGCCATGTTGCTCGGCGGAAGGTTGGGGCTGTTGTCCGGGTTCATCGCGAGCCTGGAGACGAAGGCGTGCCCGTCCGCCGGCACGACGTTCCAGTTCAGCATCGCCATCTCGAAGCCGCGTTGGCGCATCTTCGGGAAGAGCTGGGCACCGGCCATGGTCTGCAGGTTCAGCTTGATGCCGATCTTGGCGGCGTTCGCCTGGATGTGCTGCGCGATCTCGGGGTTGGGGAAGCTCGGCGTGAACAGGAACTCCTTCTCGAACCCGTTGGGGAATCCCGCCTCGGTGATCAGCTTCTTCGCCATGTCGAGGTCGAGCTTGAAGGGCTGGCCCTCCTTCTCGTCGAGCGCGCCGAAGGCTTCGAGCGGCACCAGGCTCGCGCGCGCGATGCCTTCCTGGCGCATCACGGTCTTCTGCAGCGCGTCGTAGTCGATCAGGTAGCGGAAGGCGAGGCGCACCTTCGGCTCGGCGAACGCCTTGTCGAGCGTGTTGAAGGTCGCATACTGCATCGTCTGGCGCAGCGCCGACGCGAGCTTCAGGTTCTTGTCGGCGAGGACACCCTCTAGCCCTTCCGGATTGAGGTTGCGCGCGGCGTCGATGTCGCCGGCCTTGAGCTGCAGGAACTGCGCGCCGGCTTCGGCCAGGTGCTTGATGATCACCCGGCGCATGATCGGCGCACCGCGCCAGTAGTTGTCGTTGCGCTCGTAGGTGATCGCGTCGTTGAAGGCCCAGGAGCGCAGCTTGTAGGCGCCGGCGCAGGCCGAGTTGGTGTTGAGCCAGCCCGGCGACTTCTCGTCGCCCTTCATGAACTCGTCGTTCGGCTGGTAGTGCTTCGCCATCTCCTTCTTGTCGAGGATGAAGGCGGCACGGGTGGCGAAGATGTTCGCCAGGATGAAGTTGGTCGGATAGGGCTTGTCGAGCTTGACCACCAGCGTTCGCTCGTCGGGCGCGCTGAAGGCCTCCTTGGCGCGATCGGCGCCGAGGCCGTATTCGCGGAGCGTGCCGGCGTTGATCGTGTTGATCGCGAGCGTCCGGTTGAAGGTCCAGACCGCGTCGGACGCGGTGACCGGGTTGCCCGACGGATGCTTGGTGTCGCGGAGCTTGAAAGTGATGGTCTTGCCGTCCTCCGAGACCGTCCAGCTCTCCGCCAGGCCGGGGACGACCTTGGCGTCGGTCGAGGTGTCGAGCGAGA
>JBGALV010000027.1:0-50463 GCA_044223515.1 Alphaproteobacteria bacterium
GCAGCGAGGCCGCTGGCCGGACCATGCTCGACGATGTCCGCCGCGATCCGGCGCAGCGGTATGCTGTTCAGCAACGAGCGGAAGCCGTCTCGCTCCAGATCGTCGGTCGCGAGCAGTTTGGCGATGTCGATCTCATCGACCCAGGCGCGGTAGAACGGATTCCGCGCGCGATCCCCGGCGGTCGCGCGCGGCCCCGCCGCAGGGAACCGGTAGGGCGCCGAGGCCGCGAGGATCGCCGCGTTCATGCCGCCCGCCGAAGCGCCGGTGACGATCCGCAGCTGCACCTGGTGGCGCGGTACGGCCTCTCCGTTCGCCTTCGCGGCGTGCCAGGCGTCGAGCGCCTCGACGAGGAAGTCGAACACGCCGGCGGCGTAGGCCCCCGCCGAAATGGCGCCGGCGCAGCACAGCCCGATTTCGAAGACGCCGCCGTCCGGCCTTTCGTCCGTCGCCGCTGGACGCAGCTTGGGGAACCATTGGGCCAAATCGCCGGCCGCGACCGCGCCGTCGTTCATGACTGCCTCCCATGGAAAGACGTCACTACCCGTAGCGGTTGTAGCGGACATCCTACAGGGGCCCGGCCGGTCCGCCAATGGTCAGTCCGGTGCGGTCCACTCCGCGCGCACGTCGGCGTCGGGTTCACGCGCAGTGCGTATCGCCGCCAGGTTGCGAAACGCATTCGCCGGCAGCAGCCGCGACAGCGCCCACACCGCCATCGCGCGCACCAGCGGCGAAGCATCGCCGAGGCGGGCTTCCGCGTGCGCGGCGAGGCCGGCATCGCCGCTGTTACCGATGGCGATCAGCACGTTGCGCACGAAGCGGTCGCGGCCCAGCCGCTTGACCGCCGAGCCCGAAAACAGCGCACGGAAGGCCCGATCGTCGAGCCCCGCCAGTTCCGCGAGAAGCGGCGTCGCCAGCGCCGCGCGCGGCTGCAGCGCCGCCTCGCGCGCCGCCCGGGCGAACTTGTTCCACGGGCAGACGGCGAGGCAATCGTCGCAGCCATAGATGCGGTTGGCGATCGCCGCCCGGAACTCGCGCGCGATGTGGCCCTTGTGCTCGATCGTCAGGTAGGAGATGCAGCGGCGCGGGTCGAGCCGGTACGGTGCCGGAAACGCCGCCGTCGGGCAGATGTCGAGACAGCGCGTGCAGGCGCCGCAATGATCGGCCTCCTGCGCATCTGGCGCGAGATCGAGCGCGGTGTAGACCTCGCCCAGGAACAGCCACGAGCCGAACCCGCGCGAGACCAGGTTCGTGTGCTTGCCCTGCCAGCCGATGCCGGCGGCTTCGGCGAGTGGCTTCTCCATGACCGGCGCGGTGTCGACGAACACCTTCACCTGACACTTGCGGCTTTCGGCGAGCCAGCGGGCAAGCTGCTTGAGCCGGCTTTTGACCACGTCGTGGTAGTCGCGGCCGCGCGCATAGACGGAAACGACGCCGGTCTCGCTCTCGCCGAGATGTGCGTTGGGGGGCTCGGTCGATCCGTAGTTCATGCCGAGCACGATGACGCTCCTGGCGTCCGGCCACAGCGTCCTCGGGTCGCCGCGCCGATCTACCTTGTCGGCGAGCCAGCCCATGTCGCCATGCAGGCCCTGGCCGAGATAGGTCGCGAGATTGTCGCGGGCCTTGCCGGACAGTGCGGCGGGAGCGAAGCCGACGGCGTCGAAGCCGAGAGCGAGCGCCTTCTCCCGGATCGCCGCCTTGGCGTCCGCGTTATCCACGGCCTCGATACGGCTCGACGCCCTGCGGCGGGATCCAGAGGTCCTTGGGCGCCGGTCCTGTCTGGTAGAAGACGTCGATCGGCATGCCGCCGCGCGGATACCAGTAGCCGCCGATGCGCAGCCACACGGGCTTCAGCGTGTCGCGCAGCCGCTTGCCGATATCGAGCGTCGTCGACTCGTGGAAGCCCGCGTGGTTACGGAACGAGGCGAGGTAGAGCTTGAGCGACTTGCTCTCGACCAGCCAGGCCTTCGGCACGTAGTCGATCACCAGATGCGCGAAGTCCGGCTGGCCGGTGAACGGGCACATGCAGGTGAACTCGGGCGCCGCGAAGCGGACGAGATAGCGCTCCTTCGGGTGCGCATTCGGCACACGGTCGAGCACCGCCTCCTCGGGCGAGGCCGGTGCCGGCGTGGCCTTGCCGAGATATGTGAGCTTCGTCTTCGTCATCCGGGGTCTTCCGCTTGGCTCACCGGAGCTTCCCAGCGCTGGGCGACTTCCTCGAAGCGGCCGGCCTCGATGCCCTGGCGCAGGTCCGCCATCAGGTCCTGATAGTGCTGGAGGTTATGCCAGGTCAACAGCATCGGCCCCAGCATCTCGTTCGCCTTGAACAGATGATGCAGGTAACCGCGGGCGTAGTTGCGGCAGGCCGGGCAGCGGCACGAGGCGTCGAGCGGCCGGTCGGAGGCGGCGTGGACTGCGTTCCTGATGTTCAAGGTGCCACCGCGGACGAAGGCCTGGCCGGTACGGCCCGAGCGGGTCGGCATCACGCAGTCGAACATGTCGATGCCGCGGCGGACCGCGCCGACGATGTCGTCCGGCCGGCCGACGCCCATCAGGTAGCGCGGGCGATCCTTGGGCAGGTGAGGGACCGTCGCCTCAAGCACCTCGAACATCGCCGACTGGCCTTCGCCGACCGCGAGCCCGCCGACCGCGTAGCCGTCGAAGCCGATAGTGGCAAGCGCGGTCACCGAGCGCTGGCGGAGCTTCGGATAGACGCTGCCCTGGACGATGCCGAAAAGGCCGTAGCCGGGCCGCTGGACGAAGGCCTGCCGGCAGCGCTCGGCCCAGCGCATCGATCGCATCATCGAATCCTCGGCCACATCCTCGGTCGCCGGGAAGGGCGTGCACTCGTCGAGCACCATGGTGATCGTCGAGTCCAGCAGGCGCTGGATCTCGGTCGCGCGCTCGGGCGTCAGCTGGTGCTTGGAGCCGTCGATGTGGGATTTGAAGACGACGCCTTCCTCGCTGAGCGTGCGGAGGCCGGCCAGCGACATCACCTGGAAGCCGCCGGAGTCGGTCAGGATCGGTCCCGGCCAGTTCATGAACTTGTGAAGCCCGCCCAGCTCGGCGACGCGCTCGGCGCCGGGGCGCAGCATCAGGTGGTAGGTGTTGCCGAGGATGATCTGCGCCCCGGTCAGCGCCACCGAGTCTGGATGCATCGCCTTGACCGTGCCGGCGGTTCCGACCGGCATGAAGGCAGGCGTGTTGATCATCCCGTGAGCGGTGGAGAGCTTGCCGCGCCGGGCGGCACCGTCGGTCGCCTTGAGCTCGAACGAGATGCTCACGCGGCACGCTCCAGCAGCGAGGCGTCCCCGTAGGAATAGAAGCGGTAGCGATGCGAGATCGCGTGCGCATAGGCGGCCTTCATGCGGTCAAGGCCGGCGAAGGCCGAGACCAGCATGAACAGGGTCGAGCGCGGCAGGTGGAAGTTGGTCAGCATGCGGTCGACGATCCTGAACCTGTATCCCGGGGTGATGAAGATGCCGGTGTCGCCGGCGAAGGGACGGAGCGTGCCGCTCATGTCGGCGGCGCTCTCCAGCAGGCGGACGCTGGTGGTGCCGATCGCGAGCAGGCGGCCGCCTTTGGCCCGGGCGGCGTTGACCGCATCGGCAACCTCGTCCGTCACCTCGCCCCACTCCATATGCATCACATGGTCGTCGGTGTCATCGACCTTGACCGGAAGGAAGGTCCCGGCGCCGACATGGAGCGTGAGCGTGAGGACGCGCGCCCCGCGCGCAGCGACCGCCTCGCGCAAGGCCGGCGTGAAGTGGAGGCCGGCGGTGGGGGCGGCGACAGCGCCGTCCTTCGCAGCGAAGAGTGTCTGGTAGTCGGCGCGATCCTCGGCCGAGTCCGCGCGCTTGATATAGGGCGGCAGCGGGATATGGCCTTCGCGGGCAAGCAGCGCCATCATCTGGTCGTCGCGCGCCTCGAAGTCGAGCACGACCTCGCCGCCGTCATGCTTCTCGGCGACCAGCACCTGGGCCTCGCCCAACGACAGCCGGTCGCCGGGACGAAGCTTCTTCGCCGGCCGGGCGAAGGCAAGCCAGCGGCCGGGGCCCGAACGCTTGTGCAGCATCAGCTCGATCCGCGCTTCCCCACGCTTGGCGAAGAGGCGGGCGGGGATCACGCGCGTGTCGTTGGCGACGACCACGTCGCCGGGCGAGAGCAGGGACGGCAGGTCGCGGACGATACGGTCCTGAAGCGTCTCGCCGACCACCAGCATCCTGGCCGCATCGCGCGGCCGGGCGGGATGGTCGGCGATCAGGTCGTCGGGCAGCTCGAAGTCGAAGGCATCAACGCGCATTCGGCGTGACGTCGTCGAGCGGCCAGACCGGGCTGCGGACCTTCTTGAACATGTCCTTGGTGAAGTTCTCCGAGCAGAGAGACTTCGAGTCGACCAGCACGACCTCGCGCGCGATCGGCTCGAACGCGGCGCGGAAATGGTGCATCGACTTCACGACGACGGTGTCCTTGCGCGTCGGGTCGATGCCCATCGAGGTGAAGTTGCCGAGGTCGTTGCCCTGGCCGTTGTTGGTGATGACGACGACCTCGATGCCGTTGAGGCCGCCGATGCGGAGCACCATGCAGGGGCCGTAGTCGCGGCGGACGCCGCCGCCCATCGGGCCCCAGGCGATGAACTTGCCGTCGGTCAGCGCCGCGACCTCGGCCTCGACGTCGATTGGGCCGCCGCCGAATTTCGGATCGGTCTTGCCGCCGAGCTTCAGCTTCACGGTGGCGCCGACGCCGGCCTTGATGCCCTGCTGGACCGCTTCCGGATCGCAGATAGCGTGGAAACCCACGTTCTTGCAGCCGGCGTCGATCAGGCCCTTCAGCACCGCGGTCGAGTCGCCGTAGCCGCCGCCGCCCGGATTGTCGGTGTAGTCGGCGATGACGAGGGGCTTCTTCGAGCCTTCGCCGGCCTTGGCCATCTGCACGACCTTGGCGACCGGCAGCAGCTCGATGCCGACGTAGTCCCGCTGCTCCCAGGCGTAGTCCATGAAGTCTTCGGCGATCTTCTGGCCTTCCGGGTCGTTGCCGTCGACGGTGACGGTCACGGTCGGGCCGACGTCGCGGATATCCGAATGCGAGAAGCCCGAGCAGATCGAGATCAGGTGGATCTTGCCCTTGGCCTCGATCTGATCGGCGCGGTCGAGCAGGACGCGCATCGGGCCCTTCTGGGTGCGGCCCATGTCGAGTCCGTACATCATCGGCCGGGTCGCGATGAAGGTCTTCGGCTTCGCCTTGCCCTCGAAGGTCTTCTGCAGAAGCTCGCAGGCCTGCCAGGAGCGCTCGTAGGCGTCGATGTGCGGGTATGTCCGGAACGCGATCAGCGCGTTGGAGAGGTCGGCCATCTGCTGCGTCACGTTCGCATGCAGGTCGAGCGTGACCATGATCGGAATATCCATGCCGACCTTGGCGCGGATACGGCGCAGCAACTCGCCTTCGCCGTCCTCGTGGGAGTCGACGACCATGGCGCCGTGCAGGTGCAGGACGATGCCGTCGACCTTCGGGCCGTCGAGCGCCTTCAGGATCATGTCGCAGATCGCATCGAAGGCCTTGTCGGTGACGAGGCCCGACGGATTGGCCGAGGCGCTGATCGGATGCGTCAGCGTCCAGCCGTACTTCTCCGCCGCCTCGAACATCGCGCCCATCGCCGACTTCGTGCCCTTGTAGACTTCGGGGATCTCGTTCTCGCGGTAGAAGGCGCGCTTCTGGAAGGATTCGAGCGGTGTCGGCACCTTCGAGAAGGTGTTCGTCTCGTGCATGAAGTAGGCGGTGAGAACGCGCTTGGTCATCTTGGAGGTCTCCGGGGGCTCGGCGGGTTCCCGGTGTGGTATCCTCGCGGGCGTTGGACCGCAAGCGGATCGATGGCGATCCGGGCCAGCCGGTGGAGACGGGCGCGTGATCGGCGAAGTGACCGAGGACCAGAGCGAAAGCCTCGGTTTCCTGGAACTCCCGGCCTCCCACGGATCGGCCGGGCCCGTGACCCGCATCGACACCCATGCGAGCCATGTCTTCCTTGCCGGGGATCGCGTCTACAAGATGAAGCGGGCGCTGCGCTATCCCTACCTCGACTACGGAACGATCGAGCGCCGCCGGTGGGCCTGCGAGCGCGAGGTCTCCCTCAACCGCCGGACCGCCCCGACGCTCTATCTGGGCGTCGCGGCGCTGCGCCGACACGCCGACGGTCGGCTCTATCTCGACCACCAAGGCAGCGGCGAGGGCGGCGCCGTCGAATGGTTGGTGGTGATGCGGCGGTTCGATGCCGATGCCCTGCTCGATCACCGGGCGTCGCATGGAATGCTTCCGCCGGACCTGATGCGCCGGGCGGCGGCGGCGATCGCCGCCTTCCACCGCGACGCCGAGGTCTGCCCGACCGGCGCGGGCAGTGCCGCCATGGTGGCGGTCATCGAGGAGAATTTCGAGGAGCTCCGCGCCCAGCCCGACCTCTTCGACGCCGGTGTCGTTGCGGAACTCCAGACGCGGAGCCGGCAGGCGTTCACCGGTCTCGCCTCGCTGCTCGATCGCCGCCGCGCCGAGGGCATGGTCCGCCAGTGTCACGGCGATCTCCATCTCCGGAACGTCTGCGTCGTCGACGGCGAGCCGGTCCTGTTCGACTGCATCGAGTTCAACGACGACTTCGCCCGCATCGACGTGCTCTACGATCTTGCCTTCCTGCTGATGGACCTGGTCCACCGCGACCATGTCGATCTCGCCAACGTCGCCGCGAACGAATATGCCAAGGAGGGCAGCCGTCTCGAGGGCCTCGCCACGCTGCCGCTGTTCATGGCGACGAGGGCGACGATCCGGGCAAAGGTCACCGGCTCGGCGGCGGCTCTCGGCGGGAAGCCGAGCGACGCCGTCCTCGACGAGATCACCGACTATCTCGATCTCGCGCGGCGCCTCCTGACGCCGTCCCGCGGCCTGCTCGTCGCCGTCGGCGGCCTTCCCGGCACCGGCAAGACCACCGTGGCCCGAGCAGTCGCATCCTCGCTGGGTGGGTCGGTGGGTGCTTTTCACTGGCGGAGCGACGTCATCCGCAAGCAGCTGGCCCAGGTCGACGAGCTCACGCGGCTGCCGCCGGCGACCTACACACGCGAGGCGAGCGACCGCGTCTATGACGAGATGATGCGTCGTGCGCGCGAGACGCTGACGGCCGGGCATCCGGTGATCCTCGATGCGACCTTCACCGCGCCGGCCGAGCGCGCCGCTGTCGAGGCGCTGGCCAGGGAGGCCGGCGTTGCCTTCGCCGGCTTCTGGTTGGAGGCGCCCGAAGAGGAGCTGCGCCGCCGCCTGAGCGCGCGCACCGGCGATGCCTCCGACGCGACCCCCGCCGTGCTTGCCAAGATGCAGGGCTACGAGCTCGGGGCGATCGACTGGCATCGCATCGATGCTACGGGCGGAGCCCCCGGGCGCCGCCTGCTCGAAATGCTGGGCTCGATTCCCGCCCGCTAGGCCGTTTCCGGGTCGGCGGTCGAGGCTTCGTTGTTGCGCCGACGTTCCTGTGCGATGCGGCGGATCTCCATCTCGAGATCGGGTGCGCCGGAGACGAGCTGGCGGAAATCGGCGGCGCCGAGATGGAGCAGCTCGCAGGCGGTGATGGCGCGGACCGTGGTCGAGCGCTTGCCCCCTTCGAGGAGCGCCATCTCGCCGAAGAAGTCGCCGCCCGTCAGCGTGATCGTGTTGCCCGGGACCTCGACCGCGATCTCGCCGGTAACGACGAAGTACATGCCGTCCGCGTCCTCGTTGCGCTTGACCACCGCGGCGCCCGCTTCCACCCGGAGCGGGCGCAGCACCAGGGCGACGCTGGCGATGCGGGCCGCGGTGAGCCGGCGGAACAGCGGCACCTTCGCCACCAGCTGCCAGGTGACGATGAAGTCGCGGCGGCGGAGCTCCTCGATGAAGCCCGACGCGATGATGCCGGCCGGCATGGCGAAGGTCAGGATGCCGAGCACCGCGCCGAGCGCCCCGGTGGCGCGGCCCAGCGGCGTGACCGGCGCGATGTCGCCGTAGCCGACCGTCGCCAGCGTGACGATGCCCCAGTAGAAGGCGGCCGGGATGCTACCGAACTTGTCGGGCTGTGCCTCGCGTTCGGCAACGTAGGCCATGGTCGAGATCAGAAGCAGGATCACGGCGATCACGCAGAACGTGGCCAGCAGCGGCCGGCGCTCGGAGCGGATCACCGCGAAGATCGTGTCGAAGGCGCCGGTGAAGCGCAGCAGCTTGAACAGCCGGAGCACGCGCAGGATCAGCGTGAACTCCCAGGCCGATCCGGTGACGAGCTCGACGTAGCTCGGCAGGATCGCGATCAGGTCGATGACCGCGAGCGGGGTCAGCAGATAGCGGAGCCGCCAGCCCCATGACGTGCTGGCGCGAGCGTGCGGATCCTCGACCGAGACCCAGGCGCGGACCAGGTACTCGACCGTGAAGATCGCGACGGCGGTCCACTCGATGATGCGGAAGGCCTGCAGCCAGTCGGGGCTCGTGCCGGGTACGGTCGCCATCGCGGTCGCGAAGATGTTGACCAGGATGACCACGACGAGCGCGATGTCGAACGCCCGGCCGGGCGGATAGCCCTGGTAGCCGGTTTCGACGAGCGCGTAGAGCGTGCGCCGGAGATCCCCCATGGATCTCAGTCTAACGCTTCATTCAGCTTTTGAAGATGAAGAACGTCGCCGCGACCAGGCAGCCGAAGCCGGCCAGATGGTTCCACTTGATGCCCTCGCCGAGATAGAGGATCGAGAACACGGCGAAGACCAGCAGGGTGATCACCTCCTGGATGGTCTTGAGCTCGACCGCGTTGAAGGTGCCGTAGCCCCAGCGGTTCGCCGGGACCTGCAGGCAGTACTCGAAGAAGGCGATGCCCCAGCTCGCCAGGATCACGATCCAGAGCGGCCGGTCGGTGAACTTGAGATGCCCGTACCAGGCGAAGGTCATGAAGACGTTGGAGGCGATCAGGAGGCCGATCGTGGTGAGGCCGGTCGTCGAGAGAAAGGCGCTCATCGGGAAATCTCCCTTTCGGCGAGCCGCGCGAGGCCGGCACCGTCGAGCCGGTAGGGCAGCCACTCGTCCATGTGGCGGAATCCCAGGTGGTGATAGAAGTCGCGCGTGGGGTTCCAGTGGAGGACCCAGAAGTCGAAGCGCCTGCAGCCGCGCTCGACCGCGATCTCGGCGAGCCGCTGCATGAGCGCGACACCGAGCCCTTGGCCGCGCGCGCTCTCGCGCACGAACAGGTCCTCCAGATAGATCCCGGAGCGTCCTTCCCAGGTCGAATAGTTGTGGAAGAAAAGGGCGAGGCCGTCGGCGCGGCCGTCCCTGCCGGCGAGCAGGGCCTCGAAACGCGGGCGCTCGCCGAAGCCGTCGCGGAGCACGTCGGCTTCGGTGATCTTGACCGAGCTCGCGGGCTCTTTCTCGTAGGCGGCGAGTTCCCGGATCAGCTGGACGATGACGGATGCGTCGGCCGGTGTGGCCGAGCGGACGAGGGGGTAAGGCATGGAAGCTCCGGCTGGAAGGACCGCTGCATACAGCCTCGGTCCGGCCGGGGAGGCAAGATCAGCCGAAGTCGGCGATCTCGGGGCAGCGCTTGATCAGCTTTTGCAGCGTGCCGCGGGCGGCGGCGACCTGGGCCTCGAGCTCGGGCGGGCGGGTCGTCACCTGCTCGGCCAGGCGGTCGAGCTGGCGGAGGTCGCGCTCGAACATCACCGCGCCGAACAGCGGCACGCTCTTCTCGGCTTCGAGGCGGGCGACATGGGCGGTCTCGTAGCTGAGAGCGCGTACCAGAAGCTTCTGCGCGATGCCGCCGACGATCTCGCGAACGAAGGTGCCGCCCTCGCGGGTCTTCGAGAGCGCGCTGTCGAGAACGACCATGAGCGACTGGAACTCGACGACCAGGTCGCGAACCACGGCGAGCTGGGACTCGTCCGGAGTCCCGCCGTCCCGGTCGATCCGGGACATCTGCTTGCGGATGTCGTTGGCAAGCGCCTGCAGCGCCTCGAACAAGGTCGCTGACGTCAGCTCGATACGGTCCATGCTCGCGGCCATTCTGGCGCTCCCTGCACTTCAGTGAAATATCTAATCAAAAAACCATAAAATTCCTACTAAATTCTAAACGCAAACTGTAAATCCATTTATTGCATTGATTCAGTTGAATTTTTACTCTTCCTGCCAGGCAAGCAGCTTGGTGGCTTTTCCCTCGGAAGCCGCCCGCTGGCTCGTTCCGTTTAACTTAGGAAGGTCGGGCCTGCTCCTCGAATCGAGGTAGGCTCGGCCGTAGCAAAAAAGGGCGAGCCATGTGGATCTACGCACGTTCGGAGGGGCTACGCGCCGGCATCGGCTTCGGCACGGCGCTGGCCATCGCGATCTCCTACACGCACAACCAGTCGATCGGCTGGGCCATCCTTCACGGGCTCCTTTCCTGGCTCTACGTGATCTACGCCGCGCTGTTCCTCTGAGCGGCCGCCGATGACCGGAGAGACCGCGACCGACGGCGCGGCCGCGCGCCGACGCTGGGCCTACACGCTGCTGCTGACGGCGCCGGCGATGTTTGCCGGCAACCAGGTGACGGCGCGCGCGCTCGAAGGCGCCATCCCGGCCAACGGCGTCGCCTTCTGGCGATGGGCGGTGGCGTCGGCGATCATGGCGGCGCTCACCTGGCGGGACCTCTGGGCCGGGCGGCGCGCCATCGCCGACGAGCTGCCTGTCCTCCTGCTCCTGGGCTTCCTCGGCATGGTGGTCTGCGGGCCGCCGATCTACATCGCCGGCGCCACCACCTCGGCCACCAACATCGCGCTCATTTACGCGGCGTCGCCGATCCTGATCGTTCTCGCCTCGGCGGCCTGGTTCGGCGAACGGCTGACGTGGAAGCGCGGTTTCGGCATCGCGCTCGCCGTCGCAGGCCTTCTCGTCGTCATCGCCAAGGGCGACCCGGGCGTCTTCGCCCGCCTGAGCTTCGTTCCGGGCGACCTCTGGGTCGTGCTCGCGATGACCGCGTGGTCGGTCTACGTGATGATCCTGCAGCACCGGCCGAGCCGGCTCGCGGCGACCACGCGCTTCACCGCGATCGCGATCCTCGGCACGCTGCTGCTGGCACCTCTCTATGTCTGGGAAACCGCGAGCGGCCATCCGGTCGTCTTCGACACCCGCTCGATCGCGGCGATCCTGTTCTTAGGATTGGTGCCGGGCGTCGGCGCCTACCAGGCCTACGGTTACGCCCAGCGCTACCTCGGTCCCGGGCCGACAAGCCTCGGCATGTATCTCGGCCCGATCTACGTCGCGCTGATCGCCTATCTCGCGATCGGCGAGCCGGTGCGCTCGTATCATCTCGTCGGCGGCGCGCTGATCCTGATCGGCCTCTGGCGCGCCGTCGGTTCCCCCTCCCGTCGATAGAGAGAGTTCTCAAATGACCCGCTTCACCCTCGGTGACACGCCCGCCCATCGCTTGTGGCAGGCGCTCCGCGACGGCCAAGTCTCGCCCCTCGCCTTGTGGGCCGAGTCGAACGAGCGTCATGCGCGCACCGGCGAGAAGCTCAATGCCTACAAGCACTGGATGAAGGAGGCGTCCGAGGCGCAGGCGCGTGCCGCCGAGGCGGCCTTCGCGGTCGGCGTCGATGCCGGGCCGATGCAAGGCCTGCCGATCTCGATCAAGGACGTCTACGGCATCAAGGGGACGCCCACCTACGCCGGCACCGCGCGCCGGCTTCCTCCGAAATACGAGGAGGAGGGGCACATCGTCTCGACCCTTCGCCGCCAGCTCGCGGTGTTCCCGGGAAAGACCCACACGGTGCCCTTCGCTTTCGGCGGCATCGGCGGCAATGCGCATTGGGGGGCGCCGTGGAATCCGTGGGATGCGACGCATCACCGTGGCACCGGCGGCTCGTCCTCGGGCGCGGGCGGCAGCCTGTGGGAAGGCTCGGCGGCGATCTCGGTGGGCAGCGACGCCGGCGGCTCGATCCGCATGCCGGCCTCGCTCGCCGGCATCGTCGGCCTCAAGCCTTCGATCGGCCGGATCCCCGGCACCGGCGCGCCGCCGTTGAGCCCGTCGCTGGATTGCCCTGGCCCGCTTGCGCTGTCGGTGGCCGACGCGGCCTTCGGGTTCGCCGCGATCGTTCCGGGCGGGATCGATTGGCCGGACCTCTGGAAGCGGCTGGACGCCCAGCCGCTTCGCGGGCTTCGGATCGGCGTTGCCGACCGCTACTTCTTCGACGAGTGCGGCCCGGGCATCGCGGAAGCGATCGAAGCGTCGTTGAAGGAGCTCGAGGCCAAGGGCGCGATCCTGGTGCCGACACCGATGCCGGAGATCGAGGAAGCCGTGAAATACATGGCGACCGGCAGCGTCGGCGTTCCGGAGGGCTTCGCCATCGTCTCGACCGAGTTCAAGGACTGGGTGCCGGAGCTCGATCCCAATGTCTGGGCCCGGCTCAAGAATTTCGGCGATGTCTCTGCCGCCGAGTATCTCTCACGCCAGCGCGCACGGCCGGCGATGTCGGCGCGCGCGCATGCGCGGCTGGACGGCATCGACGTGCTGGCGACGCCGACCACGGCCGTCACCGCGCCGCGCATGGACCAGGTGAAGGACCTGGAATCGTTCCGGATGACCACGCTCAGGATCGGCCGCAACGTCTCGTGCTTCAACGTCTGGGACATGCCGGCTATCTCGATGCCGGTCGCCTTCGATCCGGACCGCCTGCCGATCGGGCTGCAGCTGGTCGCCGGCCGCGGCCGCGAGGAGCACCTGCTCGGATGCGCCCTCGCGGTCGAGAAGGCGCTGGGCGACGCGCGCCAGCGCCTCGGCCGTCCGCCGGTGTGCCCGGTCTAGGACTTCTTCTCGATATTCCAGAGCACGAGGCGCGGTCCGGGCAGCACGCCCGAGATCGTGTTGCGGAACGCCGACGGCGTGCGGAACTGGCCGAGCGGGATGTAGGGAACCGTCTCATACATCGGCGCCTGGAACTCGGCGACCAGCGCCTTCCGCTCCTCGACGGTGCTCGCGGTCAGGAACTTGCGTCGGATCTGCTCGAGCTTGTCGTCGCAGGGCCAGCCGAAGAAGCCGGTGCCCGAGCATGGCGTCGGCGTGTAGTTGTTAGAGACCGGATCGCCCGAGACCGGACCGGCCGCCCAGCTTGTCGCGAGATGCCAGCCGGCACGATTCTGCGACGGCGGGTCCTTGATCACGCGGCGCGTGCCGAAGGTCGAGGTGTCGACGCTCTGCAGGTCGACCTTGAAGCCGACGTCGGTCAGCAGCTGCGCGGTCACTTCGCCCATCGCCGAGAGGATCGGGCTGTCGGTCACCTTGAAGACGACGATCGGCTCGCCGGCATAGCCGCTCTCGGCGAGGAGCGCCTTGGCTTTCGCCTTCCGGTTCGGGTCCTTGGTGTTGGCCCAGTCCTTCACCCCGGCGGTGGATTCGAGCGGCGTGTTGCACATGAATACCGACCAGCAGACTTGGCCGTAGTCCGGATTGCCGATAGCCGCCGCGAGATAGGCTTCCTGGTCGACGGCATAGAGCAGCGCCTGGCGCGCCTTCACGTTGTTGAAGGGCGGGATCGCGTGGTTCGGGCGCATCAGCATCTGGTTGCCGGTCCTGCTCAGGACCTTGATGTCGATGCCGCCGGCCTTCTGCATCACCGGCACCAGGTCGGCCGGCGGATTCTCGAGGATGTCGATCTCGGCACGGATCAGTGCCTGCGTCGCCGTGTTCGGGTCGGGCAGGTACATCCACTCGTAGCGGTCGACTTTGGGGATCTTGGCCCCGGCCATGCTGCTCGGCGCGTCGGAGCGCGGGACGTAGTCGGGATTCTTCTTGTAGACGACCTTTGCGCCCGGCACCCACTCGTCGCGCGCGAAGAGGAAGGGGCCGGAGCCGACCGTCGTCGTCACCTGCGTGTTCGGGTCGGTCTTGGCGTCGGCGTCGCGCATCACGAACAGCGGGTTGATCGGGTTCGAGACCATCTCGCGGAACGGCCCGATCTTCTCCTTGAAGCGGATGACGAAGGTGCGGTCGTCGACGACGTCGAAGCCGGCGGCGATGCTCATGATCAGGCGGCCGGCCGTGGCGCGCGCGCCCCAACGCTGGATCGAGGCGGAGACGTCCTTGGCCGTGACGGGCGTGCCGTCGTGGAACTTGAGCCCGGGGCGCAGCTTGAAGGTCCAGGTGAGCCCGTCGGCGCTGACGGAGTCCTCGCCGATCATCTGCGGCTTTGCCAGCCCCGCCTCGTCATAGGCATAGGGCACGTCGTAGATCATGTAGCCGTGGCCGACGGTCAGGAACTGCGTCGTCCAGATCGGATCGAGGATCTTGAGGTCGCCGTCGGCGGCGACCTTGACGGTGGTCTGGGCCAGCGCGGAGGCGCTGACCGAGGCGGCGAGCGCGGCAGCGAGGGCGAGGCGGCGAAGCGGGTTGCGCGTCATGGGCTCCTCCTTCATTTGCCCATCTATCGCGCGCCCGCAGCCCTCCGTCTCGGCCAATCGACCGGTTTCGAAACGTGCTCCGCGTCTATTGAACGCGGCCTTCGAGGGCGTTCTCGTAGAGCTTCTTCAGGACCGGCGGGTCGAGCTTGACGGGGTTGCCGCCGGCGGTCGGGTCGACCGCGGCCATCTCCGACATCTGCTGGAAACGCTCGGGCCCGACCTTGAGCCCCTTGAGGTCGTGCGGCATGCCGAACTGCTTCCTGAGGTCGAGCGTCCATTCGATGACGCCGTCCACGTCCTGCTTCTTGAGGTCGAGCACGCGCGAGAGGTAAGCCATCTTCTCGGCGATGGCCGAGCGGTTGAACGCCAGCACGTAGGGCATGAACACCGCGTTGGTGAGGCCGTGATGCGTGTCGTAGAGCGCACCGACCGGATGGCTCAGCGAGTGGATCGCGCCCAGCCCCTTCTGGAACGAGATCGCGCCCATGCTGGCGGCCACCATCATCTGGCCGCGCGCGACCAGGTTGGTCGGCTCGGACACCGCGGTCGCCAGATGCTCCTTCACCAGGCGCATGCCCTCGATCGCGATGCCGTCGGCATAGGGGTGGTACGTCGGCGCGCAGAAGGCTTCCAGGCAATGGGCCAGCGCGTCCATGCCGGTCGCCGCGGTGATGTGCGCCGGCAGGCCCACGGTCAGCGCCGGATCGCAGATCACGATCACCGGCAGCATCTTCGGATGGAAGATGACCTTCTTCGTGTGCGTGGTTTCGTCGGCGATCACGCCGGCGCGTCCGACCTCGGAGCCGGTACCGGCAGTGGTCGGGACCGCGATCACCTTGGCGATGCCGTCCGGGTTGGCGCGCGTGTACCAGTCTCCGATGTCCTCGAAGTCCCACATCGGCCGCGTCTGGCCGGTCATGAAGGCGATGACCTTGCCGGCGTCGAGCGCGCTGCCGCCGCCCCAGGCGATCACGCCGTCATGGTTGCCGGCGCGATAGGCCTTGAGGCCCGCGTCGATGTTGCTCGCGACCGGGTTCGGCTTGATGTCGGAGAACACGGAAGTCGGCACGCCGGCCTTCTCGTTGGCGGATACCGCGTCCTTGACCATCGCGAGCTTGGCGAGACCGGGATCGGTCACCAGCAGCGGCCGCTTGATGCCCGACGCCTTGCAGGCGTCGGCCAGCTCGGCGATGCGGCCGACGCCGAAACGAACCGAGGTCGGGAAAGACCAGTTGCCACGCATGAAGTCGACGGTCAGCGCCATGGGGAACTCTCAGAGCTTGGTGCGGAGATGGAAGGATTTCGGCCGCGTGAAGGCGTCGAAGCCGAGGCGGGAAAGCGTGCAGCCGCGGCCCGAATCCTTGACGCCGGTCCAGGCCAGCGCGGGATCGAGGTAGTCGCAGCGGTTCATGAACCAGGTGCCGGTCTCGATCGCATCGCCGATGCGGATCGCGGCGTCCTCGTCCATCGTCCAGATCGCGGCGGTGAGGCCGTACTGGCTGTCGTTCATCAGGCGGACCGCCTCGTCGTCGGAGGCGACCTTCATGATGCCGATCACCGGCCCGAAGCTCTCCTCCGACATCACCCGCATCGTGTGGTCGACGCCGGTCAGCACCTGGGGCGCGCAATAGGGTGATCCCGCATGCGCCTTGGGAAACTGCTTGACGTCGATATGCGCCTTGGCGCCGCGCGCGACCGCCTCGGCGACCTGGCCGCGGACGAAGTCGGCGGCCTGGCCGCGCACCATCGGACCCAGCGTCGTGTCCGGCTTCATCGGATCGTCGAGCACGTATTTCCGTGTGAGATCGACATAGGCTTCCACGAAGCGGTCGTAGAGATCCTCGTGCACGTAGATCCGCTCGATGCCGCAGCAGCTCTGGCCTGAGTTGAAGAAGGCGCCGTCGACGAGGTTCTCGACCGCGTGGTCGAAGTTGGCGTCGGCGCGCACATAGGCCGGGTCCTTGCCGCCGAGCTCGAGGCCGAGGCCGATGAAGCGGCCGGCGGCGGCGCGGCTGACCGCCTGTCCGCCCGCGACCGATCCCGTGAAGGCGACGAAGTCGACCTCGGGCGAAGCCACGAGCTTCTCGGTCAGCTTGTGGTCCATGTGGAGATACTGGAAGACGCCGTCGGGAAGGCCGGCGGCCTTGAAGCCGGCGGCGAAGCGTTCGGCGCAGAGCGGCGTCTGGTGCGAGTGCTTGAGGATCACCGCGTTGCCGGCGATCAGCGCCGGGACGATCGCGTTGACCGCGGTGAGGTAGGGGTAGTTCCACGGCGCGATCACGAAGACGATGCCGAGCGGCTCCTTGCGGATGAACCGGGTGAAGTTCTCCTTGGGCTCGATCGCGATGTCGCCGAGCGCGTCGACCGCGACCGACGCCATGTAGCGGGCGCGCTCGGCCAGGCCCCTGATCTCGCCGGGCGTATACTTGATCGGCCGGCCCATCTGGCGCGTGATCTCCTCGGCGATCGCCGCCGAGTGGCCTTCGAAGTACTGAACGAATTTCTCGACCATCGCCGCGCGTTCGACGATCGGCGTCGAGCGCCAGCCGCGTTCGGCGGCGCGGGCGTTGGCGAGGATGGCGTCGACGTCGGCCTGCGTTGCGAGGGGACGTTCGATGTAGACGCGCCCGTCGCCGGGCGAGAAGGTCTTGAGCTTGGTCATGCTCAGATGATCTCGAAATATCGGGCGAGTTGCCAGTCGCTGATGTGCTTGCGGTTCTCGCGCTCTTCCCATTCGCGAGTCGCGGCATAGTGCTCGACGAAATTGTCACCGAAAAGTTCGCGCGCCGCCTTCGAACCTTTGAGACGCTGCGCCGCGTCCCACAAGGTCGAGGGCAGCGACAGCTTCGCCGGATGCTTCTGGTCGTAGGCATTGCCCTTGATCGGCTCGCCCAGCTTCAGCTTGTTCTCTATCCCCCAGAGGCCCGATCCCAGCGCGACCGCGAGCGCGAGGTAGGGGTTCTGGTCGGCAGCGGCGATGCGATACTCGACGCGCTGCGACTTCGCCGATCCGGGAATTACGCGAAGCGCCGTCGTGCGGTTCTCGACGCCCCAGGTGGCATTGGTCGGCGCCCAGAACCCGGGAATCAGCCGCGTGTAGGAATTGACCGTCGGCGACACCATCGCCAGCAGCTCTGGCATCAGCGCCTGCTGCCCGGCGACGAAGCTTTCCATCAGCGGGCTCATGCTGAAGCGGCCCTTGGGATCGTGGAACGCGCCCTTGCCCTTGGCGTCCTTCAGCGAGACGTGGATGTGGCCCGACTGGCCCGGCCAATCCTTCGACCACTTCGCCATGAACGTCGCCATCAGGCCGCGGCGCTGGCAGAAGACCTTGGTGAAGGTCTTGAACAGGGCTGCCTTGTCGGCCGACTCCAGCGTCTCGTCGACGCGGATCGCCGCTTCCAGCACGCCGGCGCCGGTCTCGGTGTGGAGGCCTTCGATGCCGAAGTTCATCTCCTCGCAGAAGGCGAGAAGCTCGTTGTAGAAGTCGGCATGGACCGAATTGCGCAGCACCGAGTAGCCGAAGAAGCCAGGCGTCAGCGGCTTCAGGTTCCGGTATCCCTTCTCGCGGATCGAGTGCGGCGTCTCCTCGAAGACGAAGAACTCGAACTCGACGGCGCTCAAGGGTGCATAGCCCATCCTGTTCGCCTTCTCGATCACGCGCCGGAGCACGCCGCGGGGGCAGATCTCCTCGGCCTTGCCGACGAACTCGGAGAGGAAGAAGAGCGCGTTGTCTTCCTCCGGCAGCTCGCGGCAGCTTTCGGGGATCACGCGGACGAAAGCGTCGGGGTAGGCGGTGTGCCAGCCGGTGTAGGTGACGTTGTCGTAGAGCTGGTCATTCGAGTCCCAGCCCAGCACCACGTCGCAGAAGCCGAAGCCGGACTCGAGCGCCGAGAAGAACTTGTCGCGGCCCATGTACTTGCCGCGCAGGATGCCGTCCATGTCGAAGACGCCGACCTTCACATGCGTGAGGCCGCGTTCCTGGACGATCTTCTTCGCGTCCGCGGCTGTGCGGACCTGGTCGGGCGTCAACGGCATAGTGGTTCCCCCGTCAGTCTTTCGTCGTACGGCGCTTGAGCGCGAGCGTGGAAGCGATGGTGAGGCAGACGGTCGCGACCATCAGAACGAAGGCGAGCGCCGCGCCGAATGGCCAGTTGCTCGCGCGCGCTATCTGATCATAGAGGGCCGGGGCCATCATCTTGAACTGCGAGCCGCCGAGCAGCACCGGCGTGGCATAGGCGTTCATGCAGAGGATGCCGACCAGCACGGTGCCGGCGAGAACGCCCGGCAGCGACAGCGGGAAGGTCACGCGCCGGAACACGGTGAAGGGGCTGGCGCCGAGATTGAGCGCGGCCTCCTCGACCGAGCGGTCGATGCTCTCGATCACGCTCTGCAGGGTCAGGATCATGTAGGGCAGCACCACGGCGATGATGCCGATGGCGACGGCGACGGGCGTGTAGAGGATCTTCACCGGCGCCGAGGTGAGGCCGGCACCCATCAGGATCGAGTTCACGAAGCCCTGGTTGCCGAGCAAAGCCATCCAGCCGGCGGCGCGCACGACGTTGCCGACCAGCAGCGGGAACACCGCGAGGATGATCAGCAGGCTTTTGTACTTGCTCTGCGTGCGGGCCAGGAAATAGGCGACCGGGAAGGCCAGGACGAGGCTGAGGACGGTGCAGACGACGGCCATCTGCACGGTCGTCGCCAGCACGTTGATGAAGTAGGAGTCGCTGAAGAAGCGGGCGTAGTTGTCGAACGTGAACGCCTCGACCATCAGCTGGCCGGGGACGAAGCGGTTGAAGCTGTAGCGGAGCAGCGTCAGCAGCGGCATGCCGAGCACCGCCAGCACCAGCAGGGCCGCCGGCAGCATCAGGAGAGGGGCGAGCGACCTTTTCCGGTCGCCCGCTTCCGCCATCGACATTCAGGTCAGCCCTTAAACTCGCGGTTCCACCAGTCGAGCAGGGACGCGTTGTTCTTGGCGACGTATTCGAGATCCGGGATCACGAACTTCTTCTGCTCGTCGGCCGTGAACGAGAGGTCGGCTTCCAGCTTCGCGTCGAGCTTGGCGTTGGTCACCGTCGGCACGTAGCCCATCTTGTCGGCGAATCCGGCCTGGCCCTGCGGGTCGAGCATCGCGTCGAGATAGGCGTAGGCGCAGTCCTTGTTCGGCGCGTTCTTCGGGATGCCGGCCTCGAAGATGATCGGCGTGGCGCCTTCCTTCGGAACGGCGAGGCCGATCGGGATGCCGGAGTTCCGCCACTGCACGCCGCGGGCGCGCCACATGATGGTGAACCAGACCTCCTCGCTCTTGAGCGCCGCGGCCAGGGTCTCGTTCGACGGGTAGACCTTGGGGTCGAGCTTCTTCAGCTCGGCCAGCTTCGCCTTGCCGGGCTCGAGGTTGGTGACCGAGCCGCCGTTGATCAGCGCCGCAGACTCGATGACCTGGATGTAGAGGCCGTCGGCGAAGCCGACGCGGCCCTTGTACTTCGGGTCCCACAGATCCGCATACGAGGTCGGCGGAGTCGTCACCTTGTTCGGATTGTAGAGGATGATCTTGCCCGAATAGATGTGCGGGATCGAATAGGTGCGGCGCAGCGCCGGGATGATGTTGGCGCCGTTCTTGAGCTTCGAGTAGTCGAGCTCCTCGAGCACGCCCGCCTTGTACATCTCGAACATGTCGATCTCGGAGAGCAGCGCCACGTCCATCGTGCCGCGCCGGCCGGTCCGCTCGGTGACCAGCTTGGTCTTGCGCGGCGGAGCGTTGGCGACGTCGTGCGCGACGCTGACCTTGAGGCCGCCCATCACGCGCTTCTCGAAGTTGGCGATGAGCAGGTCCTGGTAGTCGCCACCCCAGGTGCCGACGAAGACGTCGCTGCACGAGAGCGACTGCGCCGAGACGCCCGAGGCCGAGAGCGCGAGGCCTGCCCCGGCGAGGCCGGTCGAGGCCAGCATCTGCCGGCGGTTCATTGAACGGTGCATGACATCCTCCATGTTCTATTTGTTTTGATACTACCGACCCGCCGGCTCGGGCAGCAACAGCCCGGCCTCGGCGCGCCAGCCGAGCACGACCGCCTGTCCCTGCGCGGCCTGTGTTTCCGCCCGATCGGTGTTCGGCTGCGAGATCGTGATCGTCTCGGCCGGGTTGAGGCGGATGCGATACTCGGTCAGCGATCCAAGATAAGTCACCAGCTCGACCGTGCCCTGGATGCGATTGTCGAGGCCCATCGCGGGCGTGCCCAAGGCGATCTTCTCGGGCCGGATCGCCAGCAGCGTCGACGACGCATCGCCCTCGGCGACCTTGACCTCGATGCCGCCTTCGGTGACGAAGCGCCCGGGCTGCGCGAGCCTTCCCTTCAGGAAGTTCGACTTGCCGATGAAGTCGGCGACGAAGGCGTTCGCCGGCCGCTCGTAGAGCTCGGTCGGCGTGCCGATCTGCTGGATCACGCCCTGGCTCATGACGACGAGCCGGTCGGCCAAGGTCAGCGCCTCTTCCTGGTCGTGGGTCACGAACACGGTGGTGAGGCCGAGATTCTGCTGCAGCTGGCGGATCTCGACGCGGACCTCGCTGCGCAGCTTGGCATCGAGGTTCGAGAGCGGCTCGTCGAGCAGGAACACCTCGGGCTCGACCACGAGCGCGCGGGCGAGGGCCACGCGTTGCTGCTGGCCGCCGGAAAGCTGGCGCGGATAGCGGTCGGCGAGCTGGCCCAGGCGCACGAGCTCGAGCGCGCGGCGCACGCGGGTCTCGGTCTCGGCCTTCGACACCTTCCGCATCTCGAGGCCGAAGGCGACGTTGCCGAACACCGTCATGTGCGGGAAGAGGGCGTAGCCCTGGAACACCATGCCCGTGTTGCGGCGATAGGGCGGAAGATCGGTCACGTCCTCGTCGCCGATCAGCACGCGCCCGGACGTCGCCTCGACGAAGCCCGCGATCATGCGGAGCGTCGTCGTCTTGCCGCAGCCGGACGGGCCTAGCAGCGCCACCAGCTCACCCTGCGCGACGGTCAGCGAGACGTCGTCGACGACGCGGTTGGTGCCGTAGACCTTGACCAGATGATCCAGCGTTACGCGCGCCATCAGACGATCCTCGAAAGCTTGACGTAGCGGTCGGTGATCAGCATCAGCGCGCCGATGATCACGATCTGGACGAAGGCGACGGCAGCGATGGTGGGATCCACCTTGAACTCGAGCGCCGCCAGCACGACCACGGGAAGCGTGGTGCGGCCGGGGCCGACCAGGAACAGCGTCAGCTCCAGGTTCTCGAACGAGGTGATGAAGCTGAAGAGCGATGCGGCGACGATGCCGGCGCGCATCATCGGGAAGGTGACGCGGCGGAACACGGTCCACGGGCTGGCGCCGAGATTGGCGGCGGCCTCCTCGACCACGCGGTCGATGCCCTGCAGGCTGGCGGAGATCAAGCGCACGGTCCAGGGAAGCGTCAGCATCACATGCGCTGCGACCAGGCCCGGCAGCGTGCCCTTCATTTCCCACTCGAAGGTGTTGTCGAGATAGACGAAGAACACATAGATCGCGGTGCCGGCGACGATGCCGGGCACGATCAGCGGCGAGAGCAGCAGCGTGTTGATCGCCTCGCGACCGGGGAAGCGATAGCGCACCAATGCGATCGAGGCTAGGGTGCCGAGCGCCACCCCGAACACCATCGAGACCGCGGCGACCTGGAACGAGGTGATGAAGCCCCGCTGGAAGGCGCGGCGCTCCCACACCTGGACGAACCACTTGAGCGTATAGCCCTCGGGCGGGAAGACGATGATGTCCTGGTCGAAGAAGGCGATCCAGGCGACGAACATCACCGGCGCCAGGATGTAGAGATAGACCAGCGTCACCGCCGCGGGCAGCGCAAAGCGCCCCGGCCTCAGCCGGCGTAACGTCGTTGTTGTCATTGGGCCGAAGCCGCTCCCTGTTGGGACGCGATGCTAGGGGCTCACCCGGATGGGGTCAACGAAACGGCCGGCTCTTGCCGATCGGAAACGCCGACCGTTTTCGGAAACTAGCTCGAGCGCATCCATGCGGAGACGATCGCGCCGGCGGTCGGCTGATCGAACTCGATGCGCGTGCCGTCGTCGGCCTGCGCGATGACACGCCCGGTGAGGCTGATGGTGGAGGAGGGATGGGTCAGCGTGAAGGCCGAGCCGTCGCTCAAGCTCAGCGCCGGGACCAGCAGCGCGCCGCCGGTCGAGACGTTGACGACCTCGCATTCGAAGGTCTTGGCGGCGACCTGGGCGAGGGCGGCGACCGGATAGCGGCGATAGCGTCGGCGGTTGGCGGAGCTCGACCCGAGCAGGGCCTGTCCGAGCCCGGCGAGGCGCTTCAGCCAGCCTGGCTCCTCCACGACGGGCGGTTTCGCGGCGGACATGGAACGAGCCTCCCCTGCTTCGACGCCGCACTCTAGCGACCGCCGGGCCGGTTGCTCAACCGTGAGACGGCCCCGCCTCGACCACCGCCTCGACCTGGACCTGGCCGGCGCGGGCAAAAATCAGCGTCAGCTTGATCTTGTCGCCGACCCGGACCGCGCGATCGAGACCGGCGAGCAGGATCCGGTATCCCCCGGGCTTCAGGACCACGGGCCGGTTCGACGCCAGGTCGATGGCACCGATTCGCTGGCTGGCCGGGCTCACGAACCCCGTCGCCCGGGCGGTCGGGACCAGGACCGAGGTCAGCTGATCCTCCTTGAGCGCCCGGTTCAGCAGGCTGAGATAGGCCTCCGTGCCGCTCCCGGTGCTCGGCGCCGCCCAGACATGGCCAACCATGACCTCGCCCACCTTGTAGGAGTGCGCGCCGGCGGGGGCGGGCAGGGCGAGGATGGCTAGCAGGAGCCAGGGGATGAGGCGCATGCCCCAACATCTGGGGGGCAGGCCGTTCCTGTCAACGGGCGGCAGGTCCTTCCCGTGCCCTGCGACGATGGCGGCAAGACTTGCCGTCATCCTCCCGATCAGGCCGGGTTCTGGCGCGTTTACCTTCGGCACGCGGGTTGCAACGAGGACCGCGACGCATCGGATGGGCCGGCTTTCGGGCCCGGATACGAAGAACAGGGACGACGCGCATGGCTGCTTCTCTCGCAGGCCTGGTCCGCCAGGCGACCACGTCGATCGGAAACCGCGCCAAAGAGGCGAAGGAGGCGATCGGCTGGGAACCCTACCCCGAACCCGCGAACTCCAGCCTGCCGCCGCGCCCCCAGGCGCGGGACCTGGCGCCGCCGCCGCCGGCGATCCCGCCGCGCGTGCAGGCGACGATCAAGGCGGCGACCCGCCTCGGCGTGCCAGGCACGCCGAAGGCCGAGCCCAAGCCGGCGGCGGTCGATCCCAACCGCCACAACGTCAGCCCGGCGCAGTATCTCCGCGAGCTCGCCGGCTTCGCCCGAGGCGAGGCCAAGACCGAGATCGCCAAGGCGGTCATGACCGTGACCCCGACCGAGGTCGAGGCTGCGATCAACCTCTCCGCCCGCCTTCGCGGCCGCTACCTCGCCCGCATCCTCGATGCCGGTCAGATCGCGGCGAAGCGCCCCTTCGGCGAGACTGAGACCAAGGAGCTCGCCAAGATGCGCGAGATGTCCGAGGAGATGGCGCGCGGCGTCGACGCCCTCAAGCGCGCGATCGAGTCCGGCGAGCTCAGCGTCCCGGGCCTCCGCCAGCAGTAGTTCTGCTAGCATCGAAGGCATGCGCAGGCATGCCCTCGTGCTTCTTCCTCTCTTGAGCGTATCGGCCGAGGCATTGGCGCAAGGCTTCGCGGCGCGCTGCGCCGAGACCGCGAATGGCGGCAACGTCGCCGCCTGCGAACGCGCGATCGCCGAGAACCCCGGCGACGACGAGAGCCGCCGCAACCTCGGCCGCGCCTTCATGGCGCTGGGCGAGGGCGGTATGGGCATCGCCACGTATCGCGACCTGCTCACGCGCCATCCCGAGGACTGGACGCTTCACTTCGAGCTCGCGGTCGCGTCCACCGCGGCGATGCGATATCGCGAGGCGGTAGAGCCGGCGCTGACCGCGCTCAGGCTCCATCCCGGCGACGAGACGGCGCTCAAGATCGCGCGCATCGCGCTGCAGATGAGCGGCCGTCACGCCGAGGCGATCGCCATCCTCGAAGAGCTCGTCGACCATGACGACGTCACCGCGATGTTCGATCTCGGCGATGCCTACGAGTACGGGCAGGGAGTTTCAAAATCGCCCGAGCGTGCCGCCGGCTGGTATCGCCGCGCCGCCGACGCAGGCCATGGCGGGGCGGCGGCACGTCTTGCCGACGCCTATCTCAACGGCGAGCTCGGGCTCGCGGCCGATCCGGAAGCGGCCGAGCTATGGGCGAAGCGCGCGAAGGGAGATTGATCGGCGGTTGGACGCTAGCGGTTCGACTGGGCCATGCCGGCGATGGCCTGACGCATGACCTGACGTGAGCGCCAGACGATCGCCTCGCGCCAATCGTCGGTGTCCGGATAGAACTGCTTCCTGATCTGCGCCTTGATGCGCGGCGCGTCGGGGCCGAGCGGATCGCCGTAGCCGTGCAGCCACGCATCCTCGCGCAGCGCCTTCCGACCCTGGGCGCGCGAGTAGGTTCCGTATTCGAGCGCGATGTAGGTCACGTCCGATTTCGGCAGCGCGCGCTCGAGCCCGGCCGGCGCGGTGCCGGCCTTCACGTTCGACGACGACGTGCCCTTGCGCGGCTCGGTCACCGACTCTCCCCACCACGCCTTGGCGCGGGCCGTCGCCGGCTGATGCGGCTCGTGATCGCAGATCAGCTCGCCGTAGCCGAAGGGGCCGAGGCCGGTGTGATAGTCGATCACCGCGAACTGGGAGGCGTGCCCCGCCCATTCGGTGAGGATCGTCTCCAGCGTGCGCCGTGCCCAGGTCGGGCCGGTGCCGCCGTAGAAGAGACCCTTCGGATGCTTGAACTGTCCTTCGCTGACGCAATTGGCGAAGGCGACGTCGCCGTTCTTGTCGCGCCAGAGCTGCAGCTGCTTCTCGGCCTCGTCGAACACGGGTCCCGTCAGCGCCGACGGCACGAGCCAGTCGGCGATCTCGTCGTAGCCCTTGTTCTCCGGCAGCGGCTTCGAATAGTCGGACCAGTTGCGGTTGAGGTCGACGTTCTCTTCCGTCGTTCGCCTGACCCAGGCGAAGCCGTGGCAGTTGACCGCATGCACCATCAGGATCGCCGTGTCCTTCGACCGGCTTTCGAGCAGGCCGGAGGTCAGGAGATCGACCTGCGCGCCGGATCCGCAGAAGCCCTCGGCGCCATGCGTGCCCGAGAACGTCGCCAGCACCTTCGGTGCCCTGCGGTCGCCGATGAAGGCGACGTCGGTCGAGAGGTTCTCGCCCTTCGGTCCCTTCAGCGGGTTGGGATAGGCCTTGGTGACGGCGCCGGCGATGCGGGCGGCGGCGAGAAACTTCTCGCGCGCCTCCGCATAGTCGGCGGAGAAGCAGACGTTCTCCGCGGTCATCGGGCCGGCCTTACTTCGCGTCGGACGCCAGCTGCATCTTGATGATCTTGTCGGGATCCTTGACCGAGCCGTTCTGGTTGCGGTCGCCCTTCTTGACCTTGTCGATGTTGTCCATGCCCTCGATGACGCGGCCCCAGACGGTGTACTGGTTGTCGAGGAACTTGGAGTCGGCGAGGCAGATGAAGAACTGGCTGTCGGCCGAGTTCGGATCCTGCGCGCGGGCCATCGAGACGATGCCGCGGACATGCGGCTCCTTCGAGAACTCGGCCTTGAGCTTCTTGCCGGAGCCGCCGGTGCCGTTGCCGAGCGGGTCGCCGGTCTGGGCCATGAAGCCTTCGATCACGCGATGGAAGACGACGCCGTCGTAGAAGCCCTGCTTCACCAGCTCCTTGATTCGGGCGACATGGCCCGGCGCCAGGTCGGGGCGGGTCTCGATGACGACGCGGCCGGTCTTCAGCTCCATGTAGATGAGGTTGTCCTTGTCGGCGGCATCGGCGGTGGCGCCGAGGCCGAGGACGGCGGCGAGGGCGAGGGCGGCGGACAGCGGCTTTCTGGACATGACTGGACCGTTAATCTGGTAGAGGAAGCCGTCCTTCTATCAGATCGACGGCGGCGCCGGAACCTGATCCCCGCGCACGCTCCTGTGAGAAAGCGCGGATGAACGCCTCCGGTCCGGCACCGCATATCGGCTTCCCCGCATCGGGTTCGTATCCGCCCCGGAACGGAAACGGCATCCGTCCGCTGATCGACGGCATTCCGGCGTTCCGGCGCATCGGCGAGGCGGTCGAGGCGGCGCGGCGCGGCGTCTGGGTGACGGTCGCCTTCATCGCCGAGAACTTCCGGATGCCTGACCAGCTCGGCTCGCTGTTCGATCTGCTCGATCGCGCCGCCGCCCGCGGCCTCGACGTCCGCGTCCTCTGCTGGCGCCCCAATCCGGAGGGGATGGGCTTCGGTCCGACCTTTTCCGGCTCTGCGGCGGACCGCGAGGTGCTGCGCCGGCGCGGCTCGCGCTTTCGCGTCCGCTGGGACCGGCACGAAGGAACCGGCTGCCATCACCAGAAGAGCTGGCTGGTCGATGCGGGCGAGGCATCCGAGATCGCCTTCGTCGGCGGCATCAACATGACGCGCGGCGCCAACGGCGTGCGCGGCCATCTCGGTCCGGACGGCCAGTTCCACGACATGTATCTAGAGCTGGTCGGTCCGTCGGCGACGGACGTCCACCACAACTTCGTCGAGCGCTGGAACGACGCGAGCGATCGCGCTCTCCCCGACGGCACCTGGGGCCACACCGGCGAAGACGACCTGCCGTTCCCGTCGCGCGTATCGCCGCCGTGCGGCAATGCCATCGCTCAGGTGCAGCGCACGATCATGCCCGGGCGCCCGTCGAGCGACGTCGCCGGCGGCGAGAGATCGATCCTGCAGCAGTACCTGCTGGCGATCGGCGCGGCGCGCCGGTCGATCTACCTCGAGCACCAGGCGCTGCCGGTGGTCGAGATCTCAAGCGCGCTGGATGCGGCGCTCGCGCGCGGCGTCGACGTCGTGATGCTGGCGCCGCCGGAGCCCGAGCCGATCGTGCTGGCGCGTCGGAAGGATGCCGAGTGGACCCCGTTCTTCGAGAGCATCGAGCGGCTCGGCCGGCACGAGCGCTTCGCCATGATCGGGCTCGCCGCGCCGGACGGCGACGGTGGGCGTCGCAACGTCCATGTCCACTCCAAGGCGATGCTGGTCGACGATGCCTGGGCGACGGTCGGCTCCTGCAACCTGCATGCGGGGTCGCTGTTCCGGAACACCGAGATGAACCTTTCGTTCTGGGACCCGGCGACCGTCCATGCGCTCCGCGCCGACCTCTTGTCCGAGCATCTCGGCGAGGAGACGGCGCATCTCGACGACCGGGCCGCGCTCGCGCTCTGCCGTCGGATCGCCCGCGAGAACGCGGTCAGGCGCCGGACAGGCGATCCGGCCTGGCGAGGGTTGGTCTTCGCGCTCGACCCGACCGCCTACGGCCGGTGAAGGTCTTTGCCCATTCGTTGGGCAGCGACTTCGTGCGTCGGATTCGACTTTTCTCCATCTACCTAAGCCATTGCCGATGTGTAAGTATCTCCGATGACAGGCTCGTAATGCACGCCGGAGGGTGGCGAGGGCCTGGGGAACCAAGAACCTCGATATCCTGGAGGAGACCGATGGAGAGACGTAAATTCCTGAAGGCCGCCGGCATCGGCGCCGCGGCCAGCGTCGTCGCCGCGCCGGCGATCGCGCAGTCCGCGCCCGAGATCAAGTGGCGTATGGCGTCGAGCTTCCCGAAGAGCCTGGACACGATCTTCGGCGGCGCCGAAGTCGTCGCCAAGCGCGTGGCTGCCGCGACCGACAACAAGTTCCAGATCCAGGTGTTCGCGGCGGGCGAAATCGTCCCGGCGCTGGGCATCGTGGATGCGGTGCAGAGCGGCACCGTCGAAGCCGGCCACACCGCCAGCTACTACTACTTCGGCAAGGACCCGACCTTCGCCTTCGACACCGCCGTTCCGTTCGGCCTCAACGTGCGCCAGCAGAACGCGTGGATGTATCACGGTGGCGGCCGCGAGCTCATGAACGAGTTCTTCAAGGAGTACGGCATCTATGCCGCTCCGGCCGGCAACACCGGCGGTCAGATGGGCGGCTGGTTCCGCAAGGAGATCAAGACCGTCGACGACCTGAAGGGCCTGAAGATGCGCATCGGCGGCTTCGCCGGCGCCGTGCTCTCCAAGCTCGGCACCGTGCCGCAGCAGATCGCCGGCGGCGACATCTATCCGTCGCTGGAGAAGGGCACCATCGACGCGGCCGAGTGGGTCGGCCCGTATGACGACGAGAAGCTCGGCTTCAACAAGATCGCCAAGTACTACTACTACCCGGGTTGGTGGGAAGGCTCCGCGCAGCTCTCCTGCATGTTCAGCATCAAAGAGTGGGAAAAGCTGCCGAAGACCTACCAGGCGGCGCTTGAGGCGGCCTGCGCCGAGGCGCATGGCTGGATGCCGGCCAAGTACGACTCCCTGAACCCGGCCGCGCTTCGCAAGCTCATCGCCGGCGGCACGCAGCTCCGCGCCTTCCCGAAGGAAGTCATGGAGGCCTGCTACAAGTCGGCCATGGAGCTCTATGCCGAGACCTCGGCCAAGAACGCGAAGTTCAAGAAGGTCTACGACGCCTACAAGAAGTTCCAGGACGACGAGCTGCCCTGGTTCCGCGTCACCGAGAACAGCTTCGACCAGTTCATGATGGCGAAGTCGCGCGAGAAGAAGTCCTGACCGGCTAGCCGACAGGCTCGAAAAGGAAAGGCCTCGCTTCGGCGGGGCCTTTTGCTTTTCAGGGGCACGGCAGCCTCAGGGCGAGCTCTCTTCCTGAGGCGCCTCTTCCTGGGTATCGGGCGGCGGCACGTCGATCTGGATCGTCGAGGGGTCGACGGTCGACGGCGCGTCCAGCAGGCCGGTCACCAGGATCGGCGCCGCGATGACCAGCGCCACCATGACGAGCTGAAGCGCGACCCAAGGGATGGCGCCCCAGTAGATGTCCGAGCTCTTGATCTCCTTCGGCGCGACGCCGCGCAGATAGAACAGCGCGAAGCCGAAGGGCGGGTGCATGAACGAGGTCTGCATGTTCACGCAAAGGATCACGCCGAACCAGATGAGGGCCGCTTCGGGACCGACGATCGGCTCCAGGATCTTCTGCGCCACCGGCGCCAGCATGGGTACGATGATGAACGCGATCTCGAAGAAGTCGAGGAAGAAGGCGAGGAAGAAGACGAACAGGTTGACGAAGAGCAGGAAGCCCCAGACGCCGCCCGGCAGCGACGTCAGCATGTGCTCGACCCAGCGGCTGCCGTCGTTGCCCTGGAAGACGATGGAGAAGGCGGTCGAGCCGATCAGGATGAAGGTCACCATCGCGGTGAGCCGCATCGTCGACTCGAAGGCCTGCTTGATCAGGTCGTGCAGCTCGGGGATGAACCACGCGCGGACGCAGAGCCAGGCGACGCAGACGTACATCGCGGCGAAGGCCAGCTTGAAGGGCAGCGACTTGAACGCGAAGATCCCGATGATCGCGCCGATGCCGGCCGTGGCGAGCATGCCGATGAAAGCCCGCTGGCCCGTCTTGCCGAGCTTCGGGTGATGGATGACGGCGAGGATGATTGCGCCGACCGTGCCCATGGCGCCGGCCTCGGTCGGCGTCGCCAGGCCCATCATCATGGTGCCGAGGACGAGGAAGATCAGCACGGCCGAAGGAACGATGCCCCAGAGGCACTTCTTCCAGAGCGCCCAGCCCGAGAGCGTCAGGTCGGACTTCGGGATCGCCGGCACCCACTCCGGCTTGATGATGCTGACGCCGAACGTGTAGAGCGCGAACAGCGCGATCTGGATCAGCGACGGACCCCAAGCGCCGAGATACATGTCGCCGACCGACTTGCCGAGCTGGTCGGCGAGAACGACGAGGACCAGCGACGGCGGCACCAGCTGGGTGATGGTGCCGGACGCGGCCAGCACGCCGGTCGCGTAGCGCGTGTTGTACTTGTAGCGCATCATCACCGGGAGCGAGATCAACGCCATCGCGATGACCTGGGCCGCGACCGTGCCGGTGACGGCACCGAGGATGAAGCCCACGAGGATGACCGAGTAGCCGAGGCCGCCGCGGATGGTGCCGAAGAGCTGGCCCATCGAGTCCAGCATGTCCTCGGCGAGCCCGCATCGCTCGAGGATCGCACCCATGAAGGTGAAGAACGGGATCGCCAGCAGCAGGTCGTTGGACAGCACGCTGCCGAAGACGCGCTGCGGGATCGCCTGCAGGAACGGCAGGGTGAAATAGCCGAGCTCGATCGAGATGAAGCCGAAGAACAGGCCGACGGCGGAGAGCGAGAAGGCGACCGGGTAGCCGAACAGCATGAACAGCACGAGGCCGCCGAACATCAACGGCGGCATCCACTCGAGAGGGATCATTGGGTCGGCCTCTCGTAGCGGGCGTCGATCTGCACGTAGCCTTTGAGCGCGCCGACGCGCTTGATGATCTCCGAGATCCCCTGGAGTGCCAGGATCGCGAAGCCGAAGGGCAGGATGAGCTTGATCGGCCAGCGGATCAGGCCGCCGGCGTTGCTCGACTGCTCGCCCACCAGGAAGGACTGGTAGAAGAAGGGCCAGGACAGCCAACCCAGCAGGATGCAGGCCGGCAGCAGGAAGAGCACGCCGCCGATGATGTCGACCCAGAGTTGACCGCGCTCGGAGAGGTTCAGGTAGACGATGTCGACACGCACATGCTCGTTGCGCTTGAGCGTGTAGGGGGCGCCCAGCATCACCATGATCGCGAACATGTACCACTGGACTTCCAGCCAGCCGTTCGAGCTGTTGTCGAAGGCATAGCGGATCATCGCGTTGCCGGCGCTGATGATGCAGGCGAGCAGCACGAGCCAGTTGGCCACGCGGCCGAACCGCTCGTTCATATGATCGATCAACTGGCTCAGGCGAAGGAGTGCTAGCACCTTGCCGACCTCCCCAGACATCCACCCTGGCGACCGGCTTTGCCGGTCCTTGTATTTTTTTAGGCGCAGAGACCTGTCGCGTACCTAGCCGCGAACGCGTCGGCTGACAATCATATCTTGGTCGAAGAAGGCCGTTTGCCCCGGTTTTAAGCAGAAACGGCCGCCCGAGGGCGGCCGTCCGAGAGGCTTCAGGCTTCGGCCGCCTCGGCGGCCTTGGCTTCCCGCTTGCGCTGGTTCGGGTCGAGCGAGCGCTTGCGGAGCCGGATCGACTTCGGCGTCCTCGACCAGCTCGTCGTCCTGGATGTAGGCCAGCGCCTCCTCCAGCGACATCCGCCGGGGCGGGGTCAGCAGGATGGCGTCGTCCTTGCCGGCGGCGCGGATGTTGGTGAGCTTCTTGGTCTTGATCGGATTGACGTCGAGGTCGTTGTCGCGGCTGTTCTCGCCGATGATCATGCCCTCGTAGACCTTGACGCCCGGGTCGGTGAAGAGGACGCCGCGCTCCTCAAGATACCAGAGCGCATAGGCGACGGTCTCGCCTGGCTCCGTCGAGATCAGCACGCCCTTGCCACGGCCTTCGATCGGGCCCCGCCACGGGCCATAGCCGTGGAATATACGGTTCATGACCCCGGTGCCGCGGGTGTCGGTCAGGAACTGGCCGTGGTAGCCGATAAGACCGCGCGACGGGCAGTGGAACACGATGCGCTGCTTGCCGGCGCCGGCCGGCCGCATCTCCGTGAGCTCGCCCTTGCGCTGGGAGACCTTGTCGACAACGACCCCGGAATAGGCCTCGTCGACGTCGATGACGACTTCCTCGATCGGCTCCTGGCGCTGGCCGGTGACGGGATCGGACTTCATCAGCACCCGCGGGCGGCTGATCGAGAGCTCGAAACCCTCGCGGCGCATCGTCTCGATGAGGACGCCGAGCTGGAGCTCGCCGCGGCCGGCGACCTCGAAGGCGTCCTTGGAGTCGGCCTCGCTCACGCGGATCGCGACGTTGCCTTCCGCCTCGCGCATGAGGCGGTCGCGGATCATGCGGCTGGTGACCTTGTCGCCCTCGCGGCCGGCGAGGGGGGAGTCGTTGACCGAGAAGGTCATTGCCAGCGTCGGCGGATCGATCGGATTGGCCTTGATCGCCTCGGTCACCTGCGGATCGCAGATCGTGTCGGCGACCGTGGTCTGGGTCAGGCCCGCGATGGCGATGATGTCGCCGGCCTCGGCCTGGTCGAGCGGCACGCGCTCGAGGCCGCGGAAGCCCAGCAGCTTCGACATGCGGCCCTGCTCGAGCAGCTTGCCGTCGCGGTTGATCGCCTTGATCGCCATGTTCGGCTTGGCGATGCCGGTATGGATGCGGCCGGTCAGGATGCGGCCGAGATAGGGATCGTATTCGAGCGTGGTCGCCAGCATCGCGAAGGGCGCCTCGGCGTCGCCGGTCGCGGCCGGCACGTGGCGGACGACGAGATCGAACAGCGGCGCCAGCGTCTCGCGCGGGGCCTCCAGCGACTCCGCCGCCCAGCCGTCGCGGCCGGAGGCGTAGAGCGCCGGGAAGTCGAGCTGCTCGTCGGTGGCGTCGAGGGCGGCGAAGAGATCGAAGATCTCGTTCAGCACCTCGTCGGGACGTGCGTCGGGGCGATCGACCTTGTTGACCAGTACGATCGGCCTGAGCCCGAGCTTGAGCGCCTTGCCGGTGACGAACTTCGTCTGCGGCAGCACGCCCTCGGCGGCGTCGACGAGGACGACCACGCCGTCGACCATCGAGAGGATGCGCTCGACCTCACCGCCGAAGTCGGCGTGGCCGGGCGTGTCGACGATGTTGACGCGCACGTCCTTCCAGGTGACCGAGGTACACTTGGCGAGGATCGTGATACCGCGCTCGCGCTCCAGGTCGTTTCGGTCGAGCGCCCGCTCGGCCACCTGCTGGTTGGCGCGGAAGGTGCCGCTCTGCTTCAGCAGATTGTCGACCAGCGTGGTCTTGCCATGGTCGACGTGGGCGATAATGGCGATGTTTCGAATGTTCATTTTCAAATCCGGCCGGCGCGAGGGCGCGTCCCTTTACCGCAGCGCAACATGAAGCGCCAGGGGGGGACGACGAAAGGTCGCTGGTTGAAGGAGTTATATGGGGCTGGCGGTGCCTGTCGGCCAGTCCGAGCTCAACGGGCGCCGACGCGGTCGAACGTCGCGCCGTCGAGGACGGCACCGTCCATCTTGGCGTCGGTCATGTTGGCGGCCCGCATGCTCGCCTTGGTCAGGTTGGCGCCGGTGAAGTCGGCGTGACCCAGGTTGGCGTATTCAAGGTTGGCGCCGGTCAGGTCGGCGCCGTTGAGCTTGGCGCTGGCGAGGTTCGAGGGCCATTTGCGGCCGGTCGGGCGGCCCGAGGCGTCCTTGATGTCGACCGGACCCATCTGGGCGCCGGCCATCTTGGCCGTCGACATGTCGGCCTTCGCGAGGTTGATCCCGTCGAGCTTCGAGTTCGAGAGGTCGGCGCCGGTGAGGTTGGCGCCTGAGAGGTCCGACATCACGAAGCTGGTCTTGGCGAGGTTGGCGCCGGTCAGGTTGGCGCCCGAGAAGTCCGCGCCCGAGAGATCGGCGCCGGCGAGGTTGATGTAGGTGAGGTCGGCCTTGGCGAGCTTCGCCCGGCTGCCGCGGCGGCCATCCGAGCGGATCCAGTCGAAGTGGCTGGAGAGGATCTGCTTCACGTCCGGCGGCAGCGAATCCGCGGTGCGCACGCTGGCGCCGGTGAGGTCGGCGGCCGAGAGGTCGACGCCCTCGAGCTTCACGTCGGAGAGGTTCGCGCCCTTGAGCGCGGTGTTGGCGAGGACGGCACCTTTGAGGTTGGCGCCCTTGAGGTTGGCGCCGGTAAGGTTGGCGTCCGCCAGGATGCAGCCCGCGAGGTTCGCGCCGATCAGGTTGGCGCCCCGCATGTTGGCGCCGGACAGGTTGGCGCCCGACATCTGGGCGCCTTCGAGGTTCACGTCGTTCATCGCCGAGTGGCTCAGGTCGGCGCCGCTGGCATGGCCGGGAACGAAGCCCGATTCGGCGTCGAGCTCGTCGTGGCGGCCGCTCATCAGCGTTCCGCCGCGGAAATCCGCGCCCTTCAGGTTGGCGCCGGCGAAGTTGCAGCCGCGGATCTGCGCGCCCTTGAAGTCGGCGCCGGAAAGATTGGCCGCGGCGAGGTTGGCGCCGTCGAGGTTGGCGCAGAAAAGATCGGCGTTCCTGAGGTCGGCGCCGTCCATGGCGCATTTCGTCAGGTTGGCGCCGGCGAGCTTCGCCTGGCGCAGCGGCGCCCGCGAAAGCACCATTCCGGCAAGGCTTTTCCTCGAAAAGTCCGCCCGGGCGCCTCCGACCTTCTTGGCGAGCCAGAGCTCGTGCTTGGTCAGCGCTTCAAGAATTTCGCGCGGCGTCATGAAGTCGATTTAGACCGAGAAGCTTTCGGAAGAACCGGTGCGTTGCGGATATATCGCATTTCTGCCCACCGCGATACGGCCGCCCGCGAAGGCTGGCCGTTCCGTTGTCAGTATTTGGCGGCTCGCGGTTCTCCTTGAGGGGCGGAAAGTCGGGCAATTCGGTTAACTGCTTCGTTAGAAACGAGGCTCAAAGCGAACGCTTATTTAGCTCCGGCGGGCGATCGGGCTCGCTTGCTGGGCCGATTTTTGCCTTGCGGCAGACGGCCGCGAAAGCTGCAAAAGTTTAGATAATTGCTTATAATGGCCCAGGTTTCGTGTCTCGGGGAGCGGTCGGGCGAGGGGGAAAATTGGCTTAACCGCGCATTTATGTCGCGCGTTTACAGTTACTTACCTCATAATTTTGTTTGACACACCCGGTCGAAGGTGCGATTGTCCGGCCCGGATAGAAGTATCCCGCCCGCCGCATGTGGGCGTCCCGCAACCGGACAAACCTAGAAGAGGAGCGTCCACGTCATGCCTATCCAGAACTCGATCAACACGAATATCGGCGCGTTCGTCGCGCTGCAGAACCTGAACGCCGTCAACAGCCGTCTGGATACCGTCCAGAACCGCGTGTCGACCGGCCTCAAGGTCAACAGCGCTGTCGACGATGCGTCGAGCTTCGCCATCGCCCAGGGCGTTCGCGGCAACCTGAAGGCCTTCGAGGCCGTTTCTCAGGGTCTCGCCAACGGCCGCGGCGTTGCGACGGTCACCCTGGCGGGCGCCACCGCGATCTCCGATCTGCTCGGCGACATCCAGAAGAAGATCACCGAAGGTCAGAACGCCGGTAACACGACTGAACAGCAGTCGATCCTGAACTCTGACTTCCGTAACCTCGTCTCGCAGATCAACACCTTCATCACCAACTCGACCTACAACGGCCGTAACCTGCTGTCGGCCGCCTCGACCTCGATCAACGTGATCGGCAACGTCGACGGCACGACCCTGACCATCCGTTCGAACAGCTCCTTTGCTACGACCTCGGTCAACCTTGGTGCGCAGAACATCTCCTCGACGGTGGCTGCGGCTCAGGCGCTCTCGTCCCTGTTCCTGGCGACCGCCTCGATCAACCAGGTGCTCGGCAACCTCGGTGCCGACACCCGCACGCTGAACTTCCAGGAGACCTTCGTCTCGAAGCTCTCCGACGCGGTCAGCGAAGGCCTCGGTTCGATCGTCGATGCGGATCTGGCGAAGGAGTCCTCGCGTCTGCAGGCCCTGCAGGTGCAGCAGCAGCTCTCGGTCCAGACCCTCAACATCGCCAACCAGAAGCCGAGCGGCTTGCTCAGCCTGTTCAGGTAACGTACACTTGGGATGTCGGGGCGGCAGACTTCAGCCGCCCCGGCTAACCCTCGGGGCTAATCCATGGACTCTGAAGTCTCGGAAGAATTCGAAGACGGTATGGCCCTCAAGATCAATATTAAGCCGGGTGAAAAAATCGTCGTTAACGGCGCTGTTATTACGATTGCTGAGGGCGGTAGCGCCCTGATCCTTCAAAATCACGCCGTTTTCCTGCGCGGCAAGGACATCATGCAGCAGGAAGACGCGACCACGCCGGCGCGCAAGATCTATTTCTACCTCATGCTGATGTACCTGGATGCGGACAGCCAGGAGATGTATTATGGTACGTTCATGGAGTACATGAACGACCTCATGAAGGCGACCACCCTCCGCGATGTCGCTGATTCGTTGATGATTATCTTCCGCCACGTGCAGCGTGGCGACTTCTACAAGGCCCTCAAGGTCTGCAAGGCGCTCGTCGACTTCGAGAACGAGCTGATGCGGTCCCCGCAAACCTCGACAGAGCAGGGCGCGGCGGCCCCGGCCCGGTAAGGCCCTCGAGCGATGACCGGCTACACAGCCTACCGCCGCGTACAGAACGTCAGCGAGACCCCCCGGGCGATCGAACGCCGTCTCCTCGGCGAGGTCACGGCTGCGCTGCTGGGCGCCAAGGACAATCCCACCGACATTCCCCGTCTGATCGACGCCCTCCTGTGGAACAAGCAGGTGTGGGATCACTTCATGATCGATCTGAACGACGAGGGGAACAAGCTCCCGCCCGAGCTCAAGAAGAACCTGATCGGTCTCGGGATCTGGGTGAACCGCGAGACCCAGCGGGTCATGGACGGCGACACCGATTCCGGTGCGCTGATCGAGATCAACCAGATCATCATGGACGGGCTCAAGTAGCCGGACGTCCTGGCGGGCAAAAGTCTGCCGCAACTCATCCGATTGCCTAGGTAAGTCTTGCCCGGCCGGCTGGCCCGTCCCGCCGCGTGCCGGGCAATGCCGGATCGAGGCGATGATTAATTCAAATAAAATCAGATAGTTAGGTCGATTCTGGGCATTTGGCCCGTCGCTTGCTCCTAGGCCACCGCCGGAAGAACCCGGCGACAGGTACAGGATTAACGACAATGGCTATCCAGAACTCCGTCAATACCAACGTCGCCGCGTTCGTCGCGTTGCAGAACCTCAACACGATCAACACACGGTTGGACACGGTGCAAAACCGCGTCTCGACGGGCCTCAAGGTCAACAGCGCCGTCGACGACGCCTCCAACTTCGCGATCGCCCAGGGCACGCGCGGCAACCTGAAGGCCTACGAGGCCGTCTCTCAGGGGCTCGCCAACGCCCGCGGCATCGCGACCGTGTCGCTGGCCGGCGCGACCTCGATCTCCGATCTTCTGGGCGACATCCAGAAGAAGATCACCGAAGGCCAGAACGCCGGCAACACCACCGAGCAGCAGTCCATCCTGAACGCGGACTTCCGCAATCTGGTCTCCCAGATCAACATCTTCATCACCAACTCGACCTACAACGGCCGGAACATCCTATCCGCCGCCTCGACGTCGCTGAACGTGATCGCCAACGTCGACGGCTCGACGCTGACCATCCGCTCGAACAGCGCCTTTGCTACGACCTCGGTCAACCTTGGTGCGCAGAACATCTCCTCGACGGTTGCGGCGACGCAGGCCCTTTCCGCGATGTTCCTCGCGACCGCCTCGATCAACCAGGTGCTCGGCAACATCGGCGCCGACACGCGCTCGCTGAACTACCAGGACACGTTCCTGACCAAGCTCACCGACTCCACGCGTGAAGGTCTCGGCGCCATCGTCGATGCCGATATGGCTCAGGAATCCGCGAAGCTGCAGGCCCTCCAGGTCCAGCAGCAGCTCTCGGTCCAGACCCTGGGCATCGCCAACCAGCGGCCGCAGACGCTGCTCGGCCTCTTCCGCGGATAAATCGGGACACCGGCGCCGGCGCGCGCCGGGTCCAATGTCTAGATACTGGAGACTTGCGTCATGAAGTCAGAGACCGCCGTCGTTACCAGCGTTCGCGTTCCCGTCCGCCCCGGCGACAAGTTCGTCGTCAACGGCGCCGTGCTCACCCTCGGCGAAGACGGCATCGAGATCCAGAATCACGAAATGGTTCTGATGGGCCGCGACGTGATGCTGCCCGAGGATGCCAATACGCCGGCCAAGCGCATCTACTACTGGCTGATGCTGATGTATCTCGACGCGCCCGGCCAGGACGGCTACCGCATGCGCCTGCTCGACGACATGAACGATCTGCTCAACGCGACCACCCTCACTGACGTCGCCAAGTCGCTCGGGCTGATCCATCAGTTCGTCCAGCGCGAGGACTATCCGAAGGCGATGGCGTCGGCCCGCGCGCTGATGGGCTTCGAGGCCGAGCTGCTCGAGCTGGCCCCGAGGGGAGCCGCGTGACCATGCGCGGCTACGGCGCCTATCAGAAGATCCAGAACGTCGCCGAACCGCCTCGGACGATCGAGCGGCGGCTGATGGGAGCGGTCACGGCCGCGCTGATCGAGGCCCGGGAGAACCCGGCCAAGCTCGCGGCCAAGTTCGACGCCATCCTCTGGAACAAGCGGGTCTGGGACACCTTCGTCTCGGAGATCAGCGACGAGGCGAACCGGCTCCCGGCCGAGCTCAAGTCGGCGATCGTCCGCCTCTCCGCGTGGGTCACCTACGAGACCCAGGTTGTCATGGACGGCGCCTCGCCGGACATGCTGATCGAGGTGAACCAGCAGATCATCGAGGGCCTGGCCTAGGGCACGGTCCCCCGTCTTCCCTGCCGGCCGTCCAGGCGCCTCCTCCCGTCGGGTGGGGGCGTTTTCGTTTATTCCCAAGGGCTTACAGGACGGATTTTCCTGCCTCGGCGGCAACAACAGCCGGTCGGTGGAAATAGGGACCCGGTAAACACCGCGAAAAAAGCCACCCGAGGCTCCGTTTCCTCTCCAATTTATTGAATTAATTGAATTTTTTGTCTTGGCCCGGCGCTTGCTGTTGTAAGCGCGCAGGGTCCGTCAGGCCCGGCATGACTGATTTGGAGTAGTCGCCGTGCCAGTGAATTCGATCAACACGAACATCTCGGCCCAGATCGCCCTTCAGTTCCTGAACGGCACCAACCGCGACATGGACCAGGTCCAGCAGCGGGTATCGACGGGCCTCAAGGTCAACGGCGCGATCGACGACGCTTCGAGCTTCGCCATCGCCCAGGGCCTGCGCGGCGACATCAAGGCGTACAGCGCGGTCTCCCAGGGCATTGCCAACGGCCGCGGCGTCGCCACGATCGCGCTCTCGGTGGCGACCTCGATCTCCGACCTGATCGCCGACGTGAAGAAGAAGATCATCGAGGGCATGAACGCTGCGAACACCAGCGAGCAGCAGAACATCCTCAATGCCGACTTCATGGCGCTGAGCACGCAGATCAACACCTTCATCTCGAACGCGGTCTACAACGGCCGGAACATCTTCTCGGCCGGCTCGACCTCGGTGAACGTCATCGCCAACATCGACGGCACGACGATGACGATCCGCTCGCAGAGCAGCTTCAGCGCGAACTCGACCAACCTCGGCGCCCAGACGCTGAGCTCGACCGTCGCCGCGTTCAAGGCGCTGTCGTCGCTGGAGCTCGCCGAATCGGCGATCGCGATCGCGCTCGGCCAGATCGGCGCCGACGTCCGCGCGCTCAACTTCCAGACCGACTTCATCTCGCAGCTGACCGATTCGACCAACGAAGGCCTCGGCGACATCGTCGACGCCGACATGGCGAAGGAGTCGGCGCGGCTGCAGGCGCTGCAGGTGAAGCAGCAGCTCGGCGTCCAGACGCTGAACATCGCCAATCAGCGGCCGACCATCCTCCAGCAGCTCTTCCGCTAAGCCGTCGGCCCTCGACAGGAACGTCGACCGGCCGCACCATGGCGCGGCCGTGACCGCCATTTCCGAATCCCCTTCCGATGCCTGAATCCAAGGCTGCCGAAACACCTGCCGAGGCGATCGCTCGCCTCGAGGACGAGGTCCGGCGCAATCCGCTCGACCCGGAGAGCCAGTTTCGGCTCGCCAACGTCCTGCAGTCCTCCGGCGACGCCGTCGGCGCCGCGGCGGCGCTCCACCGGATCCTGGCCCTGGTTCCCGACTTCACGGGCGCCTGGAACAATCTCGGCCTGCTGCTGGCGATGCGCGGGCGCCTTCCGCAGGCGGCCGGCCTGCTGCGGCGGGCGATCTTCAGCAGTCCCGACAATCCGGACGGCTGGAACAATCTCGGCAACGTCCTGCTTCAGGTCGCCGACGTCGACTCGGCCGTCGCCTGCTATCGGATCGCCGTGGAGAAGAGCCCCGCCAATCCGATCCTGCATACGAACCTGATCAACGCGATGCGCCTGGTCGACGGCATCGACGGCGCGGCCGAGCTCGCCGAGTGCCGGCGCTTCGCCGGGCGCTTCGCCGACCCGCTGCCGCCGGTCGCGCATGCACGGCCCCGCGATCCCGATCGGCGGCTCACCATCGGCTATGTCGGCGCCGACGCGCTCCGCTTCCACACCGCGTCCCGATCGATCCTGCCACTGGTCGAAGCGCATGACCGCGCCGCGGTCGACGTCGTCCTCTTCTCGGACGTGCCGCGCGAGGCGGAGGATGAGGTCACGCAGCGCTACCGCGCCGCCGCCCGCATCGTTCCGACCCGCGGCCTCTCCGACGCGGCACTGGCCGAGACGATCGCGCGCGAGGGGATCGACGTCGCCGTCGACATCGTCGGATATCCGCGGGGCTCGCGGCTGCTGGCCCTCGCGCGCCGGCCGGCGCCGGTGCAGGTCAATCTGCTGCTGATGGGCTCCTTCGGCATGGGCGCGGTGGGCTGGGCGATCGGCGACGATATGCTGACGCCCGAGGGCAGCGAGCGCGACTTCACCGAGCGGCTCGCCCGTGTCGATCTCGCCTTCGTCTTCGATCCGCTGCTCCCGGCGCCGCCGGTCTCGTCGCTGCCGGCGGCGAGCGGCGGGAGCGTCACCTTCGCCAGCCTCAATCAGACCTCGAAGCTGTCGCCGCGCTGCATCGCGACCTGGGCGCGCATCCTCGCCGCGGTGCCGAAGTCGCGCCTCATGCTCAAGGGCCGCGCCTATGCGGACGCGACGGTCGCCGGGCGGATCCGCACCATCTTCGCCCGCCACGGCATCGAGGGCCGCCGCCTCGACCTGCGCGGCTGGACCGTCACGCAGGCGACCCATCTCGACACCTACCGGAAGATCGACATCGCGCTCGATCCCTTCCCCTACGGCGGCGTCATCACCACCTGCGAAGCCATGTGGATGGGCGTTCCCGTCGTCAGCCTCGAAGGCGAGCGCGTGCTCGGGCGCTACGGCAGCGCTTTCCTGAAGACGGTCGGCCTCGGGGATCTCGTGGCGAAGGACGAGGCGGCGTATGTCGATGCCGCCGTCGGCCTGGCCGCCGACATAGGGAAGCTCGGCGAGATGCGAAAAAGCCTGCGCACGCGCATGGCGGCATCGCGGCTCTGCGACGGTCCAGCCTTTGCTCGCGCCGTCGAGCAGGCCTATCGCCTTATGTGGCGGGACTGGTGCGCGTCGACGTGACGACGGCGCAGATTGATCCGCTTCCGATGCGCCGGGCCTTGGCCGAAGAGCCGCAGATGGCGCTTGCCTGGCAGCGCCTCGGCCTGATCCAGGCCGCCGGCGGGGAACTCACTTCGGCGGTCGCGGCGCTGCGGCGGGCGACCCGCATCTCGCCGTCCTCGATGGCGCCCTGGGAAAATCTCGGCCTTGCCCTGAGCGCGCTCGGCCGATGGCCGGAAGCTTCATCGGCATTCGGCGCTGCTTTCTCCATCCGCTCCGACCGGGCCGACCTCGCGGCCTCCTTCGCCGCGGCTCTCGGCAAGGCCGGCCGCCATGCCGAGGCGGCGTCGGTTCTCGGCCGGGCGATCGCGTTGTCGCCGGATGACATGCGGCTGCGACACGATCGCGGGATGGAGCACGCGCTCGCCGGAAACGCGGCGGCCGCGATCGTCGACTTCCGCGCGGTACTGACCCGGGAGCCGGCGTCGTCGCACGCTCATTATGCGCTGGCGCAATGCCACGCCCTGCTGGCGCAGAAGGACGCGGCCGGCCGGCGCTATCGATGCGTGATGGCGCTCGATCGGGAGAGCTTCGATGCCCTGATCAATTGCGGCGTCCTCGTTCAGGGCGGCAATGAGCCGGCAAAGGCCCGGCGCCTGTTCCGCCGGGCCGTCGCGCTCGCTCCCGCCAGCGCCATCGCCAACGGCAATCTCGCGGCGCTGGACGTGACCCTGGGTCGGGTACGGTCGGCGATCGCACGGCTCCGCCGCACCGTCGACATCGAGCCCGGCGCGGTCGAGGCGCACTCGAACCTGCTGCTGGCCCTCGGATATGTCGACGGAGACCCGGAGCGCTACTTCGCCGAGCATCGGCGATGGGCGGCGCGGCATGCACCGGCCGTCCATATCCGTCCCTGGACCAACGACCGCGATCCCGATCGCCGGCTGCGGATCGGCTACCTCTCGGCCGACTTCTTCGACCATCCGCTCGGCACCAACATCGCCGGCCTGATCGAGCACCACGACCGTCGCGAGGTCGAGGTCACCTGCTATGCCGAGATCGGGCGGCCGGACGACATGACCCGGCACATCCGCGAGATCACGGACCGCTTCGTCGAGACCCAAACGCTGAGCGATGCAGATCTCGACGACCGTATCCGGGCCGACGGGATCGACATCCTGGTCGTGATGGCCGGACACACCGCGCGCAACCGGATGACGGTCGCGGGCCGCAAGCCGGCGCCGGTCATGGTGAGCTACGCCGACTTCTCGACGACGGGCGTCGAGGCGATGGACTACTGGCTCACCGACCCGATCGTGCATCCGGAAGGGGCAACCGAGGAGCTCTTCACCGAAACGCTGATGCGGATCCCGATGATGGTCCTGCATCGGCCGATCGATGTGGCGCCGCGCGTCCCGCCGCTGTCGGCGACGGTCCGGGGCAGAGTGACGTTCGGCTCGTTCAACAATCCGGCGAAGATCGGCGACGAGGTCGTCGAGCTCTGGTCGCGTGTCCTCGGCGAGGTTCCTGACGCGCAGCTGATCCTCAAGTATCGGGACGTCTATACGGTCGAGGACGTGCGCGCGCGCCTGGCACAGCGTTTCTCTGGGCACGGCGTCGATCCGTCTCGCATCATCTTCCTCGGCGGCGACCCGAACCGCGCCTCGCACCTGGCGATGGTCGGCGGTATCGACATCGCGCTGGATCCCTTTCCCTTCAACGGCTGCACCACCACCTTCGAGGCGCTGTGGATGGGCGTCCCGGTGGTCACGCTCGCCGGACGGCGGTTTCTCGGCCGCATGGGGACGAGCTTCCTCACCCATCTCGGGCTGACCGAGCTGGTGGCGGAGACGCCCGCCGATTATGTCCGCATCGCCTCCGGACTCGCCTCGGACCTGCCGCGTCTCGAAGGGCTCCGCCGGCGCCTTCGTCAACGCATCATGGACTCTCCGCTCTGCGACGGCCCTGCCTACGCCCGCTCGATCGAGATCGCCTTCCGTCGAGCGTGGCGGCGCTGGTGCGAGGGGCGGGGATGACCCGCGCCGGCGAGGCACAGCGTTTCTTCATCGAGGGCGTGGAACGTCAGAGGCGCGGCGATCTCCTGGCGGCCGCGGCACGCTTCCGCGATGCCATCCGCTGCGTTCCCGGCCTGGCCGAGGCGCATGCGAGCCTCGGCGCGACGCTGCTGGCGATGGGCGAGGCGAGGGGCGCGGCGCAAAGCCTGGAGACCGCGGTGGCGCTGAAGCGCGTGCAGCCCGCGGCGTGGCTCGCTCTCGGTCTCGCTCGCAGCGTGCTCGGGGATCCGCGCGCCCGTGCATCGCTCCGCTCCGCCCTCTCGCTCGATCCGGGACAGGCGGCGGCGCATCGCGCGCTGGGCGCCGTCGCCCGTCTGCCGGCCCTCGATCCGATGGACGCGGAAGGCTGGATCGCCGCGGCGGCACGATCGATCGAGACCGGCAACCGGCTCGCCGCATCGCGCGCCGCGCGCCGCGCCGTCGCCCTGGCGCCGGGGCGGATCGAAGGGCACGGCAATCTCGGCCTGCTGATGCAGGAGCAGGGCGATCTCGATCTCGCGCAGAGGTTCTACCGGCGCGGCCTCGCGATCGACGCGGGTCATGCCGGCCTGTGGAACAATCTCGGCAACGCGCTGACCGACATCGGGGCGATCGTCGCGGCCTATCGGCGATCGCTCGAGATCGCGCCCGACGATCTCGCCACGCACTCCAACCTGCTTTTCGCGCTCAACTACCTGCCGGGACTCGGATCGGACGCGCTGTTCGAGGCGTATCGGCAGTGGGAGGAGCGCCACGCCCGCCCGCTTTATGCGAAGGCGCGCCCGCTCGCCAACGACCGCGATCCCGAGCGCCCGCTCCGCGTCGGCTATCTCTCGGCGGACTTCCGCTCGAACCCGATCGCGCACAACGTCATCGGACTGATCGAACGGCGCGATCGCGACCGGTTCAAGGCCTTCTGCTACGGCGAGGTCGCCCGCCCGGACGAGGTCACGCGGCGCTACCAGGCCGCTTCCGACGGCTACCGCTCGACCGTGGGTGTCGGCGACGAGGACGTCGCGGCGATGATCCGCGCCGATCGGATCGACATCCTGTTCTGCATGGCGGGCCACACCGCCGGCAACCGCCTGCTGGTCTGCGCGCGGAAGCCCGCGCCGGTCCAGATCAGCTATGGCGACCTCTCGACCACCGGCCTCGCGACGATGGACTGGTGGCTCACCGATCCGGTCATTCATCCCGAGGGCACGCGCGAGCGCTTCACCGAACGGCTGCTCAAGGTGCCGCTCCTGGTCCTGCACGAACCGCCGGCGGAGGCGCCTCTCGTCGGGCCGTTGCCGGCGCTGTCGACCGGCGTCGTCACCTTCGGTTCCTGCAACAACGCGGCAAAGCTGAACGACCGCGTGTTCGCGCTCTGGGCGCGGGTGCTCTCGGAAGTGCCCGGCTCGCGGCTGCTGCTGAAATACGTCAACTGGTTCGCCAACCCGTCGGCGCGCCTTCGGATCCTCGACGCTTTCGAGCGGCGCGGCGTCGCGGCCGACCGCATCGTGTTCGACGGCGAGCGCCTGCCGAGGGCGCGGCATCTAGAGATCCTGAACCGCATCGACATCGGGCTCGATCCGTTCCCGTTCAACGGCTGCACGACGACGTTCGAAGCCTTGTGGATGGGCGTCCCGGTGGTCACGCTGGCGGGCGAGCGCTGGCTCGGCCGCATGGGCATCGCCACGCTGTCGGCGATCGGCCTCGAGAAGCTCGCGGCGGCGGACGAGGACGCCTATGTCGCTACGGCGCGCTCGCTCGCGAACGATCTTCCGGCGCTTGCCGAGATACGCGCGGGCCTTAGGCGTCGCGTCGCCGCCTCGCCGCTGGTCGACGCCGACGGGTATGCACGATCCGTCGAGGCGGCGTTCCGCTCGGCATGGCATGCGTGGTGCGGCTCGTGACCATCACCGTCGCCGATCTCCTGAAGGCCGGGCTCGCCAATCAGCGGGCAGGCCGCGACGCGGTCGCCGAGGAGATGTACCGGCGCGTGCTTCGCTTCGATCCCCGGCAGCCGGATGCGCTTCACCTGATGGGCGTGCTTGAGCTCGGCCGCGGGCGAAGCGAGGCGGCGCTCGACTTCCTCGACCAGGCCGCCGGGATCGCACCGGATCGCGGCGACATCCACCTGTCGCGTGCGGGCGCGCTGGCGGGGCTGTCGCGCGCGGCCGAAGCGATCGATGCCTTCGCCGCCGCCGCTCGTCTCGTGCCCGATCTCGCGCCGGCCCATCACGGTCTCGGCCGGGCGCTCGTCGAAGCGGGCAGGGGCGACCCCCGCGCGCACTATCGTCGCTCCCTGGCGCTGGATCCGTCGGTTCCGACCGTCTGGAACGATCTCGGCTGGGCGATCCAGCGCGGCGTCTCGATGACTGCCGCCGGCGTGGCCTATGCGCGTGCGCTCGCGCTGTCTCCGCGCGATGCCATGGTCCTCCGCAATCTCGCCGGCAGCCTCGTCGCCGCGGGCAAGGGGCCCTTAGGGCTCCGCTGCTACCGGCAGGCGACGGCACTCGATCCCGCGAGCGTGGACGCTTATGCCGGCATCGCCGCGCTGTTCAGCGCCTGGGGCGAGATCGAGGCCGCGCGTCGGAGCTACGACCATGCGGCGCATCTCGAGCATCCGCCCGGCGAGGCCTGGTCGCAGCGTCTCTTCTTCCTCAACTTCGTTCCAGGCCTGGGATTTGCCGAGCACTTTCGCGAGAACCGGCGCTGGGCGGAGCGGATCGAGGCGACGGTCGGAGCGCTCCCGGCATTCGCCAATCCGAAGGTGCCGGATCGGCGCATCCGCGTCGCCTACGTCTCGCCGGAGCTGGTTGCCGGCCACAACCAGCTCGCCTGGCTGATGCCGCTGCTCGATCACCACGACCGGCAGGCCTTCGAAGTCGCGGTCTACTCGGACGTTCCCCGTCCCGATCGCGGGACCGAGAAGGTCGCTGCGGCGGCCGACCGCTTCGTCGACTTCCACGGTCTTTCGCGTGGCGAGCAGGCGGCACGCATGCGCGCCGACGGCATCGACATCGCGATCAATCTCTGCGGCTGGCGCGCGAGCGAGCGGACGCTGTTCGCCCACCGGGCCGCGCCGATCCAGATCGCCTACGACAATCACGTGACGACGACCGGGTTGAACGCGATCGACGTGCGCATCACCGACGACGAGGTCGATCCGCCGGGCGTCGCCGATCCCTGGTACACCGAGCGGCTGGTCCGTCTGAAGACCGGTTACGCCAGCCATCGCCCGCCCGGGGAAGCGCCGGAGGTCAGCCCGCTTCCGGCACGTCGCAACGGCTTCGTCACCTTCGGTTCGGTCAACCAGGTGCCGAAGCTGTCGCTGCCGGCGATCGAGCTGTGGTCGCGCATCCTCCGCGAGATGCCGGACGCGCGCCTGATGCTGAAGGCCTACAACCTGACCGATCCTCACGTCGCCGGCCTCGTGCGCGGACGCTTCGCTGCCTTCGGGATTTATCCGGCGCGGATCGACCTCGTCGGCGCGCTGCCCGATCCGTCGGATCATTTCCGTGCGGTCGGCGAGATCGACGTCGGGCTCGATCCGTTTCCCTTCAACGGCGGCAAGAGCACCTGCGACGCGCTCTGGATGGGCGTGCCGGTGGTGACGGTGGTCGGCAATTCACTGATGAGCCGGATCGGCGCGAGCCTGCTGACGCGCGCAGGCCTGCCGGAGCTCGTGGCTGCGGACGAAGACGCCTATTGCCGGATCGCGCTGGCGCTCGCCCGCGACCTCGATCGCCTGGAGCGTCTTCGTCGCGACATGCGCGCCACGCTCTCGGCCTCGGTGCTGTTCGACGGGCGGGGACATACTCGGGATCTCGAAACCGCCTACCGCCGGCTCTGGCGGGAGTGGTGCGCGCGCGCCTGAGCGGCGCCTTCAGCGAAGCTCGGCGACGACGGCGCGGCCGGGGATGGCGCGCCCCTGCTCGGTACGGATGGTCATCGCCTCGCTGGCGCGGATCCGCCAGCCGGCGGCGCTCGTCGTCCGGTCGAGATAGGCCAGCGAATGCGCATAGCGCCCGGTCGGCTTCAGGACGAAGCCTTCGCCCTCGGCGTCCTCGACCGAGAATGCGAACCACGCCGCGGGCGTCGAGCGGTCCTTCGCCTTCGTGAAGATGCCGTCGAGCGCGCCGACATAGACGAAAACGTCGGCCGCGACGAAGAGATCGAAGCGCTCATGGGAGTCGGCAAGGAAAGGCTCGATCGCGCCGACCGAGAGTGTGTCGTAGACCGAGCGGGCTTCGGCCTTCGCGATCATCGCCGGCGCGAGATCGACGCCCGCGAGACGATCGACGAAGGGGCGGAGCAGGGGGCCGATCAGGCCGGTGCCGCAGCCGAGGTCGATCGCGTTCGCGAAGCGGGTGTCCGTTCCTGCGGTTTCGCGGAGCAATCGGATGCAGCGCTCGGGCTCGTAGCCGAGCGAGGCGACGAGATGCGTGTCGAAGCGGTCGGCGTAGCTGTCGAAGAGGCGCCGGACGAAATCGTCGGGCGCGGCTGCCGGCGTCTCGCCGCTCATGGCCGCGACCATGTGGCGGGCGGTCGGGTGATCGGGCTTGCGCGCCAGCACCTGGCGATAGGCGAAGACCGCTTCGTCGAAACGCCCGAGCGCCTGCAGGGCCTGGCCCATGTTGCTGAGCGCGTCGGTGCGGTCCGGATCGATCTCCAGAGCGCCTTGATAGGCGGCGATGGCCTCGTCCAGGCGGTCGAGCCGCTGCAGCGCCGTTCCCAGGTTGTTGAGCGCTTCGGCGCGTCGCGGCCGTAGCGCGAGCGCGCGGCGGAAGGCCTCGACCGCCTCGGCCGGACGTCCGTCCAGCAGCAGGCAGTTCCCGAGATTGTAGGGCATCTCGGCGTCTTCCGGCTGACGCCGCTCGGCATCGGCAATGAGCATCGCCGCCTCGGCGTTGCGCCCAGTCTGGTGGCAGACGAGGCCCAGCAGATGAAGAGCCTGGGGATGGCCGGGCAGGAGCGCGAGGAAGGCGCGGTAATGCGTTTCGGCCTCGGCGAGAGCGCCCGCCCGATGATGCCGGGCGGCTTCCTGCAGAACGGCCTCCGGCGGACCGGTCCGGCCCAGCTTTTCGCGGCGTCGACGCTCCGCGCGGTTCATTTACGAACTATACCGCGGATCGAAATCCCTGTTGGACCAGGGTTTTATCTTGGAGAAAGAAAAAATTTGCACGGCATTTGATTAAATGGGTTGTCAGGAAATCCGTTTTAGATTAGCGTTCTGTTTAGCGCAAAAAGGCGCCCGGGCCGTTCAGCTAGAAGGAGCAGGTCTAAATGGCCATCCAGAACTCCATAAACACCAATGTAGGCGCGTTCGTCGCGCTGCAGAACCTGAACCAGGTCAACTCGCGGCTGGACAAGGTCCAGAACCGGGTGTCGACGGGCCTCAAGGTCAACAACGCGATCGACGACGCCTCGAGCTTCTCGATTGCCCAGGGCGTTCGCGGCAACCTCAAGGCCTACGAGGCGGTGAGCCAGGGCTTGGCCAACGGCCGCGGCGTCGCCGCGGTGACGCTGGCGGGTGCGACCGCGATCTCCGATCTGCTCGGCGACGTGCAGAAGAAGATCACGGAAGGCCAGAACGCGGGCAACACGACCGAGCAGCAGTCCATCCTGAACTCGGACCCAACGGCCGCGGCGTCGCCGCGGTGACGCTGGCGGGTGCGACCGCGATCTCCGATCTGCTCGGCGACGTGCAGAAGAAGATCACGGAAGGCCAGAACGCGGGCAACACGACCGAGCAGCAGTCCATCCTGAACTCGGACTTCACCAACCTGGTCACGCAGATCAACACGTTCATCACGAACGCGACCTACAACGGCCGTAACCTGCTGTCGGCCGCGTCGACGTCGCTGAACGTGATCGCCAACGTCGACGGCTCGACGCTGACCATCCGTTCGAACAGTGCCTTCGCGGCGACCTCGACCAACCTTGGTGCGCAGAACATCTCCTCGACGGTGGCGGCGGCTCAGGCCCTCTCGTCTCTGTTCCTGGCGACCGCCTCGATCAACCAGGTGCTCGGCAACCTCGGTGCCGACGTGCGCTCGCTCAACTTCCAGGACGACTTCGTCTCGAAGCTGATCGACGCCACGAACGAAGGTCTCGGCTCGATCGTCGACGCCGATCTGGCGAAGGAATCGTCGCGCCTGCAGGCGCTGCAGGTCCAGCAGCAGCTGTCGGTGACGACCCTCAACATCGCCAATGGCAATTCTCGTAATCTTATCAACCTTTTTCAGTAGCCCGCGGCAGTAGCGGCACGGCGGCCTAAACAGGGCCTTAACGCGGGGAGGTAGCTGAATATCCCGTCATAGTGGCGGGTGACGGAATATATGGATTGTCAAGAATGACGATCCGGCGTACGTTTACGGTCGGTGCAAAAAAGCACCCTCATAGGCCGCAGCTAGAAGGAGCTCTAAATGGCCATTCAAAACTCTATTAATACAAATGTAGGCGCGTTCGTCGCCCTGCAGAACCTGAACCAGGTCAATGCACGGCTGGACAAGGTCCAGAACCGGGTGTCGACGGGCCTCAAGGTCAACAACGCGATCGACGACGCCTCGAGCTTCTCGATCGCCCAGGGCGTTCGAGGCAACCTCAAGGCCTACGAAGCGGTGAGTCAGGGCCTGTCCAACGGCCGCGGCGTCGCCGCGGTGACGCTGGCGGGTGCGACCGCGATCTCCGATCTGCTCGGCGACGTGCAGAAGAAGATCACGGAAGGCCAGAACGCGGGCAACACGACCGAGCAGCAGTCCATCCTGAACTCGGAC
>JBGALV010000160.1:0-8869 GCA_044223515.1 Alphaproteobacteria bacterium
GAGGCGCCGACGTCGTCTATCCGGAGGAGAACCGGGCCCTGCAGGATCGGATCGGGGCCGAAGGCCTGATCGTCGCCGAGATGTCGCCCGGCACCGTGCCGCAGGCCCGGCACTTCCCGCGCCGGAACCGGATCATCTCCGGCCTGTCGCTGGCGACCGTGGTGGTCGAGGCGGCCGAGCGTTCGGGCTCGCTGATCACCGCCCGCTTCGCCGCTGAGCAGGGTCGCGACGTTTTCGCGGTGCCAGGATCCCCGCTCGATCCGCGGGCCCGCGGCTGCAACGGCCTGATCCGCGAGGGCGCGACCCTGGTTCAGGGGGCCGATGACGTCCTCGAAGGCCTCGGCCGGCACGCTGATCCGGCCCCGAAACGAGCGCCCGAGCCGCCGCCTGAATATGATGAAGAAGAGGCCGACAAGGCCCGCTCCACGGTGCTCGGACTCTTGGGGCCCGAGCCGGTCTCGGTTGACGAACTGATCCGCCAATGCCACATGTCAGCGCCTGCCGTGCTCGCCGTTCTTCTCGAGGCGGAGCTGGCCGGCCGCCTCGACAGGCATCCGGGAAATCAAGTTTCTTTGCGTATTACCAGCTAGTTATAACGCTGGGCTAAAGTAAGGTACAAATAAGAGATGGACGTCGTCGTCGTCGAGTCGCCTGCCAAGGCGAAGACCATCAACAAGTATCTCGGCGACGGCTACAAGGTCGTCGCGAGCTACGGCCACGTCCGCGACCTGGTGCCGAAGAACGGTGCCGTCGACCCCGAGTCCGACTTCGCGATGACCTGGGAAGTCGAGGACCGCGCCGAGAAGGCGGTCTCGGCGATTGCCGGCGAGCTCAAGAAGGCGAAGCGCCTGTTCCTCGCGACCGACCCGGATCGCGAGGGCGAGGCCATCTCCTGGCACCTGGCGGAGATCCTCAAGGAGCGAAAGAAGCTCGAGGGCATCGAGGTCAGCCGCGTCGTCTTCCACGAGATCACCAAGTCCGCGGTCCTGGATGCGATCGCCAACCCGCGCGAGATCAACCAGGAGCTGGTCGACGCCTACCTCGCCCGGCGCGCACTGGATTACCTCGTCGGCTTCACGCTCTCGCCGGTCCTCTGGCGGAAGCTGCCGGGCGCCAAGTCCGCCGGCCGCGTGCAGTCGGTGGCGCTCCGCCTCATCTGCGAGCGCGAAGCCGAGATCGAGGCATTCAAGCCGGAGGAATACTGGTCGGTCGCGACCGAGTTCTCGACGGCTGAAGGCGGCAAGTTCACCGCCGAGCTCACCCATCTCGGCGGCGACAAGCTCGGCAAGATGGGCCTCAAGGACCAGGCCTCGGCCGAGCGCGCGGTCGAGGCGATCAAGGCCGGCCAGTTCAAGGTCGCGGAAGTCGAGCGGAAGACCGTCCGCCGCTTCCCCCCTGCCCCGTTCACGACCTCGACGCTGCAGCAGGAGTCATCCCGCAAGCTCGGCCTCGGCGCGTCGCGCACGATGCGGCTCGCACAGCAGCTCTATGAAGGCGTGTCCTTGGGCGGCGAGACCGTCGGCCTCATTACTTATATGCGTACCGACAGCGTGAACCTGAGCCAGGAAGCGCTGACCGGAGTCCGCCACGTGATCCAGCGCGAGTTCGGCGACCGCTACCTGCCGAAGGAGCCGCGCACCTTCAAGAACCAGGCGAAGAACGCCCAGGAGGCGCACGAGGCGATCCGCCCGACGGATCTTGGCAGGCTCCCCGCCGACATGGCGCCCTATCTCGACGACGACCAGCGCCGGCTCTACGAATTGGTGTGGAAGCGCGCGGTCGCCTGCCAGATGGAAGCGGCCCAGCTCGACCAAACCGGCGTCGACGTCGCCGATGCGTCGGGCAAGACGGTGCTTCGGGCCACCGGCTCGATCATGCTGTTCGACGGCTTCCTCAAGCTCTACCAGGAAGGCAAGGACGACGACGCGGACGAGGACGGGAACCGCCGCCTGCCGCAGCTCTCGACCGGCCAGTCCCTCGCCCAGAGCGAGATCAAGCCCGAGCAACACTTCACCCAACCGCCGCCGCGCTTCAGCGAGGCGAGCCTGGTGAAGCGGCTCGAAGAGCTCGGCATCGGCCGGCCGTCGACCTATGCCTCGATCCTGCAGGTACTTCAGGATCGCGACTACGTCCGGCTCGATCGCAAGCGCTTCATGCCCGAGGACCGCGGCCGGGTCGTGACGGCGTTCCTGTCGAACTTCTTCGAGAAGTATGTCCAGTACGGCTTCACCGCCGATCTCGAAGGCAAGCTTGACGAGGTCGCCGAGGGCGATCTCGACTGGAAGGAAGTGCTGCGCGAGTTCTGGCGCGACTTCTCCGGCGCCGTCGGCGGCACCAAGGACATCGGCATCAAGGAAGTCATCGAGACCCTCGACCAGGATCTCGGCCAGCACTTCTTCCCCCAGACCGAGGGCGGCTCCGATCCGCGCGCCTGCCCGTCCTGCACCTCCGGACGTCTCGGCCTCAAGCTCGGCAAGTTCGGCGCCTTCATCGGGTGCTCGAACTATCCCGAGTGCAAGTACACGCGCCGCCTCGTCGTCGAGGGCGGCCAGGACGGCGATGCCGCGGCCGAAGGCGGCGAGCGCGAGCTCGGCAAGGATCCGTCGAGCGGCAAGGCGGTCACCCTCAAGCGCGGCCCCTACGGGCAATACGTCCAGCTCGGCGAAGCCGAAGGCAAGGTGAAGCCCAAGCGTGTCTCGCTGCCGCGCGGACTCTCGGCGGCCGACGTCACGCTCGAACGCGGCCTTGCGCTGCTGGCGCTGCCGCGCGAGCTCGGCCCGCATCCCGAGACCGGCGAGATGATCACCGCCGGCATCGGCCGCTTCGGCCCTTACCTCAAGGTCGGCGCGCGCTTCAAATCGCTGCCGAAGGACGAGGACGTGCTGACCGTCGGCATCAACCGCGCCGTCGACCTGCTCGCCACCGCGACCGGTTCAGCCGCGGTCGAGGTCGGCAAGCATCCGGCCGACGGCAAGCCGATCACGCTGAAGAAAGGCCGCTTCGGACCCTACGTCCAGCACGGCAGCGTGCGCGCGACCTTGAAGCGCGGCACCGAGCCGTCGGCGGTCACGCTCGACATGGCGGTCGCGCTGATCACCGAGAAGGCCGGCAAGGCCCCACCTCCCAAGGGAGCCGCGAAAAAGGCAGCAAAGCCTGCGGCCGAGAAGCCCGTGAAGTCGAAGGCCGAGAAGCCGGCGGCCAAGAAGAAGCCGGCCGCGAAGAAGAAGCCCGCTGCCGACTAGGCAACCCGCGTCTCGTCACCGGCTTCACGTCAACGCCTTCATGCTTCGACATCAGCGAAGCAAGCTTCGCTTTTGCTCGGCATGAGGGTTACCTCGATATCTCAATAGCCTCATCCCGAGCTTGTCGAAGGGTGAGGCAATCCAAGGCCCAAGCGAAAGAATGGCGCGCAAGAAGCCCCCGCTCCCGACCAAGGACCAGCTTCGGACCTTCATCACCGAAAGCCCGACGCCGGTCGGCAAGCGCGAGATCGCGCGCGCCTTCCAGGTGAAGGGCGAGGATCGCGTCCAACTGAAGGCGATGCTGCGCGAGCTTTCGGCCGAAGGCACCGTCGGCAAGGTGAGAAAGGCGGCACCGCCTCCCGGACGTCTCGCCGAGGTGATGCCGATCGTGATCGCCGGCACCAGCGAGGACGGCGACAAGCTCGCCACGCCGATGGTCTGGGAGGGCGAGAAGGAACCGCCGACGATCATCGTGGTCGAACGCCCCGGTGCGCCGGCGATCCTGACCGGCACGCGCGTGCTTGCGCGTCTCACCAAGCGATCCTCGCGTCTTTACGAAGCCCGCGTGCTTCGCCGCATCCCGACCACCGCCGATCGTGTCGTCGGCACGTACCGCCTGAGCTCCGAAGGCGGGCGCCTGGTGCCGGCCGACAAGCGGAGCCGCACCGAATTCCGGGTCTCGCGCGCCGACTCCGGCGGCGCCAAGGACGGCGAGCTCGTCTCGGCCGATGTGCTGACCACCGCGCGCGCCGGCTTGCCCGAGGCGCGCGTGGTCGAACGTCTGGGATCGGCCGACGATCCGCGCGCGATCGGTGCGCTCGCGGTCGCGGCTCACGGCATTCCGGTCGAGTTCCCGCATGACGCGATCGTCCAGGCCGAAGCCGCGAAGCCGGTGACCGAGCCAGGATCGCGCGAAGACCTGCGCGACGTGCCGTTGGTTACCATCGACGGCGACGACGCCCGCGACTTCGACGACGCCGTCTTCGCCGAGCCCGACGGCGAAGGCTGGAGGATTGTCGTCGGGATCGCCGACGTTGCCCACTACGTTACACCGGGAAGCCCGCTCGACCGCTCCGCGTTCCAGCGCGGCAACTCGGTCTACCTGCCCGACCGCGTCGTGCCGATGCTGCCAGAAGCGCTGTCAAACGAACTCTGCTCGCTGAAGCCGAAGGTGCCGCGTCCGGTGATGGCGTGCTTCATGAAGCTCGACAGGGAAGGCCGCCTCGTCTCGCACCGCTTCAGCCGCGCGCTGATGCGTTCAGCCGCGCGCCTGACCTACGAGCAGGTGCAGAACGCGAAGGACGGGCGGCCCGACGACACCACCGGCCCGCTGATGGAGCGCGTGATCGAGCCTCTCTACGGCGCATATCGCGCGCTCTCGAAGGCGCGCGAGCAGCGCGGCACGCTCGACCTCGACATCCCTGAGCGCCGCGTCTACCTCGGTCCCGACGGCGACGTCCTGGCGATCCGCATGCGCTCGCGCTTCGACAGCCACAAGCTGATCGAGGAGTTCATGATCGCCGCCAACGTCGCGGCGGCCGAGGCCCTGGAGGCCAAGGGCGTGCCCTGCATGTACCGGGTGCACGACCGTCCGACCTACGAGAAGCTCGACGGGCTTCGCCAGTTCCTCGACTCGGTCGGCCTGTCGCTTCCGAAGGGACAGGTATTGCAGCCGAAGAGCTTCACCCGGCTTCTCGAGCGCGCCGAGAACACGCCCTACAAGCAGATGGTCAACGACCTGGTGCTCAGGTCACAGGCGCAGGCGCAGTACAGCCCCGACAACCTTGGGCATTTCGGCCTGGCGCTCCGGCGCTATGCGCATTTCACCTCCCCCATCCGCCGATACTCGGACGTGCTGGTGCATCGAGGGCTGATCAAGGCGCTGGGCCTCGGCGATGACGGGCTGACCGATGCGGAAGCAGCGAAGATGCGCCAGCTGGGCGAGCAGATCTCGATGACCGAGCGCCGCGCGCAGGTCGCCGAGCGTGACGCGGTCGACCGCTACACCGCGCTCTTCCTTTCGAGCCGCGTCGGCGGCGAGTTCGAGGGACGCATCAGCGGCGTCTCGCGCTTCGGCCTGTTCATCCGGCTCGACGAGACGGGAGCCGACGGGCTCATCCCGATCTCGACATTAGGCGACGACTACTTCGAGCACGACGAGGTGCACCACCGGCTGGTCGGGCGGAAGTCGCGCATCTCGTACCAGCTCGGCCAGCAGGTACAGGTCCGCCTCGCCGACGCCGATCCGGTCAAGGGCGGACTCGTCTTCAACCTGCTGCACGCCGAGCGCGCCGACGGACGGACGGAGCGGCCGCTCAAGCGCCGGCCTGATCGTCGCCCCGGGGCGCCGCATCATAGACCTCGTAAGCGCCGTCGCGGATCATAGCGACGACCGTGCCGCTGGTTTCCTCGAAGACCTTCTCGTCCATGATGTGCCCCCGCACGTCGGTGGCGCCGAGGACACCGCCGTCGTCGTTCTTCGACGGCGCCAGCGGCAGGTAGATCCGCTCGCCGAACGCGTCGTATCCGGCCAGTCGATAGACCTTGCCCACCAGATGCAGCGCATGGCGGTTCAGTGCCACGCGGCGGCACCGACCTTTGAAGACCGCGGCGAGGTCGGCCGGCATCGCGCTGTCGACCTGTTGGCCGGACATGTTGCGAGGGTAGAAGCGGTTTATCTCCTCGCCCGCGATCCGGTAGCTGATGCGGTCCTCCGCCCGCTCGACCTTGATCACCCAGAGATAAGGCAGCGCTTCCTTGATCGCGGCCGGATCGATGTCGTCGAAGGACGGGAGCAGTCCCCGGGTCCAGAACGACATCCAGAAATCGTAGACGGCCCGCACCGCCGGGCTGCGGATCGCGCCTGCGATCTCCGTGACGGAGGGAAGCGTCTCGGTCATCGGGGAAGTCCGGGGCGGGCGTCGTAGTCGCGCCGCTCGCCGATCCCGATACCGAGGAACTTGGACGGATCGACCGGCGAGTCGAGCCGAAGGACCGGCTGGGCAGCGTCGGTCACGCCCAGCACGCCTCCCCGGTCGTTCTTCGACGGTGCCAGCGGCAGGATCAGGCGCTCCCCCATCACGTTCTGGTCGATATAGTTATAGACGCAGCCGGTCAGGTGATGGGCGACCCGATCCTCGATCAGGTACCGCCAGCGGGTCTGTGCTTCCATCGCCATCCCGGGCGGCATGACCTCCTCGCAGGACTTGCCGGAGATGTTGCGGCCGAAGATGTAGTTCACGTGCTCGCCGCAAACCCGGCATAGAAAGCGGTCGGCGTCCACGTCCCGCCGCCAGATCCAGACGTAGGGAAGAGCCTGCTTGATCTGCCAGGGCTCCACGTCGTCGAAGGCCGGCAGGACGCCACGGTCGTAGAAGCTCGACCAGTAGCCGAGAACTTCCCCCAATACCGCGCTCGCGACTCGGGTCCGCAGTTCGGCGATGTTCGGCAGCTCACCCATCGATCCCCGCCTTACAGAAAATCACCGAAAAGTTCCGAAGCTTCACGATTTTGGAAGCAACTTACTAGATTTTTGCACCGCAAATCGGCACATTCCATGCTTATCCCCGATGGCCCCTTGAGAAGATCGGACGCCCTTCGGATGAAAGCTTGGACTACGCACCGCCTTCAAAGCGCCAGCCGCGCCGGCACCGTGCTTGCCCTACTCCTCAGCGCCGGTTGCGCTTCCTCGTCCGACCAGATTCCCCAGAACGCCGGACTCGACCGGGCCCGCGACGTCTTCGGCGTCGGATATGACGGTCTGTCCGACTACTACATCGACCGCGTCGACATGCGGACGCTGGCCCTGCACGGCCTGAATGGCCTGAAGACCCTGGACCCGGCCTTCGCCTATACCGCCGACGACCGACAGATCCGGCTGACCTACGGCAAGGCCGACGCGCGCGCCATCGCGCTCCCGGCCGGCGAGGACCCGAACCGCTGGGCCCGCTTCACCTCCGACGTCGTGGCCGAGAGCCGCCTCCACTTCGCCCCGCTCAAGGACGCCTCGTCCGAGGCGATCTACAAGGCGGTGTTCGAGGCCGAGCTCGCCGACCTCGATGCCTTCTCTCGCTACTCTTCCGCCGACACCGCCCGCCAGTCGCGCGCCAGCCCGAGGGCTTCGGCGGCATCGGCGTGACCCTCAAGATCGACGAGACCGGCGTCGCCGTGTCCTCGGTCATGCCTGAGACCCCTGCCTCCCGCGCCGGCCTTCGCGACGGCGACCGCATCGTCGCTGCCGACGGCGCGACGCTGACCGGGATGCCCTCGCCCGACGTGCTCGACAAGCTGCGTGGCCCGATCGACTCGACCATCAAGCTGGTGATCGAGCGCGACGGCAAGCAGTTCGACATGGCGCTCAAGCGCTCGCGCATCGTGCCCGCGACCGTCCTGGTCAAGCACGAGGGCGACGCGGCGCATATCCGTGTGACCGGCTTCAACCAGCGGACGGCCAAGCAGGTCGAGGAAGCCGTCGACACGGCGATGAAGAACCATGGACCGGGCCTCAAGGGCCTGATCCTCGATCTCCGCGGCAATCCCGGCGGGCTGCTCGACCAGGCGGTCTATGTCGCGGATCTCTTCCTCAACGAAGGAACGATCCTCGCGACCGAAGGCCGCCATCCGCGGGCCAAGCAGAACTATCGTGCCACCGACGGCGACATCACTCATGGCCTGCCGATGGTCGTCCTCATCAACGGCGGCTCCGCCTCGGCGGCGGAGATCGTCGCGGCCGCCCTGCAGGACAACCACCGCGCGGTGGTGATCGGCTCGACCTCCTACGGCAAGGGCAGCGTCCAGACCGTCATGCGCCTGCCGAACGACGGCGAAATGACGATCACCTGGGCGCGGATGCAGGGTCCCTCCGGTCTCGCCTGGAACAAGATCGGCGTGCTGCCGAGCGTCTGCACCAGCCATCACGCCGGCGACCCGGCCGCGCTGATTGCCGATCTCCGACGGAACGCGCCAGAGATCGGCCAGGCCTACGCCCAGCGCGCCGCCTTCATCCGCCAGGGGGAAGCCGCCGGCGCCGAAGCCGCCCGCAAGGCCTGCCCGACCAAGTCGGTCGAATCCGAGTTCGAGGTTCGCGTCGCCCAGCAACTGATTGAGGAGAGTGGGCTTTTCGCCCTCGCCTCGCGCCAGGGCCAAGTTGCGCTCACGCCTTAACCCTGGACTTTAAACAAACATCCGGCGAGCCCCTTGCAAAAGACTCGCCGGATGTTTATCCTTAAAGGGTGATGGGAGTCAAAAGGGGCTCCTAATTTCGGCTGGAGGGCCAAAATGGTCACCCTTCCCGGACTCGCCTCGAGCATTTCGACTGATTTCGGGCCATCATCCGTCGCCGCCCTGGCGCTCGACGGCTTGAAGCAACGGCCCGCGCCGACCCGCGCGCAGGCGGACGCGCTCGCCACCCTCGACATCGTCCGTGCGGAGATGAAGGAGGCGCCGAAGAAAGCGGCCGCCGCGAAGGTCGATTTTCTCCGCAGCAAGCTCGAGGCGATCAAGCTCGCCGCGGGCGCCGCCTCGGCCACAGGTGACCTCGGCTTCGCCCGCTCGGCGATCCGGGAAGTCCGAGCGCTGACCAAGGAACTCACCCAGGCGCTCAAGGACGCGGGCCTTCTCAAGGATGC
>JBGALV010000028.1:0-49975 GCA_044223515.1 Alphaproteobacteria bacterium
GTCTCGCGGATGCCCTCGAAGCAGAGGAGCCGCCCGCCGAAGATGAAGGTGTCGCCCGGCGTCAGCAGGTTGACGAAGTATTCCTCTACCTCGCCGAGGATCGGGCCGCCCCTCAGCTTCACCTTGATCGTCACCGCCTCAACGATGGTGCCGATGTTCATGCGGTAGCGCTGCGCCAGGGTCGGGTTGCCGATCCGCCAGCGTCCATCGGGCATTTGCCGAAGCTTCTTGTAGCGCTCGTAGGCCTTGAGCGCGTAGCCGCCGGTCGAGACGAAGTCGAGGACGGCGTCGAAATCCTCTCGCGTGAGCTTCGCGTAGGGGGCTGCCCCGGTGACTTCCTCATAGACGTCGTCGGGCGCGAAGGGCTGCGAACAGGCGAGGCCGACCAGATGCTGCGCCAGCACGTCGAGGCCACCGGTCTTCGGCGGATCGCCGTCGAGCTCGCCGTGCTCGACTGCCTCGATCGCCGCCCGGCACTCGAGCGCCTCGAAGCGGTTGCCGGGCAGCAGCAGGGCGCGGCTCGGCTCGTCGAGCCGGTGGTTGGCACGGCCGATGCGCTGGATCAGCCGCGAGGCGCCCTTGGGCGCACCGACCTGGATCACCAGGTCGACGCCGCCCCAGTCGATGCCGAGATCGAGCGACGACGTCGCGACCACCGCGCGCAGCGCGCCGCGTGCCATCGCCGCCTCGACCTTGCGCCGCTGCTCGGGCTCGAGGCTGCCGTGATGGATGCCGATCGCGAGGTTGTCCTCGTTGATCCGCCACAGGCCCTGGAACACGATCTCGGCCTGCGCGCGCGTGTTCACGAAGACGATCGTCGTCGCGTGCTTCTTGATCTGCTCGTAGATCTCGGGCGTGCCGTGCTCGGCCATGTGTCCGGCCCAGGGCGTTTCGGCCTTGGTCCGGAGAATGCCGATCTCAGGCCTGGCACCGCCCTTGAGGACCACGCGACGGACGCGCGGATCGTCCGGACGCGCCTCGGTCGAGAGGAACGAGGCGAGCGCGTCCGGAAACGCGACCGTCGCCGAGAGCCCGATGCGCCGCGCTTCGGGCGCGAGCCGGCTGATCCGCGCGAGGCCGAGCGCCAGCAGGTCGCCGCGCTTCGAGCCGGTGACCGCGTGCAGCTCGTCGACGATCACGCATTTCAGGTGCCGGAAGATCTCCGGCGCGTCGGCATAGGAGATCAGCAGAGCCAGCGATTCCGGCGTCGTCAGCAGCATGTGCGGCGGCGTCCGTCTCTGGCGCTGCCGCTTGGCGTGCGGCGTGTCGCCGGTGCGCGTCTCCGCCGTGATCGGCAGCGCCATCTCGGCGATCGGATCCAGCAGGTTGCGGTGCACGTCCACCGCGAGCGCCTTGAGAGGACTGATGTAGAGCGTGTCGAGCCGCGGCGTCGGATCCTCGGCGAGCCTGACCAGGCTCGGCAGGAAACCGGCCAGCGTCTTGCCGGCGCCGGTCGGCGCGATCAGCAGGACCGACTCGCCGGCCCGGTCCGCCTCGATCAGGGCCAGCTGATGCGCGCGCGGCTGCCAGCCGCGCGACGCGAACCAGCCGGAAAACGGCTCCGGCAGGCTCATCAGCGGCGGCTGAGGCTCCGCACGGATGCGGGCGTCGGCATGAGGAAGGTCATGCCCAAGATTCTACCATGCAGGTCAAGGCGCCGAGCCCAGCCGCGTCACCGCGCGCCACCCCGCGAGGGCGAAGAAAACCAGCACGAGACCCTGCACGAAGGCAAAGGCCGGCTCGCTGCCGGTCGGCGCCAGCGCGTTCAGATGCGGAAACTTGAGGAACGACTGCACCACCAGCACGAACGTGTTGAGGTAGAGCGAGACCACCGCGCCGATCACATAGATGCGCCGCCAACGGCCTTCGAGGTTGAAGCGGTAGAACGCGAACAGCGTTGGGATCATCACCAGCGTGGCGACGACGCCAGTGCCGATCGCCGGCGTGAATCCATTGAAGGGGAACAGGAAGCCCGAAAGGCTGGTCCAGAACGTGGTCCACAGGAAGACATGGGTCCAGCCGTTCCGGCCGATTTCCCCGCGCAGTAATCCGCCGAGGACCGCGAAGCCGGCCAAGATGCCGACGAAGCTCAACACGACATGGATCGTCCCGAAGGTCGGCGATGCGAAGAACATGTGAAGCCCCCAGCCTGTTACCGCCAATCGGCCACAGATCAGGGATCACGTCCATCGCGACGCGTCTTCAGGCGGCGACCGCGATCTCGCGCGGCAGGAGGACGGTGACCACGGTGCCGGCGCCGGGCTGGCTCACGATCTCGAGCTGGCCGCCGAGCTTCTCGACCAGGGCCCGCGTCAGCGGCAAGCCGAGTCCGGAACCCTGCGGGCGGCCGCGCAACGGCTGGCCGACCTGGCCGAATGGCTGCATCGCGACCGAGAGCTCCCCCGGCGTCATGCCGATGCCGGTGTCGCGGATCACCAGGATCATCGCCCCGCGGAACTTGTCGAAGCGCGCTTTCAGCTTCACCGAGCCGCCGGACGGCGTGAACTTGATCGCGTTGGTCGCGAGGTTGAGAACGACCTGGAGGAGCTTCGATCCGTCGGTGCGGAGCTCGGGGAAGCCGCGCTCGACCTCGACCTTCAGACGCACGCCGCTGGAGTCGGCGAGACCATGAACCATCGAGACGGCACGATCGAAGATGTCGGCGACCGAGACGGTCTCGACCGTGACCGGCTCGCGGCCCGCTTCGGCCTTGGCAAAATCGAGCGCGTCCTCGCAGACGCCGGCGAGGTGCGTCGCCGAGGCGTGGATGTCGGCGGCGTATCCAGGATAGCGCGGATCGCCGAGGGGTCCGAAGCGTTGGTCCTTCAGGATCTCGGAGAAGCCCAGGATCGCGTTGAGCGGCGTACGGATCTCGTGCGCGAGATAGGCGGTCACCTCGCGGTCGCTCGCCTGCCGCGCCTTGTCCCGCGCCTCCAGCCTCGACATGCGCTCCTCGGCCTCGCGCAGCAGCACGCGCGCCTCGTTGAGCTTGCGGGTCGCGATGACGGCGCGGTGCCAGGACGCATGCCAGCGCGAAAGGCCGATCACCCGGTCCTTGAGCTCGACCGGATCATAGGGCACGCGGATCGCGTCGCCGACCGACAACGCCAGCGGACGATGCGCCGCGTCGGAATAGAGCGACAGCACCGCCGGGCGCTCGTCGTCGGGCAGCCGGCGCCAGTAGGCCAAAGCCTCGAGGGCAGTGGGTCCGCCGAAGGCAAGGTCGAGCATGATCATGTCGTTCGCCCGAACGCGGCCGAGCTCGGGCGCATCGGCGCCGACGCGCAGCTCCTCGCCGACGAGAAGCTGCTCGAGCTCGCGCTTGAGTGTCGCCGGGCCCAGGACGAGGACGCGCGACTCCGTCGAAGCTGGTGGTGAAGACGTCATGCTCATGGCTCGACTGGACCACGAAACGGATTAAGCGGAGGTTAAGCGCCCGCGGCCTTCATGCCCATAGTTCTCTCGACATAGGCGGAAAGCTGTCCGAGGCAGGCCTCGAGCGAGTGGGCTGCGGTGTCGACCACCAGCTCCGGAGCCTCCGGCGCCTCGTAAGGTGCTGAAATACCGGTGAACTCCTGGATCTTGCCGGCCCTGGCCTTGGCATAGAGGCCCTTGGGATCGCGCCTCTCGCAGGTCGCCAGATCGGCCTTTACATGGACCTCGTGGAAGAGGTCCGGAACGATCTTCCGCACCCTGTCGCGGTCGCCGCGATAGGGAGAGATGAAGGCGGTGATGACGATGATCCCGGCGCGGGCGAACAGGGCCGCCACCTCGCCGACACGCCGGATGTTCTCCTCGCGGTCGGCGGGCGAGAACCCGAGGTCCGACGAGAGCCCGTAGCGGATGTTGTCGCCGTCGAGCACGGCGACATGCCAGCCCTTGCGGAAGAGATGCTGCTCGAGCTCGACCGCGAGCGTCGACTTGCCGGCGCCCGAGAGCCCGGTGAACCAGAGGATGCCGCTCCTGTGCCCGTTCGCCTGCCAGCGCTCGGCGAGCTCGATCCGGCCTTCCACCTTGGTCACGTTGGTCGAGCGGATCGCGTCCCGCCGGCTGCGCGCGTGCCCGTCGAGCGAGACGGTGCCGCCGCCGGCGACGTCGTAGCCGTCCACCAGCACGAAGCGGCCGGTGCGCGCCATCGTGCGCGCGTCGTCGACCGCGAGCGTGGCACGGGCGCGGAGCACGACCTCGGCGATCTCGCCGGCGCCGACCGCGTCGGCCGGCCGGCTGGCGAGATCGGCAGTGTCGATCACGCGCTCGATCGTCTGCACTTCGACCGGATGCTCGGCGGTCGCGAGCTTCAGCTTGTAGCGCTTGCCGCGCACCAGCGGCTGGCGCCCGAGCCAGACGATGCGGGCGCGGAGGCTGTTGGTCTCCGCCGGACCCGACTCCTCGTGATGCCCGATCTGGCCGCGCTCGACGAAGATCTGGTCGTCGAGCGTGATACCGATGGAACGGCCTGCCTCGGCTTCCTTCGGCTTTGCGTCTTCCGGCCAGGCCTCGATCGACGCCACCTTTGCTTTGCGGCCACCGGGAGAAAACGCGATCGTGTCGCCGACCTTGAGCCGACCGCTCTCGATGCGGCCGGCGAGGATGCGGCGCTCGTCGAACTTGTAGACGTCCTGGATCGGGAAGCGGAGCGCCTGGTCGACCGGCGATGGCTGCGGCTGGAAGCCGTCGATCGCCTCGACCAGCGTCGGGCCGTGATACCAGGGCGTCGCCTTCGAGCGCTCGGCGATGTTGTCGCCCTCACGGCCCGAAACCGGGATCACCGCTTTCGGCGCGACGCCGAGCGAGGCCAGATATGACTCGATGTCGCGCGCGACCTCGGCGAAGCGGGCCTGCTCGTAACCGACCAGGTCCATCTTGTTGACCGCGACGACGATCTGCGTGAGCCCGAGCAGGCCGAGCAGGTAGGCATGCCGGCGCGACTGCTCGCGCACGCCCTCCTTCGCATCGACGACCAGCAGCGCGCCGTCGGCGGCGGCCGCACCGGTCACCATGTTGCGCAGGAACTCCTTGTGACCCGGCGCGTCCACCAGCGTGTAGGTGCGCTTCTTCGTCTTGAGCCAGACCTGGGTCGTGTCGATCGTGATGCCCTGGTCGCGCTCGGCCTGGAAGGCATCGAGCAGGAAGGCCCATTCGAACGGCATGCCGCGCTTGGCCGAGGATGCCCGGATCGCCTCCAGCTTGCCTTCGGGCAGCGAGCCGGTGTCGTGGACGAGGCGCCCGACCAGCGTCGACTTGCCGTGATCGACATGGCCCGCGAGCGCGACGCGAAGAGGGGTCGTCGGTTCGGCCATCACATGTACCCGGCGACGCGCAGCCGCTCGAACGAGTCCTCGGCCTCGTGATCCATCGCGCGGCCCGCGCGCTCCGGCGCCTTCGTCGCCTCCAGCTCGGCGATGATCGCATCCAGGCTCGCGGCGTTGCTCACCATCGGGTGCGTGATGTCCTGGTCGCCGAGCGAGCGATAGCGCTTGCCGCCCTTGGCGAAGTAGAGGTCGACGACCGGGATCTTCTCGCGGCGGATGTAGCGCCAGACATCGAGCTCGGTCCAATGCAGCAGCGGATGCACGCGGATATGCGTGCCGGGCGCGAAGTCGGTCTTGAACTGGTCCCAGAGCTCCGGCGGCTGCTCGCGCACGTCCCACTCGGCGTTCTCGCCGCGCGGGCTGAAGTAGCGTTCCTTCGCGCGCGTCGCATCCTCGTCACGGCGGATGCCGGCGATGACGGCCTTCAGCTTGAGCCGGCTCACGAGCGACTTCAGCGCGAAGGTCTTGCGCGCCGACGACCGCGCGGCGGGCGGCAGGGTCGGGTCCATTTCCTCGACCGGCGGGCAGGGCTCCTGCGTCAGGTTCAGGCCCCATTCCTGCGCATATCGGTCACGGAACGCGTACATCTCGGGGAACTTTTTACCGGTGTCGCAAAACAACGCCGGGAACGGCACCCGCCCGAAGAACGCCTTCCGGCACAGCCAGACCATGACGTTGGAATCCTTGCCCAGCGACCACAGGAGGCCGAGAGGATCGAGCTTGTTGAAGGCTTCGCGGAGGATGTAGACGCTCTGGCTTTCGAGCGCGTCGAGATGGTCCATGGGGCGCTTGTTAAGCTACCCCCGGGCCCGTGTCGAGCCCCCGGAATCCCGCAGCGGATCGCCTCCAAGCCTTTGAAACCCCTTGTCTTGATCTGGGCCCGCTGGCTCCCTAAATACATTCCCGGCGGTGCCTATCTCGAGGGCCGCCGACAAGGGGCACCAGGTGGTGTCCCGGCGCTCGCTCAAGGAGGAGGCCGTGAGCCGTATGCCGCTCTTCAACAGCCCATTCCTGCTGGGTTTTGATCATTTCGAGCGGGCCGTCGACCGCATCGCCAAGATGTCGGGCGAAGGCTACCCGCCCTACAACATCGAGCAGATCGCCGAGAACCGGATCCGCATCACCCTCGCGGTGGCAGGGTTCGGCGAACGCGACCTGCAGATCCAGACAGAGAACAACCAGCTGACCATCCGCGGCCGGCAGGAAGAGGCGGGAGAGCGCGTTTATCTCCACCGGGGAATCGCCGCCCGGCAGTTCCAACGGAGCTTTGTGCTGGCCGAGGGCATTGAGGTGATGGGGGCGGAGCTCGACAACGGGCTTCTCCACATCGACCTCGTCCGCCCGGAGCAGGAAAGCCGCGTCAGGAACATCGAGATCAAGCCGGCAAAGGCGAGCCGGACCGTGGAGACCAGGGCGTTGAAGTCCTGATGGATCGGGGGCCCTCGAGGGACCCGAAGGAAGGAAGACTCAGAGATGATCGAGAACGAGAACTACACGCCGATGACCTCGACCGACCTGGCCCGGCTCGGCATGAACTTCGTGGCCTATGTGAAGCCGATCGTCGTCGAGGACGAAATGCGCTTCGCGATCTGCGCCGCCGACGGCACGCAGATGGGCCTCGCCCCCAATCGCGAGATCGCCTTCGCCGCGATCCGCCAGCACGAGCTCGAGCCGCTCAGCGTCCACTGAGCCGGAAGGACGGCACCGAAGCCTCAGGGACGCGCGACCACCCGCGACGCGGGCAGGGTGACCAGGGCGGTGGTGCCTTCACCTTCGCAGCTGTCGATTTCCAGACGTCCGCCGTGCATCTCGACAAGAGAGCGGCTCAACCACAGACCTAGGCCGGCCCCGCGCCGGCCTTTTGCTTGGTCGGCCGGTCCCTCGTGGAACGGCTCGAAGATCATCGCGAGCCGCTCGGCCGGAATGCCCGTGCCGGTATCGGCGACGGTGATGATCAGGTTTCCCTCGCGGTCGCCCTCGACGCGCACCCAGATGCGGTGGCCGGCCGGCGTGAACTTCGCGGCGTTCGAGAGCAGGTTCAGCAGTACCTGGCGGAGCGACCGGCGATCGACGTGGACGATCCACGCCTCGTCGACCCTCGACGCTTCGATCCCGGCACCCAGCCCCTGCGCGTATCCCCGCGCCATCCGCACCGATTCCTCGACGAGCTCCGAGAGCCGCACGTTCTCGGGCGACTGCTGGAACTGGCCGAGCTCGATCCGCGACATGTCGAGCAGGTCGTTGATGATACCGAGCAGGTGTCGCCCGCTGGCGCCGATGTCGCGGGCATAGTCCAGATAGTTCTTGGCGCCGAGCGGACCGAACATCTCCTCCGACATGATCTCGGAGAATCCCAGGATCGCGTTCAGCGGCGTGCGCAGCTCGTGGCTCATATGCGCGAGGAAACGGGTCTTGGCATGGTCGGCCGCCGCGGCGATGTCGCGGGCCTGCCGCCACTTCGCCGAGTCGGCCTCGGCGTCGTATTGCGGCGTCACGTCGCGCGTCGATCCGCGGTGTCCGAGGAAGCGGCCGCTGTCGTCGAAGAACGGGCGGCCCGAGATGCGGAGATGGCGGATGCGGCCGTCGGCGGCGGTCTGGATCACCGGCACGTCGAGGAAGGGCTCGCGCTTGTCGAGCACCTCGAGGAACTGCCGCTTGGCCGCCGGATCCATGCCCTGCCCCGCATGGGTGTCGAAAAGGCGCATGCCGATATAGGCATCGGGCGGAAGTCCCGTCATCGCCCGCACGCCGTCGGAGACGAAGGTGTAGCGGAGCTCGCGGTCGAGCTCCCAGAGCCAGTGCGAGGATGACTCGGCGAAGTCGCGGAAGCGCTTTTCGCTCATCCGCAGCTTCGCCTGCGCGTCGATCAGGGCGTTCTCCGCTTCCTTGATCGGGGTGATGTCCATGCCGACGGTCAGCACGCGCGAGGGGTCGCCGCCGCCCTCGTTGAGGGGCACCTTCTTCACCAGGAAGGCGCGCGCCGTGCCGTCGGCGGTCGGCATCACGCGGAGGAAGGGCTGGCTGGTCTCGCCGGAGGCCAGCACCTTGGTGTCCTGGGCCCGACCGATCGCGGCTTCCTTCTCGCCGAGGAAGGCGCCGCTGATCATGCCCGTGCCGATGGCAGGCGTGGTGCCGAGGATGGTGCGCGCGTAGTAGTCGTTCATCATCACGTAGCGGGACTCGGCGTCCTTCACCATGATGACGGCCGGCACCGCGTCGATGATGTCGCGGAGGAACTTCTCGGCGTTGACGATCTGGGTGATCTCGCGGCCGGTGCCGCGATATCCGGCGAAACCGCCCTCGGCGTCGAAGACCGGCTTCGCGTTGATGCTGAAGTGACGGAGCTTCCCGTCGGCATCGGCGCGGGCGAATCGGAAGTCGACGATGGGCCGCCTCGCCTCGAGGTCGGCCAGGTGTGCCGCCCAGGCTTCGTCGCCGACCCCCTCGAGGCCCTCCTTGGTCGGGATCTTGCCGAGCAGGGCCGACGGGTTCTCGCCGGTCCGGGCCGACGAGCCCGAGGACAACAGCGAGAACCGGAGGTCGCGGTCGAGCTCGTAGAACCAGTCTGACGAAACCTCGGCGAAGTCGAGGAGCCGGCGCTCCTCCCCGGTCAGCATCGCCGGCCGGCCGGTGCCGGCCTCAGGACGGATCGCGTCCTCGGTCGGGTCGGCAGCGGGTCGGCATTCGTCGGTCATCTGGTCTCGCGTCGTCGGAACCGGCCCGTCTAGCCTAGGCGCCTTAACAGCGCCTTAACCTGCGGTGGTTCCGTGGTCCGTGGAGCGAAACGCTAGCCGGTCCCCCTGGCCCTGGCAAACCGCGGCTCCACGTCCGTCCTCGACCTCGGCGCCAAGCGGCGGCATGCTGGCGGCCATGCTCGAAAGCACGCTCTGGATCGCCCTCGGCGGCGCGCTCGGCAGCGTCAGCCGCTTCTGGCTGTCGCTGGCCTTCGACGCGCTCTTCGCCTCGACGTTTCCGTGGGCGACCGTGGTGACCAACATTACCGGCTCGTTCGTCATCGGGCTGGTCGCAGCGCTCCCCGTCGGCCCGCTCACGCGGCAGTTCCTGATGGTCGGCGTGCTCGGCGGGTACACCACGTTCTCCGCCTTCAGCCTGCAGACGCTGGCACTCGCCCAGACCGGCGATCTGCCGAAGGCGGCGGCGAACGTCCTGGCATCGGTGATTCTCTGCCTCGTCGCGGTGTGGCTCGGCCACCTGCTCGGGAGCAGCCTCAGAGGAGAGACGGCATGAGCGACGGCAAGGCAGGCGCGAAGGTCGACGAGAAGCGGCTCTGGCAGCGCCACATGGACATGGCGGAGCTGGGGAAGACGCAGAAGGGCGGCGTGCGCCGGCTGGCGCTGACCGACCTCGACGCCGATGCGCGCGCCAGGCTGATGGGCTGGGGGGCGAAGCGCGGCTTCAAGAGCTACATCGACCCGATCGGCAACTTCTTCGTCCGCCGCGAAGGCACCGATCCGAGCCTGCCGCCGGTGATGAGCGGATCGCATTCCGACACGCAGCCGTCGGGCGGCCGCTTCGACGGCATCTACGGCGTGCTCGCCGCATTCGAGGCGCTGGAAGCGATCGACGACGCCGGCATCAAGACCAGGCGTGCGATCGAGGCGACGATCTGGACCTGCGAGGAGGGCGGCGCCCGCTTCCCGCTCGGCACGATGGGCTCCTCGGTCTTCGCCGGCACCAACAAGCTGGATGAGGTCCTCAAGATGAAGGACCACGACGGCATCACCGTCGCCGAGGCGCTGAAGCGGACGCGAGAGCGCGTGCCCGGTGCCCTCGACCGGCCGCTCGGCATCAAGGTCGCCTCGTTCGTCGAGGCGCATATCGAGCAGGGACCGGAGCTGGAAGCGCGCGGCAAGACCATCGGCGTGGTCACCACGATCCAGGGCTCGCGCCGCTTCGTCGTCGAGGTGACGGGCGAGGACGGCCATGCCGGCACGGTCACGCGGGCGCGCCGCAAGGACGCGATGTTCGCCGCCACCGACATGGTGCAGGCGCTCCGCAAGCACTTCATGGACGATGACGACCGCATCCGCTTCACCGTCGGGCGCTTCGTGGTCGAGCCGAACGCCATGGCGGTGATCCCGGGCAAGGTGACCTTCACCATCGATTTCCGCCATCCCGAGGAGAAGGTGCTGATCGAGCTCGGCGACGGCGTCGAGCCGCTGGTGCAGTCGCTGCGCGGCCCATGCACGGTGAAGGTGACGCAGTTCATGCGCTCGCAGCCGGTGCCGTTCACCGGCCTCCTGCCCGAGCTGATCCAGTCGGCGGCCGACCGCCTCGGCCTTTCCTCGATGCCGATCCTCTCGGGCGCCGGGCACGACTCGATCTATCTGGCCAAGGTCTGCCCGACCGCGATGATCTTCGTGCCCTGCGAGAAGGGCATCAGCCACAACGAGATCGAGAACGCGACGCCTTACGACCTCGCCTCCGGCACGCGCGTGCTCGCCGAGGTGCTCGTCGACCTGGCCAATCGGTAATGCGGTTCGGGAGCCGCGCGGCCCGGCGCCGCGCGTTCGATCTGGCCTGGCCGCTGATCGCGGCCAACGTCACCGTGCCGCTGGTCGGCGCGGTCGACACCGCCGTGCTCGGCCACCTGCCCGATCCCAGCTTCCTGGCGGCGGCGGCGCTCGGCGGCGTGGTCTTCAGCATGCTCTACTGGAGCTTCGGCTTCCTTCGCACCGGGACCACGGGCCCGGTGGCCCAGGCCACGGGCGCCAACGACATCGTCGAGGTCAAGGCGACGCTCTACCGCGCGCTCGCCATCGCCTGGGCCGGCGGAACCGGCATCATCGTGCTGCAGGCGCCGATCGCCTGGATCGCCTTCCAGATCCTCCAGGCCGAGCCGGCGATCGTGGAGAATGCCAGGACCTACCTGGCGATCCGCATCTGGGGCGCGCCGGCGGTACTGTCGAACTTCGTGCTGCTCGGCTGGTTCCTCGGCCAGCAGAACGCGCGCATCGGCCTCCTGCTCCAGGTCTTCATCAACCTCGCCAACCTGGCGCTCGACCTCCTTTTCGTCTTCGGCTTCGGCTGGACGATCGCCGGCGTCGCCGCCGCCACCGCGATCGCCGAGACCGCGGGCGCGGCGATCGGGCTTGCGCTCGCCTGGCGCGAGATCTCCCGGATGGCGGTGCCGGTCGACCGGGCCCGGGTCTTCGACCGCGAGCGCGTCCGCCGCCTGATGGCGCTCAACCGCGACATCTTCATCCGCACGCTGATGGTCCTTCTCTGCTTCTCGAGCTTCACCGCGGTCGGCGCCCGCTTCGGCAGCCTGACGCTCGCCGCCAACGCGGTGCTGATGACCTTCAACACCTTCATGGGCTTCGCCCTCGACGGCTTCGCCCAGGCGGCCGAGTCCCTCATCGGCCGCGCCATCGGTGCCCGCGACCGCTCGGAGCTCGACGACGAGCTCCGGGCGACGTTCTTCCTCGCCGCGGTGGTGGCCGTCGGCTTCACGGTCGTCTACGGCGCCGGCGGCTCGTTCCTGATCGCGCTGCTGACGGACATTCCCGAGGTCCGCGCCGAGGCCATGCGGTACCTGCCCTGGGCCGCGCTGATGCCGGCGGTCGCGGTCTGGAGCTTCCAGCTCGACGGCGTGTTCTGGGGTGCCGCGCGCGGCCGCGACATGCGCAACATGATGCTGATCTCCGCCGCCTGCTTCGCAATCGCGGCGCTGGCGGCGGTGCCGGTGCTGGACAATCACGGCCTCTGGCTCGCGATCTACGTCTTCCTGATCGCCCGCGCGGTGACGCTCGGGTCCCGGCTTCCCGCCGTTCTCCGCTCGGTCGAGGCCTGAGTGGATGGACAACCCCGGCCGTCCTTGGTACTGCCGGAGGACGCTCTTCCAAGGACGCGCCTCGTGAGCACGCGCAAGCCCGTCGTCATCGTCACCCGCAAGCTGCCGGACGCGATCGAGACGCGGATGATGGAGCTGTTCCAGGCGCAGCTGAACCTCGACGACCGTGCACTCAGCCATGACGAGCTGATCGCGGCCGTGGGGAAGGCCGAGGTCCTGGTCCCGACCGTCACCGACCGCATCGACGGCCAGGTGATCGCCGCGGCGGGCCCGCAGCTGAAGCTGATCGCCTCCTTCGGCACCGGCGTCGACCATATCGACCTCGCGGCCGCCCAGAAGCGCGACATCGTCGTCACCAACACGCCTGGCGTGCTGACCGACGACACCGCCGACATGACCATGGCATTGATCCTCGCGGTCGCGCGCCGCCTCAACGCCGGCGAGAAGCTGGCGAGGTCGGGGGAGTGGGGCGGCTGGTCGCCGACCTCGATGCTGGGCATGCGGCTGACCGGCAAGCGGCTCGGCATCGTCGGCATGGGCCGCATCGGCCAGGGCGTCGCCCGCCGCGCCCGCGCTTTCGGGCTCTCGATCCACTATCACAACCGGAAGCGCGTCTATCCCGACGTCGAGGCGGCGCTCGAGGCGACCTATTGGGAAAGCCTCGACCAGATGCTGACGCGGATGGACGTGATCGTGGTCACCTGCCCGCACACGCCGGCCACATATCACCTGCTCTCGGCCCGGCGGATCAAGCTGATCAAATCCGGCGCGATCCTGGTCAACACCTCGCGCGGCGAGGTGATCGACGAAGGCGCGCTGGCACAGGCACTGGCGTCCGGCAACCTCGCCGGCGCCGGCCTCGACGTCTACGAGCACGAACCGGCGATCCACCCGAAGCTGCTGGACGCGGACAACGTCGTCTTGCTTCCGCACATGGGTTCGGCGACGCTGGAAGGGCGGCTCGCGATGGGCGAGCGGGTCATCATCAACATCAAGACCTGGGTCGACGGCCATCGTCCGCCCGACCGGGTGATCGAGCAGCTTCTCTAGCCACGAACCAAACTCTCGGGGGGAACATGCGTCCGAACAACGTGCGTCAGATCTGGAAGTCCGGCGGCTGCGTGGTCAATGGGTGGCTGTCGATCCCGAGCGGCTTCGCGGCCGAGGTGATGGCGCATCAGGGCTGGGACTCGCTGACGGTCGACATGCAGCACGGCATCGTCGACTACCAGGCGATGGTCTCGATGTTCCAGGGCATCTCGACAACCAGCGTGGTGCCGATGGCGCGCGTGCCGTGGAACGACCCCGCGCATGTGATGAAGGCGCTGGACGCCGGTGCCTACGGCATCATCTGCCCGATGGTGAACAACCGCGAGGAAGCCGAGAAATTCGTCGGCGCCTGCCGCTACGCGCCGCGGGGATACCGCTCCTCCGGCCCGATCCGCGCTACGCTCTATGGCGGCGCCGACTACCAGCTGAAGGCCGATGACGAGATCCTGGCGATCGCGATGATCGAGACCAAGGAGGCGGTGAAGAACCTCGACAAGATCCTCTCCACCCCCGGCCTCGACGGCATCTACGTCGGTCCGTCCGACCTCTCGATCTCCTACGGCATGGGTCCTGGCATGGACCATCAGGACGAGAAGCGCCTCGACCTGATCATGAAGATCCTGAAGGCCTGCAAGAAGCACGGCGTCCACGCCGGCATCCACACCGGCTCGACCGCCTACGCCAAGCGCATGCGCGAGGCCGGATACCAGCTGACCACGCTGCTGAACGATTCCCGCATCATGGCCGCGGCCGCGAAGACGATGGTCGACGAGATGAAGGGACCGGCCGCAGCCTCGCCGAAGGCGAAGGCCAAGGGCGGCTCGGTCTACTAAGACTGAGCGCTTCATCACCCCCCACCCCAACCCTCCCCCACTACGGGGGGAGGGGACACGAAGCGACCCTTTCTCATCCCCTTCCTTCTTACCCCCTCCCTCTTGATGGGGGAGGGTTAGGGTGGGGGTGATCCAGTGATCTCTGAAGGAACCGAATAGACATGCCGAAGATCGTTCTCGCCCGCCCTCTGGTCGAAGCCGGCATGAAAGTCCTCAAGGCCCGCAAGGACGTTGAGCTCGCCATCGTCGAGGACGTGAATCCGACGAACATCCGCGCCGCGCTCAAGGACGCCGAGGCGATCATCTTCCGCCCGGCCAACTACCAATTCTCCGATCCGGAGCTCGACGTCGCGCCGAAGCTCAAGGTCGTCTGCCGGGTCGGCGTCGGCTACGACTCCATCGACGTTCCGGCGCTGACCAGGCGCGGCGTGCAGATGGCGACGGTCGGACAGGCCAATGCCACGACGGTCGCCGAGCACGCGATCGCGATGATGATGGGGGTGGGGCGCAAGCTCGCGCTGTTCGACCGCGAGATGCGCGCCGGCACCGGCTACACGACGCGCTTCACCGAGCTGCTGCTCGAATATGCCGGCAAGACGCTGGTGATCGTCGGATTCGGGCGCATCGGCACCCGCGTCGTCCGCCGCATGCAGGGCTGGGACATGAGGATCGTCGTCGTCGATCCGCTTATCGACCCCGCCCGCATCCGCGCATCCGGCGCCGAGCCGATGGAGCTCGATGCCGCGCTTAAGCTCGCCGACATCGTCTCGCTCCATTGCCCGCTCTCGGCCGAGACCCGCGGCCTCCTGAACGAGAAACGCTTCAAGTCGATGAAGCCGTCGGCGATCGTGATCAACACCGCGCGCGGGCCGATCATCGACGAGAAGGCGCTGATCCAAGCGCTCGAGAGCAAGACGATTGCCGGCGCCGGCCTCGACGTGACCGAGATCGAGCCGCCGGATCCGTCTAACGAGCTGCTCAAGCTGCCGACCGCGCTGCTCTCGCCGCACAACGCGGCGCAGTCGCCCGAATGCGTCGACCGCATGAACATCGCCGCCGCCAACAACGCGCTCCAGGGCATGGTCGGCCGCGTCTCGCCCGACTGCCTGGTCAATCCAGAGGTGTTTAAGCGCTAGGTCCGCAGGTCGGGCAGGCCGGGTCCTTCGCCGCCTTGAACGAGCGGAACTCGCTCGCCAGCGCGTCGTAGAGCACGAGCTTGCCCGACAGGCTGTCGCCGAGGCCGAGGATCTCCTTCAGCGCTTCCGTCGCCTGCAGAGTTCCCATCACGCCGGCGACGGCGCCGAGGATACCGGCCTCCTCGCAACGCGGCACCAGGCCCGGCGGCGGCTTCTCCGAGAAAAGGCAGCGATAGCAGGGGCCGCCGGTCCACGGCTTGAACACCGAGAGCTGGCCCTCGAAGCGGAGCAGCGAGGCCCAGACCATCGGCTTCCGATGCCTGAAGCAGGCATCGGCCAGCACGTAGCGTGTGTCGAAATTGTCGGAGCCGTCGAGCACGAGATCGTAGCCCGCGACCAGATCGGCATTTCCCGGCGTGAGACGTTCCTTGTGCCGGATCACCGTCACATGCGGGTTGATCGCGGCGATCGAGCGCGCGGCGGAGTCGACCTTGGCCCAGCCGACGGAGTCGGTCGCGTGCGCCACCTGCCGCTGCAGGTTGGTGAGGTCGACCGTGTCGTCATCGGCGATGCCGAGCGTGCCGACGCCGGCCGCCGCCAGATAGAGCAGCGCCGGCGATCCGAGGCCGCCGGCGCCGATCACCAGCACACGCGCGCGCTTCAGCTTCGCCTGCCCCTCGTCGCCGACCTCGTCCAGGATCAGGTGACGGGCGTAGCGATGGAATTCGGCTTCCGAAAGTTCGTCGTTCGGCATGAGGGGAGTCTAACCGAAATCGCGCCCCCTCTCCCGGCGCGAAGCGACGGGGGAGGGTTCCGATGGCGTTACAGCCCCTCGAACAGCGGCGTCGAGAGATAGCGCTCGGCGAAGGAGGGGATCACGATGACGAGGCGCTTGCCCTTGGCGGCGGGGCGCTTGGCGATCTCGATCGCGGCGGCGACGGCGGCGCCCGAGGAGATTCCGACCGGGATGCCTTCGTGCCTGGCCACCAGGCGCGCGGTGTCGAAAGCGGACTGGTTGGCGATCGGCAGGATCTCGTCGAGGAGGTCGCGCTTCAGGATGTCGGGAACGAAGCCGGCGCCGATGCCCTGGATCTTGTGCGGGCCCGGCGGCCGGCCGGAGAGGACGGCGGAATCCTCGGGCTCGACCGCGATGATCTTGAGGTTCGGCTGACGCTGCTTCAGCACCTCGCCGACGCCGGTCACGGTGCCGCCGGTGCCGATGCCGGCCACGAAGTAGTCGAGCTTGCCGCCGGTATCCTTCCAGATCTCTTCGGCGGTAGTGCGCTTGTGGACCGCCGGGTTCGCCGCGTTCTTGAACTGCTGCGGCATGATCGAGCCCGGGATCTCCTTGAGCAGCTCCTCGGCGCGCGCGATGGCGCCCCGCATGCCGGCAGCGGCCGGCGTCAGCTCGAGCTCGGCGCCGAGCAGCTTCAGCATCCGCCGGCGCTCGATCGACATGCTCTCGGGCATGGTCAGGATCAGGCGATAGCCCTTGGCCGCGGCAACGAAGGCGAGCGCGATGCCGGTGTTGCCCGAGGTCGGCTCGACCAAGGTCCCGCCCGGCTTCAGCTGGCCCGACTCCTCGGCCGCGGAGATCATCGCGAAGCCGATGCGGTCCTTGACCGAGGCCAGCGGATTGAAGAACTCGAGCTTGCCGACCAGCTCGGCCTCGAGCGCGAGATACTTCTCCAGCCGCGCGAAGCGGACCAGCGGCGTGGCGCCGATGGTATCGATGACGCTGTCGTAGATCCGGCCCCGGAATTCAGGCTTGTCGGTCATTTACGTGTCTCCTGTGTGATTTCTCAAGAAATCACATTCGAAGACTGACCTAAGCCGCCAAGGGCTCCGCGTCAACCCCCCGAGGGCGGCCGGGGGCGGTCGCTAGATGGAGAAGTCGCAGTCCGGCCCGCCGCGCTTGGGCACGTCCTGGGAGAAGGCGGTCTGGCAGAGGTCCTCGAGCGTCAGGCCGTCGAGGCGCTTCATGACGTCGCCGTCGAGATCGCCGAACAGCGGGCGGACGACCTTGCGGCCGAGCGCGCTCCTGGCCTCCTCGTCGGGATCCTCGATGCCGGCCACGGCGCGGCAGACGTCGCCCAGCGTGATGCGCCGGCGCTCGCGGGCAAGGCGATAACCGCCGCGCGGGCCCCGCTCGCTCGAAAGGATCCCTGCGCGCGACAACGCCTGCAGCGCCGGCTCGAGGAAACGCGGCGGCACCCCCTGACGCTTGGTCAGCTCCTGGCCGGACACCGGCTGGTCGGTCGCCGCATAGGCGATGTCGAGGACCGCTTCGATCGCCGCGAGAAGCTTTCGCGACGGCTGCAGGATACCGCTCACGAGGGCTCGCCCCCGCGTCCCGTCGAGCCGTACCCGCCGGCGCCGCGCGTGGTCTCGCTCAGCTCGGCACGCTCGTTCCACGCGATGCGCGTCACGGGCGCCACGACCATCTGCGCGATGCGTTCGCCGCGCGAGAGCGTCACCGGACGGTCGCCGAGATTCACAAGCAGCACCGAGACCTCACCACGATAGTCCGAGTCGACCGTGCCCGGCGTGTTCAGGACGGTCAGACCGTGCCTGAGCGCCAGACCGGAGCGCGGGCGTATCTGCGCCTCGTAGCCTTCCGGAAGCTCCATCGCAAGCCCGGTCGGAATGAGCGTGCGCCCGCCGGGCTGGATCTCGACCGGCTTGTCGAGCGCGGCCAGGAGGTCGAGGCCGGCCGACCCCGGAGTCGCATAGGCGGGAAGCGGCAGCCCCGCGCCATGGGCGAGACGGCGGATGGCGACGGCGATCTCGTTCACCTAGGCCCAAGCCCTATCGGCGACGACCCGAAAACACATCGTATGCATGATCCTCATCCTGCCACCGGTCATCGCGTCAGCGCCAGGGCGGCGACTGCGAGCGCGAGAACCACAACCGAGATCCAGAGCGCGCGATGCGCGCCCGTCGGCCGCGTCGCCTGAAGCTCGCGCACCGTCTCCGGATGCAGACGCACACCGCTCGCCAGCGTCGTCGCCGCAACCTCGGCCTCGGCGAGCAGACGCGGCAGGCGTTCGAGCGAGCGCATCAGGTCCGCCGCCACCTCGCCGATCCGCGCTTCCGGCCCACGGTTCTCGCGCATCCAGTCGGCGATCAGCGGCTCGGCGAGCTGCCACATGTTGACGGAAGGGTTGAGTCTCCGCCCGACGCCCTCCGCCACCACCATCGTCTTCTGCAGCAGCAGGAGCTGCGGCTGCGTCTCCATCTCGAAGGTCTCGGTCACGCGGAACAGCTGTGCCAGCAGGCGCCCGACCGAGATCTCGTTGAGCGGCCGGCCCATCAGCGGCTCGCCGATCGAGCGGCACGCCTGGGCGAAGGCGTCGAGCGACTTGTGCTTGGGCACATATCCCGCGTGGAAATGGACCATCGCAACCTCGCGATAGTCGCCGGTGAGGAACCCCCGCAGCATCTCGGCGAGGAAGATCCGCGTGTCCCGGTCGATGCGGCCCATGATGCCGAAGTCGACCGGCGCCAGCGCGCCGTCGGCCGTCACGAACATGTTCCCCGGATGCATGTCGGCGTGGAAGAAGCCGTCACGGAACACCTGGCGGAAGAAGGCCTGCGCCGACTTGGCGAGGATCACGTCCGGATCGTGGCCGGCCGCCACCAGCGCCGCTATGTCGTCGATGCGGATGCCGGACACCCGCTCGATCGTCAGCACGCGCCGGGCCGTGCGCATCCAGTCCACCGCCGGCACGCGGAAGTCGGGATCGTCCTTGAAGTTCTCCTTGAGCTCCGCCGCGGCCGCACCCTCGAGCCTGAGATCCATCTCCATGCGGACGGTCTCGGCGAAGGTGGCGACGACCTCGATCGGCTTGAGCCGCCGCGTGCTCGGCGCCACGCGCGCGACGCACTCGGCGATCCAGGCGAAGAGGTCGAGGTCGCGGACGAAGGCGTCCTCGATGCCGGGCCTGAGGATCTTGACCGCCACCTCGCGGCCGTCGGTGGTCACGGCGAAATGGACCTGGGCGATGGACGCAGCGGCCACCGGCACGTCGTCGAAGCTCTGGAACAGCTCCTCGATCGGTGCGCCGAGCTCGGCCGCGACGGTGGCGCGCGCGATCTCGCCCGGGAACGGCGGCAGCCGGTCCTGGAGCTGCGAGAGATCGTCGGCGACCTCCTCGCCGATCAGGTCGGAGCGCGTCGCGAGAGTCTGCCCGAGCTTGATGAAGGAAGGTCCCAGCGCCGCCAACGCCGCGGCGAGCCGCTCGCCCGGCCTGCCCGGCGCGCGGCGATGGAAAAACCTGAGCGCCATCCGCGCGGACGCCGGCAGGCCGGGGATCTCCTCGGCGAAGAACATCGCGTCGTGCCGCGCGAAGATGCGCGCGATCGCGGCGAGGCGCAGCAGATGGCGGCCGGCGCGGAAGCGGAACATGTCCCTAAAGTCGCGTCGCGGCGTGAAGCTGGGCGATGCCCAGGCTCAGCGAACGGTGGCGATGGGCGCCGAAGCCGGCCTTCCGGATCATGCGCGTGAGCGTGTCGGGATCGGGGAAGCGCCGGATGCTCTCGGCCAGGTAGACGTAGGCGTCGCGATCGCCCGCGACCTTCGCGCCGAGCCAGGGCAGTACCGAGAAGGAATAGAGATCGTAGAGGTCGTTGAGGCCCGCGGCCGCGCGCGGCGCGAACTCGAGCACGATGAAGCGTCCGCCCGGCTTCAGCACGCGGCGGGCTTCGGCCAGCGCCTTGTCGAGCCGCGTCACGTTGCGGAGCCCGAAGGCGACCGTGTAGGCATCGAAGGCGCTGTCGGGCAGCGGCAGCGACTCGGCGTTGCCGGCGACCCACGCGATGCCCCCGGACCCGCCACCATCCACCGATCTCGCGCGTCCTTCGGCCAGCATCGCCGGCGTCAGGTCGACGACGGTGACCGAACCGGCCCCCGCCGCCATCACCGCGCGCGCGATGTCGCCGGTGCCGCCGGCGACGTCGACGACCTTGAGGCCCGGCTGGACGCGCAGCCAGTCCACCATCTCCGACTTCCACAGGCGGTGGATGCCGAGGCTCATCAGGTCGTTCATGAGGTCGTAGCGGCCGGCGACTTGGGTGAACAGGTCCTGCACCAGCCCCGCCTTCGCTTCGGCCGGCACCTCGCGGTACCCGAAGGAGGCGGTTTCCGGCCTTCTCGTCGCCGACACGGGGCTCGTTTCCGACATGGCCCGGACCATAGCGGCGGCGGCCGGCCTCCGCTACCTTCGCGCCATGCCCGAGCTTCCCGAGGTCGAGACCGTTCGTCGCGGACTGGCGATGGCGCTGGAAGGCAAACGCCTCTCGCGCGTCGAGGTGCGCCGGCCGGATCTCCGCCGGCCGTTTCCCGAGCGCTTCGCCGAGCGTCTCAAGGATCGCCGGATCCGATCCTTCCGCCGCCGCGCCAAGTACCTGCTGCTCGGCCTCGACTCCGGCGAGGACTGGCTGATCCATCTCGGCATGTCGGGGCGCATGCTGGTGGGCCAGGGCTGGCCCAATGAGCTCGATGTCCATGACCATGTCGTCGTCGGCGCAGAGGACGGGACCGTCGTCCGCTTCAACGACGCGCGTCGCTTCGGCGTGATGGACCTGATCGCCGCCGACAAGACCGAGGCGCATCCGCTGATCAAGGGCATCGGACCCGAGCCGCTGGACGCATCCTTCGATGGAGCGGCACTGGCCGCGCGCCTGAAAGGCAAGGCGGCACCGATCAAGGCGGCCCTGCTCGACCAGCGCGTGGTCGCCGGCATCGGCAACATCTATGCGAGCGAGGCGCTGTTCCGCGCCGGAATCTCGCCGACGCGGAAATCTGGAACCATTCAAGGCGAGCGCGCCGACAAGCTGATGGCCGCGGTCAAGGCGGTCCTCAACGAGGCGATCAAGGCCGGCGGCTCAAGTCTTCGCGACCATCGCCAGACCTCGGGCGAACTCGGATACTTCCAGCACAGCTTCAAGGTCTACGGGAAGGACGGGAAGCCTTGCCCCGTCTGCCGATCGAAGACCGGCATCCGTCACCTGGTGCAATCCGGGCGGTCGACCTTTTATTGTGCGAAATGCCAGCGCTAGGCTAAGAGGCGCGATCCCAAAGAAAGAGAACTCCCATGGCCTTCGAGAACATCCTGGTCGAGAAGACCGGCGGCGTCGCGGTCGTCCGCTACAACCGCCCGCAGGCGTTGAACGCCTTGAACGGCAAGCTGATGGCCGAGCTGAGCCAGTGCCTGGCGGAGCTCGATGCCGACGATGGCGTGCGCTGCCTGATCCTTACCGGCAGCGAGAAGGCCTTCGCCGCCGGCGCCGACATCAAGGAGATGAAGGACCGGTCCTTCATGGACGTCTACAAGACGGACTTCATCACCGCGACCTGGGAGCAGATCTCCAAGGTCCGGAAGCCGATCATCGCCGCGGTCGCGGGCTACGCGCTCGGCGGCGGCTGCGAGACGGCGATGATGTGCGACTTCATCATCTGTGCCGACAACGCCAAGTTCGGCCAGCCGGAGATCACCATCGGCACCATCCCGGGCTCGGGCGGGACCCAGCGCCTGACCCGCTTCGTCGGCAAGTCCAAGGCGATGGAGATGTGCCTGACCGGCCGGATGATGGACGCGGCCGAGGCCGAGCGGTCAGGCCTGGTCAGCCGGGTCGTGCCGGTGGCCGAGCTCATGAACGAGGCGATGAAGGCGGCGGAGAAGATCGCCTCCCTGTCGCTGCCGGTGGTGATGATGGCCAAGGAGGCGGTCAACCGCGCCTACGAGACCACGATGGCCGAGGGCATCCGCTTCGAGCGGCGCCTGTTCCATGCCACCTTCGCCACCGAGGACCAGAAGGAAGGCATGAGCGCCTTCGCCGAGAAGCGCCCCCCGAAGTTCAAGGATCGCTAGGATTCCGGCGGCTTGACGGGGGGTCCCGACCCTCCTATAACCCCGCCTCTTTCGAGAACCCGCTGGATTCAAGGTTTCAGGCGATGGCGAACACCAAGTCGGCCGAAAAGGCTGCGCGCAAGACGCAGCGACGTTACGTGATCAACCGCGCGCGGACGAGTCGCGTGCGCACTTACGTCAAGAAGGTCGAGGATGCCATCGCATCCGGTGATAAGAAGGCCGCTCAGGCCGCCCTCAAGGAAGCGCAGCCCGTGCTGCAGTCCGGCGTGAACAAGGGCACCGTTCATAAGAACACCATCGCCCGCAAGATCTCGCGCCTCTCCAAGCGCATCAAGGCGCTCGGCTAAACTCTTCTACTGTCGTCTCGCCGTCGATCAGTCGCGTAGGCTTCGATACGCGGCAAGGTCGATGCGCGTGGCGCAAAAAACATGTGGCGCCTGTGCCACGCCGTGAAAAATCAGCCGTTCTCTTTTCGGACGCATTGCCTTGGCTGATCACGATGGCTAATGTTGCATATCAACGAACAACGGGAGGCCGATAACTTGAATTCCAGGCCAAATCCAAGTTAATCTCCCGATCAAGCAAGTAAATCGCCGGGCCTAGACAGTAAAAAATGTGTCACGAGGCACCGCTCTTCTAAGAACGGCGAATTCGTTATTTGGAAACCAAGGAAATCCGCGGGTTCCAACGCGGAGTAACGGGCTTCTGTCGCGGGGGCAATAGGGCGTGGTTCAATCGGTAGGAGCCAAGGCTGGCCCGGCGTCGGGGCATGAGCCGCGCGAGTGGACCAAGGTCCGCGAGCGTCTGCGCACCGAATACGGCGAAGGCACCTTCCGCAGCTGGTTCAAGCTGATCGCCTTCGGCGACATGCGGTCCGGCACGATGATCTTTTCCGTGCCGACGCGCTTCATGCGCGACTGGGTCAAGAGCAACTACGCCGACCGGATCCTGGCGCTGCTGGCAGCCGAGAATCCCGAGGTCAAGGCGATCGACTTCGTCGTCGGCAAGGTTACGCCGGTGCCGATGCAGGCGCCGGTGCCGCCGCCCCTTCCCGGCCGCGCCGCGATGCCGCGCCCGAGCGCGCCGGCGATCCGCGAGGCCGCCGAGCCCGCCGCCGATGCCGGTCCGCAGAGCGACCGGCTCGATCCGACCACCGGGCTCGACGCCCGCTTCACCTTCCAGAACTTCGTCGTCGGCAAGCCGAACGAACTCGCCTTCCATGCGGCGCGCCGGGTCGCGGAGTCGACCGCGGTGCCGTTCAACCCGCTGTTCCTCTACGGCGGCGTCGGCCTCGGCAAGACCCACCTGATGCATGCGATCGCCTGGGCGATCCTCGAGCGCCATCCCTCGCGCCGGGTGCTGTACCTCTCGGCCGAGAAGTTCATGTACCAGTTCATCCGCGCGCTTCGGTACAAGGACACGATGGCGTTCAAGGAGCAGTTCCGCTCCGTCGACGTGCTGATGATCGACGACGTGCAGTTCATCAGCGGCAAGGACTCCACGCAGGAGGAGTTCTTCCATACGTTCAACGCGCTGGTGGACCAGAACCGCCAGGTCGTGATCTCCGCCGACAAGTCGCCCTCCGATCTCGAAGGCCTCGAGGAGCGCCTGCGCTCGCGGCTCGGCTGGGGCCTCGTCGCCGACCTGCACCCGACCACCTACGAGCTCCGCCTCGGCATCCTGCAGTCCAAGGCCGAGAACCAGGGCGTGCGCGTGCCGTCCAAGGTTCTCGAATTCCTTGCCCACAAGATCACCTCGAACGTCCGCGAGCTCGAAGGCGCGCTGACCCGGATCATCGCGCACGCGACGCTGGTCGGCCGCGAGATCTCGCTGGAGTCGACCCAGGAGCTGCTGCAGGACCTGCTGCGCGCCAACGACCGCCGGGTCACCATCGAGGAGATCCAGAAGCGCGTCGCCGAGCACTTCAACATCCGCGTCGCCGACATGCATTCCGCCCGTCGGGCGCGCGCCGTCGCGCGCCCGCGCCAGGTTGCCATGTATCTCGCCAAGCAGCTGACCCAGCGGTCCCTGCCCGAGATCGGCCGCAAGTTCGGTGGGCGCGACCACACCACCGTGATGCACGCGGTGAAGAAGGTCGAGGAGCTGCGCCAGATCGACCGCGGCTTCGCCGAGAGCGTCGAGCTGCTGAGGCGGATGCTCGAAACCTAAAGGGTTGTTCGGGGGTGGACGTAGCCCGAGCGGGCGGTTCCCATGAGGAACCGCCCGCTTTTTTCATGGCTCGGTCTTTTTTGCAGGCCGGGACCTAGGCAACCGGCCCCCGCGGCATCACGTTGATTCTTAGAGCCTCAAGCTTCAAGGAAACAGCGATGAGCCATTACCACGCCGTCGTCTGGCTCGATCACGAGCGCGCCCGCATCCATCACTTCAACGCCGACGAAACCGAGGCGCAGACGATCCACGCCGAGGGTCCGAACAGCTTGGTCAAGCGACAGGACCACACGCACGATCCGGGACCGAAGACGGGCAAGAAGACCGCGGAGGACCGGCGCTACTACGAGGCGATCGTGAAGGCGCTCGAGCCGGCGCAGGTGTGGCTGATCATCGGGCCGGGTCTCGCCAGGACCGAGCTGCAGCGCCATGTCGAGGAGCACGAGAAGCGCTTCGCCGGACGCATCGCCGCGGTCGAGTCCGCCGACCATCCGTCGGACGGCGAGATCCTCGAGCGCGCACGTGCCTTCTTCAAGGCCTATGACCGGATGACCCCGCAGACCGGCGAGGCCGGGCAGCAGATCAGGAAGGCTTCCTGACTGCCACCTGGAAGTCGTCCAGGAGGGCCTGGGTGACCTTGCCGGGCGTAAACCGGTAGGTGTCGATCTCGCCGACGGGCGTGATCTCGGCCGCCGAGCCGGTGAGGAAGCATTCGGTCGCGCTTGCCATCTCTTCCGGCATGATCGCGCGCTCGATCACCTTGAGCTGACGCGCCCGCGCCAGGTCCATGACCGTCTTTCGGGTGATGCCGTCGAGGAAGCAGTCGGGCTTCGGCGTGTGGACCTCGCCGTTCATGACGAAGAACACGTTGGCGCCGGTCGCTTCCGCGATCCGGCCGCGATAGTCGAGCATGAGCGCGTCCTGATAGCCGTTCCGCTCGGCTTCGTGCTTCGAGATCGTGCAGATCATGTAGAGGCCGGCGGCCTTGCTCTCCGTCGGCGCGGTGTCCGGCGCCGGTCGGCGGTACTTCGCCATGCAGAGCCGGATGCCCTTCGCCCGAAGCTCGGGCGAAAAGTAGGACGGCCACGCCCACGCGGCGATCGCCAGGTGGATCCCGCTCTTCTGGGCGGCGACGCCCATCATCTCCGAGCCGCGCCAGGCGATCGGACGGAGATAGCCGTCGGCCAGGTTGTTCGCCTTCAAGGTCTCGTCCTTGGCGCGCACGATCTCCTCGACCGTGTAGGGGATCTCGAAATCGAGGATCTGGGCGGACCTCTTCAGCCGCTCCGCGTGCTCGCGCGACTTAAAGACCATTCCGGAATAGGCGCGCTCGCCCTCGAATACGGCCGAGGCATAGTGCAGCGCATGGGTCAGCGCATGGACCTTCGCGTCCCGCCAGGGGATCAGCTTGCCGTCGAGCCAGATGAATCCGTCGCGATCGTCGAAGGGGATGAGGGCCGGCGTCGCCGTGGACATCGCGTCACCTTTGGGTCAGAAAGTTTCGTTCCAGACCACGGATCGATAACACCCGGCGCAATATAGGTCAATATGGCTGACGTAATTTCCCCAGCGAAACTGGCCGCGAACCCGCTCTTCCTGCGCGACGAGGACCTGCGGCAAGGCATCGAGCTGCTGTTCTATGCCTACCGGGACTTCACCGGCGAGCCCGACGCGATCCTGGGGAAGCTGGGCCTCGGCCGTGCGCACCATCGCGCGATCTACTTCGTCGGCCGGCACGCGGGCATCACCGTCTCGGAGCTGCTGGCGATCCTCAAGATCACCAAGCAGAGCCTGTCGCGCGTGCTCAGCCAGCTCGTGCGCGAAGGCTACATCCAGCAGCGGCCGGGCAAGCGAGACCGCCGGCAGCGGCTGCTGGAGCTCACCGACAAGGGCAAGGAGCTCGAGCGCCAGCTCACCCGCACCCAGCGCGAACGCATCGCGCGCGCCTACCGCGACGCCGGGGCCGAGGCGGTCGCCGGGTATCGAAAGGTTCTGCTCGGCCTCGTCGACGAGACCGAGCGCCGGAAGATCCTCGCCCGCCTGGACGGCACCAAGAGCGGATGAGCGCCTCCTAAAGCGGCATCGACCGGTCTCTGCTAACCTCCCCGGCCGGCATGACCCCGTTCCGAAGGCTGAGCCAGGTTATCGCGGCGACCGGTGCGACCCTGTCGCTCGTCATCGTGCTCGTCGCCGCGGGCGATCTCTATCGGCGCTACAACGAGACGATCGTAGATGCCGAGCGACGGACGGCGATCCTGACCCAAGTCGTCGGCGAGAACGTCGCCCGCACCTTCGAGGCCGTCGACCGCGCGCTGCAGGTCTCCGCCGACGCCTTCGAGGAATTCGCGCGCAGTCCGGCAACGTCCGCCGATGCCGCGCAGGAAAGGATCGCCCAGATCCACAGCGGCAGCCCGATGCTGCTGGGCCTGAGCTGGATCGCGCGCGACGGGCGGCGCGTCACCGGAACCGCCGCGACCCAGGCCGCTCGCCCCGCCAGCGCCAACGACCCCCTGACCGCGCACCAACAGAATCGTAACCTCGGCCTCCACATCAGCCACACCATGCGCGCCGGCCCAATGTCGCCCTGGCTCATCAGCGTGTCGCGCCGGGTCGAGGCGCGCGACGGCTCCTTCATCGGCATCGTCGACGGCATCCTCAACGTCGACTACTTCCTCGCGACGTATTCCAAGCTCGATCCCAGCGTCGGCAGCGTCGTCACCGTCTTCCTCGGCGACGGCACGTCGCTGATCCGCTCCGAGGGCCAAGGCAACTACAGCGGCCGCAGCGCGGCCGGCGGGACGCTCTTCGCCGAGGCGCTTCCCAAGGCCTCGGTCGGCACGATCGAGGCCGAAAGCCCGTTCGACCGGCAGACGCGCATCCTCTCCTATCGTACGGTCCAGGGCCTCCCGCTGGTCGTCACCGTCAGCTTTGCCAAGAGCGAGGTGCTGAAGCCGTGGCTGGCCAGCCTCGCGGTCACCGGCGGCCTCTCGCTTTTGATCGTCATCGCCGTGCTGATGGGCACGGCCTGGCTGATGGCGCTGGCGGCGGCCAACGAGCGTTCCCAGCGCGACCTCGCGGCCGCGACCAAGCGCGCGGATGCGGCAAGCCGCGCCAAGTCCGACTTCCTTGCGACGATGAGCCACGAGGTCAGGACGCCGATGACCGGCATCATCGGCTATTCCGACCTTCTCTATGCCGCCGCCGGCGACCCGAAGCTCAAGGACTACGCGCGCATCGTCAACGCGTCCTCGCGCGCGCTGCTGGCGATCCTCGACGGCATCCTCGATCTCTCGGCGATCGAGTCCGGCAAGCTGGCGCTCCGGGTCGGGCCGCTCGATCCGGTCGAGATCGTCACCGACGCGCTGGCGGTGATCGCCCAGGTCGCCCTCGACAAGGACGTGACGACCGAGCTGCATGTCGGCAAGGACATGCCGCGCGCCCTGCTCGGCGACCGCGACCGGCTTCGCCAGATCGTCGCCAACCTGCTCGGCAACGCCGTCAAGTTCACCGAGCGCGGGCGCATCGACGTGGCGATCGAGCGGGTGGGCGCGACCGAGGCGGGCGAGGAGATCCAGATCTCGGTCGCCGACACCGGCATCGGCATCCCGAAGGACGCCTTGAGCAGGCTCTTCCAGCGCTTCAGCCAGGTCGACAACTCGGTCAGCCGCCGCTTCGGCGGAACCGGCCTCGGCCTCGCGATCTCGAAGCACCTGGTCGAGCTCATGGGCGGGCGCATCGGCGTCGAGTCCGAGCCCGGCCGCGGCAGCACCTTCTGGTTCACGGTCGTTCTGCCCGCCGCCGACAAGCCGGTGGCGGAGCCTGAGTCCGCTGCCGGAAGAACCGGACGCGTGCTGGTGGTCGACGACAACATCTCGAACCTGGCGCTCGTCGCGGCGATGCTGGATGCGGTCGGCCACAAGGTCGATACCGCGGCCAACGGCAAGATCGCCGTCGATCGCGTCGTGGAGACCGACTACGACGTCGTCCTGATGGACGTGAACATGCCGATCATGGACGGCTTCGAGGCGACGGCGCGGATTCGCGCGCTGGCGGAGCCCAAGGCGCGCGTGCCGATCGTGGCGCTGACGGCAGCGTCCACGCCGGAAGAAGCGGAGCGCTGCATCGATGCCGGCATGGACGGCCATATCGGCAAGCCGGTCGACGTCGAGCAGTTGCTCTCGACCGTCGCCGACCTGATCCGCCCCGTCCCGGCGGCGGCCGGCTAACCCGCGCCGGCCTGCTATACTGCGGGCGATGAGCGAAGCGACCCCGGACATCCTGGTCGTCGACGACGACAAGCGACTGGCCCAGCTGATCCGCCGTTATCTCGGCGACAACGGCTTCCGCGTCACCGTCGCTGCCAGCGCGGAAGAGGCGAAGGGGTTGCTTTCGACCCTCGCCTTCGACCTCCTGGTCCTCGACGTGATGATGCCCGGGATGTCGGGCGTCGAGATGACGCGCGAGCTGCGCCGCGCCAGCGACGTACCCATCCTGCTGCTGACGGCGATGAGCGAGCCCGAGAACCGCATCTCCGGGCTCGAGAGCGGCGCCGACGACTACCTGACCAAGCCATTCGAGCCGCGCGAGCTGGTGCTCCGGCTCAACTCGATCCTCCGCCGGCGGCCGAAGGCCGCGCTCCCGTCGACCGCGGAACTCCGCTTCGGCCGGTTCCGCTTCGATCCTGCCCGCGGCGAGCTTTGGCGCGAGGACGAGCCGATCCGTCTCGCCACCGCCGAGGTCAGCCTGCTCCGAGCCTTCGCGAAGCGACCGAACGAAGCGATCGAGCGCCTCGACTTGATCGACGGTGCCGCCGATCTCGGGCCGCGCACCGTGGACGTCCAGATCACGCGCCTCCGGCGCAAGATCGAGGCCGACCCGAAATTCCCCCGCCACCTTCAAACGGTGCGCGGGAAGGGCTATCTATTCAGGACCGATTGACGCTGCCATGAAGCTCAAACGCCTCCTGCCCCTGAGCCTGTTCGGCCGATCGCTGCTGATCATGGTGACGCCGCTCGTCATCGTGCAGGTGGTCGCGGCCTGGGTCTTCTACGACCGCCACTGGGAAACCGTGTCGCGCCGGCTCGCGACCGCGCTCGCCGGCGAAGTCGCCTTTCTGGTCGAGATGCGCGAGCTGCCGAGCACCGATCCCACCGACCGCGACCTGGTGATCGCCGCGATCCGCCACTTCGACCTGCAGGTCACCTTCGAGAACGAGGCGCATTTCGACGCCGGGGCGGCCGAGGCGACCAATGCGGTGCAGACATTGCTGACGGGCGCGCTCGCCGAACGCGTACGCCGGCCTTTCATCGTCGACACCGAGACCAGGCCGCGCGACGTCGAGATCCAGGTCCAGCTCGACGATGGCGTGATGACGGTGATCGCACCGAGAAAGCGCCTCTATTCCTCGACCGCCGTGCTGTTCCTGATGTGGATGGTCGGTACCGCGCTGGTCACCGCCGGCATCGCGATCCATTTCCTCCGGCGCCAGATCCGCCCGATCCTGAAGCTGGCGCATGCCGCCGACAGCTTCGGCCGCGGCATCGACGTGCCGGAGTACCGACCCGAAGGTGCCGCCGAGGTGCGCCAGGCGGCGCGCGCCTTCCTGTTGATGCGCGAGCGCCTGAGCCGCCAGATCACCCAGCGCACCGAGATGCTGGCCGGCGTCTCGCACGACCTCCGCACGCCGCTGACCCGCATGCGGCTCGAACTCGCCATGCTCGGCGACAATCCGGAAACCAAGGGGCTCGCCGACGACATCTCCGAGATGGAGCGGATGATCGAGGGCTATCTCGCCTTCGCGCGCGGCGAGGGCTCGGAAGCCCCTACGCTTACGGGTCTCGGCAGCCTGATCGCCGAGGTCGTCGACGGCGCCCGCCGGTCGTCGCAGGACGTGGTGCTGACGCTCGAGACCGAGCCCGACGAGAAGCTGACCGTCGCCGTCCGCCCCAACGCCTTCAAGCGCTGCCTCGCCAACCTGGTCGGAAACGCCTGCCTCCACGGGAAGAAGGTCGCGGTGACGGCCCGTCGCCTCGCGGACTCGATCGAGATCCTGGTCGACGACGACGGCCCCGGCATTCCGGCTGCCAGCCGCGAGGAAGTGTTTCGGCCATTCTTCCGCCTGGATCGCTCGCGCAATCCCAAGACCGGCGGCACCGGCCTCGGCCTCACGATCGCCCGCGACGTGGCACGCGGCCATGGCGGCGACGTGACGCTGGAAGCGGCCCCTACCGGCGGATTGCGTGCACGGGTGACGGTTCCGGTCTAGGCCGGCGCTACCACTTCCTGTTTTCGGCCAGCAGCTGCTCGGCCGCCTCGGTGTCGAGCGGCGGGGCGAACAGGTAGCCTTGCGCGTACTCGCAATCGAGCGCACGGAGCTGGGCCAGCTGCTCGATCGTCTCCACACCCTCGGCGACCACGTCCATCTTGAGATTGTGGGCGAGCAGCAGGATCGCGCGCACGATCTCGAGCTTGGAGCGTTCGCCGACCATGCCGGCGACGAAGGATTTGTCGATCTTGAGCGTGTCGAACGGCAGCGTGTGGAGATAGCTCAATGACGAGTAGCCGGTGCCGAAATCGTCGAGCGAGACGTCGATGTCCGCCGCCTTGAGCTGGGACAGGATATGCGCGGCGCGCGCCGCGTTCTGCATCAGTGCGGTTTCGGTCAGCTCGAGCTTGAGCCGTCCGGCACGCCAGCCGGAACGCGCCAGGATCTCGACGATCTCGGTCACCAGGTCGATCTGGTTGAACTGGCGGATCGAGAGGTTGACGCTGACGGTGAGCGGCGGGTCCGAGGGGAAGCGCGTCTGCCAGTCGCGCATCCGACGGCAGGCTTCCTCGAGAACCCAGGCGCCGATCTGGCCGATCAGCCCGGTCTCCTCCGCCAGCGTGATGAACTCGAGAGGGCCCAGCAGGCCGCGGCGCGGATGGCGCCAGCGCACCAGCGACTCGAACCCGGCGACCCGGCCGGTCTTCAGCGAGATGATCGGCTGGAAGAAGAGCTGCAGCTCCTTCCGTCCGATCGCCTGGCGAAGATCGTTCTCGAGCGTCAGCAGATGCACCGCGTGGCTGTGCAGGCTCGGGTGGAACAGCTCGGCACGGGCCTTACCCAACGACTTTGCGCGATACATCGCGAGCTCGGCATCGCGCATCATGTCGTCGGCGCGCTCGTAGATCGGCTCGTAGAGCGTGACACCCATCGACCCGGTGACCACGAGCTGGCGGCCGTCGACGGCGATCGGCTTGGTCAGGTCGGTGAGCAGCCGCTCGGCCAGCGCGCGCGCCTCGACCGGACCGGCGACATCGTCGACCAGCACGGCGAACTCGTCGCCGCCGGGCCGGGCGACGGTCTGCCCGGCACCGGCGATCTCGATCAGCCGCCGGCCGACCTGGGCCAGCAGCTCGTCGCCCTGGTGATGCCCGAGGGAGTCGTTGACCAGCTTGAAGCGGTCGAGGTCGAGGCAGAGGACGGCGAAGCGTCCGCTACCGGAGCGCTTCGCGCGCGCCAGCACCTGGGTCACGCGGTCCAGGAACAGCGCACGGTTCGGGAGCTGCGTCAGCGGATCGTGCAGCGCATCGTGGAGCGCCTGCGCTTCCTGGTACTTGCGCTCGGTGACGTCTGTCAGCGATCCCGCGATCCGGGTGGCGCGCCCGAGGCCGTCGCGGACCGCGAGCCCGCGCGCCACGACCCAGAGATAGGCATCGTCGGACCGGCGGATCCGGTGCTCGCACTCGAAGTGCGGCGAATGCCCGGCGATATGCGCATCGAGCAGGGCGGACAGGCGCTCGATCTCGTCCGGATGCACGCGATCGAGCCAGACCGCCGGCTCCTCGCTCATCTCCTCTTCGGTCAGCGCCAGCATCTGGCGCCAGCGCGGCGAGACGTAGAGCCGGTTGGTCGCGAGGTTCCAGTCCCAGAGGCCGTCATTGGCACCGGCGGAGGCGAGCGCGTAACGCTCCTCGCTTTCGATCAAGCGGAGTTCGGCGCGGCGGCGATCGGTCACGTCGGTCAACGTGAGGACGAAGCCGCCATCGGCCATCGGCGCCACCAGCCGCTCGACGACGCGGCCGCCCGGCGTCAGATGGAAATGCGACGGCGCCGGCGGCTGGAACAGGCGTTCCATCTCGCGCCCGCTCGCATCGCCTGCATTCCCGGGCCCGAAATCGCCGCGCTCCGCGAGCGCACGGACCAGCACCACGAGTTCGGTGCCGCGGCCGCAGAAGTCGGCCGGCAGGTCGAGCAGGTCGAAGAAGCTGGCGTTCCACACCTGCAGGCGCCGCTCGGCGTCGAAGACGGCGAAGCCCTGGGTCAGGCTGTCGAGGGCGGCCCTGAGCAGCCGGCCGTCGGAAGCACCGTCGCCGGCCGGCGGTTGGCTCGTGGAAAGGCTCATCTGCCGGTCACTCTACACCCTCACGACACCGGCCGGCGGGAAACCAGGAAGAAGCGGCCCCCGAGCAGGATGGAGGCGCAGGTCAGGCCCGCGACCAGCCCCCAGAGCAAGCCGTCCGTGCCCCAGTTCCGACCGAACGCGAGGTGGTGCGCGAGCGGCACCGTCACCACCCAGAAGCTGACCAGATGCATCGCCGACGGCCAGTTGACGTCGCCGAAGCCGCGCAGCGCGCCCATCAGCACGCCCTGGATTCCGTCGGGCAGAAGGATGAAGGCGGCGACCACGATGGCGACGGAGGCGGCCGCGATCAACGCCGGGTCGCTGGCGTAGATCGAGGCGATCTGGCGATCGAAGACGAAGAAAGCGATGCCCATCGCAATCGTATAGCTGATGACCATCCACGTACCGAGCCAGCCGGCGGACTCGGCCGCGCTTCGCCGCTTGGCCCCGTAGGCCATGCCCACATGGACGGAGGTCGCGGTCGAGAGGCCCATCGCCATCATGAACGCCATGGCGACCAGGTTGAGCGCGATCTGGTAGCTGGCGAGCGCCTGCGCGCCGAGCCAGCCGGCGAAGACCGCCATCGCTCCGAAGGCCGAGGACTCGAGACCTTGCGAGAGGGCCGACGGCAATCCCAACTTGAGCAGGTCGATCGTGATCTGACGCTTGCGGGCGATCCGGGTGTAGAGGCCGAGCCGGGAGATGGCCGGGGTGGCCAGGATGTATCCGAGCAGCGCGAGGTACATGCCCCAGCGCGCGATCGAGGTCGCGAGATTGGCGCCGGCGGCGCCATGGGCGGCGAGCAGCCACCAGTTGAGTGCGAGCTTGAGGACGAGGCCGCCGGCGACGGTCACCAGGACCACGCGCGGCCGGCTCATCGCCTCCAGCAAGGTCGAGGCGACCGCGGCGAGCAGCACCGCCGGCATCCCAATCACGAAGGCCTCGAGCGCGCGGCCGCCGCCGGCCGCAATCTCCGGCGACTGGCCGAGCAGCCTCAGGATGCTCTCGCCCGGAAGCAGTATCCAGGCGACGACGACGCTGACGATCAACGCCATCACCGACGCGATCTTGAAGACGTGCCCGATCTCGTCGAGCCGGCCGGCGCCGCGCGCCTGGGCGATCAGCACGAGCGTGCCGGAGAAGAGGCCGTAGCTGACGGTGATCACCGTCACCTGCGGCGGCACGCTGATCGCGAAGTAGGCGAGCTCGTCCGCCGACATGCGCCCCAGCATCAGCGTGTCGATCGTCGCGAACATCAGGATGCCGAGCCGCGTCATCATGACCGGCACGGCAAGCCGGAAGATGGCGCCGGCGCGCGCCCAGGTCGTCTCGGGGATGAGGCTCACAGCGGCTGCTTATAGACGTGCCACAGGAGGTGCGCCACCGCCCCGCGCCAGGGCGCCCAAGCCTCCGCGATCGCCGCCATCCGCTTCGGATCCGGCCGCGTCTTCGCCCCCTTGATCCGCTGGTAGGCGATGATCAGCGCCAGGTCGGCGGCCGGGAAGACGTCGGGCCGGCCGAGCGCGAACAGCAGGTAGACCTGCGCCGTCCATGGGCCGATGCCCTTCATCGCCGTCAGCATCGCCAGCGCCTCGCCGTCGGGGCTGCGATGCACGCGGTCGAGGTCGAGGCGCCCATCCGCGATCTCGCGCGCCAGCGCGCGGCTGTAGGCGATCTTGGAACCCGAAAAGCCGAAGCCGCGAAGTTCTTCGTCGCTCGCCGCAAGCAGGACGTCGGCGGTCGGTGAGAGGCCGAGGCGATCGGTCGTGCGCTTCCAGATCGCGGCCGCCGACTGGGTCGAGACCTGCTGGCCGATTAGGATGCGCAGCAGCGCGCCATAGCCGGGCTCGATCCGGCGGATCGGCGGGCGGCCATGGGCCGCGAGCGCGCGCCCGATGTCCGGATCGGCGGCGGCGACGCGCTTCAGCCCGGCCATGAACGAGCGATCGCTCTTCGGCGCGATCGGCCGCAGCGTCATGCGGGATCGGCGACCTTGACCAGTGCCTTGCCGAGATTGGCGCCCTTGAGCATCGCGATGAATGCGTCCGGCGTCTTCTCGAGGCCCTCGGTCACGTGTTCCGAATACTTGATCCGGCCTTCCTTGATCCAGCCGGCGATGCGACGCAGCGCTTCCGGATAGCGGTCGCGCCAGTCCCAGACCAGGAAGCCTTCCATCCGCGCGCGGTTCGTCAGCATGTAGCGGAGATTCCGGGGACCCAGATCGGGCTTGTCGAGATTGTACTGGCTGATCTGGCCGCAGATCACGATCCGCGCCTTGAAGGCCAGGTTGTTGAACACCGCGTCAGTCACGGTGCCGCCGACATTGTCGAAATAGACGTCGACGCCGTTCGGGCACGCGGCCGCAATCGCCTTGGAGAGATCGTTCGAGGTCTTGTAGTTGATGACCGCGTCGAAGCCGAGCTCGCGCTGGATGTAGGCCAGCTTGTCGTCGCCGCCGGCGATGCCGACGGTACGGCAGCCATTGATCTTGGCGATCTGCCCGACGATCTGGCCGACCGCGCCGGCGGCGCCGGAGACCACGACCGTGTCGCCGGCCTTCGGCTGGCAGACCTCCAGCGTGGCGAAATACGCGGTCATCCCCGGCATGCCGAGCACGCCGACCGCGGTCTGGATCGGCGCCAGCTTCGGATCGATCTTCCTCAGCAGCGCCGCGTCCGCCACCGCATAGTCCTGCCAGCCGAGCGAGCCCTCGACGATGTCGCCCGCCTTGAACGCCGGATGGTTCGACTTCACCACCTGGCCAACGACACCGCCGGTCATCACGTCGCCGATCTCGGTCGGCTTGGCATAGGACTTGGCGGCGCTCATGCGCCCGCGCATGTAGGGATCGACTGAGAGCCAGAGCGCGCGGACCAGCACCTCCTTCGGCCCCGGCTCCGGCACTGCCTCGGTGACTTGGCTGAAGTTGGCGGGCTCCGGCCATCCGGTCGGCCTGGAGGCAAGCAGGATCCGGCGGTTCTGGGTCTGGGACTGGGTCATGGGCAAACGCTAGCACAGGGCGAGGCGTGCAGAAGACCCTCGCTACGCTCGCCCCCACCCCGTCCCTCCCCCGCTTCGCGGGAGAGGGGGCACGAGGCAGCGCGCTTCGAGTCCCCTCTCCCGCGTCGTACGCGGGGGAGGGTTAGGGTGGGGGCGAGCGTAGCGAGGTCGTCCTTGCCGCCTGCGCCAACACCCCCGTACTCTCCTTTCAACTTCCCACACACGAGGCATTCATGCTGCTGCACATGTGCACCTGGTCCGAGGTCGAGTCCTACATGAAGAAGTCGACGGGCATCCTGATCCCGATCGGCTCGACCGAGCAGCACGGGCCGAACGGGCTCATCGGCACCGACGCGATCTGCCCCGAGTTCATCGGCAAGAAGGTCGGCGAGGAGATGGACATCCTCGTCGGCCCGACGATCTCGGTCGGCATGGCGCAGCATCACCTGGCCTTCGCCGGCTCGATCGCGCTTCGTCCCTCGACGCTGATGATGGTGATCCAGGACTATGTCGGCTCGCTCCGCCGCCACGGCTTCGAGCGCTTCTATTTCCTGAACGGCCATGGCGGCAACATCGCCACCACCACCGCCGCCTTCTCCGAGATCTACGCCGAGTCGAGCTACCAGCGGGGATCCAACCAGCCGCCGATCCGCTGCCTGCTGCGCGGCTGGTGGGAAGGCGATCGCACGAAGAAGGTCTGCGGCGAGCTGTTCGGCGAGAAGGACGGCAGCCACGCCACCGCGTCGGAAGTCTCGGTCACGCAATATGCGTATCCCGAGTTCATCAAGAAGGCGCAGATGGAGTGGACCGGCAAGGCCAAGCGCGGCTTCTACGACGCCGAGGACTATCGCCGCACCTTCCCGGACGGCCGCATCGGCTCGGACCCGTCGATGGCTTCGCCCGAGCACGGCAAGCGGATCACCGAGGCCTCGGTCGCCGACGTGATCGAAGATTATAAAAGGTTCATGGCTCAGGAATAAAACAGCCGGGAAACCTCGACCGGAGATCCCCGATGTCCATCGTCGACGAGCTGATCGCCCTCTATTCCAGCTATGGCGGCGAGATGTATGGCGGCGAAGCCGTGACGCAGCTCGCCCACGGGCTGCAATCGGCGGCGCTGGCCGAGGCCGAAGGCAGCAGCGAGGCGCTGGTCGCCGCTGCGCTGCTGCACGATGTCGGTCATCTCGTCGACAAGCACGCCCCGGGGGCGGCGCAAAAGGGCATCGACCGGCAGCACGAGGACATCGGCTCCGGCTATCTCACGCGGTGGTTCAAGCCGGAGGTGACCGAGCCGATCCATCGCCACGTCGCCGCCAAGCGCTGCCTGGTTGCCACGGACAAGGGTTACTTCGCGACGCTGTCGGAAGGCTCGGTGATCTCGCTCAAGGTGCAGGGCGGGCCGATGAGCGACGACGAGGTCCGCGCGTTCATGGCCCTTCCCGGCGCGGAGGATGCGCTCAAGCTCCGCAGGTGGGACGACCTCGCCAAGGTCCACGGCCTGAAGACGCCGGATCTCGCTTACTACCGCCGGCACCTCGAGGCGGGGCTGAAGTAGCCCTACCCCTTCGTCGTCCTGACCTTCGTATCCTTCCGCTTCAGCACGTCGGGCTGGAGCTGCGTGCCGAGGCCATCGCCGGTCAGCGGATGCATCTGGCCGTTCTCGATCTTCGGCATCTCGGTGACGATGTCGCGATACCAGCTGTAGTAATAGCTGCGCACGATCTCCTGGGTCAGGCCGTTCGGCGCGTTCATCACCACGTGGTTGCCGGAGATCAGCGTGATCGGTCCGGTCGCATCGTGCGGCGCCACGGGGAGATGATGCGTCTCGGCGAGCGCCGCTACCTTGCGTGCCTCCGAGATGCCGCCGATCCATGAGGTGTCGAACATCACGATGCCGACGGCGCGACGCTCGATCACCTCGCGGAAGTCGGCACGCGTGCCGAGCGTCTCGCTGCCGCAGACGGTGAGCCGCGTGGAATCGGCGTAGTCCTTGAGGACGTCGAAGTTGTCCATCTTGACCGGGTCTTCCAGCCAATAGGGCTCGAACTCCTCGAGCGCATGCGCGATGCGCTTCGCCTGGGTCAGGTTCCAGAGCGAGTGGAAGTCGACCATGATGTCGATCTTGTCGCCGACCTTCTTCCGCGCCTTCCGGAACGGTTCCAGCGCGGTCTTGAGGTCGGCCGCCGAGAGATGCAATCCGCCCGAGGCCTCGGCCGCTGCATTGAACGGATAGATCTTCATCGCCTTGATGCCCTCGGCGAGCAGGCTCTCGGCGAGCTCGTCGGCGCGGTTGATGAAGCCATCCAGGTCTTCGTACGGGCCTTCGGGCTTGCCCGCCGGCAAGAGCCGCCAATAGCCCTCGCCCGGATCTCCGGGCTTCCGCTTCCAGCCCGGCCGATAGGCGTTGCAGGTGTTGTAGACGGAGATCGTGTCCCGCGAGAGCCCGCCCAGCAGCATGTAGATCGGCATGCCGGCCTTCTGGCCGAGGATATCCCAGAGCGCGATGTCCAAGGCGGCGATCGCGCGGATCTCCGCGGCCGAACCGCGATAGGCCACCAGCGCCATCAGGCTCTTGGTCAGCGTGCGGTGATGCAGGTCGATCCGCGTCGGGTCCTTGCCGACCAGGTAAGGAGCCGCGACCTGGTGGATGTATCCGGCGACCGCATCGGTGTGATAGCTGGTCTCGCCCAACCCGATCAGTCCTTCGTCGGTATGGACGCGAACCCAGATCAGGTGCGGCCAGGCTTCGACCTGGACCGTGTCGACGGCGGTGATGCGCATGTGACTCCCCGGGCTTTGCGGTTATCTTGCGCACGCGGTCCGACGGCCGCCAGGAAAACATCGGGATCGAGGAATGCGCGTATCGATCGTCGTCTCCGCTCTGGTCGCGGTGATCGTCGGGTTCGGCGGCGCACTCGCCGTGGTCCTCGCCGCAGCACAGGCCGTCGGCGCCACGCCGGCCGAGACATCGTCCTGGGTCTCGGCGCTCTGCATCGCGATGGCGGTAACCACGCCTTTCCTCAGCATCCGCCACCGGCTGCCGATCGTGACCGCCTGGTCGACGCCGGGCGCCGCACTGATCGCGGCTTCCTCGGGCATCTCGCTCTCGGCCGCGGTCGGCGCCTTCCTTCTCGCCAATCTGCTGATGGTGCTGACCGCGCTGTTCCGTCCCTTGAGCGCCTGGATCGAGCGGCTGCCGACGTCCGTCGCGGCGGCGATGCTGGCCGGCGTCCTGATCCGCTTCGTCATCGCCGTCTTCGACAGCGCGCAGGCCGCACCGATGCTGGTGCTGCCGCTGGTCGGGCTCTTCCTGGTAGTGCGGTTGATCAGCCCGTTCGGCGCCGTGCTGATCGTGCTCGTCGTCGGCGTGATCCTCGCCGAGATGCTCGGCCTCAACGGAGCGATGCCCGGGATCACCGTCTCCTCGCTCACCTTCATCACGCCGACCTTCGATCCGGCCGTGCTGATCGGCCTCGGCGTGCCGCTCTACCTCGTCACCATGGCGTCGCAGAACCTGCCCGGCTTCGCCGTCCTGAAGGCGGCGGGCTATTCGGTGCCCTCGCGCTCGATCATCGCCGTCACCGGCCTCGCTTCGCTCGCGACCGCGCCCTTCGGCGCGCATGCCAGCAACCTCGCCGCCATCAGCGCCTCGCTCTGCACCGGGCCCGATACGCATCCGGACAAGGACAAGCGCTGGATGACCGGGCCGATCTACGGCGCCGCCTACCTGGTGCTGGCCATCTTCGGCGCCTCGCTGGTGAACCTGTTCCACGCGCTGCCGCAGGCGCTGATCGTCACCATCGCCGGCACCGCGCTGCTCGGCGCCTTGTCCGGCGCGCTGGGAACGGCCATGACCAATGAGAAGGACCGTGTCGCCGCCACGCTGACGCTGGCGGTCACGGCCTCCGGCGCGTCGTTCCTCGGCATCGGCTCGGCGTTCTGGGGGCTCGCCGCGGGACTGGTGACGCTGGGACTTTCCGCGCTCTGGGCGAGGCGGCGCTGAGGCTACTTCGACCGCGCGCGCAAGCTTCTCAGATTGTGCACGTGGACATGCGCGCCGGCTTTGATCGCCTGCGTCGCTTCGCCGATCGGGTCGCCGTACTTGACGATCCGGTCGCCGGGCTCGATGTCGATCAGCGCGATCTTGTGGCAGAGCGCGATGGCCTCGCCGGCTTCGATCTCCATCGCACCGACTCGAACCTTCTCGCCCTTGGCCACGGCGCGGAGCAGCGTCGCGACGTTGTCGTCGGGGCTGAGCCTTATCGCGTCCATCACATCGCCTGCCCGTAGCGGGCGACGATCTCGTCACCCTCGCCCAGGATCTCGCCCCAGGTCGCGGCGCCGTCGGCGACCTGCATCATGCGCGACCAGAGGCGATCGGCCGCGGACTCCGGCGTCTCCTCGCCGAGGAAGACCTTGTGCGCGTCGAGGTCGAGCTGCTCGCCGACGCGCGCGCAGGTCTCGGGATTGGCGCAGACCTTGATCGTCGGCGCCAGCGCCGAGACGAAGCTGTTGCCGACGCCGGTGGTGAACAGCATCAGCTGCGCGCCGGCGGCGGTGAAGCCGGTCAGCGACTCCGACGCATAGGCCGGCGCATCCATGACCCAGCAACCGGGCTTCGGCGCGTGTTCGCCGTACTTGAGAACGCCCTGGATCGGCCGGCTGCCGCTCTTGGCGATGTTGCCGAGCGCCTTCTCCTCGATGCTCGAGAGGCCACCGGCGATGTTGGCCGGGCCGGGATTGTTGCCGGTGAGATCGAGGCCGTGGCTGATCGCCCATTCCTCACGGCGGAGCACCGCGTCGCGGATCGCCGTGGCGACCTCGGGCGTCGCCGCACGCTTCACCAGCCGATGCTCGGCGCCGAGCCACTCGACGGTCTCGCCGATGATCGCGCGCCCGCCGGCATCGACCATGCGGTCGGCCATGAGACCCAGCAGCGGGTTGGCGACGAGGCCCGAGCTCGGATCCGAGCGCCCGCATTCGAGGCCCAGCGTCAGCATCGACAACGGCGCCGGCGCGCGCCGGTCGACCGAGATCGCCATCGCCAAACGCGCGCCGGCACGGATGCCGCGCTCGGTCAGCGTGACCGCGTCGTGGTTGCAGTCGTCCAGCGTCAGCATGGCGTGGGGCCGGCCGGCCTTCCGCGCATGTGCAGCGACCTCGGCCGCCACCGGCGGGTTGTCGCCGATCAGCAGCACGGCCCCGACGTTCGGGTGCACCGCCATCGCCAGCATCGCACGCTTCCAGGTGGCGCGGTCCTCGCCGAGAAGGCTGCCGGCGTTGTAGGGAAATCCCACGATCACCGCGCCCTTGATCGATGAGGCGATCCGGCGTGCCGTCGGGATCGTGAGGCCGCCGACCGAGAGCACAAGCATGAGGTTGCGCACGCCGACGCTGCCGTCGGCGCGGTGATAGCCGAGGAAGGTCGGCTGGCTCGTCATACGCGCAACTCGCCCAGTAGATCCGGATTGAGCGAGATGCCGAGGCCGGACGCGGTCGGAAGCTCGCTCGCATCTCGCGCATGGTTCGGCAGGCGGCCGTTTACCAACTGGTCGAACAGCGGAGACTCGTCGTACTGGTGCTCGAGCAGGTCGAAGCCGTCGAGCACCGCCGACGCATGCAGGCTGGCCGCGTGGCAGAACGGCCCGGTCGGGTTGTGCGGCGCGCAGCCGACGTTGTAGCGCTTGCAAAGCGTGCCGGCCTGCAGCATGCCGGCGAAGCCGCCGATGTATTTGATGTCCGGCATCACGACATCGTAGCAGCCGGCTTCGAGGTAAGGCATCAGCTCCGCCGGCGACGTGGACATCTCCAGACCGGCGAGCTCCATGCCGGCGGCATTGGCCCGCTTCCTCAACCGCGCGATCGCCGGGATGGTCGAGGTGCCTTCCGCGATCGGACATTCGAACCAGTCGACATCGAGCTCGGCCAGCCTCTCGATGGCGCGTTCGGCCGATGCCTCGGTGAAGCGCCAGTGACAGTCGACCATGACGCGCGCTGCCGGACCTGCCGCCTCGCGCACCGCGGCGATGCGGGCGATGCCGGCCTCGATCAGCGGCCTGCCTTCCTCGCCCTCGGCGATCTCCGGCGTCAGGTTGTCGAAGGGCGCGACCTTGAAGCGCGTGAAGCCGACCCCGGCGGCATGACGCGCGCTGGCGGCGAAGCCCTCCGGGCGGCGGTCGACCGTGCGCCGGTTGATGTTGGCGTAAAGGGGGACGAGCTTCCGTTGCGTTGGTCCCAGCAGCTGCCAGACCGGCTTCCCCTCGCGCTGCCCCTTGAGGTCCCAGAGCGCCTGGTCGAGGGCGCTGGAAACCGAGGCTTCGACCTGGCCGCCATGCGGCACCGGCACCTCCAACGGCGCCGGCTCGGCCGGCCGGTTGACGAGATAGGGCGAGAGGCGGGCGACCTCGGCGACGACATCGGCCTCCCGCGCGTTCAGCGTCGCCTCGCCGATGCCGATCTTGCCGTCCGAGTCGGCGACGGCGACGAAGGTCCAGATAGTCTTCGGGCTGATGCGCAGCGGCACGGCTTCGATGGCGGCGATCCGGCTCAAGCTTCGATCCTTCGGCTTTTGGTTCGTCGAGTTTAGTATGTGATAATCAACGCCCGCGCCGGAGCGCGAGCACGGAATACGATACAACGACGCCCAAGCCGTCTCGGGGGAAATCGCACATGGCTGGAACCAGCTTCACCGTCACCGAACGGCGCCCTTATGCGGACGGCAAGGTCCTGGGCGACTGCGGCGCCTATGAGCGGATCGTCGGCCGCGCCCACTACGCGGTCGACCCCAGGCACCCCGGCAACCGCGACATCACCGACATCCAGTACGCACCGGTCGACAAGGACGGGCTGATCCGCTTCTCCGGCGACGTCATGATCATCAAGCCGGTCGACATGGAACGCGGCAACAAGCGGCTGGTCTACGAATACGTCAATCGCGGCAACACCCGCCTCTTCCGCTACAACGACGCGCCGGCGACCAACGACCCGATCACGCTGGCGGATTCCGGCAACCTGTTCCTGATGCGGCGCGGCTATGTCGCCATGTGGTCAGGCTGGCAGGGCGACCTCTATCCCGGCAACGGGCGCATGCTGCTGGACCTTCCGGTGGCGCGGGATGGCGAGAAAAAGCTGACCCAGCGGATCGCGACCGAGTTCGTCTGCGATGCGCCGGGTGTCTACTCGCTGCCGCTCTCCGGATACATCTCGACCCGCTCGAACCCGGCGATCTCGACCGACACCAAGGATGCGGTGCTGACTCGCCGCCGCTATCCCGACTCGCCGCGCGAGGTCATCCCCTCGGACAAATGGCGCTTCGCCCGCTTCGCCGGCATCGGCACGCCGAGCGCACGCATCGTGGACGAATTCCGCGGCAACGAGCAGATCGTGATGCCGTCGGCGACCGACATCTTCATCGAGGACGGCTTCAAGGTCGGCTGGATCTACGAGCTCGTCTACACCGCCTGCGATCCGCTGGTGCTGGGGCTCGGCCACGCGGCCGTGCGCGACCTGATCTCGTTCCTTCGCACCGACACCAGCGCGGCCAATCCGCTCGCCTGGAACGGCCGCACGGTCGAGAAGGCCTATGCCTTCGGGCGCTCGCAGACCGGCCGTTCGATCCGCGACTTCCTCTATCGAGGATTCAACGCCGACACCGAGGGCCGGCGCGTGTTCGACGCGATGCACAGCCACGTCGCCGGCGCCGGTCTCTTCGACTACAACCGCTTTGGCAACCTCGTGGTCTCTTCCTCGCGCCAGTACGAGGACCACTACAATCCGTCCGATCGCTTCCCCTTCTCCTACGCCAGGACCACCGACCACTTCAGCGGCAAGACCGACGCGATCCTGAAGCGGCCGGAGACCGACCCGCTGGTGATCCACACCCAGAGCGCCAGCGAGTACTGGGTGCGGCGAGGCTCGCTCGTGCACACCACGACCCGGGGCGAGGACCTGGAACAGCCGGAGAACGTCCGCATCTATGCTTGGCTCTCGACCCAGCACTGGAGCGACCCGATCATCAAGGAGCCGAAGAAGGGCATAAGGGCGAGCTACTTCAACATCGTCCGCACCTCGATGTTCTTCCGCGGCATCCTCGACATCATCGACCGCTGGGCCACATCCGGCACCAAGCCGCCGCCGAGCCGGATCCCGCGCCGGTCGGACGGCACGTTGGTCTCCTTCGAGGAGTGGAAGAAGAGCTTCCCGAAGATCCCGGGCCTGGCCTTGCCGCAGGAGCCGAACCGCCTCGAGTACATGGACTACGGCCCCGATTCGGACAAAGGCATCGTCAGCCGGCCGCCGAAGGTGATCGACCGCGCGGGATACACGATCGGCGTGCCGGCCGTGGACGCCGACGGCAACGACCGCGCCGGCGTGCTGGCGCCGATGGTCCGCGCACCCTTGGGCACGTATACGGGCTGGAGCCTCAGGGTCCGGCCGAATTCCGCCGGCGTCATGCACCAGATGTACGGCAGCTACATACCTCTGCCCGAGACCCAGGAGGAACGCGAGGCGACCGGCGATCCGCGCCTGTCGATTCTCGAACGCTACGGCTCCAAGGAAGGTTATATGAAGGCCATCGAGGCGGCGGCGCGAGCGCTGGTCGCCGAGGGCTTCATGCTGGAGGAGGACGTCGAGCGTGCGGTCGCCGAATCCCGTGACTGGAGCCGCCCGCTCCACGATGTCGGTCTAGAATGAGCCGATGAGCGAACTCGCCGCCGCGCAAGCGGCGCTGAAATCCGTCTTCGGCTTCGACGCGTTCCGGCCCGGCCAGTCCGAGATCATCGGTGCTTTACTCGACGGCGAAAATGTCTTGGCGGTGATGCCGACCGGCTCCGGCAAGTCGCTCTGCTACCAGCTCCCGGCCCTCCTGCGTCCCGGCCTCACCGTCGTCGTGTCGCCGCTGATCGCACTCATGCGCGACCAGGTGCGCCAGCTGCAGCAGCTCGGCGTCGAGGCCGCCGCCCTCAATTCGTCCGTCGAATATGACGAGGCTCGCCGCATCCGCCAGTCAATGCGCGATGGAAAGCTCAAGCTGCTCTACGTCGCGCCCGAGCGGCTCACGCGGCCGGACACGGTCGAGATGCTGGACGACGCAGGGGTCGGGCTGCTGGCCATCGACGAGGCCCACTGCGTCTCGCAATGGGGTCACGACTTCCGCCCCGAGTACCTGCGTCTCGGCGAGATCCGCGAGCAGATCCGCGCCACCCAGACGATCGCGCTGACCGCGACCGCCGACGGGCCGACCCGCGCCGACATCGTCGAGAAGCTGTTCCGGCTGGCCCCCCGCACCTTCGTCCGTTCCTTCGACCGGCCGAACCTGCACCTGGCGATGCAGCCCAAGGACAACGCGCGCAAGCAGATCGCCGCCTTCCTCGAATCGCATCGCGGCCAGAGCGGCATAGTCTATTGCGCGTCGCGCAAGAAGACCGAGGAGCTGGCGACCCATCTCGGCCTCGCCGGCTACAAGACGCTGCCCTATCACGCCGGCATGGCGCAGCAGGACCGCGACGCCAACCAGGATACCTTCATGCAGGAGGACGGCATCGTCATCGTCGCGACCGTCGCCTTCGGCATGGGCATCGACAAACCGGACGTGCGTTTCGTCGCACACGCCGACCTCCCGGCCAACGTCGAGGCCTACTACCAGGAGATCGGCCGCGCCGGCCGTGACGGGCTGCCGGCCGACACGATGACGCTCTACGGCCTCGACGACATGCGCCTTCGCCGCCTGCAGATCGAGGAAGGCGAGGCGAGCGAAGCCAGGAAACGCATCGAGCGCCAGCGCTTCAACGCGCTGGTGGCGCTCTGCGAGTCGCCGCGCTGCCGGCGCCAGACATTGCTGGCCTATTTCGGCGAATCCTCGGAACCCTGCGGGCGCTGCGATCTCTGCCAGGGCGACATCGAAGTCTTCGACGGTACGGTCGAGGCGCAGAAGGCGATGTCGGCGATCCTCCGTACCGGCGAGCGTTTCGGCACCGAGCATCTGGTCAACGTGCTGACCGGCAACGCCACCGAGGCGGTCACGCGCTACGGCCACGACACCTTGAAGACCTTCGGCGTCGGCAAGGACCGCGACGCCAATTCCTGGCGCTCGATCCTGCGCCAGATCTACGCCGCCGGCCTGATCTCGCTCGACATCGTCGAGCACGGGCGCTGGACGCTGACCGAGCATGGCCGGCGCGTGCTGCGCGGCGAGGAGAAGCTGGAGCTTCGAACCGACGTCGCCAACCGCGCGGTCGGCAAGAAGGCCAAGCGCCGGGCCGCCGAGACCGCCGCGGTCGCCTCCGGCGGCGCCGATGGCGGGCTGCTGACCGCGCTCAAGGCACTGCGCCAGACGCTGGCCAAGGCCCAGCGCCAGCCGGCCTATGTGATCTTCCCCGACCGCACGCTGATCGAGCTCGCCTCGCTGAAGCCAACCACCAAGGACCAGCTCGCCGGCGTCCATGGCGTCGGCGAAGCGAAGCTCCGGCGCTACGGTACCGCCTTCCTCGACGTGATCCTGCGCCATCGGCTGGCGAATGGAGTTGACGACGGCGGCGCCGCGGGCTCCGCTTCCGGGACCTGAAGGAAGGGTGAAGATGCGGAACGATGCGGAACTCTGGCAGGCGCGCGTGGATCTGGCGACGATCTGCCGCTGGGCCTATCGCAAGGGCTTCCAGAGCGGTGTCGGCAACCATTTCAGCCTGATGGTGCCGGGCACCGACGACCAGTTCCTGGTGACGCCGGAAGGCCTCTACTGGTCGGAAGTCACGGCCTCCAACCTCGTCCACTGCACCTTCGACCGGAAGATCATCGAAGGCGAGCACGGGGTCGACGACACCGCGTTCTTCCTGCATGCGCCGGTCCACAAGGCGATCCCGGCCGCCAAATGCGTGCTCCACACGCACATGCCGAAGACGACCGCGCTCTGCATGATCAAGGGCGCCAAGCTGGCGCTCTCGCATCAGAGCGCGCTGGGCTATGTCGGCCGTACCGCCTACGACGAGAACTACGGTGGCCTGGCGCTGTCATGGGAAGAAGGCACGCGCGTCGCGAGCCTCATGGGTCCGCAAGACCACACGATCCTGCTCCGTAACCACGGACCGCTGGTCGTGGGCGACACCGCGGCGGAAGCGTGGGTGCGGCTCGAGTTCCTGGAAGAGCTCTGCGGCTGGCAGCTCGACGCGATGAAGACAGGCTGGGAGCTGCAGGAAGTGCGGCCTGAGGTCCATGCCGACGTGCTCGCGCGCGTCGACAAGGGTGGCGCCGGCTATGCCAGGCTGCAGCTCGCGGCGATGCAGCGGGTCCTCGACAAGGAAGAGCCCGACTACAAGCACTAAGCCGTATCGCTAGACCGGGGCGCGTCCCCACCGCGCGCCGCGGATCGCCAGCGCCGTTCCGACGCCGTAGACCACCATGGCGATGCCGACGAGGGCGAACAGCGTCCACGGCTCGGCCCGTACGCTTGCCAGGTACCAGCCGCCCGCCGCGACCACCGCGAGACGGACCGTGCCGGCGAGCACCGGCCCCAGCACCTTGCCGGCGCCCTGAGCGCAAAAATAGAGGCAGAGGCCGAGCCCGAAGAAGGCATAGGCCGGGCCGCACCAGCGGAGATATGTGGCGGCCGACTGCAGGACCGCGGGGTCGCTGGTGAAGAGCGAGGCCCAGAGGCCGGGCACCAGCGCCCCGGCCAGACCGATCGCGCCCATGATCGCCGCCGCCGCGGAGCCGGCCGTCCAGGTGATGCGGCGGGCCCGCTCGAGACGGCCGGCGCCGACCGCCATGCCGACCATCGGTACGCAGGCGACGCCGATCGCGAAGGTGATCGGGATCAGCAGGAACTCGAGCCGCGTGCCGATGCCGTATCCCGCCAGCGCCTCGGTGCCGAACTCGGCGACGAGCCGGGTCAGGATCAGGACGGTGAGCACGGTCTGGAACGAGGAGAGGCAGGCGAGCGCGCCGACCTTGAGGATGTCCCCGAAGTGCTCGCGCCGGATCCAGAGCCCCTTGAAGTCGAGCGGCACGCGGGCGCGGCCCGAGGTCAGGAACCACCAAAGGAACAGCATGGCGCCGACGAGAGCCGCGATCTGGCCGAGGGCGACGCCCATCATGCCGAGCTTCGGAAATGGTCCGAGCCCGAGGCCGAGCCCACCGCCGAGCACGATCTGCGCGCCCGACGAGACGAGCAGCGTCACCGACGGCAACCGCATGTTGCCGCCGGCGCGGATGATCGAGGCGAAGGTGTTGGTGAGCCACATCGCCGTGGCACCGAGGAAGACGATGTTCGAATAGGCGAGCGCCTCGCCGAGCGCGTCGCCGCGGCCGCCGAGCAGCCGGTAGATGGCGGGGCCGAGCAGCAGGAACAGCAGGGTCGAAGCGAGGCCCGCGACGACGCCGATGAAGACCGCGTGCATGGCGAGCGAGCGGGCACGTTCCGCGTCGCCGCTGCCGAGCGCACGAGCGATCGCGGAAGAAATGCCGCCGCCGATGGCGCCGGCCGACATCATCTGCTGCAGCATGACCATCGGGAATACGAGCGCCATGCCGGCGAGCGACGCGGTGCCGAGATATCCCACATAGACGGTCTCGGCGATCGCGACCAACGCCGCCGCCACCATCGCCGCCATGTTGGGAAGGCTGAGCCGGGCCAGCGTCGGGAGGATGGGACCGCTCAGCAGCGGATTGGAGGCGGCGCGCGCCGCGATCGGTGTCGCATCGTCGGGCATGGATGTCTCCGTCGCCTTATCCTGTATATGCAGGTATTTGGATCGGCTCGCGGTCATGCGCTCAGCTTCGCCAGCGCCCGATCCAAGGTCGTGTGCAGGGATGCCGTGTCGGCGCCGCCGAGCGCCCCCTCGATCTCGCCCTGGGCCTTGGCCCAGCCGGGCTTCGCTTCCTTGTACGCGGCACGGCCGTCGGCCGTGAGGTGCAGCCGGCGTGCCCGCCGGTCGTTCGGATCGGCGGCAAGCGCCACGAGCCCGCGGCGCTGCAGCGGGCGCAGGTTCCGCGTCACCGTGGTCGGGTCCATGATCAGCTTCTCGGCCAGCTCGCCGATGCCGATGCCGTCGAAGGTGTTGATGTAGGCGAGAAGCCCGAACTGCGTGATCGTCAGGTCGTAGCGCTCGAGGTGGCGGTCGAAGATCTGCGAGACCAGCCGCGCCGCCTTCCGCACGCGCGATGCGGTGCAGAACGACAGGCCGGAACCGGGCGGAACGGACGTATCGGGCACTCCGGCCAATATAGATGTATATGCATCTATATGCAAGATACGGTCAGCGCCGCCCGAATAGCAGGGTCAGGTTGATCCGCCGGTTGGCGTAGCCAGAACGAAAACGCAGCGGCTGGGTGGCGTGGACCAGCGATGAATCGAACACCACCGCCCGGTTCTGGCGATGGGGCACCTGCACCGCCTTGGCCCCGACCTCCTGGGCGTGGCGAAGGAGGCGGCGGGGATCGGCGTTGTAGGCGGCGAAGTCCCAGTCGGCCGGGACCGGCTTGTCGTAGACGGTCAGGCCGCCGATCGTCGGATCGACGCAGGCCTCGTCAGGCGTGATCCAGAAATTGACGTTGACCCGCGCCGCGTCGGCATGCGCGTCGATGCCCTGAAGCGTGTGGTCGTACTTGAAGGCCCAGAGCTTGATCAGCGGCAGCTCACCGATCACCGCCGGCAATGCCTGCCGCAGCTCCTCGGCGATCTGGAACAGGAGCGGACAGGCGAGCCCGTCCATCGCGTCCGCCCCGATGTAGCCGCGCGCGCCGCGCGCATGATCGGTGTCGAACCAGATCGTCGAGTCCAGGCAGAAGCGCCGGAGCGCCGCCAGCGCCTCCGACGTCAGGAGCCCGTCGACGACGGCGATCCGCTCGCTCGCATAGCAAGCCGCGGTCCCGACGCGATCCCAGCCGTCGGCGAGCGCCTGTCGGACCTGCCCGCCGGGATCGAGGTGGATGACCCGGTTGTAGCCGGCCGCCAGCCGCTGCCGCTGACCCGGCGTGAGCTCGACGACGGTGTTGCCCGTCGTGCTCCGCGCGACCTCGGCCAGGGTCTCGTCGAAGGCGGCTTCGAGCGCCACGGCGTCCGCGGGCAGCAGGCCCGCCTCGGCCAGATGCCGGATCTGGTCGCGGTCGTGGCGCAGCTTGAGCGCGCTCGCGTGTGTCGCCGTCTCGCCGGCCGGCTTGCCGCCCGGCTTCGGCCACCAGCGCGTGCCGCGGCGGTCGGCGAGCACGCTCAAGGTCGTCGCATAGGCCCCGTCGTAGTCGCGCAGCGCCATGAGCGCCGCGGCGCGCCCCTGACGGGCGACGACATGGCGGGGATCGATCGCCAGCACGCGGTCGAAGTCGCGCAACGCCAGGTCGGCGCGGTCGCGCATCGTGTTCTCCAGGCCGGCAATGACGAGCGCGCTGGCGTTCACGCCGCGATCCTCCCC
>JBGALV010000161.1:0-7679 GCA_044223515.1 Alphaproteobacteria bacterium
GGTGGCGACGCGCGTCACCCGGTCGCTGAACGCGCTGGCGGCGCCGGCCCTGGCGCTGGGCTCGGGCGAGAAGGTCAAGATCCCCTCGGTCGAGATCAAGGAGGTCGCCGAGCTCGGCGGCGCGCTCGAGAAGGCGGCGGAGCTCATGGAGGTGCGCGAGCGCGAGCGCGACGTCGCCCACGACGCCAACCGCGCCAAGTCGGAATTCCTGGCGCTGATGAGCCACGAGCTGCGCACGCCGATGAACGGCATCCTGGGCTTCGCGCAGCTGATGAACCGCCCTTACTTCGGCGAGCTCAACGACAAGCAGCACGAGTTCGTCGGCCATATCCTCTCCGCCGGCCGCCACCTGCTGGGGCTCATCAACGACGTGCTCGACCTCTCGAAGATCGACGCCGGACATCTCTCGGTCTCGACCGAGCGCGTCGAGCTGGTGCCGCTGATGAAGTCGGTGATCGCGACCCTGGTGCAGTCGGCCGAGAAGACCGGCATCGCGGTCGAGGCCGGCGACTTCGGCCACGGCCTGCCGGCGATCCATGTCGATCGCGTGCGCCTGGCACAGGTGCTGATCAACCTCGGCGTCAACGCGATCAAATACAACCGGCCCGGCGGGTCGGTGACGTTCGCCTACGAGAGGATCGGGGAAGATCGCATCAGGATCGCCATCACCGACACCGGCGAAGGGATTCCGCGGCACCGCCAGGCCGAGCTGTTCCAGCCGTTCAACCGCCTCGGCGCGGAGACGAAGGCGATCGAAGGCACCGGCATCGGGCTCGCGCTCAGCCGTCGGCTGGTCGAGCTGATGGGCGGCACGATCGCCTTCACCTCGACCGAAGGCGTGGGCAGCCGCTTCTGGATCGACGTGCCGGTCCACACCGGATCGACCGAGCAGGTGGAGATCGAGGCGGCGCGCGAAGGCCTCGCCTTCCGCTCCGGCTTCTCGGTGCTGCATGTCGAGGACAATCCCGCCAACCGCGTGCTGGTGAAGAACATCCTCTCGACGCTCGACAACGTGCGCGTCATTGAGGCGGCGGACGGCGGCACCGGGATCGCGATGGCCGAGCACTACCGGCCCGACCTGATCATCCTCGACATCAACCTCGTCGACATCGATGGCTACGAGGTGCTGCGCCGGATCCGCGAGACGCCGTCGACGGCGAAGATCCCGGTGTTGGCATTGAGCGCCGGAGCGCTTCCGGGCGACATCGCGCGCGGGCTCAAGGCGGGTTTCTCGGCCTATCTCACCAAGCCGCTCGACGTCCGCAGCTTCCTGGAAGCGGTCGATGCGGCGCTGCCCCGGAGCTCCTTCGAGGAACGTCCGCGCGAGAAGGCTTAGAGGTCGGCTTCAGCCGACCTTGCTATTGCTTTCCGAGGGTGCCGAGGCGACGGCCGCGACCGCCTTCCGCTCCCACTCCTCCGCCTCGCGGATCAGCTCGAGCCTTCCTTCGGGGCGCAGCGTCTCGGCATAGGAGCGGAGGTCTCGGGCGAGCTTCCACCATCCGGCGACGGTCTGGGCATCGGTATTCACGGCGTGTATTATTAAACATATGTTCACAAATAGTCAAGTGAAGGTTCCCTTTCGGAAAAGGCCGTGGATCCCAGCGCCGATCCACGTCCGCTCGCCTTCGCTTGCCGCTCCTTGTCGGTTCCGATACGAGGGGCCGATACGAGGAGGCATTCATGACCGTGGTCGGCAGGATCGGACCCTCTGAATCGGCGGAACGCCAGGCGCGGCTCGAGCTCGCGGCCTGCTTCCGCCTCGCCAACCGCTTCGGCTGGAACGAGGGCATCGCCAATCACTTCTCGGTCGAGATCGGCCCCGACCGCTACCTGCTGAACCCGTACGAGCTGCATTTCGCCGAGATCACCGCCTCCAACCTCCTGGTCGTCGACGGCAAGGGCAAGGTCTACTCGGGCGAGGGCCAGGTCAGGAGCGCCGCCTTCTACCTGCATCCGCGCTTGCACACGATGCTGCCGCGCGCCAAGGCGATCATCCACGCGCACCCGCCCTACGCCACCGCGATCTCCTGCGTGAAGGGCGGCCGCTTCGACCAGTCGAGCGCGCACGCGATGCTGTTCGGCAAGCAGGTCTGCTACGACGACGAGCTGGGCGGCGAGGTCAGCGAGACCGAGGTGCAGCGGGTCGCGCACAAGGTCGGCGACAAGACGATCATCGTGCACGCGATGCACGGCCTCACCACGCTCGGCAACACGATCGCCGACGCCTTCGACAACTTCTACTTCGCCGAGAAGTGGGCGATGAACACGCTCCTGAAGAAGCCGATGGGCGAGCCCTGGCGCATCGCCGACAACCTGATCTGGAACTCGCCCGACCGCGACAAGACGCTGACGCCGCGCGCCCAGCAGGCGCATCTCAACGCCTGGATGCGCGTCCTCGACAAGGAAGAGGCCGACTACAGGAACTGAGAGGCGCGGCGCTAAGCCCGCCTGACGTTGTAGAAGAGCGAGTATCCGCGCAGCACGCCGGCGAGGCTGTCGCGGAAGGCGGTCGACTGGTAGTAGACGCCGAGCGGGTAGTACGGCACGTCCTGGAAGGCCTGGAGCTGCATCTCGCGGCAGATCGCCTGCTGCTTCGCGAGATCGGTCGAATCCAGCCAGGCGTTCCGCAGCTCCTCGAGCTTCGGGCTCTCCGGCCAGCCGAAGATCGCCGAGGCACCATTGCCGCGGATGTAGTTGTTCGCCGCCGGGCTTCCCATCGCGACCGATGGCGCGTTGTTCGGATACATGCTCCAGCCGCCCTTCTCCACCGGCTCCTTGGAGGCGGTGCGCTGCACCACCGAGCCGAAGTCGCGCGCCTGGAAGTCGAGCTTCATGCCGAGCTTCCTGAACATGTCGGCGGCGACCTCGCTGCCGGCCTTGCTGGTGGCGATGTCGGTGGGTGCCAGGAACACCACGGTCTCGCCGCCGTAGCCCGCGGCATCGAGCTCGCGCTTCACCTTGTCGAAGTCGCGTGGGGACTTGAGCGCCTCCATGCCCGCGTCGCTCGCCATCGGCGATCCGGTCGAGAAGAAGCCGGTCTCGCGCCACATCGCCGGATCGTTGCCGGCGACCGCGCGCATGTAGTCGGCCTGCACGATCGCGCCCATGAGCGCGCGGCGGACCTTCGGGTTGTTGAACGGCGGCTGCACGTGGTTCGGGCGCAGCATCTGCATGGTGGCGATGATGTCGCGCAGCTGGAGGACGACCTTCGGCGCGGTCTTCAGGATCGGGATGAAGTCGTTGGTCGGCTGGTCCCACCAGTCGATCTCGCCCGCCTGCAGCGCCGCCGCCGCGGTGCCGGGATCGGGCAGCGTGTGCCATTCGACCCGATCGAAATGGACGATTTTCGGACCAGCCAGAAGGCTCGGCGTGCCGTTCGGCCGCGGCACGTAGCCGGCGAACTTTTCATAGACGTTCAGCGATCCCGGAACGCGCTCGCCCGGCACATAGCGGAAGGGGCCGCTGCCGATCACTTCCGCCATGGCTTGAGTCGGCGGCGCGCTCGCCAGGCGCTCGGGCACGATCGCCGGATAGTAGGCGCCGGTCTTTCCCATGATCGCATCGGGCAGCAGCGGGAACGGCTTCTTCAGGCGGAACTGCACGACGCGATCGGACGGCGCCGAGAGCTCGTCGGTCAGCGACATCAGGGTAAGCCCGAGGGAATCGCGCTGGCCCCAGCGCTTGAGGCTGGCGACCACGTCCTTGGCCAGCACCGGCGTGCCGTCGTGGAACCTGAGACCCTCGCGCAGCGCGATCTTCCAGGTCTTGCCGTCGTTCTCGACCACATGGCCCTCGGCCATCTGCGGCTGCGCCACGTATTTCTCGTCCATGGCGTAGAGAGAGTCGAACACCATGCAGGCGTGCTGCAGCGTGGCGCCGGCCGGCGACTGCACCGGATCGAGCAGCGACAGGTCCTGGTAGGGAACGTATTTGAGCGTGCGTGCCGACTGCGCGCCCGCGAGGCGCGGCGCCGCGAGCGCGGCGGCGCCGGCGATCGAGGTCTTGAGGAAGGTCCGCCGTTGCATGACGCGCTCCCCTTGAGATTCCGAGATGGACGAGATGAATTCTGCGCCGGCCTTGGCGCGCGTCAATCAAACGCGTCCGAAGCCGAACAGCCGGGCCGGGTTCTCCGCCAGCACGCGCGCGCGGTCTTTCGCGTCCGGGAACCAGCGTTCCAGAGGGGCGAGCTGGCTCGGATAGTCCGGGCGCTCGGCCACGGCGACGAAGGGCCAGTCCGATCCCCAGAGGCAGTTGCCGACACCGAAGGCCGCGACCAGCGCCTCGACATAGGCGTCGAGGTCGCGATATCCGGGCGCGCGGCTGATCCGGAACATCGACGACAGCTTCACTGCCGCGCGGCCCCCGCGGCCGAGCTCGAGAACCTGCCGGAAGCCCGGCTGGCCGATGCCGCCGGCGGGATCGTGGACGCCGAAGTGATCGACGACGACCTGGACGCCGCTGGACGAGAGCACCGGCGCCGCGTCGGCCCATTGCGCATCCGTCGCATAGACCTGCGCGACCCAGCCGAGCGCCTTGAGGCGCGCCAGCAGCCGCGGCACCTCAGGTCCCGAGAGCGCGCCCGGATCGTAGCTCGGCAGGTTGAAGCGCACGCCGACCACGCCGGCCCGCGCCATGTCCTCGAGCTGCCGGTCGCCGAAGGCGGCATCGATCACCGCGATCGCCTTGAAGCGGCCGGGATATGCGGCGACCGCATCGAGGATCGGCGCGTTGTCGGTGCCGTAGCCGCTGAGCTGCACCAGCAGGCCGTGATAGAGGCCGTTCCGGTCCAGCACGGCGCAGAAGTCCTCGCGCGTGCCGGTCTCGGCTTCCGTCGGCTTGTAGCCGCGCCCGCCCGGCACCGGGAAGCGCTTCAGGTCGATGATGTGGGCGTGGCAGTCGGCGTTGCGGGGGCTCTCGGTCACCTGGACGAACTCCTTTTCCGCTTCCGCGCCGACATCGTGCCCCCTCTCCCGCGTCGTACGCGGGGGAGGGTTGGGGTGGGGGCGAGCGAAGCGAGAGCCATCGCCGTCCGTTTCAACATTTCTCGCTACGCTCGCCCCCACCCTGCCCTCCCCCGCTTCGCGGGAGAGGGATTTCGAAGGCGCTACTCCGGCCGCGTGCCCTTGGTCATGAGGCCGTGCATGCGGCGGCGCCCCAATCCGGCGAAGCTGTCGCGGCGGTGCATGGTGCAGCGGTTGTCCCAGATGGCGATGTCGTGGAGCTGCCACTCCTGCGCCCACGAGTTCTCCGGCCGCCCGGCATAGGACCAGAGCTCGTCGAGCAGCGCCTCGCTCTTCGCCAGCACCAGGCCCGGGATGTAGGCGCCGAAGCGGCGGCCGAGATAGAGCGACTTGGCCCCGGTCTCGGGATGCGTGCGGACGATCGGGTGGACCGGCCCCGGCATCTCGCGCACGTCCCTGGTCTCGATATGCTCCCAGCCGGGCCAGGTGCCGTATTGCGGGTTGTGGCTCGCCTGGTGCTTGATCGTGAGCCTGGCGAGCCGCGCCTTGAGATCGTCGGGCAGGATGTCGTAGGCGCGGTACATGTCGGTGAAGTGCGTGTTGCCGCCGGTCGGCGGGATCTCGCGGGCGCAGAGCATCGTCAGCGCCGACGGCGCGTCGGTGAAGGAGAGGTCGGTGTGCCAGTCGAGCTCGCCGTCGCCGTGATGGCCGATCGGCTTGCCGTTCTCGACGATGTTGGAGACGACGCTCATCAGCGGCGACGCCGCCACATAGACCTTCCGGTCCTTCACGTAGTCGGGCGAGGTGTGGAGCTCGCCGAAGCGGGCGACGAAGCGCGTGAACTGGACGTCGTCCATCCGGTATCCCCGGAGCCGCACCACCAGGTGCTCGCGGATCGCGCGGCGGATGGTCTCGATGTCCTCGTCGGTCGCCTCATTGAGGTCGCCGCCGGAAATCTCGGCCGCGAACGGCCCGCTCAAGGGGCGGACGCGGAGGTCGTTGGCGCGGACGGTCAGGCTCATGGATCCGACGCTAGCAAGCAGGTGTTGAGGCCGCAAACGCCTCATTTTCGCCGCGTTGCTGCATGATGTTCCGGCGAATCACGAATGGAATGAAACAGGGAGGGACGGCGATGCGCGACCTGCGGTGGACTCCGGAACGGACCCCGGCCGGCCCGTCCCGCCGCGCGCTGCTGACCGGCCTCGCCGCCGCACCGCTCGCGGCTCTCGGCGCGACCCCGGCGCTGGCCGCGCTCCGCATCGACATCACGCGCGGCAAGACCGACCCGATGCCGATCGCGATCTCGCCCTTCGCCGCGGCCAAGCCGGACGCGGCGACCACCGGCCGCAACATCGCCGAGGTGATCTCGGCCGACCTCGAGCGCTCGGGCCTGTTCAAGCCGCTCAACCCGCGCTCCTTCGTGCAGACGGCGGAAGCCCTCAAGGCCGGCCCGCGCTTCGCCGACTGGCGCGTGATCGGCGCGCAGGCGCTGGTCACCGGCATCGCCGAGATCCAGTCCGACGGGCGGCTCAAGGTCGAGTTCCGGCTGTTCGACGTGTTCGCGGGCGAGCAGATGACCGGGCTCGCCTATTATTCGACCCCTCAAAACTGGCGGCGCATGGCGCACTTCGTCGCCGACGCGATCTACAAGCGCATCACCGGCGAGGACGGCTATTTCGACACGCGCGTCGTCTACATCGCCGAGAGCGGGCCGAAGACGCGGCCGATCAAGCGGCTCGCGATCATGGACCAGGACGGCGCGAACCATAAGTTCCTGACCGACGGCAAGGACATGGTGCTGACGCCGCGCTTCTCGCCGACGGCGCAGGAGATCACCTACCTCTCCTATTTCCGCAACGAGCCGCGCGTCTATCTCTTCAACATCGACACCGGCCGCCAGGAGCTGGTCGGCAACTTCCCCGGCATGACCTTCGCGCCGCGCTTCTCGCCCGACGGGCAGAAGGTGATCTTCGCGATGGCGAGCGAAGGCAAGTCGAACCTCTACACGATGGACCTGCGCACGCGGCAGCAGACGCAGCTCACCTCGGGCGGCGCGCTCGATGTCTCGCCGAGCTACTCGCCCGACAGCAAGCGGATCGTCTTCAGCTCCGACCGCGGCGGCAAGCCGAACCTCTACACGATGAACGCCGGCGGCGGCGAGGCGCAGCGCATCAGCTTCGGCGAGGGACGCTTCCACACGCCGGTGTGGAGCCCCCGCGGCGACCTGATCGCCTACACGCAGGAGAACGACGGCTTCGCGCTCGGCGTCATGCGCCCCGACGGTTCGGGCGCGCGCACCTTGAGCAAGAGCTGGCTCCAGGACGGCCCGACCTGGGCGCCGAACGGCCGCGTGCTGATGTTCTATCGCCAGTCGGACGCGTGGGGCAGAGGCGGCAAGGTGCGCCTCTATTCGATCGACCTGACCGGCTTCAACGAACGCGAGGTGGTGACGCCGACGGAGGGCTCCGACCCGGCGTGGTCGCCGTTGTTGCCATAAAGGTTATGGCGACGGACGATCAGCGCGACGAACGCTTTTCTACGAATTGGGGTGGCGTATGACTTGATGTCTGCTTCTGACCATATGTATGGACCGGCACCTTTGATCGCAAGTGGACGTGCGTTGGATAGCGGAAATCGCTGATATGTATCCGACCTGTTGATCGGCACGCGGGCCGTGGCCTTGATGAACCGCGCGCACGTTGGCTCATTAGCGGACAG
>JBGALV010000029.1:0-49240 GCA_044223515.1 Alphaproteobacteria bacterium
GATGGAAGGCGAGATCGTCGCCGTCGGCCCGGGCGCGCGGGATGAGAAGGGGCAGATTCAGGCGCTCGACGTCAAGGCGGGCGACCGGGTCCTGTTCGGCAAATGGTCGGGCACCGAGGTCCAGCTTGATGGGGTCGAGTACCTCATCATGAAGGAGTCCGACATCATGGGAATCATCGAAGGTTCCTCGGCCAAGAAGAAGGCCGCTTAAGGAGGATTTGAGAACATGGCTGCCAAAGAAGTTCGCTTTTCGACGGACGCCCGCGCGCGGATGCTGCGCGGCGTCGACATCCTCGCCGAGGCGGTGAAGGTCACGCTCGGTCCGAAGGGCCGTAACGTCGTCATCGACAAGTCGTTCGGCGCTCCCCGCATCACCAAGGACGGCGTCACCGTCGCCAAGGAAATCGAGCTTGCCGACAAGTTCGAGAACATGGGCGCGCAGATGGTGAAGGAAGTGGCGTCGAAGGCCAATGACATGGCCGGCGATGGCACCACCACCGCCACCGTGCTGGCTCAGGCGATCGTTCGCGAAGGCTCCAAGGCCGTCGCCGCCGGCATGAACCCGATGGATCTGAAGCGCGGCGTCGACCTCGCGGTCGAGGCGATCGTCACCGATCTCGCCAAGCGCTCGAAGAAGATCAGCTCGTCCAGCGAAGTCGCGCAGGTCGGCACCATCTCCGCCAACGGCGAGGCCGACATCGGCCAGATGATCGCCAAGGCGATGGAGAAGGTCGGCAACGAGGGCGTCATCACGGTGGAAGAGGCGAAGAGCCTCGAGACCGAGCTCGACGTGGTCGAGGGCATGCAGTTCGACCGCGGCTATCTGTCGCCGTACTTCATCACCAACGCCGACAAGATGATCTGCGAGCTCGAGAACCCCTACATCCTCATCCACGAGAAGAAGCTCTCGGGCCTGCAGCCGCTGCTGCCGGTGCTCGAGACCGTCGTGCAGTCGGGCCGTCCGCTGCTGATCGTGGCCGAGGACGTCGAGGGCGAGGCGCTGGCGACCCTGGTCGTCAACAAGCTGCGTGGCGGCCTCAAGGTCTCCGCGGTCAAGGCGCCGGGCTTCGGCGACCGCCGCAAGGCCATGCTGGAGGACATCGCGATCCTGACCAACGGTCAGGTCATCTCGGAAGACCTCGGCATCAAGCTCGAGAATGTCACCCTGCAGATGCTGGGCCAGGCCAAGCGCGTCACGATCGAGAAGGAGAACACCACGATCGTCGACGGCGCCGGCAAGAAGAAGGACATCGAGGCCCGTTGCGGCCAGATCCGCGCCCAGATCGACGAGACCACCTCGGACTACGACCGTGAGAAGCTCCAGGAGCGCCTGGCGAAGCTCGCGGGCGGCGTCGCGGTGATCCGCGTCGGCGGCGCCACCGAGGTCGAGGTGAAGGAGCGCAAGGATCGCGTCGACGACGCGATGCACGCGACCCGCGCCGCGGTCGAGGAAGGCATCGTTCCGGGCGGCGGCGTGGCCCTGCTCTACGCCATCAAGGCGCTGAGCAAGGTTCAGCCGGCCAATGACGACCAGCGCGTCGGCGTCGAGATCGTCCGCAAGGCGATCCAGGTCCCGGCCCGCCAGATCGCCGAGAACGCCGGCACCGACGGCTCGATCGTCGTCGGCAAGCTGCTCGAGTCCAAGGACGCCAACTGGGGCTTCGACGCCCAGTCCGGCGAATACGCCGACCTCGTGAAGCGCGGCATCATCGACCCGACCAAGGTCGTGCGCGTCGCTCTCCAGAACGCCGCGTCGGTTGCCGGCCTCCTGATCACCACGGAGGCGATGGTCGCCGAGAAGCCGGAGAAGAAGCCGGCTCCGTCGATGCCGCCGGGTGGTGGCATGGGTGGCATGGGCGACATGGACTTCTAAGTCCACCGCTCGGAGTCTTGAAGGAAGGGCCGCGGAGAGATCCGCGGCCCTTTCTCTTTGGCGGATCGGCTAGGATCGAGGCATGGACGCGATCCTGAACGTCTCGGTCCCGGTCTTCGCGATCATCCTCGCGGGATACCTGGCGGCACGCTCGGGCCTGCTCGGGCAGGGCTCGACGGGAGCCCTCAACGCGTTCGTGTACTACTTCGCGCTGCCGCCGCTGCTGTTCCTCTCGATGGCGCGCGTGCCGCTCTCCGAGATCTTCCATTGGCCCTATCTCGGCGCCTACACGATCGGCCTGCTCGGTACCGCGCTCCTCTCGCTGGTCGCCGGCCTGATCTTCTTCCGCCGGCACGCGGCAGAGCTGCCGCTGCAAGCCATGACGGCGGTCTTCTCCAACACCGGCTACATGGGCGTGCCGCTGTTCCTGACCGCCTTCGGCGAGAAGGGCGTGCTGCCGGCGCTGATCCTGACCGTCTTCAATGGTGCGGTGATCGTCGGTGCGGTCGTCGTGCTCATCGAATTCGCCTCGTCGAAGAGCAGCAACCCGGTCCGCATCTTCCGCGACGTCTTCGTCGCGCTGCTCAAGAATCCGCTGGTGATGTCGGCGGTCGTCGGCGTCCTCTGGTCGGCGCTCAAGCTGCCCCTGCCGAAGCCGCTGACCAACCTCTGCGAGATCCTCGGCGCCTCCTCCTCCCCTTGCGCGCTGTTCGCGATGGGCTTGTCGCTGGTCGCGCACAAGGGCGGCGGCGACGCGCGGGAGACCGGCTGGCTCGTCTTCCTCAAGCTGATCGTCCAGCCGGCGCTGACCTTCTGGCTGGCCTTCGGCGTCTTCGGCCTCGACCCGTTCTGGGCGAGCTCGGCCGTGATCCTGGCGGCGCTGCCGACCGGCGCGCTGACCTTCGTCGTCGCCCAGCGCTATGGCCTCTACGTCGCCCCCGCCACCCAGGCGACGCTGGTCTCGACCGTGCTTTCGGTTGTCACGGTTTCCGCGCTTCTTGCCTGGTTCGGGATCGGCTGACCCCTGCTACCATCCGGCCCTTCGCATCCAAGCCCAGCTTCCCCGAGGACGCCATGACTGCCGCCGCGCCTAGAACGATCCGCCGCGAGGACTACACCCCGCCGCCGTTCCTGATCGACACCATCGACCTCAAGGTCGCGCTCGGCAACGAGACGACCGAGGTCAATGCGCGGCTCTCGGTCCGGCGCAATCCTGACGCCAGGACCCGTCCGGCCGATCTCGTCCTCGACGGCAAGAAGCTCGAGCTGGTCTCGGTCGTGGTCGACGATCAGCCGGCAGCGCACGAGGCCGACGAGGAGTCGCTGACCGTCAAGGGCGTGCCCGACAGCTTCGTCCTCGACATCGCCACCCGGATCAAGCCGCAGGAGAACACCGAGCTCACCGGCCTCTACAAGTCCAAAGACCTCTACTGCACGCAATGCGAGGCCGAGGGCTTCCGACGGATCACCTACTTCCTCGACCGGCCGGACGTCATGTCACGCTACACCACGACGATCGTCGCCGACCGTAAGACGGCCCCGGTGCTGCTGTCGAACGGCAACCTGGTGGCCTCGGGCGATCTGGACGGCGGGCGGCACTTCGCCAAATGGGAAGACCCGTTCCCGAAGCCGGCCTACCTGTTCGCGCTGGTCGCAGGCCCGCTGGAATCCCTCGACGACAGCTTCGTCACCCGTTCGGGCCGCAAGGTCCGCCTGCACATCTACGTCCGCCCGGGCGACGTGAAGCGCTGCCGGCATGCGATGGATTCGCTGAAGAAGTCGATGAAGTGGGACGAGGACGTCTACGGCCTCGAATACGACCTCGACATCTTCATGATCGTCGCCGTCGACGACTTCAACATGGGCGCGATGGAGAACAAAGGCCTCAACATCTTCAATTCGAAGCTGGTGCTGGCAGATCCCGACACCGCGACCGATGCCGACTACCACGCGATCGAGGCCGTGATCGCGCATGAGTATTTCCACAACTGGACGGGCAACCGCGTCACCTGCCAGGACTGGTTCCAGCTCTCGCTCAAGGAAGGCCTGACCGTCTTCCGCGACCAGCAGTTCTCCGCCGACATGGGCTCGGCCGCGACCACGCGGATCGGCGAGGTCCGGGGGCTGCGGGCCGGGCAATTCCCCGAGGACGCGAGCCCGATGGCGCATCCGGTACGCCCGGACAGCTACATCGAGATCAACAATTTCTACACCGCGACCGTCTACCAGAAGGGCGCCGAGGTGGTCCGCATGCAGCACACCCTGCTGGGCCACGAGGGCTTCCGGAAGGGCATGGACCTCTACTTCAAGCGCCACGACGGGCAGGCGGTCACCTGCGACGACTTCGTTCGCGCGATGGAGGATGCCAACGGCGCGGACCTGAAACAGTTCCGTCTCTGGTACGCCCAGGCCGGCACGCCCGAGCTCGAGGTCGACGGCAGCTACGACGCGGCGGCCAAGCGCTACACGATGACGGTCGGCCAGACCCTGCGGCCGACGCCGGGCCAGCCGGACAAGCAGCCGATGCACATCCCGCTCGCGGTCGGGCTTCTCGACGGCGCGGGCCGCGACATGCCGATCAGGCTCGAAGGCGAAACGAAGTCGGGTGGGACGACCCGCGTGCTCGACGTGAAGAGCGCACGCGACACTTTCGTCTTCGAGGACGTGGCGGAGAAGCCGGTCGCCTCGCTGCTCCGCAAATTCTCGGCACCCGTGAAGCTGACGGCACTGCGTTCGGATGCCGAGCTCAGCTTCCTGATGGCGCATGACAGCGATCCCTTTGCGCGCTGGGAGGCGGGCCAGCAGCTCTCGGCCAAGCTGATCCTCAGCATGGTCGAGGCGCGCCGCCTGGGCCAACCGATGGTCGTGCCGGACAACTTCGTCGACGCGGTCCGCCGCACGCTGGACGACCAGCGCTTGGACCGCGCACTGATCGCGGACGCGACCACCCTTCCCGGCATCGCCTATCTCGGCGAGCTGATGGGCGAGATCGACATCGACGGCCTGTGGGCCGCGCGCGAGCTTCTGCGCAAGACCCTCGCGAAGAAGCTCGCCGACCGCTGGGGCGCGCTCTACGAGGCGAACCGGGTCACCGGCGCCTATCGCTTCGAGGCCGACGACGTCGGCCGGCGCAGCCTCCGCAACGTCTCCCTTTCGTACCTGACCGCCGAGGACAGCCGCGAGGCGCGCCGGCGTGCAGCACTCCACTTCGAGACCGCAGCCAACATGACCGACTCCGTCGCCGGCCTCGCGCGTCTCGCCGAGCTCGGCGGTATCGAAGGCCAGTTCGCGCTCGACCGCTTCTACGACCGTTGGAAGGACCAGGGGCTTGTGCTCGACAAGTGGTTCGCGATCCAGGCGCAGGCACCGGCGCCCGACGCGCTGGAGCGGATCAGGAAGCTGGTTGACCACCCGGCCTACGACCGGAAGAACCCCAATAAGGTGCGCGCCCTCATCGGCGCCTTCGCCGGCGGCAACCCGGTCCGCTTCCACGACTCGGCCGGCGGGGGCTACCGCTTCCTCGCCGACCAGGTGATCTCGACCGACAAGTTCAATCCGCAGGTCGCCGCCCGCCTGGTCGGGCCGCTGGGGCGCTGGCGCCGCTACGACAAGCCGCGCCAGGCGCTGATGAAGGCCGAGCTGCAGCGCATCGTCGCCGAGCCCGGCCTCTCGAAAGACGTGTTCGAGATCGCCTCGAAGAGCCTCGCCTAGACTTTCCCGCCGAAATGCCGGTAAAGACCGTCGAGCAGCGCGGCTCCTTTTTCCAGGCGCGCCTCGTCGGACACCTCGCCGGCAGCGATGCCTGAGAAGGCGAGAGCGAGGCCGGCCGCCTCCGGGCGATCGAACTTAGCGTCCTTGAGGTCGATGTCGTGGACGATCTCGGCGATCGCGGCCAGCGCCGCGTCGTCTCGGACGAAGCGCAGCGCCAGCACCTCGAACGTGCAGCGATCGCCCTCATGGGTGAACTCGCCGTCATAGGTATCGAAGCGAAGCTCGCCCGGCGAAGGTGCGTAGCCCTGCGGCGCCACGAACTTGAAGCGCGCCTTCGGATCGATGAAGCGCCGGATCAGCCATGCCGATGCGATGCGATCGACCTGCACGCCGCGGCGCGTCACCCAGATGCGCTCCATGAGATCGTCTTGGCCTCGGGTCGCGGACATCTTCTCTCCCCCCAGCTTGCGTTCGAGCTCGCTTAGGATCCCGTCCACGACCTCGCGGCCTTCGGCGCCGAAGAAATCGATGCGGCCTATCTCTTCGAGACGGCGACGGAGCTTCGCGAGCTTGGTGCTTGCGTCCCCGGCGTCGGCATCGAGACGCCGAGCCTCCTCGACCAGCTCGGCATAGTCCGCGTCGCGCGCCGCGATGAAGAGTGCCTTGGCGTCGGCGTCGGTGATGCCGTCGAGCAAGCGTGCCTCGACGATCGACGCCTCCCCGCCGCTCTCGACGATCTCGCGCCTGAGCCACTGCAGATCCTCGAGCGCATCGGCCGAAGCCGGCAACGCATAGACCGTGTTCTTCAGCGCGACCGCGCCGATCGCCTGGAGCCGCCGCCAGGCCTTCACCCGGAGATAGGCCGGCTTCGGTGGAATCTGGTGGAACAGCAGAAGCCAGCGGAACTCCGCCAGGGGGTCGGCATCGGTCATGGCTCCACTATAAGAGATCCAACTCTAAAGATACATCTGTATCTTATATGATACGTATGCTATAAATTCGATATGCCGCACACCATCGCCCCGCTCTCCTTCAAGCCGAGCCGCCTCGACGGCCTCTCGGCCAAGCTGGTTTCCAGCCACTACGTGAACAACTACGGCGGCGCGGTCCGCCGGCTGAACGCGATCGAGGCGAAGCTCGACGGCCTCGACCTCGCGGCCGAGCCCAACTTCGTGACGAACGGGCTCTCCCGAGAGGCGCTGATCGCGCACAACTCGATGGTCCTGCACGAAGTCCACTTCGACGGGCTTGGCGGCAAGGGAGATCCAGGCGGCGCGATCGTCGAGGCGATCACGCGCGACTTCCAGAGCGTCGAGCGCTGGCAGAAGCGCTTCACCGCAATGGGCAAGGCGCTCGGCGGCGGGAGCGGCTGGGTGATCCTCGCCTGGTCGAGGCGCGATGGCCGCCTCGTCAACCAGTGGGCCGCCGACCACACGCATGTGCTCGCCGACGCCGAGCCGATCTGGGCACTCGACATGTACGAGCATGCCTATCATCTCGACTTCGGTGCCGATGCCGGCCGCTATGTCGACACCATCATGCGCAACCTGCATTGGGGTCGGATCTCGCAGCGATACGAGGCGGCAAAGTCGCGCCGCTCGCCGCTGCCGCCATCGGGCGTAACGGCGGAAGAGGTTCTCGCCGACCGCGCCGCGATGCTGCTGATCGACGTCCGCCTGCCCCACGACTACGCCAACTCCGGTATCCGCATTCCCGACGTCGCCTGGCACGACCCCGGCCGCATCGAGGACTGGGGCCCCCGTCTCTCGCGCGGTCGCAAGGTCGTCGTCTCCTGCGTCTATGGTTTCGAGGTCAGCCTCGACGCCGCGGCGGCCTTGAGGCGTCTCGGCTACGACGCCGACATCCTCGCCGGCGGCCTCGCCGCGTGGCGCGCGGCCGGCGGTCCGACCGAAGCGATCTGATCGAAGGAGGGTTTCCGATGAAGTGGGTCACTCGCGAACGTCCGAAGATCGACCGGATCGCCTGCCCCTGGCTTATTGCCCGCTTCATCGACGACGATCCCGAGTTCCTCTACGTGCCGCCGGGCAAGGTGGCGTCAGTCGCGGCCGAGACCGGCGCCATCCCCTACGACGTGCCGGACGTGGAACTCAGCCATGTCGGCCCGCTCTGCAGCTTCGATGCGTTCATTGCCAAGTACGGCCTCGACGACCCGACGCTGGGCGACCTCGCGATCATCGTTCGCGGGGCCGATACCGGCCATCCCGAGCTCGCGTCGCAGTCGCCCGGCCTGCTCGCAGTCTCGCTCGGCCTATCGCGTGTATTCGCCGACGACCACGAGATGCTTCGCCACGGCATGGTGCTCTATGATGCGCTCTACGCGTGGTGCCGAGAGGGAAGAGGAGAAACTCATGGCTGGCCGCCGACCTGAATGACCAAGCCCAGTTTCGGCGAAGCCTTCCGCCTCTGGGCGAAGCTGGGCTTCATCAACTTCGGCGGGCCCGCCGCCCAGATCGCCATGATGCACCGCATGGTGGTCGACGAGCGCCGATGGATCGGCGAGACGCGGTTCCTGCACGCGCTCAACTTCTGCACCCTTCTGCCGGGGCCTGAGGCGCAGCAGCTCGCGACTTACATCGGCTGGCTGCTGCACCGGACCCTGGGCGGCATCGTCGCCGGATCGCTGTTCGTGCTGCCGGGCTACGTCTGCATCATGGCGCTATCCTGGCTCTACGCCGTCCATGGCGAGGTGCCGGCGGTTGCCGCGCTCTTCTACGGGCTGCAATGCGCGATCCTCGCCATCGTCTTCCAGGCGGTCGTCCGCATCGGTACGCGCGCGCTCAGGAACGCGGCGATGATGACGCTGGCAGCGCTCGCTTTCGTCGCCCTCTTCTTCCTGCACGTCCCCTTTCCCGTCGTCGTCATCGGAGCCGGTCTGATCGGCTTCATCGGTCATCGGATCGCGCCCGATCTGTTCAAAGGCTCGGGCCATGGCGGCGGCAAGGGCGACGGCGCCGCCGACCGCGTGATCGAGGACGGCGCCGATCACCTGATCCCGCGCGCCGCCCATGCCATCAAGGTCGCGCTGATCGGACTTTCGCTCTGGCTTGGGCCGGTGGCGCTTCTCTGGGGCACCTTCGGCTGGCAGTCGACCTGGACCCAGCTCGGCGTCTTCTTCTCCGAGATGGCGGTGGTGAGCTTCGGCGGCGCCTACGCGGTCCTCGCCTATGTCGCGCAGGAGGCCGTCAATCACTACGGCTGGCTCCAGCCGGAGGAAATGCTGTCCGGCCTGGCACTCGCCGAGACCACGCCCGGCCCCCTGATCCTGGTCGTGCAGTTCGTCGGATTCCTTGCCGGATATCGCGACCCCGGCACGCTCAACCCCAGTCTCGCCGGCATGCTGGCCGCGACGCTCGTGGTGTGGGTGACCTTCGTGCCGTCGTTCCTCTGGATCCTGGTCGGCGCGCCCTATGTCGAGCGCCTGCGCGGGCTGCCGCGCCTGGATGCGGCGCTGACCGCGATCACCGCGGCGATCGTCGGCGTGATCCTGAACCTCGCCGTCTGGTTCGCGCTCCACGTTGTCTTCGCCGAGGTGAAGTTCGTCGACGTCGCGGGACTCACCCTGCCGCGCCCGACTCTGAGCACGCTGGATCCGGTGGCGCTGGCATTGGCGCTCGCATCCGCGATCGCGCTCTTCCGCTTCAAGCGGGGCATGATCGAGACGCTGGCGGCATCGGCCATCCTCGGGATGGCCTGGAAGCTGGTGGCTTAGGCCGCGCGGCGCTCGATCTCGGCGAGCAGCGCGTCCGGCACCTCGACGCCGTCGGCCTTCGCCTTGTCGCGCAGCTTGAAGCGCCGGTCGCCGGGGAGTCGCACGCCGGCCTGGGCCGTCATCGCCTGAAACAGCACCTCGGCGCGGGCCGACGCATCCTTCGCGAAGGCGGCCGGATCGAAGACGAGGAACATCTGGCCGACATGAGGCGGCGGCCCCTTCGCGTCGAAGAAGCTCGAGGCCTCGTAGCCGAAGTTGCTGCCGGTGAGCGCCACCGCCAGCAGCTCGACCATCAGCACGAGCGCCGCGCCCTTGGCGTCGCCCATCGGGATCATCGCCCCGGCGAGCGCCGCCTTCGCGTCGGTCGTCGGCTTGCCCTCGGCATCGAGCGCCCAGCCCTCCGGGATTGCCTCGCCCTTCTGCGCCGCGACCATGATCTTGCCGCGCGCAACCTTGCTCAGCGACAGATCGACGACGAGCGGTGGGCGACCGGCTCGCGGCCAGGCGAAGGCGATCGGGTTGGTGCCGAACAGCGGACGCGATCCGCCCCACGGCGCGATGGCCGCCGGCGAGTTGCCGAAAGCGATGCCGACGAGACCGGCCTCCGCCAGCCGCTCGACCGCGTGGCCGGCGACGCCGAAATGGTGCGAATGACCGACCGCGACCGCGACCAGGCCGGTCTCGCGCGCGGCGGGGATCGCCTGGGCGAACCCGGCCTCCAGCGCCGGGAAGGCGAAGCCGCTGGCGGCGTCGACCACGATCACCGAAGGCTTCGGCCTACCAACCCTAGGGGTGGCGCAGCCGTCGACCTTGCCGGCGACCGCTTGGTCGCAATAGGCCGCGAGCCGGGAAAGTCCGTGGGAGGAAAGCCCGTCGGCCTCGGCCGCGACGAGGGCGCGGGCGACCGAGCGGGCATTCTGTTCAGAGGTCTTGGACCGCGCGAAGGCGCGGGCTGCCAGGGTCTCGAGATCGGATAGCGACCGCCGCGCCATGGCGCGAAGCCCCTTAGGCGCTCCGGTAGAGCTTGGTCAGGGTGTATTCCCGATGTCCGAGCGCCTCGGCGCAGGTCACCCGCCCGTTCGCGACCCGCATCGTGGTCTCGATCAGGGCGTCACCCGCCTTGTCGTAGCTCATCTCGCCCCGAAGAATGCCCGAGACATCGAGGTCGATGTGCTCGCTCATCAGCCGGACGGTCCGGGGGTTTCCAGTCAGCTTGATGACCGGGATGATCGGGTTGCCGATCACGTTGCCCTGGCCGGTCGGGAACAGGTGGACAGCGAAACCGGCCGCCGCCTGCAGGGTCACGCACTCGGCCGCGGCCGAGGAGGTATTCATGAAATAGAGGCCGGGGCCTTTGCCAGGAGTCTCACCGTCGTCGAGCACGTCGACGAACTTGGCCTTCCGGCCGATCTTCTCGAGGTTCCCGAACGCCTTCTCCTCGATCGTGGTCAAGCCGCCGGCGATGTTGCCCTTGGTCGGCTGGCTGTCGGAGAGGTCGTTGGTCTTGTTCGCCAAGATCATGTCGTTGTAGGTCGACCAGGTCTTGAGGAACTTATCGCGAACCTGCTTGGTCGCGGCGCGGGTGGAGCACACCTGCTCGGCGCCAGTCAACTCCGAGGTCTCGCCGAAGCAGGTGGTCATGCCGACCGCGTCGACCTTGTCGATGAAATTGCCGACGGTCGGGTTGGCTGCGAGGCCGGAAGTCGTGTCGCTCTCCCCGCATTTGACCGCGACCCAGAGGTCCGAGGCCTTGCAGGTCTCGCGCTGGATCTCGCTGGCGTTGTGCAGGAATTCTTTGGCCTTGCGGCTCGCGTTGGCGATCGTCATGAGATCGCCGTTGCCTTCGATCGCGAAGCCCTCGCAGGGCTTGCCCGAGGCGCGGATGCCGTCGACGATCCGCTTGGTCCAGCCCGGCTCGATGCCGATCACGATGACCGCGGCCACGTTGGGGTTGGTTCCGGTCCCGATCATGGTCCGGAAGTGAAGCTCGAGGTCCGCGCCGAACTGCAGCCGCCCATAGCTGTGCGGGATGGCGAGGACACCTTTAATATTGTTCGCTACCGCCTCGCAGGCCGCGTTCGACAGGTCGTCGACCGGCAGCGCGATCACGTGGTTGCGAACCCCGACCCGGCCGTTTTCGCGCCGGTAGCCGAGGAATGAGAGCGCGCCGCCGGAGCGCGCTTTCGCAGCACCCCGGCGGATCGTCGCGGAACCGGCGCTAGGGCGCCTGGTTGCCATAGTCAGAAAGCTTTCAGAAGCTGAGTTACTTCTTCTTCGCCTTCTTTTTGGCCTTCTTCTTGGCCTTCTTAGCGGCCTTCTTCGCCGGCTTCTTAGCAGCGGCCTTCTTCGCGGACTTCTTAGCCTTCTTAGCCATGATTACCACCTCTTGGTCTTGACGTTGTGGACGTGGACGTGACGGCCAAGGGCGATCGGCGCGACGGCGCGTCCGATGTCGTGGCCGTACTTCACGACAGTTTCATCGTTCTTGATGTTCTTGAGCGCGATCTTGTGACCGAGGGGAATGTCGTCGAGAGCCTTCACGGCGACGGTCTTTTCAGTGTCCATCACCAGGCCCGTGAGACTCTGTCCCTTGCGCACGTCTTCGACGACGATAACGCCAACTGTGTCAGCGCTGTTGTGCACAAGGAACTGAGGACCCACGCCGTCTTTCTCCCCCGCGTTCACGACGAGACGAGCAACAAAATTTTCGTCTCGACACCGGGAGCCTTACGTCGCATGCGCGCGGCTGTCAACGATTCGCAATGAAAGATCGGCGGGCGACGGATGGTGTCAAGCACAGCCCCTTGCGACCGAACGACCTCGCGATACGTTTGCGAGACGATCTTCGACGATCGATGAAGAGTTGATGCGCGAGCGATGCGATGTCGAAGAAATCCGCATCGCATGCGGATTTCTCGACACTCATGCATCGCCGATGCGCGGCAATCACGATTGCCGATGCATCGCATGCCGATTGCCGCTCGCTTCGTGTGACTCATCGACAACAGCCGCCGCAAAATTCTTCGTCCGACGCAGCCCGAGGGGGTTGACCAAGAGGTGGAGAACCGCCGTTTTGATAACTGATTCGGAATCGCCCCGGCCTCCGGCCTGCTAGAGTCCCTGCATGACGCGTCGCCCTGAGGGTCCGTTACGCCGTGGATGGACGACCGGCGCCTGCGCCGCAGCTGCGGCGCGTGCAGCCTTCGAGGCGCTGCACACCGGCGAGTTTCCAGATCCGGTAACCATCACTCTGCCGCGCGGCGAGCGCCCCGCCTTCGCTCTCTCGAAGCACTCGATCGGCGACGGATGGGCCGAGGCGGGCGTCATCAAGGACGCCGGCGACGATCCGGACGTGACGCATGGCGCGCTGATCGTCGCCCGTGTCGCCCGGAATCCGGCGGAAGGCATCGTCTATCGCGCCGGAGAGGGCGTCGGCACCGTCACGCGCCCCGGCCTTCAGCTTGCCGTCGGCGAGCCGGCGATCAACCCGAAGCCGCGCGAGATCATCGCGCGTGCGATCGACGAGGCGGCCGCCGTGATCGGGTGCGCGCCCGACGCCGTCGTCACGATCTCGGTTCCGGGCGGCGCCGAACTCGCCAAACGCACTCTCAATAGTCGCCTCGGCATTCTCGGCGGGCTCTCGATCCTCGGTACCACAGGGATCGTCATCCCCTACTCCTGTTCGTCGTGGATCCACTCCATCCATCGCGGCATCGACGTCGCGCGCGCCGCGGGCCTCGACCATGTCGCCGGATCCACCGGACGTGTCTCGGAAGAAGCGATCCGGCGCCTTCATGGGCTGCCGGAAGAGGCGCTGATTGACATGGGCGACTTCGCCGGCGGCATGCTCAAGTACCTGCGCGATCACCCGGTGTCGCGGCTGACGATCGCCGGCGGCTTCGCCAAGCTGGCGAAGCTCGCCGCCGGGCATCTCGACCTCCATTCGGGCGCGAGCGAGGTCGACGTCGGCGGTCTCGCCACCCTCCTCGCCGAGCTCAGCGCCTCTTCTACTTTGGTCGAAGAGGCCCGCACCTCCGCCTCCGGCGGTGCCGTTCTCGCGCTCGCGAGAGCTGCAGGGCTTCCGTTGCCCGAGGTGATCGCGCGCCGGGCACGCGAAGTGGCGCTGGCGACCCTTGCCGGCGGTATCGCGGTCGACGTGGCAGTCTTCGATCGCGCCGGCGAGCTCCTCGCGCATGCCGGCCCGTAAGGTCCTGGTCCTTGGCGGCACCGCCGAAGCGGCGGCGCTTGCTGGCGAACTGCTGGCGCGCGCCGGGGATCGCATCGACCTCGTCTCTTCCTTCGCCGGACGGGTCGACGGACTGAGGCCGCCGCCCGGAAGGGTCCGCATCGGCGGCTTCGGCGGCGCCGCCGGCCTCGCCGCCTATATAAGAGACGAAGCGGTCGACCTCCTGGTCGATGCCACCCACCCCTTCGCCGACAAAATGAGCCGGAACGCCCGCGAGGCGGCCGAGCAGACCGGCGTCCCGCGCCTCCTCTTCTGGCGTCCGTCCTGGCCCCGCCATCCGCTCGACCGCTGGATCGAGGTCGACGGGATCGACGCGGCGGCCCATGCGCTTCGCCACCTGGGGCACCGGGTCTGGCTGACGGTCGGCGGCACCGAGCTCGCGCCCTTCGCGGCCTTGAAGGACCGATGGTTCCTGGTTCGCGTCATCGACGCGTCGAAAACCCCCTCGCCCCTTGCCGATTGCACGGTGATCGAGGGGCGTGGCCCCTTCTCGATCGAGAACGAGCGGGCGCTCATCCGTCATCACCGGATCGACGTGGTGGTGAGCAAGGCGTCGGGTGGGCCCGCGACCTACGCCAAGATCGAGGCCGCGCGCGAAGCCGACCTGCCCGTCGTGATGGTGCGCCGCCCCCTGCCGGAACCGGGCGATCAGGTCGAGACGGTCGCTGATGCCGTCGCCTGGGTGCTGAACCGTCTCTAGCTTTCCGGCTTGAACGTCCGCGCATGCCCGGCGTCGTAGAGGCGGCTGTCGTCGAACTGCGCTTCGCCGAGGACACGGCCGACCAGGATCAGCGCGGTCCGCTGCACGCCGGCGGCCGCGACCTTCTCCTGAATGTCGCCGAGCGTGCCACGGATCATGCGTTCGTCCGGCCAGCCGACACGCACCGCGACGACGACCGGGCAATCGGCGCCGCGATGCGGAACGAGATCGCTCACCACCTGGCCCAGGTTGGCGACCGAGAGATGAATCGCCAGCGTGGCGCCGCCCGGAGCCAAACGGGCGAGATCCTCGCCTTCCGGCATCGGCGAGGAGCGGACCGCGGTCCGCGTCAGCACCACCGTCTGGGCGATTCCCGGCAGCGTCAGCTCGCGCTTGAGCGCCGCAGCAGCCGCGGCGAAAGCCGGCACACCGGGCGTCACGTCGTAGGGGATGCCGAGCGTGTCGAGTCGGCGCATCTGCTCGGCCGTGGCACCGTAGATCGATGGATCGCCGGAATGGACGCGGGCGACGTCGTCGCCGACCGCATGCGCCTGGCGCATCTCCTCGACGATCGCCTCCAGCGTCATCGGCGCGGTGTCGATCACCCGCGCATCAGCCGCGGCTTCGGCGATCATCTCGCGCGGGACCAACGAACCGGCATAGAGCACGACCGGACAGCGGCGGATCAGGGCCAGCCCCCGGACGGTGATCAGGTCCGGCGCGCCGGGGCCGGCGCCGATGAAATGGACCGTCATGCGAGGCGCCTTCCCGCGCGCGCGATCGCCAACGTCGCATGCGCGCCCTTGAGCTTGGGCACGACAAGCGTCGCCGACGCGCCGGCCGCCGCCAGCGCCGCCGCCTCGGCGACGCCATGGCACCCGACCTTCCGGAACACCGCCTCGGAAGGATTGGCGAGCCTCGGCGTCTCCGCCTCGAGCCGGGCGGCGGCGAAGAACCGGACCGGCACGCCGAGATCGTCCGCCAGATCCTCGATGACCGGCTTGCCGGCCTTGAGGTCGATCGAGGCGATGCAGGCGACCGTGTCGATCACGAGCCCCGCCTTGGCCAGGCCTGCGAAGGCCAGTGCCCGCACCTCGTCGGCCGTCGCCTCACGGTCGGCACCGATGCCGAGGAAGAGGTCGCGGCCCTCTTCGTTCATGCCGTCTTCCGTGAATTGACGAAGACCAAGCCGCCCTCCATGGTCCGGCCATGTTCGACTTCGCCGGCCATGGCCCCGAGGCCATCGGCCTCCTGCTGCTCGCCCTCGTGCTCGACGCCGTGTTCGGCGAGATGCCGTGGCTGTTCCGCTTCCTCACCCATCCGGTCGTGATGATCGGCAACGCGATCGGCTTCTTCGACCGCCGGCTCAACCGGATCGAGCGCTCGAACCGCTCGCGCCTGATCCGCGGCGGCATCACCACCCTGATCCTGGTGGTCCTGGCGGCGGCGACCGGCATGGGAATCCACTGGGCCGCGGTCACCGTCCCATTCGGCTGGTTCTTCGAGCTGCTGGTGATGACGACGCTGATCGCGCAGCGCAGCCTCTACGACCATGTCGCGCGCGTGCGGACGGCGCTCGACGAGAACGGCCTTGCCGCCGGGCGCGAGGCGGTGTCCCACATCGTCGGCCGCGATCCGAACGCGCTCGACGAGCATGGCGTCTGCCGGTCGGCGATCGAGTCGCTCGCCGAGAACTTCTCCGACGGCGTCGTGGCGCCGGTCTTCTGGGCGCTGCTCTTCGGCCTGCCGGGGCTGCTCGCCTACAAGACGATCAACACACTCGACAGCATGATCGGGCACAAGACCCCGCGATACCTCTACTTCGGCCGGGTCGCCGCCCGCCTGGACGACGCCGCGAACTGGATACCGGCGCGGATCTCGGGGCTGATCCTGTTCCTGGCGGCGTTCATCGCGCCCGGCGCGCGGCCCGGGGCGGCACTCCTCACGATGTTCCGCGATGCCGGCAAGCACAAGTCTCCGAACGCCGGCTGGCCCGAGGCCGCGACCGCCGGTGCGCTCGACCTCGCACTCGCCGGCCCTCGCCGCTATCCGGAAATGGTGGTCAACGATCCCTGGGTCGGCGACGGACGCGCGCGCGCGACGACCGCCGACATCGGTGCCGCTCTTCGCCTCTACGTCATCGGCTGCCTGATCGACGCGGCCCTGGTAGCGGTGACGATGGCCGCGGTGCTGGCGCTCAATCTCACCTAGCACGCGCGATCTCCAGGAGGCGTTCGGTATCGACGGCGCGGGCGACGTGATCGGCCCAGCGATCGAGCACGTCCTCGACGGTCTGTTCATAGGCGACGGTCGAGGCATGGCCGGGCCGGATCGACGCGAGCAAGCGCCGCCGGAAGGCATCGGACGCGAACAGTCCGTGGACGTAGCAGCCTTCGACCAGGCCGTCCGCGCTGCGGGCGCCGTCCTCGCCCAGGCCCATCAGCATCAGAGAGGCCCGCGACCGGTCGGGTCCGTCGGTGCGCCCGATATGCATCTCGTAGCCATGGATCGGCGCACCGGTCGAAAGATGCGTGCCGGCGACCTTGCGGAGCGCCTTTACCGGCGTGAGCTCGGTCACGACGTCGAGCATGCCGAGGCCAGGCACGGTACCGGCGCGGCCTTCGACGCCCTGCGGATCGGAGACCTCGCGGCCGAGCATCTGGTAGCCCGCGCAAAGCCCGAGGATGCGGCCGCCGCGCCGGCGGTGGGCGAGGATGTCTACATCCCAACCCTGCTCGCGCAGGAAGGCGAGGTCGGAGAGCGTCGCCTTGCTGCCCGGCAGCAGGATCAGATCGGCGACCGGCAGCGCCTTGCCCGGCGGTACGATCTCGACCGCGACCTCGGGCTCGGCGCGCAGCGGATCGAGGTCGTCGAAGTTGGCGATGCGGGGCAGACGCGGCACGACGATTCGGATCGGGCCGTGGCCGTTGGCGGCGATCCGGTCTAGGCCGAGCGCGTCCTCCGCCGGCAGCAGCCCCGCTTCCGGGAAATGCGGGACGACACCGAGGCAGTCGAGGCCGGTCTCGGCCTTGATCGGCGCGAAGGCAGGATGGAACAGCGAGACGTCGCCTCGGAACTTGTTGATCAGGTACCCCTTGATCCGCGCCCGTTCGGCTTCCTCGAGAAGGCGGCAGGTGCCGACCAGGCTGGCGATGACGCCGCCGCGGTCGATGTCGCCGATCAGCACGACCGGAAGATCGGCTGCCTCGGCGAAGCCCATGTTGGCGATGTCGCCGGCTCGCAGGTTGATCTCGGCCGGGCTGCCCGCGCCTTCGACCAGGACGAGGTCGGCCTCCGCCGCGATGCGCTGGAAGCTCTCCAGGACCTTCGGCAGAAGCGACGGCTTCATTGCGTGGTAGGCGCGCGCATCGGCACGGCCGGCGATCTTCCCCTGCACGACGACTTGGGCGCCGCTCTCGCCTTCCGGCTTCAGGAGGATCGGGTTCATGTCGACGGTCGCCGGCACGCGGGCGGCACGTGCCTGCAGGGCCTGGGCGCGGCCGATCTCGCCGCCGTCCTCGGTGACGGCGGCGTTGTTCGACATGTTCTGCGGCTTGAAGGGCCTGACGGAGAGGCCCCGGCGCGTGTAGTGGCGCGCCAGGGCCGTCAGCAGAAGGGACTTCCCGACATCGGACCCCGTGCCCTGAAGCATCAGGGCCGGGGTCTGGTTGCGATCACCGCGCGGCAAGCGCCCGCCTCAACTCGTCCGCCCCGGGGTTCGAGACCGCATTTTCCATCACGATCTGCCGCGGGCTCACCGTCCGCCCGTAATAGGCCAGATTGAAGTCTGCCTTCGGCTGGATCAGCGAGCCTTCGAGCGCGGCCCCGCCGAAGAGGCCCTGCGACTTGGAGAAGGCGATGATGTCGGTCGCGACCGAACCGGTCGTCGCCGCCTCGACGCCGGCGCCCACCGGGCCGACCGAGACGCTGGCATCCGCACCGAGCTTCGCCTGCGGCGCCAGCAGCGAGTTCATGCCGCGGTCGGTCATGACGAGGAACAGGGCCTCCTTCGCCTCGACGCCGATCTGGATGCCGAAGGAAGCACCGGCCATTGTGACGAAGGCCGGGCTCGACCAGCGGCCTTGCGCGTCCTTCGACAGCAGCACGCCGAAGCCGCCTTCGCCGCCGATGACGAGGCCGGCCTTGATCAGCTGCGGCACGACCAGAATGCCCCGCGCGGTGCGGAGCCTGGCCTTGGCGGCGGCGAAGTTCGGGTCGTTGAGGACGTTCTCGACCGAAAGGCGGGCGCGGTCGACCAGGGCCTGCGGCTCTTCCGCCTTGGCGGGCGAGACGAAGAGGCAAGCGGCGGCGAGGAGAGAGATCAGGAAGCGCATGGCGTGGGGACTCCTTGGCTTAGAACTCGATACCCATCTGCGCCTTAACACCCGAATCGAAATGGTGTTTCACCGGTACCATCTCCGTGACCATGTCCGCCGCCTCGATCAGCTCCTTCTTGGCATTGCGGCCGGTCACCAGGACGTGAAGTCCCGGACGGCGAGCCTGCAATCCTTCGAGGACGTCCGCAATCGGCAGGTAATCGTAGCGCAAAACGATGTTGAGCTCGTCCAGGACGACGAGGCCGAGATCGGGCGCCGCCATCATCGTCATGGCTGCCTCCCAGGCCTTGGTCGCGGCAGCCACGTCGCGGGCCTTGTCCTGGGTCTCCCAGGTGAAGCCCTCGCCCATGGTGGCAAAGCGGATCTGGTCGCCGAAGCGCTCCAGCGCACCGCGTTCTCCGGTTCCCCATTTCCCCTTGGTGAACTGGACGACGCCGACCTTCATGCCGTTGCCGAGCGCCCGCAACACCAGGCCGAAGGCGGCGGTCGACTTTCCCTTCCCCTTGCCGGTGTGCACCATCAGCAGGCCCTTCTCGATCGTCTTCGTCGCGATCTTCGCGTCGCGGAAGGCCTTCCGCTTTGCCGCCTTGGCGGCGTGGCGGGCAAATTCGTCGTCGGTCATGCCGCAGCTTCGCTCGTTCGGGTCAGGGTTGCCAGCAGCGCCGGCCGCCGGTTGCCGCCCGGCCGCCAGAGGCCGCGCGAATGCGCCTCCTCGAAGCGCGAGAGCATGTCGCGGAGCGCGGCCGGGTTGGCCTCGGCGATGAAGCCGCGCACCTGCTCGTCGGCGACATAAGCGTCGAACACCAGGTCGAACTGGTCGTCGCGGACGACGCCCGTGGTCGCGGCGAAGGCAAAGAGATGATCGACCGTTGCCGCGATCTCGACCGCGCCCTTGTAGCCATGGCGCATGACCCCGGCGATCCATTTCGGGTTGGCGGCACGGCCCCGGAGGATCAGCGCCAGCTCTTCGGGCAGGGTCGAGATCCGCGGCAGATCCGGACGCGAGTGATCATTGTGGTAGACGACCGGCGCGGCACCGGAGAGGTGTGCCACCGTGACCGCGAGCCCGCCTTCGAACTGGTAGTAGTCGTCGGAGTCGAGCAGATCGTGCTCCCGATTGTCCTGGTTCTGCACCACCGCCTCGATCCCTTGCATGCGGTCGGCAAGCATGGGCTCGGCGGCTCCCTCTCTACCTGCGGCATACGCAAAACTGCTCCAGGCGAGGAAGGCGTTGGCGAGGTCGGCCTGGGTCTTCCAGCCCCGATGCTCGATCAGGGCCTGCAGCCCCGCACCATAGGCACCCGGCTTGGCACCGAAGACGCGGAAGCCGGCGCGAAGCTCCGACGTCGCCGCATCGAGCCCCTGGCGCATCAGCGCGGCGCGATCGCGGCGGAAGGCGGCTGCGAGCGGATTGACCTCCTCCGGCTCGTCGAGACGCGCGACGGCGCGCGCGGCGGAGTCCACGAGGTCGATCAGCCCGGGGAAGGCGTCGCGGAAGAACCCGGAGACGCGGAGCGTGACGTCGACCCGCGGCCGGTCCAGCACCGAGGCCGGCATGATCTCGAAGCCGGTGACGCGCCGGGATCCGGCGTCCCAGGTCGGACGCACGCCCATCAGCGCCAGAGCCTGGGCGGCATCGTCGCCACCGGTCCGCATGCAGGACGTTCCCCAGGCCGAGAGCGCGATACGCCTGGGATAGTCGCCATGCTCCTGAGCGTGGCGCTCGACCAGCATCGATGCCGATGCCCATCCGAGCGTCCACGCCGCCGGCGTCGGCACCGCGCGCGTGTCGACCGAATAGAAGTTGCGGCCGGTCGGCAGCACCTCGGGCTTTCCGCGCGTCGGCGCGCCGGAGGGCCCAGGCATGACGAAGCGCCCGTCAAGGCCGGTCAGCAGCGCCGCGCGCTCAGCCGCGCCGGAGGCGGCGACGGCCGGGCGCAAACGCGTCTCGATCTCGCGAAGCACGGCGGCGGTGTTGGTCCAGGCCGGGTCGCAAGTGCTGCGGCCGGCGACGAGGTCGAGCGCTTCGGCCTCCAGGCGGTCGACGGCGCGGCCGTCCTCGTCGAGCAGCGGATCGATGCCGAGCTTCTGGTCGGACGCCAGCGCACCGATCAGCGATGCATCCTCCGGCCGCGTACCCCGAGGCACGCGCGCCAGCGCCACCAGCAGCGCATCGAGACGGTCGCCGTCGGGCGAGCGTCCCAGCACATGCAGACCGTCGCGGATCTGCAGGTCCTTGAGGCGGCAGAGATGACGGTCGAGCTTCTTGAGCGCAGTCTGGCGGTCGTCCGCATCCTCGATGCCGCAGTCGCGATCGAGCCCGGCCTTGCGGCACTGATCCAGGATGCCCTCGGCCAGCGGATCGAGGCGCCGGGGGTCGAGCGTGGCAGCGTGATAATACTCGTCGATCAGGTGCTCGAGGTCGGCCAGCGCGCCATAGCTGCCGGCACGCGCCAGCGGCGGCGTCAGATGATCGATGATGACCGCGCCGGCCCGCCGCTTCGCCTGGGTCCCCTCGCCCGGATCGTTGACGATGAAGGGGTAGAGGTTCGGGAGCGCGCCAAGTGCCACCTCGGGCCAGCACTGCGACGAGAGGGCTGTCGCCTTGCCCGGCAGCCATTCGAGGTTCCCGTGCTTGCCGAGATGGACCACGGCCTGCGCGCAGAAGACCTCGCGGAGCCAGAGATGAAAGGCGAGATAACCGTGCGGCGGCACCAGGTCCGGATCGTGGTAGCTCGCCTCCGGATCGATGTTGTAGCCGCGCGCCGGCTGCACCGCGACGACGATATTGCCGAAGACATGGACCGGCAGCGCGAAGCCGTCTCCGCGCACGAAGGGATCGGCAGCGGCGTCGCCCCAGCGCCCCTCGATCGCCGCCTTCGTCTCAGACGCCTGCGCCGAAAGCCAGGCGCGATAGCGGCCCAGCGGCAGCGTCACCGTCGCGGCACGGTCCGCCGCGGCGTTGGTGGGGCCGGCGAGCAGCCGCGTCATCAGCACGGCGCCAACGGCCGGGCGGCCGTCGACGCGATAGCCGGCCTCGGCCAGCGCCGCGAGCACCTCCACCGTCGAGGCCGGCGTGTCGAGGCCAACGCCGTTGCCGATGCGGGCGTCCCGGTTCGGATAGTTGGCGAGCACCAGCGCGACGCGGCGTTTCGATGCCTCCGTCCGGCGAAGCTTGACCCAGGCAGCCGCCAGCGAAGAGACGAACTCGATGCGGTCCGGTTTCGGCTTGTAGTCGACGATATCCGCCTCGGTCAGGGGATCGCGGGCGCGGAGGGTCTTGAAGGAGACCGCGCGCGAGAGGATACGGCCGTCGACCTCCGGCATCGCCACGTTCATCGCCAGATCGGCCGAGCGCAGCCCGCGCGCATCGGCGGCCCAGCTTTCCTCAGTCGATCCGGAGAACACGACTTGGAGCACCGGACAGTCGGTGCCGTCGAGCGTACCGGCGGAGAAGGCGGTCGCGTTGAGCACGATGTCCGGCCTTGATCCCGCGATCAATGCCTTCGCCGCATCGTCCTTGAGCGAGGCGGCGAAGATCGCCTGGGAGGAAAGGCCGGCTCGGTCGAGGGCCTCGATCAGCGCATCGACCGGCGCCAGGGTGCCGGACTGCAGCAGCGCCCGATAGAAGACCAGCACCGCGACCGGGCGATCATCTGTCGCCGCGCGATAGATGCCGGCGCGCGGCAACGGCTCGGCTTCGGCCGGCGGATCGCCACGACCGATGAGATGCGCCGCCATGCCGAGGAAGCGCTCGGCATTCTCGACGCCGCCTTCGATCAGATAGCGCCAGAGGCGGTTCGCGCTTTCCAGCTTCAGCGTCGACATCGACGCGAGTTCCGGATCCGGCCGGTCGTCGCCGGGCAACAGCGCCAGCGGGATCTTGGCCTCACGGCAGACCTCGACGATGCGGTCGACGCCGTAGGGCCAGTAGGCGCGGCCGCCGAGCAGGCGCACCACGACCAGCTTCGCCGACGAGATCACCGCATCGACATGGATGTCGACAGAGAGGTTGTGCTGGAGACGCCCGAGGTTGGCGAGCCGCAGCGACGGCCCCTCGCCTTGCCGCTGGCGCGCCGCGGCCAGCGCCGCGATCTCCGTGTCGGCCGCCGTCAGCACCACCACGTCGCCGGGCGACTGGCCGAGGTCGACGGCTTCCGCGCCGTCGATCTTCCCGGGCTCGGCGACGAGGAGATGCATGGCTAGCCGCGGATCTCCGCCTCGATGCCCTTGCGATCGAGGCCCTTGAGGCCGATCACGACGATGCGGCTCGAGCGCGTCTCGCCCGGCCTCCAGGCACGGTCGAAGTGGCGGACGAGGCGCGGGCCGACGCCCTGGATCACGTGACGGAGCGCCTTGCCCGGCACGTCGACGAAGCCCTTCACGCGGAGCACACCGAACTTCTCGACGGCCTTCAGGATGCGCGCTTCCAGCGCCGCCGGGTCGTTCACCACCGGAAGGGTGACCGAGAAGCTCTCGAAATCCTCGTGGTCATGCTCCTCCTCGGTGTCGTGATGCGAAGGGCGGGCGGCGAGGTCGTCCTCGGCGGCGGCGGCGAGGCCGAGCAGCGCGGAAGCCGGCAGGTCGCCCTGCTTGGATTCGACGACTTTCACGCCCGGGCGCAACGCTGCCGAGATCTCGGCGCGGACGCGGGCGAGCTCCTCGGGCGAGACCAGGTCTCGCTTGTTGAGCACGACGAGATCGGCGCAGGCGAGCTGGTCTTCGAACACCTCCTCGAGCGGGTTCTCGTGATCGAGATTCGGATCGGCGGCGCGCTGCTTGGCGACCGCCTCCGGGTCGTCGGCGAAGCGGCCCGCGGCGACGGCGGCGGCATCGATCACCGCGATCACGCCGTCGACGGTGGCGCGCGCCTTCACTTCCGGCCAGTTGAACGCCTGGACCAGCGGCTTCGGCAGCGCCAGGCCGGAGGTCTCGATCACGATGTGCTCGGGCGGATCGGCGCGCTCGATCAGCTTCTTCATCGAGGGCAGGAAATCGTCGGCGACGGTGCAGCAGATGCAGCCATTGGCGAGCTCGACGATGTCGTCGTCCTCGCAACCCTCGATGCCGCAGCCGAGGATCAGCTCGCGGTCGATGCCGAGCTCGCCGAACTCGTTGATGACGAAGGCAAGCTTCCGGCCGTCGGCCGTGCGCAAAAGGTTCTGGATAAGGCTGGTCTTGCCGGCACCGAGGAAGCCGGTGACGACGGTCGCGGGAATGCGGCTCATGAAATTCCCTGAGGCTTGAGAACGAGGGGAAGGCCGGCGACCACCAGCTCGACGCGGTCGCATGCCGCGGCGATCTTCTGGTGCAGCCGGCCCGCGTGATCGCGGAAGGCGCGGGCGAGCGCGTTGTCGGGGACGATGCCCATGCCGACCTCGTTCGAGACCAGCACGAGCGGTGCCGCATGAGCGGCGACGGCGTCGGCGAGACGATCGCCTTCGCTTTGGACGTCGCGGCCGGCGGCCATCAGGTTCGAGAGCCAGAGCGTGAGACAGTCGACGAGCACCGGCCGCTTCTCGTGCGCCAGTGCCTCGACCAGCGCCAGGGGCGCCTCTCTCGTCGCCCATTCGGCGCCGCGGCGGACGCGATGCTCGGCGATGCGCGCCTGCATCTCGGCGTCACCGGCTTCGGACGTCGCGAGATAGACGGCACCGCCACCACCTGCAGCCGACAGCGTCAGCGCCTCGGCACGCGCACTCTTCCCTGAGCGCGCGCCGCCCAGGATCAGTGCCCGCGTGAATGGCGGGAAGGATGTCGTCACGGCAGGCCCTCCACCCGAGGAGCAAGCACCGTTGCGGGCGACCGTCGCGGAGGTCTCCTGGCTCCGGGGTCATCGGCTTCCGACCGCCTTCCCAGCCGTTGCCGGCCAGTGGCTTAGTGGTCTCGAGCCTCGCCCGTCACAGTTGCGGGGGCAGCGCCGGGTTCTTAACCGGACTTCCCTGTCGCGACGTCTTGGGGCGACCGTAGCATGGCCACCCCGAAGGGGCTACCAGCTGGCCGGCATCCGCGGCGCCTGATTGATCACCACCGCCCGCCAGGCGGGCGGATGGCGCGGCGTCCCGGCGAAATGGTCGAGCCGGGTCAGGCTGGTATTGGAGACGTCGACGCGCAGCGCAGCCTCGGGATCGAGCCTGAGCGCGTGCGCCACCGCGGCGCGGATCGTGCCGCCATGCGTGACCGCGACAATGTCCTTGCCGGCATGCGCGACGTTGAGCCGCTCGATGCCGGGGATCACCCGGTGGATCAGGTGCTCGAAGCTCTCGCCGCCCGGCGGCACGGCAGCGGCCGGCCCGAGCCAGAAGCGGTGATAGCCTGACTCGGGGCTCGCCTTCAGCTCTTCGTACTTGCGGCCTTGCCACTCGCCGAAATGCTGCTCGATGAACTCGGGCACCACTTCCATCTTCGGCAGCTTGTAGCCGGCCGCACCGATCGCCTCCGCGGTCTCCCGGGTGCGACGAAGCGGCGAGTGCACCCAGACCGCATCCTTCGGCAGAAGCTCGGCCCAGCCCTTGAAATGGCTTTCGGCCGAGGTGTCGCAGGGGTGATCGGTCTGGCCGTAAGCCGTCCCCTTGTTGACGGTCACCGGGGCGTGGCGGATCCACCACCAGCGGGTCATCAGGCCGGGATCGAAATTGCTGCTCATGATGGCGTTTTCAGATCGTGGTCAAGGCAAGGAGGGCCCCGATTTCAGCCGCCTGTTGGGCGGCGCCCAGGGTGTCCCCGGTATAGCCGCCGAGGCGCTTTCGCGCCAGCGCGGCGACGACCAATGCAAAAGCCGCGGATACCGCGGCGGCCAGCAGGGCCGGCAGGATGCCGATCGCGACCGCGGCGATCGCGAGCCCGAACCCCGCGGCCCAGAACACGTTCGCCTGCTCGGGCTTGCCGGCATCGGCCGCGAGCCCGTCGCTGCGTGCGGGCGTGTCCTGCCACATCAGCCAGGGAAGCCATCCCCGCGACAGCGCATGGACCGCGACCAGCGCGGCCGCGCCGTCGGCGAGCGTCGCCAGCGAACCGGTGCGAAGACCGACCGAGAGGATCAGCGCCAGCGCGCCGAACGTGCCGATCCGGGAGTCGCGCATGATCTCGAGCACGCGCTCGCGCGGCTTGCCGGAGAAGAGACCGTCCGCCGAATCGGCAAGCCCGTCCTCGTGCAGCGAGCCAGTCGCAACGATCGAGGCACCGACCGCGAGCAGCGCCGCCGGCAAGGGAGGAACGCCGAGCCAGAGCGCAACCGACAGCGCCACCGCGGCGATGCCGCCGACCAAGGCGCCGACGAGCGGAAACCCCGGCACGGCGGATGCCAGCGGCAGCGGCGTCTCCAGCCGAATCGGCAGCCGCGTCAGGAACGCGACGGACGTGGTGAGCTGCGAGCGGAGGTCGGCTAACCGGGCCATCCCTAGTTTTTCGCTTGGCCGGCGCCGGAAATCCAGCGATGAAGGCCGCCCCTGGCCCCGAGGGTACCCGCATGTCCGAGCCGATCGTCACCCTGGACGAGATCCGAAAGATCCTGCGCGAGCTGCCGGGGCCGGACCTGGACGCGGCCACCGCGGTCGCGACCCGCGAGGCGCAGCTGACCAAGCCGCCGGGCGCGCTTGGCCGGCTTGAGGAGATCTCCTCCTGGCTCGCCACATGGCAGGGCCGTGCACATCCCCGGGTCGACCATCCGCGCGTCGCCGTCTTCGCCGGCAACCATGGCGTGGCGGCGCTCGGCGTCTCGGCCTTCCCGGCATCGGTCACCGAGCAGATGGTGCAGAACTTCATCAACGGCGGGGCGGCGATCAACCAGCTCTGCAAGACCTTCGATGCCGATCTCCGCGTCTATGAGATGGCGCTGGAGACGCCGACCCGGGACTTCACGCAAGCACCGGCGATGGACGACGAGGAAGCCGGCCGCTCGCTCGCCTACGGCATGATGTCGGTCGAGCCGGGCCTCGACGTGCTCTGCCTCGGCGAGATGGGCATCGCCAACACGACCTCGGCCTCCGCCCTCGCCTGCGCGCTCTTTGGCGGCACCGCCGCCGACTGGGCCGGGCCTGGCACCGGCGTCGCCGGCGAAGCGCTCAGGCGCAAGACCGAGGTGATCGCCAAAGGCGTCTCGAAGCACAAGGACGTCGCAGATCCGCTCGAGATCCTCAGGTGTCTCGGCGGCTTCGAGCTCGCGGCCATCACCGGCGCGGTGATCGCGGCCAGGCGCGCGCGCACGCCGGTGATGCTCGACGGCTTCGCCTGCACGGTCGCGGCCTCGGTGCTGCACAGGATCGATCCGCACCTGCTCGACCATTGCATCGTAAGTCACGTCTCGGCCGAACCCGGGCACCGCCGCCTGCTGAAGGAGATCGGCAAGACGGCGCTGTTCGATTTCGGCATGCGCCTGGGGGAAGCCTCGGGCGCGGCGCTGGCGCTCGGCGTGCTGAAGGCGGCTGCGGCCTGCCACACCGGCATGGCGACGTTCGCGGAGGCCGGCGTCAGCGGCAAGGCTTGAGAGGCTACTCGCCCTGCTGCAGCAGCTTTCCGTGGCGGCGGGCCCAGCGGAACGCGACGAAGAACAGCAGGATGCCGATCCCGATGTAGATCGCGTCCACGACCAGCGCGCCGATCAGCAGGTCCCAGCGGAAGACCTTCTCGTACATCACCGCGCGCATGCCTTCGAAGACGTATGAGGCGGGCGTCATCCAGGCGACCGGCTGCAGCCACCACGGCAAGGTGGAGACCGGATAGTAGATGCCGCTGATCGGCGCGAAGCCGAACACGGTCGCCCAGGCGAAGCTCTCGGCCCCCGAACCGAAGCGGAGGATCAGGCCGCAGACCGCGAGCCCGATGCCCCAGCCCATGATCATCAGGCAGGTGAAGAAGGCGATCAGCGGCAGGCCCAGGTCGAAGATCGAGAAGTGATAGAGCGGGATCGCCAGCAGCACCGCGGGCCCGACGCCGAGCGCGGTGCGGATCACGCTCATGAGCATGAGCCCGAGCGCGAACTCGGTCGCCTTCAACGGCGTCACGAACAGGTTGGCGAGGTTCCTCGACCAGTGCTCCTCGAGGAAGGAGACGGTGATGCCGAGCTGCGCGCGGAAGACGATGTCCCAGAGCAGCACGGCCGCCAGCAGAACGCCGGTCGCCTGCGCCACCCAGCTCGAATGGCTGATGAAGAACTGGGTGGTGAAGCCCCAGATGATCATCTGCATCGCCGGCCAGTAGGCGAGCTCGAGCACCCGCGTCCACGACCCCTTGAGCAGGTAGTAGTGGCGCAGCACGATCGCGTTGATGCGCCCGAACGAGAGGCCCACCGGCGATTTCTGACGCACGGATGCCGTCATTCGGCGGCGCGTCCCTGCTGGCGGGCGATGTCGAGGAACACCTGCTCCAGCGTCTCGCGGCCGTAGCGGCCAATCAGCTCGGCCGGCGCGCCGCGGTCGACGATCTGGCCCTTCCGCATCATCAGCACGTGGCTGCAGAGCCGCTCGACTTCGTTCATGTTGTGGGAGGCCAGCAGGATCGTCGCCTTCACCCGCGTCTGGTAGGTCTCGAGGTATGAGCGCACCCAGTCGCCGGTATCGGGATCGAGCGAGGCGGTCGGCTCGTCGAGCAGCAGCAGCTCGGGCTCGTTGATCAGCGCCTTGGCGAGCGCCACGCGCGTGCGCTGGCCGGCCGAGAGGCTGCCGACCGGACGGTCGGCGAAGTCCCTGAGGTCGAGGTCGTCGATCAGCGTGTCGATCCGCGCGCCGATCTCCTCGATGCCATAGAGATGGCCGTAGATCTTCAGGTTCTGGCGCGGCGACAGCCGGTGCGGCACGTCGACATAAGGCGAGGAGAAGTTCATGCGCGGCAGCACATGGGCACGCTCGTGCCGCATGTCGTGGCCGAGCACCTGGACCCGGCCCTCGGTCGGCTCCAGCAACCCCAGCAGCATCGCCAGGGTGGTGGTCTTGCCGGCGCCGTTGCCGCCAAGCAGGGCCACCGTCGTGCCGGTCTCGACCGAAAAAGAAATCCCGTCCACCGCCGTCACCGTCGCGAACCGCTTGGTGAGGCCGTCGACCTCGATTGCCGTGTGCGCCATCATGGGGAATATAGGAAGGGATCGATGACAAGGCCAACAACGTGACAGGGCCAGCAGCGTGACGACCGTCCCGGCCGAGCTGAGAAGAGCGGAACCGAGCCTGAACCCGAACCGGGCGCTGCCCCGGACGGTGCCGTCGGGCCCGGTCCGCTTCCGCACGCTGATGCTGATCCGCTGGATCGGCGTCATCGGCCAAGCCGTCGCCTTGTTCGTCGTCCATCTCGGCTTCGGCCTCGACCTGCCGATGGTACTGGCACTCGGCATCGTCGCGGTCTCGGCGCTGCTCAACCTGGTCCTGCAGCTGAGCCCCCCGACCGGCGGGCGCATCGACCACCGCCAGGCGACGCTGTTCCTCACATACGACCTGCTTCAGCTCTCGGCGCTCCTGTTCCTGACCGGCGGCCTCTACAATCCCTTCGCCGTCCTGATCCTGGCGCCGGTGACGATCTCGGCGACGGTGCTTTCCCGCACCACGACGATCGCGCTGTCAGGCCTGGCGATCTTCCTGGTTTCGGTGATGGCGTCCTGGCATCTGCCGCTGCCCTCGCCGTTCGTGTGGATCGAGCCGTCGCGGATGGTAGCGCTCGGCCTCTGGGTGGCTTTGGTCTGCGCCATCGTCTTCATGGCGAGCTACACTTTCACCGTTGCCGAGGAGGCACGGCGCATGTCGGACGCGCTGTCGGCGACCCAGATGGCGCTCGCCCGCGAGCAACGGGTGTCGGCCCTCGGCGGCCTGGCGGCGGCAGCGGCGCACGAGCTCGGATCGCCGCTCTCGACCATCGCGGTCGCGGCCAAGGAACTGGCCCGCGACGTCCCGTCCGATTCCCCCTATGCCGACGACGTACGGCTGCTGGTGAGCCAAAGCCAGCGCTGCAGCGACATCCTGGCCCAGCTCTCGCACCTACCCGAGGAGGTCGACCCGGCGACGCCGTTCGAGCGTCTGCCGCTCTCGGCCCTGGTCGAGCTCGCGGCTCTCCCCTACGAGAAGGACGAGGTCGAGGTCGACTTCGTCCAGAAGGGCGAGGACGGGGTTCCGGAACCGGTGGTGCCGCGCACGCCCGAGCTTCTCCACGGCCTCGGCACCCTGATCCAGAACGCCGTCCAGTTCGCCCGAAGCCGGGTCCTGGTCGAAACTGGCTGGGACGACGCCGAGGCCCGCATCGCGATCCTCGACGACGGGCCGGGCTTCTCGCCGATGGTGCTGGCCGAGCTGGGCGAGCCCTATGTCTCCAGCCGCTCGGGCGGCGGCGGCCATATGGGCCTCGGCGTCTTCATCGCGCTCTCGCTGCTGGATCGCGGCGGAGCCGACGTAGCCTTCGACAATCGGCCCGAGGGCGGCGCCAGGGTTGTGGTCCGCTGGGATCGCGCCATACTGGAAGCCCCCCGCAGCTCCCGGAGCGAGCGCTAGAGATGTTCCAACCCGCGTCCGACCAGACGCTCCTGATCGTCGATGACGACGAACCGCTCCGCACCCGGCTTGCCCGGGCGCTGGAAAAGAGGGGATTCGAGGTTGCGACCGCCGACTCGGTCGCCGCCGGCAAGGCGCATGCGGCGGGGTCGCCGCCGGCCTTCGCCGTGGTCGACCTCCGGCTCGGCGACGGCAGCGGCCTCGACGTGGTGCAGGCGCTCCGCACCGCCCGGCCCGACGTGCGCGTCGTCGTGCTGACCGGCTATGGCAACATCGCGACCGCGGTTGCCGCGGTGAAGGCGGGCGCCGTCGACTACCTGCCGAAGCCGGCCGATGCGGACGCGATCGAGGCCGCGCTGCTGGCCAGGGGCGCTCAAGCCATGGCGCCGCCGCCGGAGAACCCGATGTCGGCCGACCGGGTGCGCTGGGAGCACATCCAGCGCGTCTTCGAGCAATGCGACCGCAACGTCTCGGAGACCGCCAGGCGGCTGCGCATGCACCGCCGGACGCTCCAGCGCATCCTCGCCAAGCACGCGCCGCGGGACTGACGCTCGTCTAGAAGGCGAACTTCTGCACGGCTAAGGGCCGGTTAACCGACGCGGCGCTCCGACTGCAGCATCTTGTCGATGATCCGGCCCTGGAACATCGTGATGCCCATCGACTGGCCGAAGCGGATCGCCTCTTCGGAATCACAGCGGCAGAGGATGATGCGGGCGCGGCCGGAGCGGTCGATGTGCTCCTTGATCTCGGTCTGGCGGCGGCCGGTGGCGTCGTCGTTCATGTCCGGCGTCCACACCAGCTTGATCAGGTCGAGGCCGAGGCGCTCGCGGTCGATGAACTGCAGCGTCAGGTGGTTCATGCCGTCGAGGCAGATGCGGTATCCGCGCTCGCGCATGAAGTCGCGCGCAAACATGAAGGCGCCCATGTCGCCGAAGATGTCGATCTTCTGAAGCTCGATGACGACGGTGCCGCGCGCGACCGCCTTGAGCGAAGAGTCGAAGTTGAGGAACGCGGGCGAGAGGATGGTGCCGACGTTCATGTTGATCGAGAAAGAGCTCGCGATCGTCGTGTCGTCGTTGCGCATCAGGAGCGACAGCATGCGCTGGTCGAGCACGTGGGTCAGGTGCTGGAACAGCCAGATGTTGCCGGAGAGATCGAACTCCGGGAGCACCGTCTGCTGCAGATCGGCGATCGAGATGTAGAGCTCGCGGAACACCGGCTGCGGCGTGGTCGAGCCCGGCGCGATCGCGCAGACCGGCTGGCGGCGCATCAGGTTCGAGAGGTCGGCGCGCTGCAGGAAGCCTTCGAGCTTGCCGAGCTGCTCGGGATCGATCGGCTTGCGCGTGCTCTTGCCCTTGAGATCGGCGGCGGCCTCGGCCGCGACCGACAGGCGCGACTTGCGCTCGCGCTCCCGATGGGCCTGCTGCACCATCTGGAACACTTCGTCGTACTGGAGCTCGAGGTTGTACCAGGTGCAGAAGCGCGCCAGGTCCTCCTCGTCCTCGCCCTGGGAGAGCGGGTCCTCGCTGAAGAGGAACCGCACCTTCATCACCGCGGTGTCGATGTCGGTGACCGAGGCGCCCTTGCAGACGAAGAAGATGTCGGAGTTCGACAGGATGAAGGTCTGGCCTTCGAAGTTCTGCACGATGCCTTCGAAGGTCGCGGCCGCGATCTTGATGTGATAGTCGCGCCGGTTCTGCGGCCGAAGCCGGGAGAGATGGATGTGGACCGCGCGACGGCCTTCGAGATTCCGGCCAAGCCGCTGGAGATAATCCAGCAGCATGTACTCCTGGCTCGGCGCCCGGGAACCCGGCTGCATGGTCATGGCGCCGGCGCCCCTGTCAAAACGGCCACCCTTATATGCCTCAAAATCATGTCCGGAACTTAGCGTCGCCCCGGGTTTCGGTCCATGCGGCCAACCGCGGGTACCGGCAAACGCAAGGATTGGATAACAAAATCCCACAAAATGTCTATAACAATCCGGGACTTGGCCATAAGGCTGCCACGGTTGTGACGGCTAGCTTGGCGGCGGTCGGGGCATCGGCTAAAGCCTGGGTCCGGCCTTGGTTTCAGGAGATTCGGACGAGATGCAGCTAAGAAAACGGGTTCTGGTCACCGGCGGCGCCGGATTCCTCGGCTCCCACCTGTGCGAACGCCTGATCGCGGCCGGGAACGACGTGCTCTGCGTCGACAACTACTTCACCGGCACCAAGGACAACATCGCCGGGCTCCTGAAGAGCCCCCATTTCGAGGCGATGCGCCAGGACGTCACCTTCCCGCTCTATGTGGAAGTGGACGAGATCTTCAACCTGGCCTGCCCGGCCTCGCCGATCCACTACCAGTTCGATCCGGTGGCGACGACCAAGACCTCGGTCCACGGCGCCATCAACATGCTCGGCCTCGCCAAGCGGGTGAAGGCCAAGATCATGCAGGCCTCGACCAGCGAGGTGTACGGCGACCCGATCGAGCATCCGCAGACCGAGTCCTACCGCGGCAACGTCAACACCGTCGGCCCCCGCGCCTGCTATGACGAGGGCAAGCGCTGCGCCGAGACCCTGTTCTTCGACTACTGGCGTCAGCACAAGGTGCGGATCAAGGTGGCCCGGATCTTCAACACCTATGGCCCGCGCATGCACCCGAACGACGGCCGCGTCGTCTCGAACTTCGTGCTGCAAGCGCTCCGCGGCCAGCCGATCACCCTCTACGGCTCGGGCAGCCAGACCCGCGCCTTCTGCTACGTCGACGACCTGATCGAGGGCTTCCTCCGCCTGATGGCGACCGGCGACGACTTCACCGGCCCGGTCAACCTCGGCAACCCCATGGAGATCCCGGTCAAGGAGCTGGCCGAGCGCATCATCAAGCTGACGGGCTCAACCTCGACCCTCGTCTACAAGCCGCTGCCGCAGGACGACCCGACCCAGCGCTGCCCCGACATCACGCTCGCCAAGTCGAAGCTGGGATGGGAGCCGACGGTACCGCTGGAGACCGGCCTCAAGCGCACGATCGACTACTTCCGGGCTTTCGTTTGATCGGAGGCCGGGCATGACCGAGCGTTCGGACCTCGCGCATCGGGTCGACGACTTCGCCAAGGCGCGCGTGCTGTGCGTCGGCGACGTCATGCTCGACCGCTACATCTACGGCACGGTCGACCGCATCTCGCCGGAAGCGCCGATCCCGATCCTGGCGGTCACGCGCGAGACGGCGATGCTGGGCGGCGCCGGCAACGTCGTGCGCAACCTTGCGGCCTTGAAGGCCAGCTGCTGCTTCGTCTCGCTGATCGGCGAGGACCCGGCCGGCCGCGAGGTGACGCAGCTGATCGCGGAAGAGCCGTCGGTCGAGCCCAACCTGCTGCCCGAGCCCGACCGCGTCACCACGATCAAGGTCCGCTACGTCGCAGGATCCCAGCAGCTGCTGCGCGCCGATCGCGAGACCATCCGCCCGGCGAAAAAGACGACCGAGGCCGAGCTGGTGCGCCGCGCCGGCGACGACCTCGGGCAGTGCCAGGCCGTCGTGCTCTCCGACTACGGCAAGGGCGTGCTGTCGGACGAGGTGATCGGCAAGATCATCGCCGCCGCGCGGGCGCAGGGCCGGCCGGTGATCGTCGATCCCCGCGGCAACGATCCCAAGCGCTATGCCGGCGCGACCGTGATCACGCCGAACCGCCGCGAGCTCGGCGAGCTCGCCGGCCAGCGCATCGGCACGCCCGAGCAGATCCGCGACGCGGCGTACGCGGTGATGAAGGCGGGCGGCATCGAGGCGATCCTGGTGACCCTGAGCCAGGACGGCATGGCGCTGTTCACCGCAGCCGGCGAGGAGCACCACCTCCGCGCCGAGGCGCTCGAGGTCTACGACGTCTCCGGCGCCGGCGACACCGTGGTGGCCCTGCTCGCCTGCGCGATGGCGTCGGGCCTGTCGCTGGTCGAGGCGGCACACCTGGCTTCGGTCGCCGCCGGCATCGTCGTCGCCAAGATCGGCACTGCCGTCGTGCATCCGGAAGAGCTGGTCTTCGCGCTCCGCGCCGAGGACATGCGCTTCAGCGAGGCCAAGGCCGCGAGCCTCACGCAGGCGATGGAGCGGGTCGGCGCCTGGCGCCGTCAGGGCTTCCGCGTCGGCTTCACCAACGGCTGCTTCGACCTTCTGCATCCGGGCCACGTCTCGCTGCTCTCCCAGGCGCGGACGCGCTGCGACAAGCTGATCGTCGGCCTCAACTCGGACGCCTCGGTCTCCAAGCTCAAGGGGCCGGATCGGCCGGTTCAGTCGGAAGCGGCCCGCGCCGCCGTGCTCGGCTCGCTCGCCAGCGTCGATCTCGTCGTCGTCTTCGACGAGGACACCCCGCTCCAGCTGATCAAGGCGCTGAAGCCCGACCTGCTGGTCAAGGGCGCGGACTACACCGTCGACACCGTGGTCGGCGCCGACGTCGTCCGCGAATACGGCGGGCAGGTCTATCTCGCCGAGCTCACCGAGGGTCAGTCGACCACGGCCACCATCCGCAAGATGAACAAGGCGGCGAGCTAGCCGCTAGATCAGCGTCCCCTGATCGGCCGGCGTCTTCGTCTTTCGTTTCGGCTGTGGTTGCGGCGATGGCGCCTCGCCGTCGGCGGTCGCCCCGCGCTCACCATCGGCGAAGCGAAGGCTGAGCCGCTCGCCTTCCTTGACGTCGGCCGCCCGCGTCACCGGCGCCCCGGCCTTGTCGCGCACCAGCGCGAAGCCGCGGTCGAGCACGCGCTCGTAGGAATAGCTTTCGAGGAGCTGGCCCAGCCGGCCGAGCTCGGCGGTCGCCTTGTCGGCTGCCTGCGCGCCGCAGCGGACCAGCCGGCGGGCGAGATCGATCGAACGCCGCCCGCCATCCTCGATGGAGACGAGGATCGGACCCGGCTTCAGGTGCGCGGATGCGAGCTCAAGCTTGCGCCTGCGCTCGTTCATCCCGCTACTCTCCGCCGCGACCAGCCGCTGCTCGAGGAACTTGAGCTTATGGTCGGCGGCTTGCACGACTTCGCGCGGGCTCAGCAGCTGAGCGGCAACCCGGGCCAACGTCGCCTTCCTGTCGTCGATGAGGCGCGGCAGCGAGAGCTTCAAGCGTTCGGCACGGTCGTCGAGGCGCTGCTGCGCCGATCCCAGGAGCTGGACCGGATCGCCGAGACCGCGGCCGAGGCTCTTCAGATGCTTCGCGTGATCATCGAGGCCGCGCTGAATGGCGCCGGCGACCCGCGCGCCGATCTCCGCGAGCCGCGTCGCGAGCTCGGCCCGCACCGGTACCGCGCGCTCGGCCGCCGCGGTCGGCGTCGGTGCCCGCCAGTCGGAGGCGAAGTCGATCAGTGTCGTGTCGGTCTCGTGTCCGACGGCCGAGATCAGCGGGATCGCGGAAGAGGCGACGGCGCGCACAACCGACTCCTCGTTGAAGGCCATCAGGTCCTCGAGGCTGCCGCCGCCGCGCGCAACGATCAGAAGGTCGGGGCGCGGGATCGGGCCGCCGGGCTCGATCCGGTTGAAGCCCTGGATCGCCTGGGTCACCTGCTGGGCAGCGCCCTCGCCCTGCACCAGCACCGGCCAGACCAGCACGTGGCGGGGGAAGCGGTCGGAGAGCCGATGCAGGATGTCGCGGATCACCGCGCCGGTCGGGGAGGTGACGACGCCGATGACGGTCGGCAAGATGGGGAGCGGCCGCTTGCGCTCCGGATCGAACAGGCCCTCGGCGGCGAGGCGTTTCCGTCGGTCCTCGATCAGCTTGAGGAGCGCGCCCTCGCCCGCCAGCTCCATCTGGTCGACGACCATCTGGTACTTGGAGCGGCCTGGATACGTCGTCAGCTTGCCGACGCAGATGACCTCCATGCCGTCCTCGGGCTTGATCGCGAGGCGGGCGGCGGTGCCCTTCCAGCAGACCGCGTCCATGGCCGCGTCCGCGTCCTTGAGCGTCAGGTAGAGGTGACCCGAGGTCGCACGCTTGAAGCCCGAGATCTCGCCCCTGACCCGTACCCGGTCATAGGCCTGCTCGACCGTCCGCTTCAGCGCGAAGGACAGTTCCGAGACCGAATATTCGGGCAGGTTGTGAGTCGTCTCCGCCATGGCCGGATGATATATGACGCGCGCCTTCGAGAGTAAGGAGACCGGCATGCGCATCCTGGTGGTCGGCAGCGGCGGACGGGAGCATGCGCTGTGCTGGAAGCTGGCTTCCTCGTCCCTCTGCGACGCCCTGTTCTGCGCCCCCGGGAACGCTGGGATCGCCGATGTCGCGACTTGCCTGCCGGTCGCCGCGACTGACCTCGACGGCATCGTCGCCCTGGCGAAGAAGGAACGAATCGACTTTGTCGTTGTGGGGCCCGAGGATCCGCTGTGCCTGGGCCTGGTCGACCGGCTGGAGGCCGCCGGCATCCGCGCCTTCGGGCCGAGCAAGGAGGCCGCCCGGCTCGAAGGCTCCAAGGGTTTCACCAAGGACCTGACGCAGCGCGCCGGCATCCCGACCGCCGCCTACCAGCGTTTCACCGATGCCGAGGCGGCCAAGGCCTACATTCGCCGCCAGGGCGCGCCGATCGTGGTCAAGGCCGACGGTCTCGCCGCCGGCAAGGGCGTGGTGGTCGCGGGGACCGTCGAGGAGGCGCTGACCGCGATCGATGACATCATGGGCAAGAAGCGATTCGGCGCCTCGGGCGCGGAAGTCGTGGTCGAGGAGTTCCTCGACGGCGACGAGGCGAGCCTGTTCGCGCTCTGCGACGGCAAGACCGCCCTCCTCCTCGGCGTCGCCCAGGACCACAAGCGCGCCTACGACGACGACAAGGGTCCCAACACCGGCGGCATGGGCGCCTATGGCCCGACGCCGATCCTCGACGATGCGCAGGCGCAGAAGGCGATGAAGACCTTCGTCGAGCCGGTGCTGAAGACGATGGCGGCCGAGGGACGCCCCTTCACCGGCATCCTGTTCGTGGGGCTGATGGTCGGGAGGAACGGCCCGAAGCTGGTCGAATACAACGTCCGCTTCGGCGACCCCGAATGCGAGGTGCTGATGATGCGCCTCAAGTCGGACCTGCTGCCGGCGCTGGTCGCCGCCCGCGACGGCGAGCTCGACAAGGTCGATCTTCGCTGGCACGCCCAGCCCGCGATGACGGTGATCATGGCGGCCAAGGGTTATCCCGATGCGCCCGAGAAGGGCTCGGAGATCCGCAACCTCGACACCGCGGGCGAGCAGGACGGCGTCGTCGTCTTCCATGCCGGCACCAAAGCGGACGGCGGCCGCGTCCTCGCCAATGGCGGCCGCGTGCTGGCGGTGACCGCGATCGGCAAGGATCTCAGAGAGGCGCATGACCGCGCCTATCGCGCCGTCGATCTGATCGACTGGCCGGGCGGCTTCTGCCGCCGCGACATCGCCGCCCGGGCCTTCCGAAAATAGCGATCCGCCTTTCGGAACCCTCCCTCGCGTCTTACGCAAGGGAGGGCAGCGTGAAGGCATGGCGAGGTGTACCGATCGACTGGGCGGTGACGTGTTCGACTCAAATCGATCCGGCCCCCACCCCGCCCCTCCCCGTCTGCTTCGCAGCCGAGGGAGGGGGCACGAGGCGTCGCGATCTGCGACGCCCTTGTCCCGATCAGCGCCGTTCGCGGAAGAAGCGCTTCAGGAGCTCGCCCGCCCGCGTCTCCTCGATGCCCCCGACCAGCTCCGGGCGGTGATGGCAGGTCGGATGATCGAAGACGCGGGCGCCGTGCTCGACGCCGCCGCCCTTCGGGTCGTAGGCGCCGAAATGAAGCCGGCGCACGCGCGCCAGCGCGATCGCCTGGGCGCACATCGCACAGGGCTCCAGCGTCACATGCAGGTCGCAGTCGGCCAGCGCCTTCTCGCCGCGCGCCGCGGTCGCTGCCCGGATCGCCAGCATCTCGGCATGCGCCGTCGGATCGTGCAGTTCCTCGACGCGGTTGCCGGCGGCCGCAAGCACGTTGCCGGCGGCATCGACGACCACGGCGCCGACCGGCACCTCGCCGCGGGCAGCGGCGGCCTCGGCCTCGGCGAACGCCCGCTGCATCGGTGAGGGTCTGGTCGGCATCGCGGCGCATCATTGCATCCGGCCGGTCCGGACGCCTATACCCTCGGGCGATGACCAATGCGGAAGACCAGGACGGCAAGGAGCCGGACGGCAAGGAGCGGATCGCCAAGCGCATGGCCCGCGCCGGGGTCGCCTCCAGGCGCGATGCCGAGCGGATGATCCTGTTCGGCCGCGTGAAGCTGAACGGCGAGGTGCTGACCACGCCGGCGACCGTCGTCGGCCCCGACGACGTGATCCTCGTCGACGACAAGCCGTTGCCCGATGCCGAGCCGGCGCGCCTCTGGCGCTACCACAAGGCCAAGAGCGTGATGACCACCCACCGCGACCCGGAAGGCCGGGCGACGCTGTTCGACAGCCTGCCGCCGGGGATGCCGCGGGTGATCTCGGTCGGACGTCTCGACTACAACTCCGAAGGCCTGATCCTCTTGACCAACGACGGCGGCCTCGCGCGCAAGATGGAGCTGCCGGAGACGGGCTGGACCCGGCGCTATCGCGTGCGCGTCCATGGCCGAGTCGATCCGGCGAGCCTGGCCGACCTGGCCAAGGGCGTTACCATCGACGGCGTGCGCTACGGGCCGATCGAGGCGGCGCTCGACCGCGAACAGGGAACCAACGCGTGGCTGACGCTGGGGCTTAAGGAAGGCAAGAACCGCGAGGTGCGCCGGGTGATGGAGCATCTGGGGCTGCCGGTGACGCGCCTGATCCGCGTCTCCTACGGGCCGTTCCAGCTGGGGGACCTCCAGCCCGGGGAGATCGACGAGGTGCAGAGAAAGGTCGTGCGCGAGCAGCTCGGCCTGGCGCCGAAGCAGGACGCACAGCGGCCGTCCGAGAAGTCCAGGGCGAAGCCAGGGCGCAGGCCCGATGCGCGTCGTCGGCGGTAGCCTCAAGCGGCGCCCACTGGGCGCACCCGAAGGACTCGACGTGCGGCCGACCTCCGACCGCGCACGCGAGGCCCTCTTCAACATCCTCGAGCATCGCGACGGGCGTCCGCTGAAGGGAGCCCGCGTGCTCGACGTCTTCGCGGGATCGGGCGCGCTCGGGATCGAGGCGCTATCGCGCGGCGCCGCGCATTGCACCTTCATCGAGGTCCTGCCGCAGGCACTGGCCGCGATCCGCCTCAACCTCGGCAAGCTCGGGATTTCCGGTCAGGCAACGGTGGTCTCGCGCGATGCAACCCATCCGGGCGACGCGATCGACGGGCCGACCTTGCCCGCGAGCGTGGTTCTGCTGGATCCGCCCTATCGATCAGGCCTCGCGGCGCCGGCGCTGGCGGCCCTTCTCGACGGCGGATGGATCGCGGCCGGCGCCCTGATCTCGATCGAGGTCGCGGCCAAGGAGGATTTCGAGGCGCCGGAGGGCTTCGAGATCCTGGACGAGCGCCGCTATGGCGCGGCGCGGCTGGTGCTGGCGAAGGCGCCGGGCGAGGCCGGGCCTCAGCCCATCACTTCCCTCACGTAGATCGACTTGATCTTGTCCTTGAAGCGGGCATCGAGCTTGATGCCGGCTTCCTTCTTGAAGGTCTCGATCCTCGACGGCGTCGGCCGGCCCTGCTCGAACAGCTTCACCGCCAGCGGCTGGATGATGCCGTTGACCAGCTGCTTGTTCTGCCAGATCACGCCGCGCGCGGTGACGTCGGTAGCCTCGATCGCGATCGAGACGCGGCCTTCGAAGAACTTGCCTTCCTGGTAGTTGGTGACGGTGTAGGGACCGAAGGGCGCGAAGTTGGCAGGCAGCTTCCGCTCGTAGGTCATCTCGTCGCCGCCCTTTTTCTTCTTCTTCTCCTGGGCGAAGGCATCCGCCGGCGCGAAGGTGCCGCCGAGGATGGCGAACGAGAGCAGAAGGCTGAGGAGCTTCGTCATCGCTTCGGGTCCTCTCATCTCCGCCCGAACAGGCGTTCGATGTCGGCGAGCTTGAGCTCGACATAGGTTGGCCGGCCATGATTGCACTGGCCGGCATGCGGCGTCACTTCCATCTGGCGAAGCAGCGCGTCCATCTCCGACGGCGCCAGCCGGCGTCCGGCCCGCACGGAGCCATGACAGGCGAGCGTGCCGCAGACGTCGGCAAGCCTGTCCTTCAGCGACAGCGCCTGGTCGAACTCCTGCAGTTCGTCGGCGAGATCGCGTACCAGGTTGGCGACGTCCGCCTGGCCCAGCAGGGCCGGCGTCTCGCGCACGACCACCGCGCCCTGGCCGAACGCCTCCAGCACGAGGCCGAGCTCGGCGAGCTCGTCCTTTCGCTCGACCAGGCGGGCGGCTCCGGCGTCGCCGAGCTCGACGACCTCCGGCAGCAGCAGCCCCTGGCGCTTGATGCCGCCGTTGGCGAGTGCCGCCTTCATGCGCTCGTAGACCAGGCGCTCATGCGCGGCGTGCTGGTCGACGATCACGAGCCCGTCCGCCGTCTGCGCGACGATATAGGTGCCATGCACCTGACAGCGGGCCGAGCCCAGCGGATGCCCCGCATCGTCGGCGGCGGGCTCCGGAGCCGCGGCCGGCATGGAGGGGACCGTCCGCATCAGCGGCGCCTGGTAGATCGCCGCCGCTTCGGCCATGCCGCGCGACATCGCCGGCGGGATCGAATAACCGCCGCCACCGAAGCCACCGGAGCGGAACGAGGCGAGCGTCGAGCTCGCCACCGTCGTCGCGGCGCGATGGCCGGCGCCGGCGAGCGCATGCTTCAAGCCGCCGACGACGAGGCCGCGCACGGAGCCCGAGTCGCGGAAGCGCACCTCGGTCTTCGCGGGATGCACGTTCACGTCGACGGCCGAGGCCGGAAGATCGAGGAACAGCGCCAGCACGGGATGGCGGTCGGAGGCGAGGAAGTCCATGTAGGCGGCGCGCACGGCGCCGAGCAGCTGCCTGTCGCGGACGGCGCGGCCGTTGACGAACAGGTACTGCTCGCGGCTGGTCGCGCGGTTCAGCGTCGGCAGGCTGGCATGACCGGAAAGGTGGACGCCGTCGCGCTCGGCATCGATGGTGAGCGCATTCGCGGCGAAGTCGCGACCGAGGATCTGCGCCAGGCGATCGAGGCGCGACAGGGCCGCCGTCAGGCGCACCGGCGTGCGCACGCCGTCGGTCAGCGTGAAGGCCACATGCGGATGCGCCATGGCGAGGCGATGAACCCAGTCGACCGCGTGGTCGAGCTCGGTGCGCGGCGACTTGAGGAACTTGAGGCGTGCCGGCGTGGCGAAGAAGAGATCGCGCACCTCGACGCGGGTTCCCTCGGCGAGTGCCGCCGGCTCGACCGGACCCATGTCCCCGCCTTCGACCTGGACCTTCCATCCTTCGCTGGCGCCCTTGGGCCGGCTCGCCAGCGTCATGCGGCTGACCGAGGCGATCGAGGGCAGCGCCTCGCCGCGGAAGCCGAAGGTCGAGATCGACCAGAGATCGTCCTCGGGCAGCTTCGAGGTCGCGTGCCGTTCGAGGGCGAGCGCGAGTTCTTCCTTGGGGATGCCGTGGCCATCATCGACGACCGAGATCAGGCTCTGGCCGCCGTCGCGGACGGTGATATCGATATGGCGCGCACCGGCATCGAGCGCGTTCTCGACCAGCTCCTTGACCGCGCTCGCCGGCCGCTCGACCACCTCGCCTGCGGCGATGCGGTTGACGACCGACTCGGAGAGGCGGCGGATCGCCATTTCTATCCGCGCGCCGGTGCGGGCTTCGTCGGCGTCACGCCCTGCGGCTTGCCGACGATCGAGAACATCAGCTTGTCCGGCTCGACCAGCCGCTTGGCCACGCGGTTGATGTCGGCGAGCGTCACCGCGTCGATCAAAGCGTTCCGGCGCTGGGCATAGTCCATGCCCATGTTCTCCTCCTGCCAGCCGACGAGCTGGCCGGCGATGCCGCGCGAGGTCGCGAAGCCCCGGGCATAGGAGCCGGTCATGTAGCGCTTGGCGTTGTCGAGCTCCTCGGCCGTGACGCCTTCGTCCTTGAGCCTTTGCCACATCTCCCGCACCAGGCGGATCACCTCCGCCACCTTGGTGTTGTCGGCCGAGACCGAACCCATCCAGAGGCCTGAGCGCTTCGGCGTCGAGAGATAGGTGTAGATGCCGTAGGTGAGGCCGCGGGCCTCGCGGATCTCGTCCATCAGCCGCGAGCCGAAGCCGCCGCCGCCGATGATCTGGTTCAGGAGATAGGCCGCCATGAAATCAGGGTCGCTACGCGCGATGCCCGGCTGGCCGAACAGCACCACGGACTGCGGCACCGGGCGCTCGATCACGAACACGTCGCCGGTCGCGGCGGGCGGCACCGACTTGGCCTCGGCCGGGGCAGCCTTGGACGGCAGCGCGCCGAAGGTGTCGTCGAGCAGCTTGGCGACCGTCGCGGCGTCGATGTCGCCGACCACGCCGATCTTGATGTTGTCGCGGGCGATACGGCCCTTGGCGAAGGCGACCATGTCGTCGCGCGTCACCGCGGCGAGCGAGGCCGCCGTGCCCTTGCTCGACCGGCCGTAGGGGTGCTCGGGATAGGCTGCCGAGTACCAGGCGCGGCTCGCCAGCGTGCGCGGGTCGCGCTCTTCTCGGCTGAGACCGCTCATGTGGCTCTGGCGCACGCGGTCGATGTCGGCCGCCGCGAAACGCGGCTCGGCGAGCGCGAGCCCGAGCAGCCGGAACGCTTCCGCCGCATTCGCCGACGGCGCGCGGAAGCCGCCGCGGATGAAGTCGTTGCCGGCGTTGAGGTCGAGGCTGATCGAGCTGTCCTCGGCCTTGGCCGCAAAGGCCTGGGCGTCGTAGGGGCCGGCCCCTTCGGTCAGCAGGTCGGTCGCGAGAACCGCGAGGCCTTCCTTGCCGGGCGGATCGGCGACCGACCCGCCGCCGATCGAGATCTCGAGTGCCACGACCGGGATCGACGAGTCGCGGACGAACCAAGCGACGAGACCGGAAGGACTCTTGACCTCCTGAACCTCCATCGCCGCCGCCGGCAGCGCGAAGAGGGTCGAGAGGAGAACCAGGATGAAGCGCATGGCCGTTCTCCTCAGCTCGTCGGCTTCGGCAGCAGGATCGAGGTCACCGAGGCCTCGGGCTTGATGACGCCGCGCGCGGCGGCGATCACCTCGTCGCGGGTGACCGCCTCGATGCGGCGAGGCCACGCCTCGACGTCCTCGATCGTGCGGCCGATGGCGCGGGCGGCGCCGAGCGCCATCGCGGGGCCGCGCAGGGAGTCGCGCGCGAAGGCCGCCGCGGCGGCGAGGCGCTGCTTGGCGCGTCCCACCTCATCCTCGGTCGGGCCACTCTCGAGCAGCTTCTCGACCGCCTTGTCGAGCGCCGCCTCGGCCTCCTCGACCGTCTTGCCCTGGCGCGGCGAGACGTAGAAGCCGAAGCTGCCGGGGCCGATGGTCGACGCTTCGTAGTAGGCGCCGGCCGACGTGGCGAGCGACTGGTCGACGACGAGATCGCGATAGAGCCGGCTGGTGGCGCTGCCGCCGACGAGTTCGGCCAGCACCTGCAGCGCATAGGCCTGGGTGGTGTCGCCGTAGATGTAGCTCGGCGCCTGGTACATGCGAGACAGCGAGGCGGTACCGGCCTGCTCGCTCTTCATCGTGAGCCTGCGGGCGACGCGTTGCGGCGGTTCCGCGGGACGCCAGCGCTCGGGCACCGGACGTGCCGCGATGGAGCCGAAGTGCTTCTCGGCCAGCGGCTTCAGCTTCTCGACGCTGACGTCGCCCGCGACCACCAGGATCGCGTTGTTGGGCGTGTAGTAGCGGCGGTACCAGCTGAGCGCGTCCTCGCGGGAGAGCTGCTGCATCTCGTGCCGCCAGCCGATCACCGGCAGGCGATAGGGATAGTGCTGGTAGAGCAGGGCGCGCGCCTGCTCGCCGAGCTGCGAGGAGGGCCGATTGTCGACCACCTGCGAGCGCTCTTCCAGGATCACGTCACGCTCCGAGGCAACCTGGGCCTCGGTCAGCTCGAGATTAATCATGCGGTCGGCCTCGAGCTTGAGGACCATCTCGAGCCGGTCCGAAGCGACCTCCGCCCAGTACCCCGTGTAGTCGTAGGAGGTGAGCGCGTTCTGCGTGCCGCCTTCGCGCGAGATCATCTTGGAGTATTCGCCGGGCCCGACCGTCGGCGTGCCCTTGAACATCAGGTGCTCGAGGAAGTGCGCGATGCCGCCCTTGCCGAGAGGCTCGTCGGCGGATCCGGCCCGGTACCAGACCATGACCGACACCGCCGCCACCCGCGGGTTGTCGACGACGACGACTTCGAGGCCGTTGGGGAGCGTGAAGGTCTCAGGCCGATAGACCTGGGCCTGAGCCCGATTCATCAGTCCGATGGTCGCGAGCGCGAGGAGTAAGCAGAGAGTCCGCATTCGTTAGGAGCTCCTGGCCGCCTCCCCCGACGCGGCCGCAATTTCAGAAGAAGAGACCTTCCAGGAGACCCTTCTTCTTGCGGGTGATCGTCGGCGTCGTGCCGTCGGTCGTCGACTTGCCGAGCGCCGCGTTCTCCTGCAGGCGCTGGGTCTCCTTCTTCGCGTCCACGACCACCGCCGTCGGCGGTTCCCTCTTCTGCCAGACGAGCAGCTTGTCGATGAAGCGCGAGTCCGCGTCGGCGAGCCTGGTCAGGTCTTCGCTGATCTGGGAGCGGATGTTGGGCGGCGTGTTCGCGGCACCCGCCTGGCGGAGGAGCGACACCTCGGCGCGGCTGGGTCCGGGCGGCTCGGCGGCCAGCGCCGGGCGGGAGGCCATCGCCGGTTGAGCCGGTGCACGGGGCGCGGCCGGTGCGGCGGCGCCGATCGTGCCGGCCGAGACCGGCGACCTGGGGCTGGCGGAGGGGGCCGCCGGATTGGCCGCCGGTGCCGCTGCCGCCTGATCGGACTGGCCGAGGACGGTCGAGCGCGCCTGCTCGGAAACCATGCCTTCCTGCGGGCGGACAGCGCCCGGCTGCGGCGGCCGCAGCCCGAAATCGGGAGGCAGGCTGAGGGGCGCGCGCCGGACCACCTGGAACTCGTCGGGCGCGTTCTTGCCGAGGCCGAACTGCTTGCGCATGTCCTCGCCGCAACCGACGAGAAGCAGCAGCGCCGGCAGGAGAGCCAGCAGCCGGAAGCGAATCGGGCGGAATTTCGAAGACATGTCTGCCCCTTATTTAGGCCGGTCGGCGGGCCGGGACAAGCGCTCCGCCCAGAGGGTGGTCAGGAGCAGCCCGGCCGCCCCAACGGTGATCCCGGAATCCGCCAAATTAAAGGCCCAGAAGTGCCAGCCGCCGAGGTGGAAATCGAGAAAATCCACGACCGCGCCGAAGCGGAGGCGATCGATCGCGTTGCCGACAGCGCCGCCCAGCACCAGCCCGAGGGCGATCGCCACCCAGGCGCTTTCCGCCCGGCTGAGCCAGCGCAGCAAAAAGATCGCGATCGCGACAGCGAGCGCCGCCAGCAGCCAGGGCGCCCAGGGCGAGTCGTGGGCGAGGAGCCCGAAGCTGACGCCCCGGTTCCAAGCCGGCGCCAGGTTGAAGAACGGCGTCACCTCGATCACCCGCGGCGGGTCGAAGACGAGCCGGAGCATCCAGGCCTTGAGCGCCTGGTCGAGCGCGACCACCGCCAGCGCGACGCCGAGCCCGAACTTGAGCCGCTGGAGATGGAGGCTCACGTCGAGACCGCATCGTCGCAGCGCCGGCAGAGCGGCTTGGCGTTCGAGCCGACCTCGGGCAGGACCTTCCAGCAGCGCTCGCAACGATGGCCATCGGCCAGGCCCGGCACGACGGACACGCCGGCGACGTCGGGCAGGCGGAAGGCGTCCGCGGGCCCTTCGCCGACGACGAGCTTCGCACCCGAGGTGATCGAGATCTCGGCAAGGTCGAGGCCACCCAGCGCGTCGGCATGTTCCTGCGTCGCATGGACGATCGGCGCCGCCTGCAGCGAGGCGCCGATGCGCTTGGCCGCGCGCTCGAGCTCCAGCGCGCCGGTGACGACGCGGCGAAGATCGCGAATGCGCGCCCACTTCGCCGCCAGCGCATCGTCGCGCCAGGAGGCCGGCACCGCCGGGAAGACGCGGAGATGCACGCTTTCGCTCGCATCGTCGGCGACCGCGCCGGCGCGATTGAGCCATGCCTCCTCGGCGGTGAAGCAGAGCACCGGAGCGAGCCAGGCGGTCATGCACGAGAGGATGCGGTCCATCACCGTGCGGGCCGCGCGGCGACGCAGGCTCGACGGCTTGTCGCAGTAGAGCGCGTCCTTGCGGACGTCGAAGTAGAAGGCCGAGAGATCGACCGCCGCGAAAGCGTGGATCTCGGTGAACAGCGTATGGAAGTCGAAGTCGTCGACCGACTTGCGGACGATCTTGTCGAGCTCGCCCAGGCGATGAAGCACCCAGCGCTCGAGCTCGGGCATGTCCTTCGCGTCAACCGCCTCGGCCGTCGAGTATCCGTCGAGCGCGCCCAGCAGATAGCGCAGCGTGTTGCGCATGCGCCGGTAGTGCTCGGACTGATGCTTCAGGATCTCGGCGCCGATGCGGAGGTCTTCCGAATAGTCGGAGCTGACCACCCAGAGGCGCAGGATGTCGGCGCCGAACTTGTCGATCACCTCCTGCGGGGCGGTGACATTGCCCATCGACTTCGACATCTTGCGGCCCTGCTCGTCCATGACGAAGCCGTGGGTCAGCACGGCGTCGTAGGGCGCGCGGCCGCGGGTGCCGCAGGATTCCAGCAGCGACGAGTGGAACCAGCCGCGATGCTGATCCGAGCCCTCGAGGTAGAGCGAGGCCGGCCATTGCAGGTCGGGGCGCTGCTCCAGGCAGAACGCGTGGGTCGAGCCTGAGTCGAACCAGACGTCGACGATGTCCTTCACCTGCTCGTAGTCGTCGGGGTTGTAGGCATTGCCGAGGAAGCGCTTCGGGTCGCTGGTGTACCAGGCATCCGCGCCCTCGGCCTCGAAGGCCTGGGCGATACGGTCGACCACAGCCTGATCGCGCAGCGGCTGGCGCGTCTTCTTGTCGACGAACACGGCGATCGGCACGCCCCAGGCCCGCTGGCGCGAGATGCACCAGTCGGGACGCTGCTCGATCATCGAGTAGAGGCGGTTGCGGCCGGTGCCCGGCACGAAGCGGGTCTCGTCGATCGACTTGAGCGCGACCTTGCGCAGGTCGTTCGTCTCCATCGAGATGAACCACTGCGGCGTGTTGCGGAAGATCAGCGGCGCCTTCGACCGCCACGAGTGCGGATAGGAGTGCACCAGCGAGCCCTTGGCGACCAGCGTGCCGGCGTCGATCAGCGCCTTGATCACGGCGCCGTTGGCATCGCCGGTCTTGCCGTCGGGCATATAGACGCGCTTGCCCGCGAACAGCGGCACGTGATCGTAGTAGGAGCCGTCGTCGCCGACGATCTGCGCCGCCTCGACGCCGTGCTTGCGGCCGAGCTCGAAGTCGTCGACGCCGGCGCCCGGCGCGATGTGGACGATGCCGGTGCCGGCGTCCGTGGTGACGAAGTCGCCGGCAAAGACCTGCACGTCGAACTCGTAGCCGTGGCCGCGCAGCGGGTGCGCGGCCACCGTGCCGACGATCTCGCTGCCCTTGAGCTTCGCCAGCACCGCATGCTCGGTGATCTTGGCCGCGGCGATAAAGGCCGCCAGCAGCGCCTCGGCGACGACGAGCTTCGCACCCGGCTTGACGAAGGCGCCTTCGCCGACCGCCTTCACCTCTACCACCGCGTAGTCGAACGCCTCGCCGACGGCGAGCGCGCGGTTGCCGGGCATCGTCCAGGGCGTGGTCGTCCAGATGACGATCGCGGCGCCGGCCAGCGCCGGCACCGAGGGCTTGACGACCTTGAATACCGTGTGGATCGTCGCCGACTTGTGGTCGTGATACTCGATCTCGGCCTCGGCCAGCGCGGTCTTCTCGACCACCGACCACATGACGGGTCTGGCGCCCTGGTAGAGGCCGCCGTTCATCAGGAACTTGCCGATCTCGCGCACGATCTGCGCCTCGGCCTGGTACGACATGGTCAGGTAGGGATTCTTCCAGTCGCCCTCGACGCCGAGGCGGCGGAACTCCTCGCGCTGGATGTCGATCCACTTGTCGGCGAAGTCGCGGCAGACCTTGCGGAACTCCGCGATCGGCACCGCGTCCTTGTCCATGCCCTTGGCGCGATACTCTTCCTCGATCTTCCATTCGATCGGAAGGCCGTGGCAATCCCAGCCGGGAACGTAGTTCGCGTCCTTCCCCAGCATCTGCTGGGAACGGTTGATCACGTCCTTCAGGATCTTGTTGAGCGCGTGCCCGATATGGAGATGGCCGTTCGCATAGGGCGGGCCGTCATGGAGGATGAACTTCTCCCGGCCGGCGGACTCCTTCCGGAGCTTCCCCCAGAGGTCCATCTCGCTCCAGCGCTTCAGCTGCTCGGGCTCGCGCTTGGCGAGGTCTCCGCGCATCGGGAACTCGGTCTTCGGCAGGAAGACGGTGTTCTTGTAGTCGGTCTTGGTCGCGTCGTTCATGTCGTCGTCTCTTGAAGATCAGGAGGCCGCGGCGAGCGCGAGACGCGCCCGCGCCTGCCGGCAGTCCTCGGCGATCTGGCGCTTGAGCGCGTCCAGATCCGCGAACTTGGCTTCGGGTCGAAGATAATCGATGAGTCTAATTCGGAGCGTCTTGCCGTAGAGGTCGCCCGCGAAGTCGAGGACGTGCGCCTCGAGCAGCACGCCGCGATCGGCGACGGTCGGGCGCACGCCTAGGGACACCGCCGCGTCGCGCCAGCGTCCGTCGATCAGCGCCTGGCCGGCGTAGATGCCGAAGGCCGGCAGCAGCGTCTCGCCGAGCCGGAGATTGGCGGTCGGGAACCCGAGCTCGCGGCCGAGACGGTCGCCGCTCTCGACCTTGGCCTCGATCTCGACCGGCCTGCCGAGCAGGCGCGCTGCCGAGCGCACGTCGCCTTCGGCGATCAGGTGACGGATGCGCGACGACGAGAACGCCTCGCCGTCCGCGCCTTCGATCTTCTCGACGCGCGTGACGCCGAAGCCCTTGGACTCGCCGGCCGCGATCAGCGTCTCGCCGGTGCCGGCACGGCCGCGGCCGAAGCAGAAGTCGTAGCCGACGACGACGTGGCCGACGCCGAGCGCCTCCACCAGCGTCTTGTCGATGAAGCTCTCGGCGGTGCGGGACGCGAAGTCGCGGTCGAAGGTCAGCACCACCGCGAAGTAGAGGCCGAGCTCGGCGAGCAGGCGCTGCTTGACC
>JBGALV010000162.1:0-7560 GCA_044223515.1 Alphaproteobacteria bacterium
GATCAGGTGAAGCGCGTCGGCGAGATGCTGGACGCCAAGACCCGCGCGCGGATCGACAAGTCGGTGGAGAAGGAGATCGCCGACGCGGTTGCGTTCGCCGACAAGAGTCCCTTCCCCGCGCCCAAGGCGCTGATGGAGGACATCTATGCCGACTAAGGCGAAGCCCTCCAAGGCCCCCTCCTCCAAAGCCAAGGCTTCCGCGCGCAGGCCGGCGAGCAAGGCGAAAGCCGCTTCGGGCGCCGAGAAAGCCGCCGGCGGCCGCCTGCTTCGCTACGTCGACGCGCTGCGCGAAGCGGTGGCGCAGGAGATGAAGCTCGATCCGTCCGTCTTCCTGTTCGGCCTCGACGTCGACGATCCCAAGGGCATCCAGGGATCCACGCTCGGCCTGCAGCAGGAGTTCGGTCCGAACCGCGTCTTCAACACGCCGCTGTCCGAGGACGGCATGACAGGCGTCGCCATCGGCGCGGCCATGGCCGGCATGCGGCCGATCCATGTCCATATCCGCATGGACTTCCTCATGCTCTGCATGAACCAGCTCGTGAACATGGCCGCCAAGGCGCACTACATGTACGGCGGCAACGTGAAGGTGCCGATCGTCGTGCGCAGCATGATCGGCAAGTCCTGGGGCCAGGGCGCCCAGCACAGCCAAGGCCTGCAGTCGATGTTCATGCACGTGCCGGGCCTGAAGGTCGTGGCGCCGTCCAACGCGCATGACGCCAAGGGCTGCCTGATCCAGGCGATCCGCGACAACAACCCGACGATCTTCGTTGAGCATCGCCTGCTCTATCCGACCGAGGCCTATACGCCGAACGAGTCCTACACCGTGCCGTTCGGCAAGGCCCGCACCGTCGCCAAGGGCTCCGACGTGACGCTGGTCGGCGTGTCGAACATGGTCGTCGAGTGCCTGCGTGCGCACGAGCTGCTGGCGGATGCCGGCATCTCCGCGGAAGTCATCGATCCGATCACGCTGATGCCGCTCGACACGGACACCATCATCAAGTCGGTGCGCCGAACCAAGCGACTGATGGTCGTCGACAATGCGTGGCTCACCTGCGGCGCATCGGCCGAGATCATCGCCCGCGTGGTCGAAGAGACGGGTCCGGACAGTGGCATCCGAGTGCAGCGCATGGGCTTTGCGCCCACCACCTGCCCCACCACGCCGTCGCTCGAGCAGCTCTTCTATCCCAATCCGGCGACCATCGCCGAGGCCGCTTACGCGCTGGTGAAGCCGAAGGCGAAGCGCTGGAAGCCGGATCCCAAGAAGGCGCAATTGGCGTATCAGATGCAGTTCCGCGGACCCTTCTAGACATGTTCTACGAATTGGCCGCCCCGACCTGGGGCGATGAGGAGCTCAAGGCCATCCAGAAGGTGGTCGACTCCGGCATGTTCACGATGGGCAAGAACGTGCGCGAATTCGAGGAGGCTTTCGCCAAGTACTTCGGCCAGAAGTACGCGGTGATGGTGAACTCGGGCTCGTCCGCGAACCTGGTCGCCATCGCCTCGCTCTTCTACAAGAAGAAGAACCCGCTCCAGCGCGGCGACGAGGCGATCGTGCCGGCGATCTCATGGGCGACCACATATCACCCGCTGCATCAGTACGGGCTCAAGCTCCGCTTCGTCGACGTCGACGTGAACACGCTGAACCTCGACGAGAAGCAGCTCGAGAAGGCGCTGACGCCGAAGACCAAGCTGCTGGTCGCGGTCTCCATCCTCGGCAACCCGGCGGCGCTCGACGTCATGCGCCGCTTTTGCGACAAGCACGGCCTCTACTTCTTCGAGGACAACTGCGAGTCGATGGACGCCGAGCTCGGCGGCAGAAAGGCCGGCACCTTCGGCGATCTCAATTCGTGGTCGACGTTCTTCTCGCACCACATCTCGACCATGGAAGGCGGGATGGTGACGACGGACGACGAGGAGCTGTTCCACCTGCTGCGCGCCATGCGCAACCACGGCTGGACCCGCGACGTGCCGCAGCCGACGACGATCTTCGAGGGCAAGAGCACCGACTTCTACGAGGCCTATCGCTTCATCCTGCCGGGCTACAACGTCCGCCCGATCGAGATGAGCGGCGCCATCGGCGTCGAGCAGCTGAAGAAGCTGCCGAAGTTCACCGAGGAGCGGCGCAAGAACTGGGCCTTGTTCCAAGATCTGTTCAAGGGCGACGACCGCTTCATCATCCAGAAGGAGAACGGCAAGTCGTCGGCCTTCTCGTTCACGATGATCCTGAACCCGAAGTACCACATCGCCCGCGAGCGGGCGATGAAGGCGCTGAAGGATGCCGACATCGGCTACCGCATCATCACCGGCGGCAACTTCCTCCGCCACGACGTGATCAAGTACTACGACTACGAGGTCGTCGGCGGCGCCACGCCCAACGCGGACATGGCGCACGACTTCGGCTTCTTCGTCGGCAACCATCCGTTCGACCTGACCCCGCAGATCACCAAGCTGCGCGAGGTCCTGGATCGCGCCTGCAATTGAGGTAACGCCGCTTCCATCCGGAAGACAGGCTTCGTCGGGACAGAAACATGGCTGACAAACTCAACATCCTGATCACCGGCGGCGCCGGCTATCTGGGATCGACGCTGGCCCCTGCCCTTCTGGCCGAAGGCCACAAGGTCACGGTGCTCGACAACTTCCTGTTCAACCAGGCGCCGCTGAACCACATCGTCGCCGATCCCAACTTCACGCCGGTGCGCGGCGACGCCCGCGACGAGGCGGCCCTCAAGCCCCACGTCAAGAACGCCGACGTGGTCATCCCCCTGGCGGCCATGGTCGGCGCGCCGCTCTGCGATCGCGACAAGACCGCCGCGGTCACCGTCAACCGCGACGCGGTCGAAACGCTCTGCAAGCTGCTGTCGAAGACCCAGCGCCTGCTGATGCCGATCACCAATTCCGGGTACGGCATCGGCCAGCCCGGCAAGCCGGTGACCGAGAAGGACTCCCTCAACCCGCTCTCGCTCTACGGCCGCACCAAGGTCGAGGCCGAGCAGATCGCGCTCGAGCGCGACAACTCGATCAGCTTCCGGCTGGCGACCGTCTTCGGCATGTCGCCGCGCATGCGTCTGGACCTCTTGGTCAACGACTTCGTCTACCGCGCCGTCAACGATCGCGCGGTCGTGCTGTTCGAGCCGCACTTCAAGCGCAACTACGTCCATGTCCGCGACGTGGCCCGCGCCTTCCAGCACGGCATCGGCAGGTTCGAGGAGATGAAGGGTCAGGCCTACAACGTCGGCCTCTCGGATGCGAACCTGTCGAAGTGGGAGCTCTGCGAGCGCATCCAGAAGCACCTGCCGAAGTTCGTCTTCATGGAAGCGCCGATCGGCGAGGATCCGGACAAGCGCGACTACATCGTGTCGAACGCCAAGATCGAGGGGACGGGCTTCCAGCCGAAGTATTCTCTCGACGACGGTATCAAGGAGCTCATCAAGGGCTACACGATGATCCGCAACTCGGTCTATTCCAACGTATGAAGCGGGGCGTCTGATGGCCGGTTTCCCGCTCGCCGGCCGCCGCGTCTGGGTCGCCGGCCATCGCGGGATGGTCGGCCAGGCGCTCGTCCGCCGCCTCGGCACGTCCTCCGAGGTGCTTACCGTCGATCGCAAGGCTCTCGATCTCCGCCGCCAGTCCGACGTCGAGGACTGGATTGCCGAGAACAAGCCCGAGGCTGTCTTCATCGCCGCGGCCGTCGTCGGCGGCATCCTCGCCAACGACTCCCGCCCGGCCGAGTTCATCTACGACAACCTGGCGATCGAGGCGAACATCATCCATGCCGCAGCGAAGCTCGGCGTCGCCAAGCTGATGTTCCTCGGATCGTCCTGCGTCTACCCCAAGCTCTGCCCGCAGCCGATGAAGGAGGAGCATCTCCTCACCGGCCCGCTGGAGCCGACCAACGAGTGGTACGCGGTCGCCAAGATCGCCGGCATCAAGCTCGCCCAGGCCTATCGCCGTCAGCACGGCAAGGACTTCATCTCGGTGATCCCGACCGGCCTCTACGGGCCGGGCGACACCTTCGATCCGGCGGTCAGCCACGTGATCCCGGCGTTGATCCGCAAGATCGAGGCGGCCAAGACGAACGGCGGCCCGGTCGAGATCTGGGGCACCGGCTCGCCGCGCCGCGAGTTCCTCTATGTCGACGACTGCGCCGATGCGCTGGTGTTCCTGATGGAGCGCTACGGCGAGGAGCGCATCATCAACATCGGTCAGGGCGAGGAAGTCTCGATCGCCGAGCTCGCCCGGCGCATCGCGCGGATCGCGGGCTATGGCGGCGATTTCAGGTTCCTGACCGACCGGCCCGACGGCATGCCGCTGAAGAGCATCGACGGCTCGCGCCTGGAGGCCATGGGCTGGAAGCCGAAGACGCCGCTCGACGAGGGCCTCAGGAACACGATCGAGGCATTCCGGTCCGGCCATCGGCGCGATGAGCACTGACCTGACGTGGCCCTTCCCTACAACGCCCGCGTTCCGACCACGCGCAGCGCGCCGGGACATATCCGGGAGCCCGATGTGACGGATCTTTCCGGCATCGATGTCGCGGTGATCGCAGGCGGCCTCGGCACGCGGATCGCAGGCGTGCTCGGCGATACGCCGAAAGTGCTGGCACCGGTCAACGGCCGGCCGTTCCTGGCGATCCTGCTGGAGCGCCTCGCAAGCGCGCGGAAGGTCGTGCTCTGCCTCGGCCACCTTGCCGGCAAGGTTACCGACTGGCTCAAGGACAACCCGTCGCCGGTGCCCGTGGAAACCGTCGTCGAGCCTTCGCCGCTGGGTACCGCCGGCGCGATCCGCTTTGCCATGCCGAAGCTCACCTCCGACCACGTGCTGATCATGAACGGCGATAGCGTGGTCGAGACCGACCTCGGCAGCTTCGTCGCCGATCATCTCCGCTCCGGCGCGGTCGGGTCGCTGCTGGCGGTCGAGGTGCCGGACGGTTCGCGCTTCGGCCGGGTCGAGATCGGCCCCGGCGGCAGGCTCACCCGCTTCGTCGAGAAGGATCCGGCCGCCACCGGCACCGCCTGGATCAACGGCGGCATCTACGCCTTCACCCAGCCGTTGCTGGCCCGCCTCGCGGCGAGCGAAGGCCCGTCGCTGGAAAGGGATTTCCTCGGCCTCCTCCCGGAGGCTACCCTGCATGTGGCCAAGCGGCAGGCACGGTTCATCGACATCGGGACGCCGGCCTCGCTCGCCGAGGCACCTGCGTTCTTCACGGGCGACACCAAAGCATGATCATCAGCCGCACTCCCTTCCGGCTCTCGCTGTTCGGTGGCGGTACCGACTATCCGGGCTGGTACCTGAAGCACGGCGGGGCCGTGCTCGGCATGGCGATCAACAAGTACTGCTACATCACGGTGCGCGAGCTTCCACCCTTCTTCGAGCATCGCCACCGCATCGTCTATTCGCGCATCGAGCTCGTGAAGGAAGTGGATCAGATCATCCACCCCGCGGTCCGCGCGGTGCTGAACGAGCACAAGATCGGCCACGGCATCGAGATCCATCACGACGGCGACCTGCCGGCGCGATCGGGCCTCGGGTCCAGCTCCTCCTTCACCTGCGGTCTGCTGAACGCGCTGTTCGCCCTCCGGGGCCAGATGTCGACGAAGAAGCGGCTCGCCGACGAGACGCTGCGCATCGAGCAAAAGGTGATCGGCGAGGCGGTCGGCAGCCAGGACCAGATCTGGGCGGCCTATGGTGGCCTCGGCCGCATCAACTTCAACACCGACGGATCCTACGAGGTCGAGCCTGTGATCCTGGCCGACGGCCGGAAGAAGGAGCTGGAGGACTCGCTGATCCTCTGCTTCACCGGCATCGCGCGCTTCTCGGTCGAGGTCGCTAAGGACAAGATCGCGAACCTGGAGAAGAAGGCCCAGCAGCTCCACGACATGCGCCAGATGGTCGACGAGGCCGAGACGATCCTCCGGAGCCCGAAGCGCTCGCTGAACGAGATCGGGCGCCTGCTGCACGAGAGCTGGATGCTGAAGCGCGAGCTCGCCGGATCGGTCACCACCAACCTGATCGACGAGATCTACGACACGGCGATCGCCGCGGGCGCGCTCGGCGGCAAGGTGCTGGGTGCCGGCGGCGGCGGCTTCATGGCCTTCTTCGTCGAGCCGCACAAGCGCGCCGCCGTCCTGGAGTCGCTCAAGCACCTCTTCGTCGTCCCCATCAAGATCGGCAGCCCCGGCAGCCGCGTCATCGTCTACGAGCCGGACGGCCAGATCGAGGAGTGACGGCGATGGCGACCGCGATCCGCGAGGAGCTAGAGTTTCGCTCGCTCAACGGCGACTTCGGCGTGGAAGCGATCGGCATCGACATCTCGCGGCCCCTCGCACCGTCTGTCGCAGCCGAGCTGCGACAGGCTTTCGACCGTCATCGCATCCTGGTGATCCGCGGACAGAACCTCTCGCCCGAGACGCATATCGCGTTCAGCCGGAATTTCGGCGAGCTCGAGATCCACGTGCTGAACGAATATCACAAGGCGGCACATCCGGAGATTTTCGAGCTTTCCAACATCGGGCCGGACGGCAGGCCGAACGCGGTGCATCCGGATCGCGGCACGCTGTTCTGGCATACCGACGCGTCGTTCCAGGCGAAGCCGGCTCTGGCGACGATCCTCTATGCAGAGCAGGTGCCGTCGAACGGCGGGCACACGATGCTCGCCGACATGATCGGCGCCTACGAGGCGCTCGGCCGATCCGAGCAGCAGCGCTATCTAGGCCTTTGGGTCCGCCATGACCTGCACATCTCCCGCCGAAAGGCCGGGTATCCTGGTATGACCGAGGCGCAACGCAAACAGGCGCCGCCGGTCGTGCAACCGCTGGTGCGGCTGCATGAGCCGACGGGACGCAAGGCGATCTATCTTGGCAGCCATGGCCAGGAATTCCTCGACATGGACGAGGTCGAAAGCCGTGGACTGATGGAGCGAGTGATGAACCACTGCACCGAGCCGCGGTTCATCTACGAGCATGTATGGAAGGCTGGCGACCTAGTGATGTGGGATAACCGTGCCACCGTCCATCGCGGCACCGAATACGACACCGCGATCGAGCCGCGCGTCGTCCGCCGTACCGTGATCAAGGGCACTCAACCGGTCGCAGCAACATGAACATTTTCCTCCTCGCTCTCGTCATCGCTCTCCTCTCCTCGCCCGCGTCGGCGCAGCCGTTGCCATTCGAAGGCCGCTGGGCACAGCAGGCCGCCTGGTGCGACCCGGCGGCGCGGCCAGCCGATGGGCTGCCGCCGATCGTGCTGACTCGCCGGAAGCTGGATGCCGGCATGATGACCTGCGACTTCACCTCGGTGAAGCCGGGCGATACCAGTTATCGTGTCGAGGCCAATTGCGTCGTCGCCGCGACCAAGGAACGCGGGCGCGAGCTCTTCGGCTTCAGCCGGGTCGAGGACGTGCTCCACTGGACCTGGGGCGATCGAACCCTCACCTTCCAGCGCTGCCCCAAGTGACAAGGAACCGAGTCCCATGCCCGTGAGCTGGAAAAGCGTTCAGGACGTCATCGCCAAGGCAGAGACAGACGGCATCAGGCTCGGCGTCGGCGCGATCTCGCCCTCCGG
>JBGALV010000030.1:0-48154 GCA_044223515.1 Alphaproteobacteria bacterium
CTGAGCTTTCGGGTCTCCACCACCTCGCGGCTCATCAGAAAGCCGAGGTCGGCGGCGGTGCGGAAGGCCCAGGCCTCGCCGACGCGCGCCAGCTGCACGCCCCGGCCGTCGTAGCGCCGCCGGAGGCCCGCCAGCGCCTCCGCGACGTCGCAGCCCTGCGGCAGACGCTCGGCGATCTCGCGCGCGCTGAGCGGGCCGCTGCTGGCGAACAGCACCGCCTCGACCATGCGCTCCTGCTCGGGCATCGGCGGCAGGGCGAAGGCGCCGTCGGCGAAGAAGCCCGCGGCCACGAAGTCCCTTGGCGTGTCGTTCATCGCGCGTCCTCCTCGCTGCAGGGGCGGAGCCAGATCGGGCGGAACGCGCCCTCCTGGCGGATATGAAGCCGGCCGGCCTTCACGAGCTCCAGCGCGGCGGCGAAGCTGGCGGCGGTGGCCGAGCGGGTGCGCTCGGGGTGCTGGCGCCACTCGTCGGGCAGCCAGGCGGCGAGCGTGGTCCAGTCGATCGTCGCCCCCAGCATCGCCCGCATCCGCTCCAGCGCCTGCTCCATCGTGTAGACGGGGTCGCGCGCGAGGTGCAGCGGCGTGAAGTCGTCCCGGGTCTTGATCCGGGCATAGGCGCGCATCAGATCGACCAGCGAGGCGGTCCAGACGGTGCGCAGGTCGCGGGTCATCGGTTCGGCATCGCCGCGGGCGAACACGTCGCGGCCGAGCTGGTCGCGCGCCATCAGCCGGGCGGCGGCGCCGCGCATCGCCTCCAGCCGCTGCAGCTGGAAGGCGAGGTGGGCGGCCAGCTCGTCACCCGACGGCCCCTCCTCCGCCGGGTCGGGCGGCAGCAGCATCCGCGACTTCAGGAAGGCGAGCCATGCGGCCATGACGAGATAGTCGGCGGCAAGTTCGATCCGGAGCCGCTTCGCCGCCTCGACGAACCCGAGATACTGTTCTGCGAGCCGCAGGATCGACACCCGCAGAAGATCGACCTTCTGGCTGCGCGCCAGCGTCAGCAGGAGGTCGAGCGGCCCCTCGAAACCGTCGACATCGACCACCAGCGCCTCGGCGGCGAGGCGGGCGGCGGTGGAGTCTGCGTCGAAGAAATCGTCAGGCACGGGCGACTCCCTGCAGCGAACCGGTGAGCGCGGCGAACTCCGCCTCGAGCTGTCCCGCATCGACCCTGGACGGGGCATGCCGGCGGGCGAGGGCGGCGTCGGCCCGGCGCAGTGCGCGGGCGGCAAGGCGCGGCGCCGCCTCGGCGACCGGCGCCATCTCGGCCGGGTCGCCGTTGCAGTGCAGGATCATGTCGCAGCCGGCGTCGACCGCGCGGGCGACGCGGGTGCCGAAATCGCCGCTCAGGGCGTGCATCGAGATGTCGTCGGTCATCAGCAGGCCGTCGAAACCGATCCCGTCCCGGATCAGCCGCACCATGGCGGCGGACTGCGTGGCCGGCGCGTCGGGGTCGATGGCGCGATAGACGACGTGCGCGGTCATCGCCATCGGCAGGTCGGCAAGGGCACGGAACGGCGCGAAGTCGGCCGCGAGCGCCGCCGCGTCGGCCGTCACCTCCGGCAGCGCCAGATGGCTGTCGAGCGGCGCGCGGCCCTGGCCCGGCATGTGCTTGATCACCGGCAGCACCCCGCCATCGATCAGCCCCTCGGCGACCGCACGGCCGATGCCGCCGACCGCTGCCGGATCGCTGCCATAGCAGCGGTTCGCCAGCACCGGATGCGTGTCGTCCCCGGCGAGGTCGAGCACCGGCGCACAGTTGACGTCGATCCCGACCGCACTCAGCTCCTCCGCGATCAGCCGGTAGCGCAGGCGCATCGCGCGGATTCGGAGCTCGGCCGAGGCGACGCCGGTGCACTCCCGCAGCGCCGGAACCCACTCGCGCCAGTGCGGCGCGCGCAGGCGTGCGACGCGGCCGCCCTCCTGGTCGATCATCACCGGCGCCTCGCGTCCCACCGCGTCGCGGAGGCTCGCGGTCAGACGGCGCAGCTGGTCCGGCTCCACGACATTGCGGCCGAACAGGATGAACCCCCAGGGGTCGGACCCGGCGAAGAAGCGGCGCTCCTCCGGCGTGAGCGCCGGCCCCTGGCAGCCGAAGATCACCGCCCGCGCGGCCATGCTATTGCAGCGTGACCGGGATGCAGTCGACGCCGCGCGCCCGCAGCGACTCGCACATCTGCCGCGTCTCGTCGGCGCTCTGGAAGCCCGCGACCCGCAGCCGGTAGAAGACGCGGGCGTTCGCCGTCGTCCGCTCGACATAGAGGCTCTTGGACGCGAGGAGGTCGCCGTTCTGTGCGACGAGCTGGCTCCAGGCCTGCCGGGTCAGCGCGTCGCTGTCGAAGGCGCCGAGCTGCACCAGACGGGTGCCGCTCTTGACGGTGGAGACTTCCTTGACCGCCGCCGGCTTCGCCTTTGCCGGCGCGGGCGTCGAGGCAACCACCGCCGCGGCCGGCACGGCGGCCGGTGCAGCCGGTGCCGCGACGGGCTTCGAGGCGACGGGCGTGGTCTTCGGCCGGGTCACCTTCATCCCCGCCGGCCGGTTCATCGGCCGCGGCCCGGCCGCAGCCGGATCCGTCGGATCGAGGGCCGCCATCTCGGTCCCCGCTGCCGGCAGGTCGGCGTCGGGCGGCGCGCCATCGTCGGGCGAGGCCACGAAGTCGCTGCCGTTCGCGCCGAGGATGTCGGCCTCCTCCTCGTCGGTCAGGGGTGTCCCGTCCCGTGCGGCTCGTCCTCCTCGTCCAGCGCCTCGGGCGCGGGGCGGGCGGCCGCCAGATGCTCGGGCGCCACTGCCGGCTTGCCTGCCAGCACCGCGTTCACCTCGAGCCCCTGGTGCGCCGCCTGCAGGCCGCCGGGATCGGCGGGCTCGACGCGGGCCGGGGCCATGGCCTTGATGATCGGAACCTCCGCCGCGTCGCGGGTGCCGAGCCGGTAGGACCACATCCCGAGGGCAAGGACGAGGCCGAGAAACACGCCCGCACCGGCGATCCGGCGCAGCCGTTCGGGAATCAGACGCGGGGCGTCGTGATCGGCAACGGACTCATAGTCGTAGCCACTGTGGTCGCGCATGGGGGTCCTGCCTGTGTTGACACACTATATCCTGTAGGTGCCGCTGCTCCAACCCCGAAATATTCACCGGATGCGTTTGCCGCACCTCGAACGGGGCCGAGGAAGGATAGCAATTCCCCGTGCAAAGACAACCGGCTCGCGGCACAAGCTGGCATGAAACCGCCCTCGGGCCGCAAGCGGCCGGGATCAGCCTGCGGGCATCTCCTTGACGCGGACCCGCTGGCCGTAGCGATTGCAGAAGAACTCGCGGTTCAGCACGTGCCGGTCGGCGACCAGCGCCTTCCCGAGTGCGGCGAGCGCTGTCCGCGCCGCCGGCTCGCCCAGTGGTCCGCCCTCCGGCCGGCGCCGCGCCGCGAGGCACGCGCCATCCCAGTCGTGCCCGCCGGCGTCGAACCGGGCGCTGAGGCCCTTCCAGTCGAGGTCGAGGCCGACCACCGGTATCCAGGTGGAGCGCAGCGGCGTGATGCTCGAGGTGCCGATCCCGACCAGCACGGCGAGCACGGTGAACCCGCCGGTCCGCTCGGAGAACGCGCGGCGGACCCAGGTGTCAAAGGTCAGGGGGCCGGACGTCTCCAAGATCGCGCACTCCCGGGGTTCACTGTCGCCAAGGTAGAGCATCGTGCGGCGCGCGATCAACTCTGGCGATCATGCCCGCCGATCAACTCCTCCGGTCCTCCCCTCCGGCACGGCTTGACCCGGGGGCCGCGCGGCGCAAAGGGATGGGGATGCTCGAGCCGCCCTCCCTCGACCTGCTCCTTCCCGGCCAGCGCCTTGCCCGCGGCGTCAGCCGGCATCTCCGGGCCCGCGACTTCGCGCCGCTGGTCGAGTTCGTGCCCGGTCCCGGCCTCCGCGTCGACGTCATGGCGCTCGGACCCAGCGGCGAAGTCTGGATCGTCGAGTGCAAGTCGAGCCGGCCGGATTTCGTCTCGGACCTGAAATGGGGCGGCTACCTCGAATGGTGCGACCGCTTCTTCTGGGCGGTCGACGCGGACTTTCCCGCCGACATCCTGCCGGGCGACGCCGGCCTTCTCATTGCCGACGCCTGGGACGCGGAGATCGTGCGCTGGCCCGAAGCCTCGCCGCTGCCGGGCGCCCGGCGCAAGGCGCTGACCCAGCGCTTCGCCCGCTGCGCGGCGATGCGCCTCGCGCTCGCCGCCGACCCGCACTCCCGCCCGCTTCGCTGAGGCCGCCGATGACCCGACCCCTCGTCCCGCTCCTCTTCCTCGCGCTTGGCCTCGTCCCGGCCCTGCCGGCAACGGCCGACGAGTGTGTCATCCTGCTGCACGGCCTCGGCCGCAGCGGCAATTCCTTCCTGGTGATGGAGGAGTCGCTCAGTGCGGCCGGCTTCACCGTGGTCAACGACGGCTATCCCTCGACCGAGGCGAGTGTCGAGAACCTGCTCGACCACGTGACGCAGTCGGTCGCGGCCTGCGGCACCGCCCGGGTCAACTTCGTCACCCACTCGATGGGCGGCATCCTCGTGCGGGGCTGGCTGGCGCTGCACCGTCCGGAAAACCTCGGGCGCGTGGTGATGCTCGCGCCCCCGAACCAGGGCTCGGAGGTGGTGGACCGTTTCGGCGATCTCGCGATCTTCGGCCACCTGACCGGACCGGCCGGGGCGGAGCTTGGCACCGGCGCCGACGGCATCGCCGCCCGCCTCGGCCCGGCCGACTTCGACCTCGGGGTGATCGCCGGCGACCGCTCGGTCAACCCGCTGTTCTCCGGCCTTCTGCCCGGCCCGGACGACGGCGCGGTCTCGGTCGAGAGCACGCGGGTCGAGGGCATGGCAGACCACATCACCGTGCACGCCACGCACACCTTCCTGATGAACAACCCGATGGTGATCGCCCAGACGGTGATCTTCCTGCGCACCGGCGCCTTCGACCATGACCTCACGATGGCGGAGCTGCTGCGCCGGATGACCGCCGGAACCCTCACCGGCCCCTGAGACTCCAGACCTGAACGGACCCGCGCCTTGACGCATTCGCAACTTCCCACCGACGCCTACGCCCTGCTGCTCGACGCAATCGACCGGGGTGAGTTCCGCCCGGGCGACAGGCTGGTGGAATCAGAGCTCGCCGACCGTTTCGGCGTCTCGCGCACGCCGGTGCGCGAGGCGATGCAGCGGCTGGAAACGCAGCGGGTCCTCGCCCGCGAGGGCCGGGGCCTCGTCGTCGCCAGCCTCGACCACGACCAGCTCGGCGAGCTCTATGTCGTGCGCGCCGAGCTCGAGGGCCTCGCCGCCCGTCTCGCGGCCCAGCACGCCGCGCCGGAGGAGATCCGCGTCCTCTGGGACATGATCCGGCACGACCGCAGCCTGCTCGGCGATCCCGACCAGCTGTCGCGCGCCAACAAGCGGTTCCACCGCCAGATCCATCTCGCGAGCCACAACCGCTACCTGATCCAGCAGCTGGAGATGGTGCACCGCGCCATGGTGCTGCTCGCCACCACCTCGCTCGGCGCCGAGGGTCGCGGCCCGCGGGCGCTCGACGAGCACGGGGAGATCGTCCGGGCGATCGAGGCCCGCGACGGCGCGGCCGCCGAGGCAGCGATCCGCGCCCACATCAGTCAGGCCTTCGAAACCCGCCTGAAGCTCGCCTCCGAACGGTCCGGCTGAACCCGCTCCTGCCTCAGGGACGTCAGTGCGCGGCGCGCCGCCCCGGCAGTGCGACCCCGTGCTCGGTCTTGTGCCAGTAGGTCGGCCGGGTGAAGACCTCGGCGACCGCCCGCCACGCGGCAACGGCGCCGAGCAGCGGTAGGGTGACGCCAGCACCGGCACCCACCACCAGCCCCGGCCGGCGCAGGTCGCGGGCCGCGACGACGGCGGTCGCCAGCATCACCGCCTGCCCGGCCATCATCGACCCGAAGGCGGTCCAGGCGAGCCAGGCCGGGATCGTTTGCCAGAAGCTGAGGCCGAGCCCGAGCGCGCCGGCCCAGAACGTCCAGAACAGCGGGATCGAGAGATACGAGGTGATCGCGCCGAGGAACAGCACCTGGAACCCGACGAACCCCCGCGGCCCGAGGTCGCGCCAGAGCGCCGCGGGCCGGCGCATGTGCGTCGCCCAGGTCACCACATAGCCCTTCAGCCAGCGCGACCGCTGCTTGATCCACGGCCAGACCCGGCAGTTCGCCTCTTCCCAGGTGGTGGAGGCGATCATCTCGGTGCGGTAGCCGAAGCGGGCGAGCCGCATCCCGAGGTCGGCGTCCTCGGTGACGTTGTGCGCGTCCCACGCGCCGACCTGCTCCAGCACGCTGCGGCGGAAGAAGACGCTGGTCCCGCCGAGCGGGATCGGGATGCCGAGCCGCTGGACGCCGAGCAGCACCACCCGGAACCAGATGGCATATTCGAGCGTGAAGCAGCGCGACAGCCAGTTGGCGCCGGAATTGTAGAAGTCGAGGTAGCCCTGGACGCAGGCGACCTCGGGCGGCGCCGCGGCGAGATGCTGCACGACGGCGCGGATCTGCCCGGGATCCGGCCGGTCCTCGGCATCATAGATCCCGACGATCTCGCCCCGGCAGAAGGGCAGGGCATAGTTCATCGCCTTCGGCTTGGTCTGCAGCGTGTCGGGCGGCACGGTCAGGACCTCGGTCGTCGGCGGCAGCTCGGTCCGGGCGATCGCCGCGCGGGTGATGGCGTCGTCCGCCTCCAGCACCAGCTTGATGTCGAGGAGCGGCGCCGGGTAGTCCATCGCGGCGAGGGCTTCGAGGAGGCGCGTCGCCACCGCTTCCTCGCGCAGCAGCGGCACCAGGATCGAGACCTTGGGCAGCTTGCGGTAGGCGGCCAGCTGCGGCGTGTCGCGATGCACCACCGGCCGTGGCCGGGCGCGGGCAAAGAGCGCGACGAGCCTCAGCCCCATGGTCATGGCGTTGGCGATCAGCACCCAGAGGACGATGATCTGCAGCGCGAGCACCGGCGCCAGCAGGGCGAAGGCCGCCAGTGCCGCGACGAGCGCGACCCCGCGCCAGCCCCGCTGCTGCCGGACCCAGGCGCGGCAGCTGAACACCTCGGGGCAGCGATCGCGGGCGTCGTCGCGCAGCCGCCCGGCGAAGGCCTCGGTCACCGCGGCCCGGATCGCCTCGGGGCTCGCCAGCGCCAGCGCCACCCGCGGCGCACCGCCGCCGCAGGCGGCCATTGCCGCCTCGGCGTTCGCGGGATTGCTGATCGCCACCACCCGCGTGCCGCCGATCTGCCGCCAGGGCACCGCCTCCAGCGCCAGGCAGCGATAGGGATCCATGCCGCGCAGCAGTTCCGGGTCGACCGGGCTCGCGGCAAGATCGACGAGCCCGAGCCCGGACTGGCGGGACAGCGCGCGGCCGAGGTCGTCGCCGGAGATGGCCCGGTTCGCGATCAGAATCCGCCCGAGCCGCTGGTCCTGCTGGTCCTGCTGCGCCAGCGCGTCGTCGAGCGCGGCAGGGTCGAGCGCCCCGGCCTCGACAAGGAGGTCCCCCAGCAGGGGTTTCTTGGGCACCGGGGGCGCCGAGCGGGCGGCCTCGGCGGCAGCGACGGAGAACGGCAGGACTCTTGCCATCAGGAACTCGCAAACCGACTGAGTTGCGAAGTTCCTACCGCAGTCTTAAGAAACGCTTAAGGTTATTGAAAGGTCACGATTAATGGCAATTTTCGTCGCGTTCATTTCATCGACGCGACGAACCGCTCGAACAGATAGAAGCTGTCCTGCGGACCGGGGCTCGCCTCCGGGTGGTGCTGGACGGAAAAGACCGGCCGGTCGGTCATCGCGATCCCGCAGTTCGATCCGTCAAAAAGCGAGACATGCGTCTCGATCACGCCGGCCGGCAAGGATTGACTGTCCACGGTAAACCCATGGTTCATCGAGGTAATCTCGACCTTGCCGGTGGACAGTTCCTTCACGGGATGGTTGGCGCCGTGATGGCCGTGATTCATCTTGATCGTCCGCGCGCCAAGCGCCAGCGCCAGCATCTGGTGGCCGAGGCAAATGCCGAAGACCGGAATGTCGCTTTTCTCAAGCACCTCGCGGATCATCGGCACCGCGTACTCGCCGGTCGCGGCCGGATCGCCCGGCCCGTTCGACAGGAACAGGCCCTCCGGCTCATGCGCGAACACCTCCTCGGCGGTCGCCGTGGCCGGCAGCACGGTCACGTCGCAGCCGGCGCTGGCGAGGCATCGCAGGATGTTGCGCTTGGCGCCATAGTCGATTGCCACCACCCGGCGCCCGGCGGTCCCGCGCGGGCGATAGCCGTCCGGCCAGGCCCACCGCATCTCGTCCCAGCGATAGCTCTGGGCGCAGGTCACGTCGCGGGCGAGGTCCATGCCCTCAAGCCCGGGGAAGGCGCGCGCCTTGGCCAGGAGGTCGTCGAGGTCGAAATTGCCCTCCGGGGAATGGCTGATCGCCACGTGCGGCGCGCCGCGCATCCGGATCGCCCGGGTCAGCCGCCGCGTGTCGATGCCGCCGACCCCGATCCGCCCGCGCCGGGCCAGCCAGTCGGACAGGGTTGCTGTCGACCGCCAGCTCGACGGCTCGGTCGGGTCCCACTTCACCACCATGCCGGCGGCGAACGGGTCTGCGGTCTCGTCGTCCTCCGGCGTCACGCCGACGTTGCCGACGTGCGGAAAGGTGAAGGTGACGATCTGTCCGGCGTAGGACGGGTCCGTCATGATCTCCTGGTAGCCGGTCATCGCGGTGTTGAAGCACAGTTCCGCAACCGCCGTCCCCGCGGCGCCGAACCCGCGCCCCCAGAAGACCTGACCGTCGGCGAGCACGATGCAGCCGGTCGGCTTCAGCGCGCTGGCAGGCGCCGACGCCAGCGCCCGGTCGGAGGGAGCGGCCCGTTCGGTCATGATGCGAATCCCGGTTGTCCGGGGCCGGACCCTACGCCGCGCCGCCGCAAGGGTCAAGGCGAGGCGGTTTCGGAGGAAGATGGGGAAATTCAATGGATTAGCAAGCCGGATGAATCTTGATCACTTTCGGCGATGGGGGTATATGATCGCCGCTTCGGCCGGCTTGGCCGTGGGAAGGATCAGGTGCCAGATGCTGCGTGAGCGGTTCGCGAGCGACCTCAAGGAAGCACTTAAGGCCAGGGAAGCGCAAAGGATTTCGACCCTTCGACTGATCAGCGCGGCGGTCAAGGACCGCGACATCGCGGCCCGGACCGGTGACAATGCCGAGGGGGTTCCGGACGCGGAAATCCTGACGATCCTCGCCAAGATGATCAAGCAGCGGCAGGACAGTGCCAAGGCCTACGAGGAGGGCGGGCGCCCCGAGCTCGCCGCGCAGGAACTGGCGGAGATCGAGATCATCCGCGGCTACCTGCCGCGCCAGATGTCCGACGCCGAGGTCGAGAAGGCGGTGGCGGCGGCGATCAGCGACACCGGCGCCAGCTCGATCCGCGACATGGGCAAGGTCATGGCGCACCTCAAGGCGCGGCATACCGGCAAGATGGACTTTGCCATCGCCGGCGCTGCGGTGAAGCAGGCGTTCCGCTGATCGCACCGCTCTGGCCTCTCTCCCGCGCCCGTGGCAAGACTGCGCAAAAGCCGGCGGGAGGGGCGTGATGAGAAAGCGGCTGTTCGGACGCGACGGGATGGGTCGCGCGGTCGAGGAGGTGACGCTGGAGAGCGCCGACGCGGCGGTCTCGATCATCAGCCTCGGCTGCGTCACACGCGACTGGCGGATCGACGGACCGCGCGGCAGCCTGCCGATGGTGCTCGGCTTTCCCCGTCTGGAAGACTATCTGCGGCACTCAAGGTCGCACGGCGCGCTGGTCGGCCGGGTGGCGAACCGCACCGCCGGTTCCAGCTTCACGCTCGACGGACAACGCTACGACCTCCTGCCGAATGACGGGCCGCACCATCTGCACGGCGGGCCGGGCGGCCTCGGCAGCCGGATCTGGCAGATGGAGCCGGACACGGGGTCGGGGACGCTCTACCTGTTCCACACCAGCCCCGACGGCGAGCAGGGCTATCCCGGAAAGGTCGAGTTCTCGGCGAGCTTCCGGCTGGAGGGGCCGCGACTGATCTGCGAGTTCGCCGGACGGCCCGACCGGCCGACGCCGATCAACCTCGCGAACCACAACTACTACAATCTGGGCGGCGCGGGGCAGGTGAAGGACCACCAGCTCTGGATCGACGCCACCGCCTACACCCCGACCGACGCGGCCACGATCCCGACGGGCGAGATCCTTCCGGTGGAGGGCACGGCCTACGATTTCACCACCGTGCGCGAGGTCGGCGACACCGAGCTCGACATCAATCTGGTGCTGAGGCCCGACCGGGACCGGAAGCGGCCTTCCGCGCGGGCGCATTGTCCGCGGACCGGCGCGACGCTGGAGATGTGGACGGACGAGCCGGGGATGCAGGTCTTCGACGCCTTCGCGATGACGATCGACACGCCGGGGCATGACGGGCAGACCTATGGCCCCTATGCCGGCCTCTGCCTGGAGGCGCAGCAACTGCCGGACAGCCTGAACAACCCGGATTGGACCAGCATCATCTGCACGCCGGAAGCGCCGTACTTCCAGCGGCTGGTGGTGGAGATTGCCCGTTCCTGAAGATCAGGCCATCGCGAAGATGTCCGGGACCGCGTTGCTGAGCTGCGTCGCCGGATCGTCGACGAGGTCGGCGACGGAATCGACGTTGCCGGTTCCCGCGCCCTCGAACACCACGATTCCGTTGTCGAAGGTGACGGTCACGTCGCCGCCAGGCCCGGAATCGTCGATGTGGTCGACAAGGAGCGCGATGTCGTCGGCGAGACCCGGTGCGCCATCGTCCTCGAGGTCGGGAAAGACGATGATGTCGACGGACCCGTCGAAGTCGCGGATCGTGTCCGTCCCATTCTCGTCACCAGCGTAGAGCAGCACGAAGCGGTCGGCGCCGGCGCCTCCGGAGATCCGGTCGTCCCCCGCGCCGCCGACCAGCCAGTCGCGGCCGGCGCCGCCCTCCAGCACGTTGCGGTCGCCCTCGAGGGCCGCGACGGTATCGTTGCCGCTCCCGCCGAAAAGCAGGCTCCGGCCTCCGTAACTGACGGATCCGAGTACCGTGTCGTTGCCCGCCCCGCCCTCGGCGCGGTTGGTGAAGTCGAGAACCTGCATGCCGGCGGAAAGGTCGGTGTCGATCGAGATTCCGCTGGCGACGAAGTCGTTGCCCTCACCGCCGAAGGCGTGGTTCGAGATCGTCGTGTTGGCCGTCGCGACTTCCTCGAGCGAGACGATGCAGTAGACCGTATCGTTGCCGGCGCCGCCGTCGGCGGTGGAGGTCAGGTTGACGTTGTCGATGCCGCCCCCGACCAGGAACCATAGCTGGACACCGTCGTCCCCGTCCCCGCCCGAGCCCTGGTGCTCGCCCGTCAGCGAGCCGGAACCTCTGTAGCGGGAAAAGGCGAGCAGGGTGTCCACCCCGTCGCCGCCATCGAGGTCGGCGGACAGCGTCGCCTGTTCCGAGCGGGCATTCTGTACCGCCTGGACGGTATCGTCGCCGGCGCCGCCATCGACGGTGTTCCGGGCGGTGCCGCTTTCGGCCGAGCCGACGCTGGCAAAGGCGCGGACCCGGTCGTCACCCTCGCCGCCGAGGATGACGTTCTCGACGGTCGGGCTCTCGGCGTCGGGGCTGCCCTTGGCGCGTGCGAGGATGCGGTCGTCGCCGTCCCCGGCGTCGATCCGGTTGCGGACCGTGGCGAAGGCCCCGTCACCGAACAGCGAGAGGTCGCTGTTGATGATGTCGCGGCCGCCGCCGCCAAGGATCCCGCTCTCTAGCGTGCGCCCGCCCTGGATGTAGACGTCCGCCTCGACGGTGATGCGGTCATTGCCGTCGCCGCCGTCGAGGGTCAGCTGCGATCCGTCGCCCATGGCCGTCACGACGGGGCCTGCCGTCATGGTCGTGACGGGAATGATCGAAAGCTCGGCGGTCAGCGAGTCGGCACCCGACCCTCCCGACTGGCGGATGATCGCATTGCCGGAGTTCAGGGCGAGACGGGTGGTCAGCGCGTCGCTGCCGGCGCCACCGTCGAGCAGGGTCCGGTTGAACCGACTCACCAATTCGTCCTGCCCGTCCAGCCCGAACACCCGGTCGCTGTCGGCCCGCGCCCGCAGCCGATCGTTATCCGCCGTTCCACGGATCGTTGACATGGTCCCACCCGAATTCAGCCCCGTCGGCAACAATAGCACGAAACCGCCCGCGCCTGATGGCTTTCCACGTCCGGAGGGCCGCTCGGGGGCACGCGGCCGGAATCAAATCCTAACGAATGGTGAACGACCTCTAGCGGTGCGGATGGGTGTCAACCACTATATATATGGTCATGAGCGGATAAATCCGTTGACGGCTTGCAGGCTTTCCGCTCTGTTGGGATCAGGCCAGCGATGCCCACAATATCTGGTAGGCGCCCCTAGAGGCAGAGGCGCCGGACGAACTCAAGGCCAGGGAAAGAGACCAAATGAAGATCGAGCGACGCTTCACCACCGAGGAAACCGGCGCGTACGGTGCCCTGGAATTCCGCACCACCAGCTCGGAGATTCGCAACCCTGACGGGTCGATCGTCTTCAGCCTCGGCAATCTCGAGGTGCCGGCCGGCTGGAGCCAGGTGGCGTCCGACGTTCTGGCGCAGAAGTATTTCCGCAAGGCCGGCGTCCCGGCGCGCCTCCGCCGCGTCAAGGAGAAGGGCGTCCCCGAGTTCCTGTGGCGCTCGGCCCCGGACGAGGCGGCGCTCGCCGAACTGCCGGAGGGTGAGCGGATCGTCGGCGAGACCAGCGCCCGGCAGGTCTTCGACCGGCTGGCCGGCGCCTGGGCCTACTGGGGCTGGAAGGGCGGCCATTTCTCCACCGAGGCCGACGCCCGCGCCTACTATGACGAGATGCGGTTCATGCTGGCGACGCAGATGGGCGCGCCGAACAGCCCGCAGTGGTTCAACACCGGGCTGCACTGGGCCTACGGCATCGACGGTCCGGGGCAGGGGCATTTCTACGTCGACTACCAGTCGGGCGAGCTCGTGAAGTCGACGAGCGCCTACGAGCACCCGCAGCCGCACGCCTGCTTCATCCAGTCCGTGGAGGACGACCTCGTCAACGAGGGCGGCATCATGGACCTCTGGACCCGCGAGGCGCGGCTCTTCAAGTACGGCTCGGGCACCGGCACCAACTTCTCCTCGCTGCGGGGCGAGAACGAGCGGCTGGCCGGCGGCGGCAAGTCCTCGGGCCTCATGTCCTTCCTCAAGATCGGCGACCGGGCGGCCGGCGCGATCAAGTCGGGCGGCACCACCCGCCGGGCGGCGAAGATGGTGATCTGCGACATGGATCACCCGGACATCGAGGACTTCATCTCCTGGAAGGTCATCGAGGAGCAGAAGGTCGCCTCGCTGGTGGCGGGCTCCAGGGTACATCGCGAGCGTCTGGCGGCGATCCTCGAGGCGATCCGCGCCTGGGACGGCGCCGAGGCCGATGCCTTCGATCCCAAGGCCAACCCCGGCCTGAAGGCGGCGATCCGCGCCGCGAAGAAGGTGCATGTCCCCGAAGCCTACGTGAAGCGCGTGCTCCAGCAGGCCGAGCAGGGCGCGACCGAGATCGACTTCCGGACCTACAACACCGACTGGGACTCCGATGCCTACCTGACGGTGTCGGGGCAGAACTCCAACAACTCGGTGCGCGTCACCGACGCCTTCCTCAAGGCGGTGCGCGAGGACGGCGACTGGCAGCTGACCCGCCGCACGGACGGCAAGGTCGTCCGCACCGTCAAGGCGCGCGAGCTGTGGGAAAAGGTCGGACTCGCCGCCTGGGCCTGCGCCGATCCGGGCGTGCAGTTTCATGACACGATCAACGCCTGGCACACCTGCCCGACGGACGGGCCGATCCGGGCGTCGAACCCCTGCTCGGAGTACATGTTCCTCGACGACACGGCGTGCAACCTCGCGTCGATGAACCTCCTCACCTTCCTCAAGGGCGGCCGGTTCGACGCCAAGGCCTATGTCCACGCCTCCCGGCTCTGGACCGTCACGCTGGAAATCTCGGTGCTGATGGCGCAGTTCCCGAGTGCGCGGATCGCCGAGCTTTCCTACCGCTTCCGTACGCTCGGCCTCGGCTACGCCAACATCGGCGGCCTCCTGATGACCATGGGCCTCGGCTACGACTCGGCGGAGGCGCGGGCGCTCGGCGGCGCGCTGACGGCGATCATGACCGGCGCCTCCTATGCCACCTCGGCCGAGATGGCGCGCGAGCTCGGCGCCTTCCCCGGCTATGCGGCGAACGCCGAGCACATGCTCAGGGTGATCCGCAACCACCGGCACGCGGCGCAGGGCAACCTCACCGGCTACGAGGGGCTCACGGTTCCGCCGGTGGCGCTCGACCTCGCCAACTGCCCGGACTCGACGCTCGTGAACCTGGCGCACGCGGTCTGGGACGAGGCGCTGGAACTCGGCGAGCGGTACGGCTTCCGCAACGCCCAGACGACGGTGATCGCGCCGACCGGGACCATCGGCCTCGTCATGGATTGCGACACCACCGGCATCGAGCCCGACTTCGCGCTGGTGAAGTTCAAGAAGCTCGCCGGCGGCGGCTACTTCAAGATCATCAACCGTCTTGTGCCGGACGCGCTCCGCTCGCTCGGGTACCCGGAAGAGCAGATCGAGGAGGTCGTGGCCTATGCCGTCGGCCACGGCACGCTGAAGAACGCGCCCGGCGTCGACCACGCGGCGCTTCGCGCCAAGGGCTTCACCGCCGATGCGCTGACCGCGATCGAAGGCGGCCTAGCTTCGGCCTTCGACATCAAGTTCGCCTTCAACAAGTGGACGCTGGGCGAGGAGTTCTGCAAGAACACCCTCAAGATCCCGGCCGAGAAGCTGGACGAGCCGGGCTTCGACCTGCTGGCGCACCTCGGCTTCAAGCGTTCCGAGATCGAAGCCGCGAACACCTACTGCTGCGGCGCCATGACGGTCGAGGGCGCGCCTCACCTCAAGGCCGAGCACCTCGCGGTGTTCGATTGCGCCAACCCGTGCGGCCGCATCGGCACGCGGGCGCTCTCGACCGAAAGCCACATCCGGATGATGGCTGCCTCGCAGTCCTTCATCTCGGGCGCGATCTCCAAGACCATCAACATGCCGAACCTGGCGACGGTCGAGGACTGCAAGAACGCCTACATGCTGTCGTGGCGCCTGGGCATCAAGGCCAACGCGCTCTATCGCGACGGGTCGAAGCTGTCGCAGCCGCTGTCGGCATCGCTGATCGACGACGAGGACGCGATCGAGGAAATCGCGGACGCCGCGCCGGCCGAGAGGGCGCCGATCATCGCCGAGAAGATCGTCGAGCGGATCATCGAGCGGGTGGCTTCGCGCCAGCGCCTGCCGCAGCGCCGGAAGGGGTACACCCAGAAGGCCTCGGTCGGCGGGCACAAGGTCTACCTCCGCACCGGCGAGTACGACGACGGCAAGGTCGGCGAGATCTTCATCGACATGCACAAGGAAGGGGCGGCGCTCCGCTCCTGGGTCAACAACTTCGCGATCTCGATCTCGATCGGCCTCCAGTACGGCGTGCCGCTCGAGGAGTTCGTCGAGGCCTTCACCTTCACCCGCTTCGAGCCGTCGGGTCCGGTCGAGGGCAACGAGGCGATCAAGATGTCGACCTCGATCCTCGACTACATCTTCCGCGAGCTCGCGATCAGCTACCTCGACCGCACCGACCTGGCCCACGTGCAGCCCGACGACCTGCTGCCCGGTGCCATGGGCATGGGCGAGAGCGAAAGCGCGCTGCCGAAGCCAGCTCCGGTCGAGAAGCTGAGCCGCGGTTTCGTCCGCACGAACCTCGTCGTCTTCCGCGGCGGGCAGTCGATTGAAACCCCGCCGGTCGTGCACGCGCATACGGCGCAGGCGACCGGGACCGACGGCATGGCGATCAGCTATGCCTCGAGCACCACGACCACCACGACTCTCTCGGTCGAGCCCGAGGTGACGGCCGCCGCCGATGCCAAGCAGGCCCGTCGCCGCGAGGCGAAGCTCAAGGGCTACGAGGGCGACTCGTGCGGCGAATGCGGCAACTTCACGCTGGTCCGCAACGGCACCTGCCTCAAATGCGACAGCTGCGGGTCGACGACCGGCTGCAGCTAACCGAACGGGCGGTTTAGTTAACGAAAGCGCGGCCTCTGGGCCGCGCTTTTTGTTTTCCGCGTGCGTGATCTTTGCCTATCGGCGGTTATGGGCTAGGTTCGGCGCGACACACCGTCTACGCGTGGGTGCGGGAGGTTCGATCTATCTCCGCGCGTCCCTGGGGAGATGCCGCGACACCGCCATGGCCAGTGACTATCTCGACGGAAAGCGCCGCTCGCTCGAACAGGCCGCCCTCACCAACGTCGTCGCCGCCAACGCCATCAATCGGGACGCGATCATCGAGTTCCTCGACCAGTTCGAGATGCCGAACGCGATCACGGTGCTTCGCCGCGAGCCCAAGGACAACGCGATCCTGTTCGCGAACCTGGCCTTCACCAAGCACTACACGGGCAGCCGCCCGCAGCTTCTGCTCTCGACCGCGATCGACTTCGTCTGCCGGCGCTTGGTGGTGGTGGAGTATGTGCGGAGATTCATCGACCGGCTGTTTGCAGATGGGCGGAGCTCCGGGCGAATTTCCACCTACACGAACGACCGCCGCCGCTATCTCACCAACGTGACCTCGTACCGCTTCCGCGGCTTCGACAACGACGACTACGCGCTGTCGTTCATCGAGCCGCTGCGCGAGGTGACGCGGCGGCGCCGGAGAGGCTAGGGAACGAGGCTAGGCCTTCTCCAGGTGCAGGTGGCAGCAGCCTGACCTGCCCTCGGTCCAGGTGTCGGCTGAGAACTTCACGCCGCGATTCTCGAAGACGCCGTTGTCGAAGTTGCCGGCGATCTTGCAGATCGTCGCCATGTCGGCGGCGGGCAGCTTCGCTTCCTCCCACGCCTCCTTCAGCGGGCAGACCTGCACATGGATGTGCATGCCGCCCTTGTCGTCGCGACTGACCTTGGTCGGAAAGAGGCGGCCGTCGGCCGGCGAGACGTCGAGGAAGCGCTGGCCAATCGCCTGCGGATCGGACGGCGTGTTGCGGAAGAGCGCTTCGCCCGCTGCCTCGCCGCGGCGGCGGATCGCGCGCGCCAGAAGCTTGGTCGAGCGCTCCGCACCGAGTTCGGTGCGGAGCTCGTCGTAGATCGCCCAGTAGATCAGGGCGCGGTTCTTGAACGCGTCCTTGAGCTCGCGCTCGAGCTGCTCGGCGTTGCGCAAGGTCAACGGAGGTCGCCCTCGTCCTTCAGCAGCTTCAAGGTCGCGCGGAAGGCGGCGGCGGTGCGCTCGAGGTCGGCGTCCGAATGGACCGCCGACATGATGCCGCCCGGGCCACCGTTGATGTCGACGCCGTTCACGAACATCGCGAGCCGCACCTTGTGGCTGATGTTGGCACTCCAGGCACCCTTCAGCTCCTCGGGATCCGTCGACAGCGGGTCGAAGGTCTTCGGCGTGATGTCGCGGCGCTTCGGGTTGGTGAAGATGTGGAAGCCGGCATAGGTGCCGTAGGCCGCCCACGGCACGTTCTCGGCGGTGATCGCGTCGTTGAGCAGGCCGCGCAGCTTCTCGGCCGACGCGTTGGCGCGTTTGTTGGCGTCGGTGGTCTTGAGGATCGTCAGTGCCGCGATGCCGGCCGCTGCAGAGATCGGGTTGGCGTTGTAGGTGCCGGGGTGCTGGATCTTCTCGACGCCCTTGGCCTTGGTCTCGGCGAAGTCGAGCAGCCCCATGATGTCCTTGCGGCCGACGATGGCGCCGCCTGGCAGGCCGCCGGCGACGATCTTCGCGAGCGAGGTCATGTCCGGAATGATGCCGAGCTCGGCCTGGGCGCCGCCCGGGCCGACGCGGAAGCCGGTCACCACCTCGTCGAAGATCAGGACGATGTTCTTCTCCTTGGTGATCTTCCGAAGGAAGGCCAGGAACTCCTTCTTCACCGGCACGCGGCCGAAGCTGGCGCCGGTCGGCTCGATGATGACGGCGGCGATGTCCGGATTGGCCTCGATCGCCTTCCGCGTGCCGGCCTCGTCGTTGGTGTCGGCGAGCACGACCGCATCGGAGACGCCCTTGACCACGCCCGCGGTCGGCGAACCGTCGAAGTGGTTGGCCATGCCCGAGGTCATGTGGTCGTGCCAGCCGTGGAAGTGCATCTTGAAGCGAAGCACCTTGGAGCGGCCGGTGAAGGCGCGGGCGAGGCGCAGCCCCATCAGGGTCGCCTCGGTGCCCGACGAGGTGAAGCGCACGCGCTCGGCCGAGGGCACCATCTCGCGGATAAGCTCGGCCCAGCGGACCTCGAGCGGGTGGCTGGCGCCGAAATGGCTGCCCTTCGCCGTCTGCTCCTGCACCGCCTTGGTCACCTCGGGGTGGTTGTGGCCGAGGATCAGCGCGCCGTGGCCGCCGAAATAGTCGATGTAGTCGTTCCCGTCGACATCCCACTTGTGCGAGCCCTGGGCCCGCTCGACGTAGAGCGAATAGGGTTCGAGGTAGCGCGAATCATGGGTGAGGCCGGAGGGGAAGAGGTCGGCCGCCTGCCGGGCCAGCTTCTCCGAGCCCGGGGTCTTCTCCCGGTACTTCGAGACGATCAGGGAATTGCTGAGCCACTGTGCCGGGGCCTGGTCGGGCATCGCCCACTCCGTAAAGATAGGAAGTTTCGTATCGGAAATATCGCGAACTCGGCTCCGAAGCTAGAGCTATCGGGGGGGCAAGGCAACAATTCGGGGCATTTGCAGTCGTCGGAGGCGATTGTTCCGGCGCCCTTTCGCCCTTATATGTACCCCGCACGGCGGCCGACCGGCCGCATTCCCATGACCCAACCCAACCGACCGCTCGCCCTCGCCGGCGCGTGTGGCGGTGCGAGATCAAGGAAAACATGAGCGGATACAGACAAGACACCTTCGGCGACCGGTTGAAGACGGCGAACGAGGCCAGGAAGAAGGCCTTGGAGAAGTTCAAGGCGCAGCCGAAGGCGGACGATCCCGAAGTCGCGGCCCGGCGGGCCGAGCGCGAGGCGATCGCCGCGGCGCGCGAGACGCGCGACGCCGAGCGGAAGGCAGCCCGCGAGGCCGAGGCCGCCCGCAAGGCCGCCGAGGCCAAGGCGGAAGAAGAGGCACGCTGGGCCAGGGAAGCGGCCGAGAAGGAAGCCGAAGAGGTCCGCCAGAAGGCGGCCCGCGACGCGCGCTATGCCGCCCGCAAGGCCGCCAAGGCCCAGAAGAAGAAGTAATGGACGCCGCGGCAGCAGGCGATCCCGCGGTCCCGGATTGCCGGAACTGCGGCGCCTGTTGCGCCTACTCGCGCGACTGGCCGCGGCTGACACTTGAAGACGACGACGCGATCGCGCGCATTCCGCCGCACCTGTTCGACGACGAAGCGGGGCGGATGCGTTGCGAGGGCGACCGCTGCACGGCGCTGGTCGGCGAGATCGGCGTTTCCACCTCGTGCAGCATCTATGAGGTGAGGCCTGAGGTGTGCCGTGCGTGCATGCCGGGCGACGACGCCTGCCAGATCGCGCGCCGCCACCACCGCATCGCTTAAAACGGACGTGCGGCGCCGGAGCCCCTATAACCCCTGATGACGTCATCGCTTCGCATTCATGCGAAGCCCATCAGGGGAGACCGACATGGCCAAGGGTCAGCAGCGCAGCAATCGCGAAGCGAAGAAGCCGAAGCAGAACAAGGTCAAGACGGCGGCCGCCACGCCGGTGTTCCAGAACGCCAAGGGCAAGCCCGCCGGCAAGAAGTAAAGCCTCGAGGGCGGGAGCCGATCAGCTCCCGCCCTTCAGCCATTCCGGCCGCTCGTAGGCGGGGTCCGGGTAGCTGTAGAAGCCCTTGCCGGTCGCGACGCCGAGCTCGCCGCGCGCGACTTTCTCGTAGAGCGCCTTGGGCGGCCGATCGGTCTCGTCGCCCGAGGCCTCGAAGTAGCGCTCCTCGATCTTGAGGATGGTCGCGAGGCCCACCTGGTCCATCAGCCCGAACGGGCCGTAGGGCATCCCGAAGGTCAGCATCCAGGCGCGGTCGATGTCCTCGGGCGTGCCGGCGCCGCGCCCCCATTGCTTCAGCGTCTCCTTCTTGATGGCGCGCCAGAGACGGTTGAACGAATAGCCCATCTGCTCGGCGCGAGTCAGGATCGGGATCATGTCGATCGCCCTGGCCCAGTCGAGCGCGAAGGCGATCGTCTCCGGCGCGGTCTTCGATCCGCCCATGATCTCGACCAGCCCCTGCGAGCGGGGATCGGTGAAGTTCATGTTGAAGAATTGCGCCGGCCGGCCGGATGCGTCGGCCAGCGGCGAGCACAGCAGCGACGAGGTGTTCGAGCCCATATAGGCATCGGCCGCGAGCCGCCGGCCGATGTCCGCATGGACCTTCTGCTTCAGCTCCAGCACCTCCGGCACGTTCTCGAAGGCGAGCTGGGCGCCGTCGAGCGCGCGGTCCAGGTCGGTGGTGAACGACAGGCTCTCGGTCAGGCGCCGACGCTCGTCGCTCTCGCTCCAGCCGTGGATGCTCCCAAGCGCTGCCTCCAGTACCGTCGACGAGGTATCGAAGGCGCGGGTCGGCACGCCGATGCGCGCACAAGCCCAGGCGACCTTGGCGCCCATGACGCCGCAACCGATGATCGCGATCGGCCGTGCCGGATCGAATTTCGGGAAGACCATGGAAAGCGTGACCTCGTTCTGGCTTCGATGCGAGTGTGCCGCCATTCGGCCAGACCTCAAAGAGCCATAGGGCAAAGAGAATGGATCGCGCCACGCAGCTCGTGAACGACGCGCTCGTCTGGGACAATGTCTGGCCGCTGGAGCCCTGGGCCGGCAACGACTGGGACAAGCTCGCCGTCTTCGCCAAGGCCGGGTGGAATCTTCTGTCGCTGACTGTCGCCGGCGACGACCAGAATCTCGGCCAGGCCTTCGCGCGCGTCGCCGCGGCGCACAAGCGCATCCTCGCCGAGCCGTCGCTGGTCCTGGTCGAGAAGGCAGACGACGTCCTTGCGGCCAAGGCCGAGGGCAAGCTCGCGGTCACGCTGCACTTCGAGGGTACGAACTGCTTCGAGCGCGACCTCAGCGTGATCGAGCCGTTCTTTCGCCTCGGCGTCCGCCACACGCTGCTCGCCTTCAACGTCTCGAACTCGGCCGGCGGCGGCTGCGCCGAGGCGTCGGACGGCGGCCTCACCAAATGGGGCCGCAGCCTGATCGCCGAGATGGAGCGGGTCGGCATGATGCTCGATCTCAGCCATGTCGGGGCGCGAACCAGTCTCGAGGCGATGGACGCCTCGACCCGGCCGGTGCTGTTCACGCATTCCAACGCCAGCGGCGTCCATCCGCATTACCGCAACCTGACCGACGAACAGCTCAGGGCCTGTGCGGCGACCGGTGGTCTCGTCGGCATCTCGGGATCGAGCGACTATCTCGGCGACCTGAAGGCTTCGACCGAGGAGCTGTTCCGGCATGTCGACTATGTTGTCCAGCTCGTCGGCATCGAGCATGTGGGGCTCGGCCTCGACATCGTCTTCGACGCCGAGGCGGTGTCGAACTACGCGCGGTCGCGCGCCGATGAATGGCCGCAGGCGAAGGATCCCAGCTGGCCTGGATTCCAGTATGTCCAGCCGGCGCAGCTCGTCGGGCTCGTGAAGCACATGCTCGATCGGGGATACGCTGACGAGGGCGTAACCAAGTTCCTCGGCGGCAATTACCTCAGGCTCGCGCGCCGGTTCTGGCGCTAGGTCTCGGGCTCAGCCCTTGAGGATCGATCCGAGCACGCCGCGCACGATCTGCCGGCCGATGGCCGAGCCGATCGAGGAGCTGACCGAGCGCACGACGCTCTTGATCGCGGTTTCGGCGACGGTCTGGCGCTGACGGCCCATCGGCGCTTGGCCCTGGCGCGGCAGGCGCCCGGAGGGCAGGCGATCGGTCGGGATCCGGGTCGGCGTCGGTGCCGGCGTGGGGACGTCGCGCGGCGCCCCCCAGGGGTTCGAGGTGGTGGCGGCATCCCGGCCCCAGGGATTGCTCGTGGGTGCCGGCTCGGCCGATTTCGTAAGCTGCTCGTAGGCCGACTCGCGATCGACCGCCTGGTCGTAGCGCTTGCCGATCGGGCTCATGCCGAGCGCCGTGAGGCGCTCGTCGGGCGTGATCGCGCCGAGCCGCGAAGCCGGCGGGCGGATCATGGTGCGGGCGACCGGCGTCGGCGTGCCGCGCGCATCCAGCACCGAAACCAGGGCCTCGCCGATCGCGAGTTCGCCGATGGTCTTCTCGGTATCGAGGCCCGGGCTGGCGCGGAAGGTCTCGGCGACGGCGCGCACGGCCTTCTGGTCCTTCGGCGTGAAGGCGCGGAGTGCGTGCTGCACGCGGTTGCCGAGCTGCCCCAGCACGCTCTCCGGCAGGTCGATCGGGCTCTGCGTGACGAAGAAGATGCCGACACCCTTCGAGCGGATCAGGCGCACCACCTGCTCCACCTTCTCGACCAGCGCTGCCGGTGCGTCCTTGAACAGCAGGTGCGCCTCGTCGAAGAAAAAGACGAGCTTCGGCTTCTCGAGGTCTCCTGCCTCGGGCAGCGCCTCGAACAGCTCGGACAGCAGCCAGAGGAGGAAGGTCGCGTAGAGCCGCGGCCGCTGGATCAGCTGGTCGGCGGCCAGCACATTGATCGCGCCGCGCCCCTGGGCATCGCAGATCAGGAGGTCGTTGAGGTCGAGGGCCGGCTCGCCGAAGAAGAGATCGGCGCCCTGCTCCTCGATCTGCAGCAGGGCGCGCTGGATCGCACCGACCGACTGCGTCGAGACCATGCCGTAGCTCGCCTGCAGCGCCGCCGCGTTCTCGGCGACGTGCTGGAGGAGCGCGCGCAGGTCCTTGAGGTCGAGCAGCAGCAGGCCTTCGTCGTCGGCGAGCTTGAAAGCGAGGGCGAGCACGCCCTCCTGGACCTCGTTCAATCCGAGAAGCCGGGCGAGCAGCAGCGGACCCAGCTCGGAGATCGTGGCGCGGAGCGGGTGCCCCTGGCGGCCGAGCAGGTCCCAGAACAGCACCGGATAGGCCAGGGGCCTGTAGCCGGCCGGGCCGGTGATCTTCGCCCGCTCGACGAACTTCGGATCGCCCCGGCCCGGCTGGGACAGGCCCGCGAGGTCGCCTTTCACGTCGGCGACGAAGACCGGCACGCCCGAGGCCGAGAGGCCTTCGGCCAGGCCCTGCAGGGTCGCGGTCTTGCCGGTGCCGGTGGCCCCTGCGATCAGGCCGTGGCGGTTCGCCATCGCCGGCAGCAGCTGCACCGGATCCTTCGCCTTGCCGATCAGAATGGGTTCCGCCATCGACGCCCTCTCAATTCCCCAGCCACCTCAAAGCGGATATCGTGCGCGTCCATCCGTTTCAAGAGGAGCATCGCGTATGTCCGGGCGCATCGAGGAAAGGCTCAAGGAATTGAAGATCGAGCTGCCGAAGGCAGCCGCCCCCGCCGCCAACTACGTGCCCTACACGATCTCCGGACGGCTCCTGTTCGTCGCCGGCCAGGTTCCCTTCTGGAACGGCGAGCTGAGGAAGGACTGCATCGGCACCGTCGGCCAGGACCTCTCGGTCGAGCAGGGCGCCATGGCGGCGCGGATCTGCGCCCTCAACCTGATCGCCCAGGCCAAGGCCGCCTGCGGGGGCAACCTGGACAAGGTCGGACGGGTTCTGAAGCTGGTGGGCTATGTCCAATGCACGACCGGCTTTAAGGATCAGCCGAAGGTGATCAACGGCGCCTCCGACCTGATGGTGCAGGTGTTCGGCGATCTCGGCCGCCACGCCCGCGTCGCCGTCGGCACCAACGCGCTGCCGCTCGGCGTCGCCGCCGAGGTCGAAGGCACCTTCGAGCTTCTGTAGGACCGATGGACGGCGACGGGCAGGTCACGGTCCGCGTCGCCGAACGCATCGGCGAGATCGATGCGGCCGAGTGGGATGCGTGCGCAGGCCCGGAGAATCCTTTCCTCTGCCATGCCTTCCTCTCGGCGCTCGAGGACTCGGGCAGCGTGGCGCCGGATACCGGCTGGCTGCCGCAGCATCTGGTCGCCGAGACGGACGCGGGCGCGATCGTCGGCGTCGTGCCGGCCTACCTGAAAAGCCACAGCCAGGGCGAATACGTCTTCGACCATGGCTGGGCCGACGCCTACATGAAGGCCGGCGGCCGCTACTATCCGAAGCTCCAGATCGCGGTGCCGTTCACGCCGGCGACCGGGCGGCGGATCTTGCTGAAGCCCGGGATCGATCCCGATCTCGCGATCCAGCTTGCCGGCGCCTCGCTGACCTTGGCGCAGCAGCGCCGCGCGTCGTCGGTCCACGTCACCTTCCCGACCGAGGACGAGTGGACGCGGCTCGGCGAGGCCGGGTGGATCCAGCGCATCGGCATGCAGTATCACTGGACCAACGACGGGTATCGCAGCTTCGACGACTTCCTGGAGGCGCTGGCGTCCCGCAAGCGTAAGACCCTGCGGAAGGAGCGGCGCGAGGTCGCCGACAGCGGCATCGTCGTTCGCGCGATCACCGGATCGGAAATTCGCGAGGAGCACTGGCGGACCTTCTTCCGCTACTACCTCGATACCGTCGATCGGAAATGGGCGCATGCCTATCTGAACGAGGCATTCTTCCTGCGCCTCGGCGAGACCATGGCCGAAAAAGTCGTGATGGTGATCGGCGAGGCGAACGGCCGGATGATCGCCGGTGCGCTCAACCTTCTCGGTACCGACACGCTCTACGGCCGCAACTGGGGCGCGGACGGAGACTATAAATTCCTGCACTTCGAGGCCTGCTACTACAAGGCCATCGACTTCGCGATCGAACATGGCCTGAAGCGCGTCGAGGCCGGCGCGCAAGGACCGCATAAGATCCAGCGGGGATACCTGCCGACGCGGACCTTCAGCCTGCACCACATCTTCGACCAGCGGCTCGCGACGCCGGTCGAAGAGGCGCTCCGGCGCGAGCGCGCGCACATGGTGCACGAGATCGAGCGGCTGATGGAGTTCTCGCCGTTCCGAAAGGAAAACGGCGAGTGAAATAATCCTCGCCCGCGCCGCTTGAAATCGAGTACCCGGGCGGACCAAACTGACGCCAGTCGAAAGATCCCCTCCCAAGGAGAAGACCAATGCGCTTGACCCGTCGTGAATTCGCGCTGTCGGCCGCCGCAGCGGCACTGATCGGCCGCGACGCCTTCGCCCAGGCCCCTGCCTTCTTCCGTATCGGGACCGGCGGCACCGCCGGCACCTACTACCCGATCGGCGGCATCATCGCGAACGCGATCTCCGCACCGCCGCGTCTCGTGCTGACCGCCCAGGCCTCGAACGGCTCGGTCGCCAACGTGAACGGCATCATCTCGGGTGCGCTCGAGTCGGGCTTCGTCCAGGCCGACGTCGCCTCTTGGGCGCATACCGGCACGGGCCTGTTCGAAGGCAAGGAGAAGGCCGCCGATCTCCGCCTGATCGCCAACCTTTACCCTGAGAGCATCCATCTGGTGGCGGCGAAGAGCGCCAACATCAAGACGCCCGCCGACCTCAAGGGCAAGCGCGTCTCCCTCGACGAGCCGGGCTCGGGCACGCTGGTCGACGGCAAGATCATCCTCGAGGGCTACGGCCTCACCGAGAAGGACATCAAGGCCGACTACCTGAAGCCCAACCAGGCGGCCGAGAAGATGCGCGACGGCGGCATGGACGCCTTCATCTTTGTCGGCGGCTATCCGACCAGCGCGATCACCGAGCTCGCGGCCGCCGGCCCCGGCATCGACATCGTGCCGATCGACGGCCCGCAGGCCGAAGCGATCCGCAAGAAGTACTCGTTCTTCGCCGCCGACGAGATCCCGGCCAACACCTACAAGGGCGCGAACGCGGCCAAGACCCTGGCGGTCGGCGCCCAGTGGATCACCTCGGCCAAGGTGCCGGAAGCGCTGGTCTACGAGATCACCAAGGCCATGTGGAGCGACAAGACCCGCGCGGCGCTCGACGCCGGCCATGCCAAGGGCAAGTCGATCGTGAAGGCGACCGCGACCGCCGGCCCGAGCGTGCCGTGGCATCCGGGCGCCGAGAAGTTCTACAAGGAAGCCGGCCTGCTGAAGTAGGCGCCGCTCACCCTAGCGAGTCGTTCGGAGCCCTTCGCTCGCTGCCGCGGGCGAGGGGCTTCTCCTTTCCAGCCGGATAAGCACCCCATGTCGACCACCCCTGCCGCGATCACCGAAGCCCGCTCGCTCGAGGAGAAGTTCGATCCGGAGATGCGCTTTCGGCCGCTGACGCCGACGGCCGGCTGGATCGTCGCGGTTCTGCTGCTGGCGCTGTCGTGCTTCCACTACTACACGGCCGGCTTCGGGCTGCTGCGCGAGACCACGCATCGCGGCATCCACATGGCCTTCGTGATCGGGATGATCTTCCTGGTCTTCCCGTTCCTGAAGGCGCACGAAAGCCCGAGCGCGTCGCTGCTCAGGCCGTTCGGCATCTCGATCGTCGACTGGGTCCTCGCGATCGCTGCCGCGGCCGCCAGCCTCTACGTGCCGTGGATCTTCGCCGATCTTGCCTTCCGCGTCGGCAACCCGCTGCCGATCGACGTGGCGATGGGTACGATCCTCGTCGTCGTGCTGCTGGAGGCGACGCGGCGCGGCGTCGGCTGGCCGCTGCCGGTGATCGCGATCCTGGTCATGCTCTACGCCTATTTCGGCCCGTCCATGCCCGGCATCCTCCAGCATCCCGGCGCGTCGTGGTCGAACATCGTCAACCACCTCTATCTCACCAGCCAGGGCATCTACGGCATCGCGCTCGGCGTGGTCGCGACATATGTCTTCCACTACGTGCTGTTCGGCGTGCTCGCGACGCGGATCGGGCTCGGCCAGCTGTTCATCGACCTCGCGTCGATCGTCGCCGGCCGCTACGCCGGCGGCCCGGCCAAGGTCTCGATCTTCGGCTCGGCGCTGTTCGGCATGATCTCGGGCTCGTCGATCGCCAACACGGTGACGGTCGGCTCGCTCACCATCCCGGCGATGATCCGCCTGGGCTATCCGCGGCACTTCGCGGCGGCGGTGGAAGCGACCGCCTCGACCGGCGGCCAGATCACGCCGCCGATCATGGGGGCGGCGGCGTTCCTGATGGTCGAGTTCCTGAACGTGTCCTACACCAGCGTGATCCTCGCGGCGATCGTGCCGGCCTTCATGCATTTCTTCGGCGTCTTCTGCCAGGTGCACTTCGAGGCGAAGCGCACCGGCATGCGCGGCCTTCGTCCCGACGAGCTGCCGAACGCGCGCGAGGTGCTGCGCCAGGGCTGGCAGACGGTCATGCCGCTGGCGGCCCTGCTGCTGATCCTGTTCTCGGGCTTCACGCCTTATCTCGCCGCCTTCTGGGGCATCACCTGCTGCCTCGTCGTCGGCCTCGGCCGCATGCCGGTCGTCACCGTCGCCTACTTCGCGGCGCTGGTGCTCTCGGTGGCGCTCGGAATCACCACGAGCCTCTACTTCTCGCTGCCGATGCTGGCGGTGCTGATCGTGCTGGCGATCCGCGCCTGGCTCACCTCTGACGAGGGGCGCGCCCGCGTGGTCGATATGGTCGACGCCTTCGTCGTCGGCGCCAAGTACGCGATCTCGGTCGGCGCCGCCGCCGCGTCGGTCGGCATCATCGTCGGCATCGTCACGCTCACCGGCGTCGGCTTCAAGATCTCGTTCATCGTGACCTCCTTCGCAAGCGAGCTCGGCGGCATGACCATGTCGATGCTGCCGGTCGGCTGGCTCACCGAGAATGGCACGACGCTGTTCTTCACGCTGATCATGACCGGCATCGTCTGCATCCTCCTCGGCTGCGGTGTGCCCACCACGGCCAACTACATCATCATGGTGACGGTGGCGGCGCCGGCGCTGGGCATGCTCGGCGTGCAGCCGATCGTGGCGCACTTCTTTGTCTTCTATTACGGCGTGCTCGCCGACATCACGCCGCCGGTGGCGCTTGCGGCCTATGCGGGGGCCAGCATGGCCGGTGCCGATCCTTTCCGCACCGGCAACACCGCCTTCCGCCTCGGCCTCGGCAAGGTCCTGGTGCCGTTCGTCTTCGTCTACGGCCCGGCGATACTGATCGTGACGCCCGAGTTCACCTGGATGGCGTTCATCGTCACCACGCTCGGCTGTGCGGCGGGCATCGTGCTGCTGTCGATGGCATTCGGCGGCTACGGCCTGGCGCCGCTGGCCGGATGGGAGCGGATCGTGCTGGGCATCGCGGCCCTACCGACGATCGCACCCGGACTGCCCAGCACGCTCGCAGGGCTGGCGGTGGCGAGCCCGATCCTCGTGCGTCAGGTGGTCAAGAACCGGGCAGCCGCGCGGCCGGCCGGCTAGTCGGCATCCGGAAGCCGGCCGAACACGGCGCCGCCGAGGATCATGTTGACGGCATTGCCGTCGGTGGCCAACGGCATCAGCACGCGGTCGTATCGGTAGACGCGGCGATCGCGGCCGACGAACTCGCTGCGGTGGCAGACCGGGCTTCGGGTCCTCATGGCGTCGCGGTAGTGGCCGATGATCCTCTCGCGCATGGCCGGCGCGATGGTGGTGTCGAGGTCGCGGCCGGTGTCGTCGCTGGCGGCATGGTTGACGATGTGGGTGCCGATCAGGCGCCAGCGGAAGCGGTTGCCGCCGTCGAGCACGTCGGTGAGGAAGACATGCGGCAGCAGGCTCGATCCGATCCGGACAGGGTCGAGATGCTGGCGGCCGGGAAGGCCGCCGGGCACCAGGTCGTCAGCCGACGCCAACGACATCTCCACGGCCCTGGTTGCCCGGCGGAACGCCGAAGAGTGGCAGGAAATAGGGGCTGGAGCTTACTTGCAGGTTAATCCGGGCGAGGTGACGCGGATCACGCCGGCCTGGGAGGCTCCGGCGTGAACACCGCCCCGCCCAGCACCGTGTCGACGAACGTGCCGTCCACCGAAAGGACTGGCAGCAGCAGGCGCTCGTAGCGATAGGTCCGCAGGTCACGGCCCGGGAAGTCGCCGCGATGACAGAGGGGGCGGCGTTCGCGGACCACGCGCTGGTAGTGCCCCAGGATCGTCCCGCGCATCACCGGCGCGATGCTGATGTCGAGGTCGAGGCCGGTGTCGTCGGTTCCGGCGTGGCGGACGATGTGCTGGCCGATCAGGCGCCAGCGGAAGCGGTTGCCGCCGTCGAGCACGTCGGTGAGGAAGACATGCGGCAGCAGGCTCGATCCGATCCGGACAGGGTCGAGATGCTGGCGGCCGGGAAGGCCGCCGGGCACCAGGTCGCGCCAATCGGGGTTCATCTCCATCAGGTCGATCTGGCTGCGGCGAGGGCACGCCGCCGCCTCCCAGCCGCTCCCAGTACGCGAGCAGCTGGGCGAGCCGGCCGGATGCCTCGATCTCCTCGAAGACGCCTGGAGCGGCCACGTCGCTAGAGCGCTTTCACCGCGGCGAGCACGGCCTCTACATGACCCGGGACCTTGACCTTGCGCCACGCGTTGCGGACCACGCCCTTCGCGTCGATCAGGAAGGTCGCGCGCTCGATGCCCATGTACTTCCGGCCATAGAGGGTCTTCTCGACCCAGGTGCCGAAGGCCTCGCAGGCCTTGCCCTCGGTGTCGGACATCAGCGGGAAGGAGAGGTCGTACTTGGCGGCGAACTTGTCGTGGCTCGCGACCGTGTCCTTGGAGATGCCGATCACCTCGACCCCGGCCCTCTTGAACTTCGGCATCGCCGCCTGGAAGTCCTGCGCTTCCTTCGTGCAGCCCGAGGTGTTGTCCTTCGGATAGAAGTAGACGACGACCGACTTGCCCTTGAGCTTGGACAAGGCGAGCTCGCCCCCGCCCGATACCGGAAGCGTGACGGCGGGCGCCTTGTCGCCGACATCGAGGGTCATGAGGTCGATTCCTTCTTCTTCTGTGCCTCGGCCGGCTCGTCGATGAGCCGGCGATAGAAACCACGAACCCAGCCTGCCGTCGCCTCGACCTTTGCCGTGAGCGCATCGAGATCCGGTGCGCCGCCGGCCTTGACCAGGGCCTTCCGCACGCCCTCCGACGCGGTCGCCGGATCGAAGTCGCCGCCGGTGGTCACGCGGAGGAACCCCTGAAGCCGGCGCCAGAGCCCCATCGCCTCGATCAGCCGGCCGGCGTCGGCGCGATCGAGCACGCCGGCCTCGCCGAGCCGGCCGAGGGCATCGGTGGTGTTGGCGGCGAGCACGTCGGGAGTCCTCGGCGCGTGCAGAAGCTGGAGATACTGGGCGAGGAACTCGATGTCCACCATTCCGCCCGGCCGGTGCTTCACTTTCCAGGGAGACGTCTCCGGGTGCTCCTTCGCCATCCGCTGGCGCATGTCGGCGACGTCGGCGAGCAGCTTCCGCGGATCGCGCGGGCTGGTCAGGATCTTCCTGACCGCGGCGGCGGCCGCGTCCTTGAGCGGCTGCGGTCCCGCGATCGGCCGCGCCCTGGTCAGCGCCATGTGCTCCCAGGTCCAGGCCTCGGTCATCTGGTAGCGGACGAAGCCGTCGAGGTTGGAGGCGATCGGTCCCTTGTTGCCCGACGGCCGGAGACGCATGTCGACTTCGTAGAGCGAGCCCTCGGCGGTGCGGACCGTGAGGCCCGAGATCAGGCGTTGGCTCCAGCGGCCGAAATAGAGGCCTGCCTGCAGCGGCTTCGTGCCGTCGGAGTCGACGTCGACCGGCGCGTCGTAGACGAAGATCATGTCGAGATCGGAGCCGATGTTCATCTCGCGGCTGCCGAGCTTGCCGAGCGCCAGAACCGCCATGCCGGCGTCCGGCACGCGTCCATGCGCCTCGATCAGGAGACGTCCGGTCCGCTCCGCCAGCCGGTCGACGACCGCTTCCGCGATGTCGGTGATCGCCGGCGCGAGCTGGTCGGCGTCGGCGTCGCCCGAGAGCACGCGCAGGCCGAGCGCGAACTTGCGGTCCTCGGCCCAGCGCCGGGTGAGGTCGAGCACGGCCTCGTACCCGTCGGCATCCTCGAGCGCGTGATCGAGCTCGGCTTTCAGCGCGTCCACGCCCGGCGGCGGCGCCATCGCGCCGGGCGTCAGCACCGCCTCGAGGCGCGTCGGCCGGTTGCCGAGCGCCTCGGCGAGATGTGGCGCCGATCCCATCACTTCTGAAAGCAGCGCCAGCAGGCGCGGATTCTGGTGCAGCAGCGAAAACACCTGCACGCCCGCCGGCAGCGCCTTCAGGAACGCATCGAAGCGGAGGAAGGCGCCGTCCGCGTCCGAAGTCTTCGCCAGGGCCTCGAGCAGCGCCGGCATCAGCTCGGTCAGGATCTGGCGGGCTCGTTCGCTGCGGGTCGCGCGATAGCGGCCGTGATGCCATCCGCGAACGGTGGCGCAAACCATCGAGGCATCGCGATATCCGAGCTTGGTCAGCGTCTCGATCGTGCCGGGATCGTCCTCGGTGCCGGTGAAGACCAGGTTGCCGGGACCGGAGAGCGACGGCGCCTCCTCGAACAGCCGTGCGTAGCGGCGCTCGACCCGCTTCAGCACCTTGGTGATCGCAGCACCGAAGGCCACGGCGTCGGGGTATCCGAGGAACGCGGCAAGGCGTTCGAGCCCGGCCGCGTCCTCTGGCAGGGTCTGCGTCTGCTCGTCGGCGATCATCTGCAGGCGATGCTCGACCGTCCGCAAGGTGCGGTAGGCGTCGGCGAGATCGTCGGCGGCCTCGCGCGTCACGTGGCCCGAGGCCACCAGCGCGTTCATCGCCTCGATCGTCGGGCGCAGGCGCAGGCTCGGATCGCGCCCGCCCCAGATCAGCTGCTGGGTCTGGGCGAAGAACTCGATCTCGCGGATGCCGCCGCGGCCGAGCTTGACGTTGTGACCGGCGACGGCGATGTCGGCGCCGCCCTTGGCGGCATGGATCTGGCGCTTGATCGAGTGGATGTCGCGGATCGCGGCGAAATCCAGGTGCTTTCGCCAGACGAACGGCTTCAGGTGCGCCATGAAGCGCCGGCCGGCGGCGATGTCGCCGGCGACCGGGCGGCCCTTGATCATCGCCGCCCGTTCCCAGTTCTGGCCGAGGCTCTCGTAGTAGACCTCGGCGGCGCCGACCGAGATCGCAACGGGCGTGGCGCCGGGGTCGGGCCGGAGGCGGAGATCTACACGGAAGACATAGCCCTCGGCCGTTCGCTCGGAGAGGATCTTCACCATGTCGCGCACCAGCCGCACGAAGCGCTGCTGCAGGTCGTCGACCTCGGCGAAGCCGGGCATGGTCTCGTCGTAGAAGACCATCAGGTCGATGTCGCTCGAGTAGTTGAGCTCGCGCGAGCCCAGCTTCCCCATCGCCAGCACGAACAGGCCGGCGCCTTCCGACGGCGGCTCGCCCGCAGGCAGCGGCACCTTGCCGGTGGCGCGCAGGCGGCGGAGCAGGTGGTCGGTCGTCGCCTGCAGCGCCGCCTCGGCGAGGTCGCTCAATCCCCGGGTCACCTTCTCGACCGGCCAGAGCCCGGCGATGTCGGCGAGCGCGATAGCCAGGGCAGCCTTCCGCCGGGCGCGGCGGAGGCCGGCCATCAAGGCCGCCTGGTCTTCCTCGGCCCCGAGCGGCGCGATCGCGGCGAGCGCCTCGGCGAGACCCGTCTCGGGACCTTTCGCGGCCAGGCCCAGGGTGTAGGGGATCTCGGCCAGCAGGCACTCGGTAAGGAACGGGCTCGACCCGAATACCGTTGTCAGCAACGGACCGGCGTCAGGATCCTCGACCAGCGCCAGGGCGGCCGTCTTCTGGCCTTCGTCGTCGAGGTCGGCGGATCGCTCCCGCCAGCGCGCGCGGGCGACGTCGGCCAAGGCGGGATCGGCCGGCCGCGAGGTTAGGTCGGAAAGTGCGAATCGGAGTAAGCTTGTCATTGTAAGGAGGCGTTCCGCGCGGGCGAAGGTGCGGGAGCCGTTGGGTGACCGTCAAGCCGCGAGTGCCGCGTCAGTATGTCCAAGGTCGTGATCAAGGCGATCGAGATCGTGGGCGGGCTGGTCGCCGGCCTGATGATCGCGGCCGCGCTCCTGTTCTGGCGGTTGAATCAAGGGCCTATCCCGCTCGACGTCCTGACGCCGCACCTCGAGAACGCGCTCCGGGTCGACGAGAAGGGGCTCCGGGCCAGAATCGGGTCGACCAAGCTGGTCTGGGCGGGCTGGGAGCGCGCCGTCGATCTGCGCGCCAGCGACGTCCAGGCGATCGCTCCCGACGGCGGCGTCGTCGCCTCTCTTCCAGACATCGCGATCCGACTCAGCCTGGCCGAGCTCGCGCGCGGACAGGTCCGCCCGACCGAGATCGAGCTGGTGCGCCCGCGGCTCCGCCTCAACCGCACCGCCGACGGCCGCATCGACCTCGGCCTTGGCGAGGGTGGCGATACGGGGGATTCCGGCCTCCTCTTCGCGGCGCTGCTCGACGACCTCTCGGGGCCGAGGCGGCCCGGCGCCTGGGTCGGCATCCTCGACCGCGTCATCGTCACCGGCGCAGACCTCTCCGTCAGCGACCTCGCCGAGGGTATGCTGTGGCGCGCGACCGAGGTCGACCTGCGGTTCGAGCGCAGCGCCGACGGGCTCCGGATCCGCATCCAGGGCAACGCCGAAATCGGCGGGTCGAAGACGCGGATCGACGGCGCCGGCCGCTACCTGGCCTCGGCCGGCACGATCGAGACCCAGTTCCAGCTGAGCCGCTTCGAGCCCGCGACCCTGGCGGCACGCTTTCCGGACCTCAAGCGCATCAAGCTCGCGATCGACGGCAGCCTGCAGGCCGTTTTCGACCGGCAGGGGCGCGTGCTGTCGGCGCGCATCGAGGCGGCTTCCGGCCCGGGCGCGATCGAGCTGCCGGAACTCTATGCCGAGGACCTGCAGGTGGCGGGCGCCCAGGTCCGCGCGCGTTTCGAGCGCAGCGGCGAGACGATCGAGGTCGAGCGCGCCGTCGTCGATCTCGGCGGTTCGGTGCTGCGGGCCTCGGCCCGCGTCTCAGGCCTGTCCGGGCTCGGATTGCTCGAGGCCGATGCAACCGTCGAAGGCATGGAGGTCGACCGGCTTTCGCACTACTGGCCGGCGAAGCTCGCGCTCAACGCCAGGCGCTGGGTCACCGAGAACATCAGCAACGGCATCGCCCGCGAGGCCCGCATCAAGCTCACAGGCGAGCTGAAGAACCTCAAGGACCTCACGGTCCGTTCGGTCTCCGGCGGGATCACCTACGAGAACCTCACCGTTCGCTATCTCCACCCGATGCCGCCGGTCCGGCAGGTCCGTGGCACCGCGACCTTCACCGATGGGCGTTTCGACCTCGCGATCGCCGCCGGCTCGCTCGACGGTCTCCGCGTGGGCCCGTCGACGGTGGCGCTCTCCGGCCTCGACAACGACCGCGAGCGCGCCGAGATCGAGGTCCTGGTCTCGGGCCCGGTGAAGGATGCGCTGAAGCTGATCGACTCGAAGCCGCTCGGGTACACCTCGAAGATCGGCATCCAGATGGACGGGGTTGCAGGTGAGGCGGCGATCCGGCTCCGCTTTGCCTTCCCGCTGATCTCGACCCTGAAGATCGAGCAGGTGGCGCTGTCGGCGGCCGCCAACCTGCGCAGCGTCGCCGTGCCGAAGGTCATTCGCGGCTGGGACGTCAGCGAGGCCAAGGGCAATCTCTCGCTCGACGGCCGCGGCATGACGGTCAAGGGCGACGGGCGGTTGCAGGGCGTGCCGGTCGTCTTCGAATGGCGGGAGAACTTCGACGACGCCCCGCAGGTGCGCCGGCGTTTCGAGGTGACGGGCCGCGCCGACGATGCCGGCCGCAAGGCACTCGACCTGCCGCTGCAGGACAAGGCGACCGGGCCCATCGACGCGCATGTGGTCGCCGTGCAGCGCCCGACCGGGACCAGCGACATCGAGGTCGGCCTCGACCTGGCGCAGGCCAAGGTCCGTTTCGACGAGATCGCCTGGCGCAAGCCGGCTGGCAAGCCGGCGAAGACCAGCTTCGTGCTCAAGCTCGACCGCGCCGACCTGACCTCGCTCGAGAACCTCAAGGCGAATGCCGACGATCTGGATCTCGTCGGCCGCATCACCTTCAGCAGGGACACCGACGTCCAGACCCTCGAGCTGACGCGCCTCAAGGTCGGGTCGAGCGACGTGCGCGTCGGTGTCAATCGTCGCCCGCAAGGTGGCTATACCGTCGGCGTGGCCGGGGACCGCCTCGATCTCCGGCCGCTCTTCGCCGACGACGACGAACCGCAGCCGAAGAAGAAGGGTCCGGCGCTCGGCGTCGAGATCCAGGTCGGCGAGCTCAGGGTCAGCGACGACCGCGCCTTCTCGCAGGTGCGGGCCTCGCTCGAATCCGACGGTCTCGTTTGGCAGCGGATCGGCGCCGAGGGCCGCGTCGGCGCGGACGGCCGGTTCGCGCTCGACATGTCGGCGGCCGACAAGCGCCATCGCTTCCACCTGACCTCGCTCGACGCCGGAGCGATGCTGAAGTCACTCGGGTTCTACAACCACATGGTCGGTGGCCGGCTGGTGCTCGACGGCACCGCTGACGTCGAAGGCAAGGGGCTGCCCTTCGAAGGCGACCTCACGATCACCGACTTCACGGTGGTGCAGGCGCCGGCGCTTGCGCGGCTCGCAACGCTCGCCTCCTTCTCGGGCATCGTCGAGACGCTGTCGGGCTCGGGCATCGGCTTCCAGCGCCTGACCGCCAAGCTGGTGCAGACGGAACAGCGGATCACCTTCAAGGAGGCGCTTGCCGCCGGCAGTTCGATCGGCGTGACCGCCCACGGCTCGGTCGAGCGTAAGACGGACATCGCCGAGATCGAGGGAACCGCGGTGCCGGCCTACACGCTGAACCGCGTGATCGGCGCCATCCCGCTCATCGGAACGATCATCACCGGCGGCCAGAACGAAGGCGTCGTCGCCGCCGACTTCCGCATCACCGGGCCGCTCGAGCAACCTGAGGTCAGCGTCAACCCGCTGTCGGCGCTCGCCCCGGGCATCCTTCGCAGGATCGTCCGCTTCCTCGGCGGCCTCGAAGGCGAGGACGATCGCCAGGAGCCCGCCAAGCAAGGGGCGGGACGGTAGGGCGACAGGCTTAAACAAGCCTTGAGTGGACGCTCGGGTTCGGCCACGCTATCCAATAACCGCCGGCAACGACCGGTTCCCGGGCGCACTGCCCCAAGGGACGTTCCATCCATAAGCACTGGAGGCTTCGATGCGTCGCCTGCTCGCCCCGAGCTTGATCCTCGCCGCTACCCTCGCCGCTGCGTCGGCGAACGCTGCCACGCCGAAAGACGCGCTGGTCATGGCGTGGAACCTCGATGCACTGATCACGCTCGACCCTGCCCAGATCGGCGAGGTCAACGGCAACGACATCATGCAGAACGTCTGCGCCCGCCTGGTCGAGGCCGACATCAAGGACGCCTCGAAGATCGTTCCCGGCCTCGCCGAGAGCTGGTCGACCTCCGCCGACGGCATGACGCTGACCTTCAAGCTCCGCAAGGACCTCAAGTTCGCCTCCGGCAAAGCGGCGACCGCGGCCGACGCCGCCTGGACGCTGAAGCGCGCCATCCATCTCAATTTCGGCAACGCCGCGAACCTGAAGGAATGGGGCTTCACCTCGGAGAAGGCGGACGAGCAGTTCACCGCGCCCGACGCCCAGACCCTGGTCGTGAAGATGGACAAGCCCTATCCGGCGGGCCTGGTCCTCTCGGCGGCCTTCGCCAGCAACGTCGCCTCGATCCTGAGCAAGGAGACCGGCGAGAAGAACGCCAAAACCACCGACGGCAAGAGCGACTACGGCAACGGCTGGTTCAAGACCCAGTCCGACTGCGTTGGCCCTTACAAGGTGCGGACCTGGAATGCCAACGACGTCGTGATCCTCGAATCCAACGACAACTACTTCAAGAAGGCACACCTGAAGCGCGTGCTGATCCGCCACGTGCCGGAGTCGGGCGCCCAGCGCCTGCAGCTCGAGAAGGGCGATATCGACGTCGGCCGTCTCTTGAGCGCCGACGACCTGAAGGCGCTGTCGTCGAACAAGGACATGCACATCGAGCAGACGGTGATGCACGGCTTCAGCTACTTCGCCTTCAACGTCTCCGATCCGATCCTCGCCAACCCGAAGGTGCGCGAGGCCTTCCGCTACCTCGTCGACTACGAAGGTCTCGAGAAGACGGTGATGGCGTTCCAGGGCAAGGCGCGGAACAGCCTGGTGCCGATCGGCGCCTTCGGCGCGCTGAGCGAGAAGGAAGGCCTTCCCTTCAAGCTTGACCTCGACATGGCGAAGAAGCTGCTTACCGAAGCCGGGTATCCGAACGGCTTCTCGATGAAGTACATCCTGTCGGCGAACCAGTTCAATCCGGCGGTCGCCCAGCACGTCCAGGGCAACGCGGCGAAGGTTGGCATCAAGCTCGACCTCGAGCAGATGGCCGATGCGAACCTGTTCACCAAGATGCGGGCGCGCGAGTTCCAGATCGGTCAGATCGGCTGGGGCGCAGGCTACCCGGATGCGCACAGCATGATCTCGCGCCATGCCTACAACCCGGACAACCGGGCCGAGTCCAAGCTCGCCCAGTACCCGTCCTGGCGCTCGGCCTGGTTCGACGAGAACATCAACAAGATGACCGACGCTGCGATGATGGAGCGTGATCCGGCCAAGCGGATCGCGACCTACAAGCAGATCCAGGAGCACATGCTCCACAACGGCCCGATGGCCTACATGTTCCAGACGGTTCGCTCGATCGCCTACCGCAAGGAAGTGAAGGACTTCGCGATCGGCCCGTTCAAGGTCGACTACGCCTCGGCGCACAAGTAGCCGTCGCGTAAGCAGTCAGGGGATACGTTCAATGGCCGTGACCGACGTCAACCGGCAGCCGGCGGCGAAGCCGAAGCTGCCGGCGTGGGTGTGGGATGCCTGGCGCGTGGGATCGTCCGCGGTGGTGACCCTGATGGGCCTGCTGGCACTCACCTTCTTCATCGGGCGCATGCTGCCGATCGACCCGGTCATCGCCATCGTCGGCGAGCAGGCCGACGCCTCCACCTACGACATGGTCTACAAGCAGCTGGGCCTGGACAAGCCGCTCTACGTCCAGTTCGCCTACTTCATGGGCGACATGCTGCGCGGCGAGTTCGGCAACGCGCTGTTCACCGGCAACAAGGTCTCGGCCGACCTCCTGCGCGTGTTCCCGGCGACGATCGAGCTCGCGACCATCGCGATCACGATCGGCGTCTGCCTCGGCATGCCGATCGGCGTGCTGGCCGCCGTCTATCGCGGCAGCGCGATCGACCACTTCGCCCGCATCGTCGGCCTTCTCGGCTACTCGGTCCCGACCTTCTGGAGCGGGCTGATGGGCCTGGTGCTGTTCTACGCCATGCTCGGCTGGGTCGGCGGACCTGGCCGCCTCGACGTCTACTACATCGATGTCGTCGACCGCGTGACCGGCCTCATGCTGGTCGACGCGGCGATCGCCGGCGAATGGGAAGTCTGGCAGAACGCCTTCTCGCACATCGTGCTGCCGGCCAGCATCCTCAGCTTCAGCGCCATCGCCTTCATCAGCCGGCTCACCCGCAGCTTCATGCTGGCCCAGCTCTCGCAGGAGTACATCCTGGCGGCGCGGGTGAAGGGTCTGTCGAAGTGGAAGGTCATCCGCAAGCATGCCTTCCGCAACATCGCGGTACAGCTCCTGACCATCGTGGCGCTGGCATACGCGATCCTGCTCGAAGGCGCGGTGGTGACCGAGACGGTGTTCGCGTGGCCGGGCTTCGGCCGCTACCTGGTCTCGGGCCTGCTCGCCGGCGACATGAACGCGGTCCTCGCCTGCGTCCTGCTCGTCGGCATCATCTTCGTCACGATCAACCTGGTCAGTGACATCCTCTACAAGATCCTGGACCCGCGCACGAAATGACCACCGTCATCGAACCCGGGAAGGGTGGGCTTCGCGCCTACCTGACCGCCGAGGTGAGCCAGTCGCCGACGCAGGCGAGCCTGCAGCGCCTCTACATCGGCTGCGTCCGCTTCTCCCAGAACCCGCTCGCGGTGATCGGACTCACCATCCTCGTGGTGCTGCTGCTCGTCGCGATCTTCGCGCCGCTGATCGCGCCGTTCCCGATGAACGAGCAGAACCTAAGCCGCCGGCTGTTGGCGCCGAGCGGAGACCACTTCTTCGGTACCGACGAGCTCGGCCGCGACATATTCAGCCGTGTCGTCTACGGCTCGCGGATCACGCTGCAGATCACCTGCCTGGTCGCGCTCATCGCGGCGCCGATCGGCCTCCTGGTCGGCACCGTCTCGGGCTACTTCGGCGGCTGGACCGACACGGTCCTGATGCGCATCACCGACCTCTTCCTGTCGTTCCCGGGGTTGATCCTGGCGCTGGCCTTCGTCGCCGCACTCGGCCCGGGCATCCGCAACGCCGTGATCGCGATCGCGCTGACCGTCTGGCCGCCGATCGCGCGCCTGGCGCGCGCCGAGACGCTGACGGTCAGATCGTCCGACTACATCGCCGCGATCCGCGCGCAGGGCGCGCCGGCCTGGCGCATCGTGGTCAAGCACATCGTGCCGATGTGCCTATCTTCGGTGATCATCCGCATCACGCTCAACATGGCCGGCATCATCCTGACCGCCGCGGCGCTGGGCTTCCTCGGCCTCGGCGCACAGCCGCCGATGCCGGAATGGGGCGCCATGCTCTCGACCGGCCGCCAGTATCTGCTCGGCAGCTGGTTCCTTGCCGCCGCGCCCGGCCTCGCCATCCTCGTCGTCAGCCTCGGCTTCAACCTGGTCGGCGACGGGCTCCGCGACGTTCTGGACCCGCGCGACGAATGACCCAGCCCCTTCTCGAGGTCCAGGACCTCAACGTCACCTTCAAGACGCCGCACCGCATGGTCCGTGCGGTGCGCGACATCTCCTTTTCGGTCGGCAAGGAGAAGGTGGGCATCGTCGGCGAGTCGGGTTCCGGCAAGTCCGCCACCGGTCGCGCCATCCTGAAGCTCACGCCGGGCAACGGCACCGTCACCGCCAAGAAGATGCAGTTCGAAGAGCTGGATCTGGCGCGGGCGAGCGAGACCGACATGCTGGCGGTGCGCGGCAAGCGCATCGGCATGATCCTGCAGGACCCCAAGTTCTCGCTGGATCCGGTCATGCGCGTCGGCGACCAGATCTCCGAGGCTCTGCCTTCCGGCCTCAACCGGAAAGAGGCGCGCGAGCGTGTCATGTCGATGCTGGAGGCGGTGCAGATCCGCAACCCGCAGCGCGTCTACGACCTCTATCCGCACGAGGTCTCGGGCGGCATGGGCCAGCGGATCATGATCGCGATGATGCTGGTGCCCGATCCGAAGCTGCTGATCGCCGACGAGCCGACCTCGGCCCTCGACGTCACCGTCCGCATGCAGGTGCTGGCGATCCTCGACGACCTGGTCTCCCGGCGCGGCCTCGGCCTGATGTTCATCAGCCACGACCTCAACCTGGTCGCCACGTTCTGCGACCGCGTGCTGATCATGTATGCCGGCCGCATCGTCGAGGAATGCAAGGCTTCCGAACTCCGTCAGGCGAAGCACCCCTACACCCAGGGCCTCCTCGCCTCGCTGCCGCGCCTCGGCGAGCGCCGCAAGCATCTCTCGACCCTCGTCCGCGATCCGGCCTGGGCCCTCTGACCATGATCGAAGTAGAAAACCTCGTCGTCCGTTTCGGCACCGGCAAGGCGTCGACGACTGCCGTCGACAACGTCAGCTTCACCGTCAAGCAGGGCGAGGCCTTCGGCCTGGTCGGCGAGTCCGGCTGCGGCAAGACCACGATCCTGCGCGCGCTCGCCGGCCTCAATTCGAACTGGGAAGGCACGATCCGCATCGACGGCAAGCAGATGACGCCGAAGCGCGAGCGCGGCTTCTACAAGCTGGCCCAGATCGTCTTCCAGGATCCCTACGGCTCGCTGCATCCGCGCTTCACCGTCAACGGCACGCTGATGGAGCCGATCAAGATCCATGGCCTCGACCGGGCAGACGAGCGGATCGACCGGGTGCTGAAGCAGGTGGGCCTCGGCCCGGCCTTCCGCTTCCGCTACCCGCACCAGCTCTCGGGCGGCCAGCGCCAGCGCGTCGCCATTGCGCGCGCTCTCATCCTCGAGCCGAAGCTGATGCTGCTGGACGAGCCGACCTCGGCGCTCGATGTCTCGGTGCAGGCGGAGATCCTCAATCTCCTGACCGACATCCGCGATGCGACCGGCCTCACCTTCCTCCTGGTCAGCCACGATCTCGCCGTGGTCAGCCACATGTGCGACCGGCTGGCGGTGATGAACCATGGCAAGATCTACGAGGAGCTGAGCGTCGACGACCTGGTCGAGCGGCGCTACCGCGAGGCCTATACGCGCCAGCTCTTCGAGGCGAGCCTCGGCTACGACAAGCGCCTGACCTCGTCCCAGGTCGCGAAGGCGGAGGCATAGGGACGCATGAGTGGCGCCGCCGACACTGCCGGCGTCGCCATCAGGCCGCCAGTCCTCTATCTCGGGACCCTGCTCCTCGGAGGCCTGATCGATCTCGTCTTCCCGGCGCCGCTCCCCATATTCGCGGGCCGGCTGCCGACGGCCGGCCTCGCGCTGGCGTTGGGCCTGGGCCTGCTCGCGCTCTGCTTCCGTCGCTTCAAGGCCGCCGGCACCAACGTGCCGACCTGGATGCCGACGACGGCATTGGTGATTTCCGGCCCGTATCGCTTCTCGCGCAACCCGATCTACCTGGCGCTGACGCTCGTATACCTGGGCCTGGCTCTCGGCTACGGCAGCTGGTGGCCGGTCGTCCTGCTGGTGCCGGTCCTGATCGTCATGCGCTTCGGCGTGATCGGCCGCGAGGAGCGGTACCTCGAGGCCAAGTTCGGGGACGCCTACCGCGCCTACTGCGCGTCGGTCCGCCGCTGGATCTGATCGCGTCCCAGCTGCTCGCGCCGGTGCGCGGCATGCTCTCGCTGCGCGATGTAGAGGTTCGAGGCGAAGATCACCGCCGCTCCAAGCCAGACCCATTTGTCCGGAACCTCGCCCAGGACCAGGTAGGCGAGGATCGCGATGAAGGGCATGCGCGTGAACTCGAACGGCAGGATCGCCGACGCATCGGCGAGCGCGAAGGCTCGGGTGAAGCAGAGCCAGCCGAGCGTGCTGAGCGCACCTAAGGTCGCCAGCGCCATGAAGGCCGGCCATGACGGCGTCGTCCAATGCCACACGGCCAGCGGTGCCGTCAGAAGCATGACGGTCAGGCTCTGGTAGAACACGACCGTCGTCGTCTTTTCCTTCCCCGACATCATCTTCACCAACACGGTGACGCCGGCGAAGGTGACGGTCGAGAGGATGACGAGAACCGGCCCGAGGCCGAGCGGCACGGCGCCCGGCCGGAGAACGATCAGGACGCCGGCGAATCCGACGGCGATCGCGATCCAACGCCTGGCGCGCACCGTCTCGCCGAGAAAAAGCGCCACGCCGATGGTGGCGAAGAGCGGGGTGGCGAAGCTGAGTGCCGCCGACTCGTTCAGCGGCATCAGCGTGACGCCGGTGAAGAAGCAGAGCATCGAGGCGTAGTGGCAGAGGCCCGAGGCGACCAGCGGCTTCACCGCCGTGGTCCTGGGCCAGGCGCGCTCCTTCCACAGGACGATAGGCGCGATCGTGGCGAAGCCGAAGGCGCAGCGGAAGAATGCGATCTCGAAGGGGTGGATGCCGATGTCGCCGAGCGAGCGGATCAGCGTATTGCCGGCCGCGATGGTCGTTGCCGACAAAGTCATCAGCGAGACGGCGACGATGAGGGGGCTCAAGGTCACGTCCGCTCCTGCGCCCGGCGATGGGCCGTGTGCTCGCGATGGGCGATGTAAAGGGTCGATCCGAAGATCACCGCGGCGCCGATCCACACCCACTTGTCCGGCACCTCGCCGAACACGACGTAGGCGAGGACGGCGACGAAGGGGAGCCGCGTGAACTCGAGCGGCAGGATGGCCGAGGCATCGGCCAGGGCGAAGGCGCGGGTGAAGCAGAGCCAGCCGGCGGTGCAGAGCGCGCCCAGGGTCGCGACCAGCAGAAGCTCGTAGGGTGTCGGCGTCCGCCAGTGCCAGAGCGCCAGCGGAAAGGTCAGGCACATAACGATCAGCGTCTGGTAGAAGACCACGGTCGTCGCCTTCTCGGTTCCGGACATCTTCTTCACCAGCAGCGAGACCCCGGCGAAGGAGATGTTGGCGAAGAGCACCAGCGCGGCGCCAAGGCTGACCGGGACGGTGCCCGGGCGGAGTACGATCAGCACGCCCGCAAAGCCGATGACGATCGCCGCCCAGCGGCGCGCGCGCACGTTCTCGCCGAGGAAGATCGCGGCACCGACCGTGGCGAAAAGCGGGCCGGCGAAGGTCAGCGCCGCCGACTCGTTCAGCGGGATCAGCGTCACGCCGGTGAAGAAGCAGATCATCGCCGTGAAATGGAACAGGCCGGATGCTGCCAGCGGTTTCGCCGCACGGGTGCGCGGCCAGGTGCGCTCGGCCCAGAAGACCAGGGGTGCCGCGGTGAGCAGGCCGAAGACGCAGCGGAAGAACGCGATCTCGAAGGGGTGGATGCCGCTGTCGCCGAGGAAGCGGATCAGGGTGTTCTGCGCCGCGGTCAGCGCCGCCGCCGTTCCCATCAGCAGGACCGCCTTGATCAACGGGCTCGGGCGGATCATGGGCGGGCCTTGGCGCCGCGGGCGACAGACGCCTCGCGGTGGGCGATGTAGAGGGTGGAACCGAAGATCACCGCAGCCCCAAGCCAGACCCACCGGTCCGGCTGCTCGCCGAACACCAGGAAGGCGATGACGGCGATGAAGGGGAGGCGGGCGAACTCGATCGGCAGGATCGCCGAGGCCTCGGCGATGGCGAAGGCGCGGGTATAGGCGAACATGCCGAAGGTGCCGAGGATCGCGACCAGCACCATCATCAGGAAGGCGTAGGCCGACGGCACGACCAGCACGGGCGCCGCCGGCGCCAAGGTGACGATCGAGAAGAACAGGCTCTGGTAGAAGACGATCGTCGTCGGCGGATCGGTCTTGGAGAGGTTGCGGAACAGCAGCGTCACCACCGCGAAGGCGACGGTCGAGAAGAGCACGAGCGAGATGCCGAGACCGATCGGCACCATGCCGGGTCGAAGCACGATCAGCACGCCGAGAAACCCGATCGTCACCGCGATCCAGCGCCGGAGCCGGACCGTTTCGCCGAGGAAGAGGGCGGCGCCGATGGTCGCGAACAGCGGGGCGGCAAAGCTGAGCGCGGTCGACTCGTTGAGCGGGATCAGCGCCACGCCGTAGAAGAAGCTGACCATCGCGGCGACATGGGCGAAGCCGACGGCGACCAGCTTGCCGACGGCCCTGGGCTTGGGAATCCCGCCCTCGCGCCAGAGGACGAGGGCCGCGACCATGACTAAGCCCACGACGCCGCGCACCCAGGCGATCTCGAACGGATGGATGCCGTCGTCGGCGGCGAGCCGGATCGCCACGTTCTGGAAGGCGGTTGAAAGCTGGGCCGCAACCATCAGCGTCACGGCCTGGACCATGGGCCTCACGACGGCTCCCCGGAGGCCCGGCGGCGCGCCACCACCGCCTCGCGATGCGCGATGTAGAGGGTCGAGGAGAAGATCACCGCCGCGCCGAGCCACACCCACTGGTCGGGGATCTCCGCGAACAGCACATAGGCGAAGATCGCGACGACCGGCAGGCGCAGGAACTCGAAGGGCATCAGCGCGCTGGCGTCGGTCAGCTGGCACGCGCGAAGGAAGGTGAGCCATCCGAGCGTGCCGAGGACGCCGTTGGTGATCATCATCGCTGCCGCGAAGCCGGTCGGCACCTCCCAGGTCACGACCGCCGGCGGTATCGAGAACAAGGTCGCGAACACGCTCTGCCAGAGGACCAGGGTCATCGCCCGCTCGCCGCCGATGAAGCGCTTGAACATGAGCGTGACCACGGCACCGAGTGCTGCGGAGAGCAGCACCATGGAGGCACCGAGGCTGATCGGGATGATGCCCGGCCGGAGGATGATCAGGACGCCGAGCAGGCCGGCGGCAACGGCGCTCCAGCGCCGCGCCCGCACCGTCTCGCCGAGGAAGAGGGCGGCGCCGGCAGTGGCGAAAAGCGGCATGGCGAATCCCAACGCCGCCGACTCGTTCAGCGGAAGGACGGCGATGCCGTAGTAGCCCGAGAGGGTCGAGGCGACGTGCACGACGCACGCGATCGCGATCAGGCCGGAGAAGCGGCTCCGCGGCAGGTTGCGCTCCCTCCACAGCAGGATGAGCGCGATCGAGACGAGGGCGAACAGGTTACGGAACAGAACGATCTGAAAGGCATCGGCGCCGTGATCCGCGGCCAGCCGGATCGTGATGTTCTGCGTGCCGGTGATCAGGATGGTGACCAGCGCCCAGAAGGTGGCGACGATCGACGTGTTCATCGGGCGAACCTGGCACGGCGGGCCGCGACCGCTTCGCGATGGGCAATATAGAGGGTCGAGGAGAAGATGATGGCCGCTCCGAGCCACACCCATTTGTCCGGGATCTCGCCGAACATCAGGTAGGCGAAGACCGCGACGAAGGGCAGGCGCGTGAACTCATAGGGCATCAGCGCGCTGGCGTCGACCAGGGTGCACGCGCGGAGGAAGCAGAGCCAGCTGATGGTGCCGAGGATGCCGTTGGCGGCCAGGATCGCGAACTGGAAGGCATCCGGCGTCGCCCAGACGAAGAACTGCGCGGGGATGCCGAACAGGGTCGAGAACAGGCACTGATAGAAGATGAGGGTCGTTCCGCGCTCGACGCCGGCGAAGGTCTTGAAGAGCAGCGTGATCGCCGCCCCCAGCATGGCTGCGAACAGGGTCGCGGCGGCGCCGAGGCTGATCGGCACATAGCCCGGCCGGACGATGAGCAGCACGCCTAAGAACCCGATGATCACGGCGCTCCAGCGGCGGATGCGCACGTCCTCGCCGAGGAAGAGGGCGGCGCCGACGGTGGCGAACAGCGGCATCGCGAAGCTGAGTGCCGCCGATTCGTTCAGCGGCAGCAGCGCCACGCCGAGGAAGCCCGCGCCCATCGAGATCAGGTGGATGAAGCTGGTCGCCCCGACCCGAACCACCCACCGCGATCTCGGCAACGACCGCTCTCTCCACAGGATGACCGCGGCGACCGAAAGCAGGCCGAAGAGCGTACGGAAGAAGACGACCTCGAAGGCGTGAATGCCGCCGTCGGTGACGACGCGGATGAGGCTGTTCTGAAGCGCGACGAGGAAAACCGCGAAGAGGCTGAGCGCCGCGGCGTGCGCGGCGGGCGAGAGAGCCGTCATCGCTTAGGTCCGGCCGCCGGCCACGCGCCGGCGAGCGATCACCGCCTCGCGATGGGCGATGTAGAGGGTGGACGAAAAGATCACCGCCGCGCCGAGCCAGACCCAGCGATCGGGCGTCTCGCCGAACATGAAGTAGGCGAAGAAGGCGACCGAGGGCAGCTTCACGAACTCGATCGGCTGGATCGCGCTCGCGTCCATCAGCTTGCAGGCGCCGAGGAAGCAGAGCCAGCCGAAGGTACCGATCAGGCCGATCGCGGCGAGCGCCAGGAAGATGGGTAAGCTCGGCGTCACCCAGACCCAGGCGCCGCCGGGTGCGGAGAGGACCGTGGCGATCAGGCATTGATAGAAGATCAGGGTCTGCGGGCGCTCGTTGCCGGCGAAGGTCTTGAACATCAGCGTGACCGCCGCGCCCATCATGCACGAGACCAGGATCATCATCGCGCCGAAGCTGATCGGGATGAAGCCGGGCCTGAGGATGATCAGCACGCCGACGAAGCCGGCGGCGACCGCGCTCCAGCGGCGCGCGCGCACGGTCTCGCCGAGGAAGAGGGCGGCGCCGATGGTGACGAAGAGGGGCGCGGCGAAGGCGAGCGCTGCCGACTCGTTCAACGGCAGCACGCTGAGCCCGTAGATGAAGGCCAGCATGGACGCCACGTGCAGGACACACGACAGCGTGATCGGCCAGAACCAATGCGTCCTCGGGATCCGGCGGTGGGTCCAGAGCAGGATCGCGCTGATCGAGATCAGGCCGAAGAGGTTCCGGAACAGCGTGATCTGAAAGGCATCGATGCCGTGGTCGGCGATCACGCGCATCAGGCAGTTCTGGAAGCCGGAAACTGTGGTCGCGGCCAGCATCAGCAAGGTCGCGTGGACGGGGGCGGAAAATCTGGGCATCTGGCCGGGGAGGCCCACTCTGACACCGACTCCTGGCAATCGCGAGCGGCGTGTTATCGTTTTCCCCATGTATCGGCGTTTAGCCATTTTGCTGGGGTTTCTGGCCCTCCTGCCGGCGGGCGCGTTGCGTGCAGCGGAACGGGTCGACCTGGCGCTCGTGCTCGCCGTCGATTCATCCGGAAGCGTCAACCAGGCCCGCTTCGAGCAGCAGCGGAACGGCTACGCCGACGCGCTGGTTTCCAAGCAGGTGCTGGATGCGATTCTCGGCGGCGAGAACCGTCGTATCGCCGTCACCTATTTCGAGTGGAGCGACGGCCGGCGCATGGCCCGCCTGATCCCGTGGACCCTTCTCGACAGCGAAGCCGCGGCGCGCGAGGTCTCGAAGGTCATCCGCTCCCATCGCCGCGAGCTCGTCGGCGACACCTGCATCCCGTGCGCGATCGAGGAGGCCATGCAGCAGTTCGAGGACCTGCCGTTCGTGACCGACCGCAAGGTGCTCGACATCTCGGGCGACGGGGAGAGCAATCTCGGCGGCTCCGTCGACGAGGCCAGGGACAAGGCCCTGATCGCCGACATCACGATCAACGGCCTGCCGATCCAGACCTATTACGAGCCGACGCTGGCCGACTACTACGAGCAGCACGTGATCGGTGGGCCGGGCGCCTTCCTGATCGTCGCCAAGGGCTTCGAGGATTTCGGCCGCGCGATCGCGGCCAAGCTGGTCCGCGAGATCGCGGCCCTGCCGGAGCCGCGCTCCTAGCGCCGCTTCGCCAGCCGCTCGAGCTCGTTGGCGGCGGCTTCCAGGTTCTTCAGCGTGCGTTCCATCTCGACCCGCTGCAGCGGCGGGATCTTGTAGCTTTCGAGTCCGTGGCGGAGCCCGGCGGCGCGTTCGCGGAAGCGCTGGGCCTTGGCGAGATACTGCTCGGGCCCGTCGAGCTCGCGGCCGCCCTTGGTCGGCCGCTTCATCCACATCGTGCGCTTGCCGGTCATCGGCCGCCTACCTCGACATCAGGACCATCAGCATGATGGT
>JBGALV010000163.1:0-7384 GCA_044223515.1 Alphaproteobacteria bacterium
CGCGCGCCGCCGGCCGCCGGTCGGCGAAGCCCTGGGCCGCGAGCGCGATACGCCGCGCTTCGTTCAGCGAGATCGTGTCGCTGTCACGTCCCATAGCTGACTCCGGTGAGATAGAGGCCCATGGCCGGTGCGGTGGGGCCGGCAGCAGAGCGGTCGCGAGCGGCCAGCGCTGCCGCCACGTCGGTCTCGGTCCATTTTCCTTCGCCGACCAGCTTCAAGGTGCCGACCATGTTGCGGACCTGGTGGTGCAGGAACGATCGGGCCTCGGCACGGATCGAAATTTCCTCGCCGGCGCGGCTCACGTCCAGGCGATCGAGCGTCTTTACCGGCGACTTCGCCTGGCACTGGGAATCGCGGAAGCTCGTGAAGTCGTGCTGGCCGACGAGGACCTGGGCGGCGCGGTGCATCGCTTCGGCATCGACCGGGCGGGTCAGCGCCCAGGCGCGGTCGTGGTCGAGGACCAGAGGCGCCCGCCGGTTGACGATGCGATAGAGGTAGCGCCGGCCGGTCGCCGAGAACCGGGCGTGGAAACCCGCCGGCGCCTCGGCCGCCTCGATGATCGCGACCCTGGCCGGCTTCAGGTGAAAGTTGACCGCGTCGCGGATCTCATCCGTCTCCCGGGGGCGCTGCAGGTCGACATGGGCGACCTGAGCCAGCGCATGCACGCCCGCATCGGTGCGGCCTGCGGCGACAAGCGTCACTTCTTCCTGGCAATACTTCTCGAACGCCGCTTCCAGCAGCCCCTGGACCGACGCGCCATTGTCCTGGCGCTGCCATCCGGCGAGTCCGGTTCCGTCATATTCGAGGGTCAGGCGATAGCGCGGCATCGCCGTCAGGATAGAGCGGCGCCCGCCGAGATGGGATAGCCGCGAAGGAAGGCATCGGCGTCCATCGCTTTGCCGCCCGCGCGCTGCAGCCGGGTCAGGCGGAGGGTGCCGTCGCCGGTGGCGATGGTCAGTCTCTCGTCGAGCACCTGTCCGGGCGCGCCCGTGCCGCTTGCAAGCTCGGCGCCCCAGACCTTGATGCGCTCGCTCCCGTGCTCGAAGAAGGCGCCGGGCCAGGCGTTGAAGGCGCGGATCATCCGCTCCAGTCGCTCGGCCGGCTGGCGCCAGTCGATCTTCGCCTCGTCGCGCTCGATCTTCTTCGCGTAGGTGATGCCGTCCGCCGGCTGAGGCGTGCCCTTCAGCGTGCCGTTCGCCACGCCGTCGAGGGCGCGGAGGATGAGCCAGGCGCCGATTTCGGCGAGCTTGTCGTGCAGGCTCTGTCCGGTATCGGTCGGCAGGATTGGTAAATCCTCGCTCATCAGCATCGGCCCGGTGTCCAGGCCGACGTCCATCTGCATGATGGTGACACCGGTCTCGGTATCGCCTTCCATGATCGCGCGCTGGATCGGGGCAGCCCCGCGCCAGCGCGGCAGCAGCGAGGCGTGGACGTTGAGGCAGCCGAGCCTCGGCGCTTCGAGCACCGGCCTGGGCAAGATCAGGCCGTAGGCCGCGACCACCGCGGCGTCGAGCTTGAGATCGCGGAACGCCTGCTGCTCGGCCGGATCCTTGAGGCTGGCCGGCGTGCGGACGTCGAGAGAGTGATCGCGCGCCCATGCCTCCATCGGCGAGGGGCGGGGCTTCTGCCCGCGGCCTGCGGGCCGCGGCGGCTGGGCGTAGACGCAGGCGATCTCGTGGCCGTCATTGACCAGCGCATCCAGCGTCGGCACGGCGAAGTCGGGCGTGCCCATCATCGCCAGCCTGAGCCGGGTCATCGCCTCAGGCCGGTTCCGCCAGGCGCTGGGTCTTCTTCAGCTTGCGCAGGATGATGTCGCGCTTCATCCGCGACAGATGATCGATGAACAGCGTGCCGTCCAGATGCTCGAGCTCATGCTGCAGGCAGACCGAGAGCAGGCCGGTCGCATGGACTTCCTGCTCCTTGCCGTCGCGATCGAGATAGCGAACCTTCACTTCGGAGGGCCGCTCGACCTCGGCATAGTGCTCCGGTACCGAGAGGCAGCCTTCCTCGCGAAGCTCCAGCTCTTCCGAGGCCCAGACGATCTCGGGATTGGCGAGCGCCAGTGGGCGGGCATCCTCGTCGCGGCGCGCGACGTCGCAGACGACGATGCGGAGATCGCTGCCGATCTGCGGTGCCGCGAGCCCGATGCCGTTCGCGCCGTACATCGTCTCCAGCATGTCGTCCATCAGCCTCCGGACGCTGGCGTCGATGCGCTCCACGGGGCGCGCCTTCACCTTGAGGCGCGGATCGGGGGCGACGAGAATCTCACGTAGGGCCATGGCCTTGGCTAGGTAGGCGGCCATCCTCGATCCGTCAAGCGCGGAGGCGTCCGACTCGTGCTAGGACTGAAGCCATGCTCGACATCTTGCCCTGGATCGGATTTGCCGCCGCCCTGGCGATTGCCGCCCTCCTTTATCTCCGCCAGCAGCGGGGACAGGAAGATGCTCAGGCAGCGGCAGCGCTGTCGTCACTCGCCGGCCGCCTCGACCAGATGGCCTCGTCCCAGGCCGCCGTTCAGTCGCAATTGGCCGAGCAGCTCCAGGCCCAGGAGCGAGCCATGGCGAAGGCTCTGGACGAGCGCATGGCGCGCCTGGGCGGCGTCGTCGGCGAGAGCCTCAACAAGAACGCGGCCGATACCACCAAGACCCTGACCGAGCTGCGGGAGCGGCTCGCGGTAATCGATGCCGCGCAGGCCAACATGTCGCAGCTCTCGACCCAGGTGGTGGCGCTCCAGGACATCCTCGCCAACAAGCAGGCGCGCGGTGCCTTCGGCGAGGTCCAGCTCGAGAACCTGGTGAAGGCGGCGCTGCCGCCCGATGCCTTCGAATTCCAGTGCCAGATCGGCGGCAAGCGCGTCGACTGCCTGCTCCGCCTGCCGAATCCGCCGGGCTCGATCGCGATCGATGCCAAGTTCCCGCTGGAGGCGTTCCGCGCCCTCGTCGCCGCGACCGACGACATTCAGCGGACGGCGGCGAGGAAGCAGCTCGCCTCCGACGTGATGATCCACGTCCGGGCGATCCGCGAGAAATACATCGTCGCCGGCGAGACGGCGGAGTCGGCGCTGATGTTCCTGCCGAGCGAGGCGGTCTATGCCGAGCTTCACGCCAACCTGCCCGAGGTGGTGCAGCAGTCCTATGCCGAGCGGGTGTGGATCGTCTCGCCGACGACGCTGATGGCGACCCTCAACACCGTGCGCGCGGTGCTCCGTGACGTGCGCATGCGCGAGCAGGCTCATCTGATCCAGGGCGAGGTGGCCAAGCTGCTGCAGGACGTCGAACGGCTCGACGACCGTGTCGGCAAGCTGCAGAAGCATTTCGACCAAGCGGTCGAGGACGTCCGCCAGGTCCGCATCTCGACGGACAAGGTGAAAGGCCGTGGCGAACGCATTCAGGAGGTGGACGTGGGACAACCCGAGCAGGCACGGCTGACGCCGCCGGCGGCATGACGATGCGCGCTCTTCTACTCGCCGCGGCGCTCATGCTGCCGATGTCCGCCCAGGCCTTCGATCTCCAGGGCCATCGCGGGACCCGCGGGCTGATGCCCGAGAACACGCTCCCGGCCTTCGCTCGCGCGCTGTCGCTCGGCGTCACGACGCTCGAGTTCGATGCCGGCGTTACCAAGGACGGTGTTGTCGTCGTCGCCCACGACCGCGCGATCAATCCGGACATCGCCCGCGGGCCCGACGGCAACTGGATCGAGGGTCATGGGCCGAACATCGTCGACCTGACTTTCGCCGAGCTGCAGCGCTACGACATCGGGCGCCTGAAGCCGGGCACGCGCTATGCCCAGGGCTTTCCCGACCAGACGCCGGTCGACGGAACCCGATACTCACGTGTCGCCGACGTTTTCGCTCTCGCGGCCAAGGCCGGAAATGCCGACGTCCGCTTCAACATCGAGACCAAGCTGGCGCCGAACGCACCGGCCGAGACCCTGGCGCCGGAGCCGTTCGCCCGCGCGCTGATCGCCGAGATAAGGAAGGCCGGCACGGCACGGCGCACGACGATCCAGTCCTTCGACTGGCGGACGCTCCAGGTCGTGCAGAAGGAGGCGCCGGAGATCGCGACGGTCTACCTGACGATCGCGCGCGGCGGCGGCGACAATGTGCAGGCGGGCAAGCCCGGGGCGTCGCCCTGGCTCGCCGGATTCGACGTCGACGACCACGGCGGCTCGGTGCCGGCGACCGTGCATGCGGCGGGCGGCAGGATCTGGTCGCCGTTCTTCCAGGACCTCGACGAGGCGTCCTTCAGGAAAGCCAAGGAGCTCGGCCTCACGGTGGTGCCGTGGACGGTCAACGACGAGCCGAGCATGAAGCGGCTGATCGAGATGGGCGTCGACGGGCTGATCAGCGATTACCCGGATCGCCTGCGGAAGGTCCTCGCCGAGCTGGGTAAACCTTTGCCGGCGCCGACACCCGTCCAGCCGTGAGTCGTGCCGACGAGCTGATCGGGATCGCGCTCTCAAATCCAGCCAACTCGGCGATACTCCGCCGTCTTCCGGACCTCGGCGTGCCAGATCCATTCCTGGTTGCCGGTTGTCTTTTCCAGGCGGTGTGGAACCGGCTTTCAGGATGGCCGCCCGAGCGGCATGTGAAGGACTACGACGTCTTCTACTTCGACGACCGGGATCTTTCCTGGGAGGCGGAGGACCGCGTGATCGCCCGCGCGAAGGACCTGTTCTCGGATCTCGGCGTCGTGGTCGAGGTGAAAAACCAGGCGCGCGTCCATCTCTGGTATCGACAGCGCTTCGGCGACGATTATCCGCGACTGACTTCCTCGCGCGACGGGATCGACCGCTACCTGATCCCCTGCACCTGCGTCGGCATCGCCGCCGACGGCAAGCTCTATGCGCCGAACGGGCTCGACGAGCTGTGGACGGGGATGCTCCGGATGAATCCGCTCAATCCGCAACCCGCCCGATTCATCGAGAAGGCCGGAAGCTATCGGGCACGCTGGCCCTGGCTCACGATCGTGAAGCCGTAAAAGCGAAGGGCCCGATCCATCGGATCGAGCCCTTCGGAATTTTTGGTGGAGCCGAGGAGGATCGAACTCCCGACCTTCGCATTGCGAACGCGACGCTCTCCCAGCTGAGCTACGGCCCCGCCTGGGCCCGGGGTATAGGGAGGGCCCGAGGGCCTGTCAACTATTCGGCCGGCAGCGGCTGTTTCGGCCCACGGAAGGTGCGCCGGAGCGACTGGAGCCCGAGCCAGGCAGAGGCGATGAGCCAGGCTCCGAAGGCGAGTCCGGGGCGTTCAGGCTGGTACAAGATCAGGGCCAGCGAGGAGATGCTCCAGACGGCGGTCGCGACGAGCGTGATCGGGCGGCCCTCCTGGACCCGAAGCGGGTGCAAGAACTTGGCGGTCGAGAAGCTGGCGAGCCCCAGCACGATCGTTATGGCGAGCGTCGCCGTCTTCGGCGGGTCAAGGACGTAGACGTAGAGCGCCACGACATTCCAGATCGCCGGGAAGCCGACGAAGTAGTTGTCGTGAGTCTTCATCTCGACGTTGGCGAAGATGTAGAGGGAGGTCGCCAGGATGAAGGCGGTGGCGGCGAGGGCGAACGGCTCGGGGAAGAATCCCAATTGGTAGAGGAACACTGCCGGCACCAGGACGTAGCTGAGGTAGTCGACCACGAGGTCGAGGACCGCGCCGTCGAAGTTGGGGATCACCCGGCGGACTTCGAAGCGACGTGCCAGGGGCCCGTCCATGCCGTCGACGGCGAGGGCGAGGCCGAGCCAGAGGAGGGCTTCCTGGGCGTTGCCTTTGAGGATGGCGAGAAGCGAGAGCAGCGCGATCACCACGCCGCTCGCGGTCAGGACATGCACCGCCCAGGCGATGATTCGGCTCGGGGCCTGGCTCGACATCACGTCCTCCGAAGTCTCTGGGTACCGGTTATGCGCGGACCATCCGCCGGAGCGCAAGACGGTTGGCGGCGGGGCCAGGACTCGCCCATGATGTCACGGATACGCAGGTAGGGTCATGGCGGTTCCTCCACGAGTGAAGATGGTCGAGGTCGGTCCGCGCGACGGCCTCCAGAACGAAGCGCGTCCGGTTCCGGCCGAGGTCAAGATCAGGCTGATCGAGCTTCTGGCCGAGGCCGGCCTGACCGCGATCGAGGCGGGCGCCTTCGTCTCGCCGAAATGGGTGCCCCAGATGGCCGACACGGCAAAGGTGCTGGCGGGCCTCGTTCGGCGGCCCGAGGTCTCCTATCCCGTGCTGGTGCCGAACATGACCGGCTTCGAGTCCGCCTCGGCCGCCGGCGTCCGCGAGATCGCCGTCTTCGGCGCGGCGTCCGAGAGCTTCTCCAAGCGCAACATCAACTGCTCGGTCGACGAAAGCTTCCAGCGTTTCGCCCCGGTGGTCGAGGCGGCGAAGGCGGAGGGCATGAAGGTGCGCGGCTACATCAGCTGCGTGCTCGGGTGTCCCTACGAGGGCGAGGTGGCCCCGAAGGCCGTCGCCGGGGTCGCGAAGCGTCTGCTCGACATGGGCTGCTACGAGATCTCGCTCGGCGACACGATCGGTGTCGGCACGCCCGCGAAGGCGCAGGCGATGCTCCAGGCGGTGGGCAAGGTCGTTCCGGTCGAGAAGACCGCCGTCCACTTCCACGACACGTATGGCCAGGCGATCGCCAACATCCTGGCCTCGCTCGAGCTCGGCGTTGCCGTTGTCGACTCCTCGGTCTCCGGCCTCGGCGGCTGTCCTTACGCGAAGGGCGCTTCCGGCAACGTCGCCAGCGAGGACGTGCTCTATCTGCTGAACGGGCTCGGCGCCTCGACCGGCGTGGATCTGGCGAAGCTAGCGGCGGCCGGCGCCTTCATCTCAAGCCACCTCGGCCGCGAAAGCGGATCGAAGGTGGCACGCGCGCTCGCCGGCAAGGTCGCGGCATGACCGTCAACCTGGTGAAGATGTGCGTCGGCATCGACGACATCGACGATCTCCGCTTCTGGCAGGCGAAGCGGCTTAAGAGCGCGCCTGACAAGAAGCTCCAGCACGTGACCCGCCATCGCCCGAAGCGCGAGGAGGAACTGCTCGACGGCGGCTCGATCTATTGGATCATCAAGGGTCAGATCCGCGTCCGCCAGCGCGTGACCGGGCTCGAGGACCGGGTCAAGGAAGACGGCAAGCCGGCCTGCGGCCTGATCCTGGATCCAAAGCTGGTGCCGACCGATCTCCGCGCGATGCGGCCGATGCAGGGCTGGCGCTACCTCGAGGCGAAAGACGCGCCGCGCGACCTGAGGAAGGGCGACGATCTCGGCGACATGCCGCCCAAGCTCATCGCCGAACTGCGGGCGCTGGGGATCTTGTAGGGTTGCCGGGAACCAGCGCCGGGGCGACGACGATGTCGACCTCGCCCGACGGCGCGATACGAACCATGGCGATGCGCTCGCC
>JBGALV010000031.1:0-47486 GCA_044223515.1 Alphaproteobacteria bacterium
GGGCTAGGGTGGGGGGCGATGACACGCTCCGCCGTTAGCGGCCGAGACTGCTTCTACCACCCCCCACCCTAACCCTCCCCCACGCAAGCGCGGGGGGAGGGGATACAAGTCAGCTCTTCTTCGGCGGCGGCGTGGACAGCGCGCTCTTCGCGTACTGATCGCGGATCTTCGTGAGATCGGCCGATGTCAATCGGCCGGCGGCCGAGGCCTTCGCGTTCTCGTCGACCTCGGCCGGAGTCAGCATGCCGGGGATCACGGCCGAGACCGCGTCATAGGACAGGCAGAAGCGGATCGCCACTTGCGGCAAGGGCTGCCCGTCGCGCCTGGCGATCTCGGAGGCCATCGCGCGGCCTTCGGTCGCCCACAGCGCGAGACGATCCTTGGCCCAGTTGGCGCGATGATCGCCGGGCGCGAAGGTCTGGCTCTGCGGTGCCTCGCCGGCGAGCATGCCGAAGGCGAGCGGCGTGCGGGCGATCAGGCCGGCGCCCGAGGTTGCCACGAGATCGAACAATCCTGAGTCGATCGCACGATGGTCGATCAGGTTGAAGTTCACCTGCACGACGCGGGCGCCGAGATCGCGGATCGCCTCGACCGCCTCCGCTGGCGCCTTCAGCGACAGGCCGACCTCGCGGATCTTGCCCTCTCGCTTCAGGTCGTCGAGGGTGCCGAGGATCGCAGGATCAGCCTTCAGTGCATCGATCGTCGGGTTGTGGAGCTGGAGCAGGTCGATGCGCTCGCGCTTGAGCCGTCCGAGCGATGCCTCGACCGACCGGCGGATCGCACCGGCCGAGAAATCGATGGGCAGGTCGAACTGGTCCTGGCCCGCCTTGGTCGCGATCGTCACGTCGGCGCGGTTGCCGAAGGCGATGCCGAGCAGGCGCTCGGAGCGGCCGTTGCCGTAGGCGGGCGCGGTGTCGAAGAAGGTGATGCCGCGCTCCACCGCCCGTTCGAGCGCGCGGAGCGACTCGGCATCGTCGGTCTCGCCATACGAGGCGCCCGGAACCAGACCGCCGATGCCCCAGCAGCCGAAGCCGATCTCCGAGACGGTGAGGCCCGTCTTGCCCAGGGGGCGCGCTTTCACGGACAACGAAGCCTCCAAAAAGAAACTGCCCCCTCCGCCGGTCGGCGGAGAGGGCAGGATCATACGACGCCCTCTATGTGAGGACGCTTACTTCTTCTCGACGTTCCAGAAGACCGGGATCGCGACCTCGACGATGCCCTGCAGGCTCTTCTTGTAAGCCATCGGCTGGAAGAAGGTGCCGAGCGGCGTGAAGTAGGCCTGCTCGACGGCGCGCTGCTGGATCTGCTCGCCGATCGCCTTGCGCTTGGCGAGGTCGCCTTCCTTGGCCCAGGCGTCGCGGAGCTTGGTCATCTCCTCGTCGCACGGCCAGCCCGGCCAGCCCGAGCGGTCGCAGGCGGTGGTCAGGCCGTAGTTGGAGATCGCCGAGCCCAGCTCGAAGCCGAAGCCCCAGGTATGCACGACGCTCCAGCCGCCGGCTTCCGGCGCGTCCTGTTTGGCACGACGAGCGAGCAGCCCGCCCCAGTCGGTGTTGACGTCCTCGACGTTGAAGCCGACCTCGCGCAGCGTCGCCACGGTGACGATCGACATGTCGCGGATGATCTGCTGGTCCGACGGGATCAGCACGACCACCTTCTCGTTCTTGTAGCCCGACTCGGCGAGCAGCTTCTTCGCCAGCGCCAGGTCCTTCTTCTGGTAGGACTCGGCGAACTTCTCGGTGCCAGTCGGCGTGCCGCACGCCATGAAGGCCCAGCAGGTTTTCCAGTTCTCGGGGTCGCTGCCGACCGCGGCCTGCATGAAGTCCTTCTGGTCGACCGCGTGCATGAAGGCCTGGCGGGCCTTCACGTTGTTGAACGGCGGGTGCAGGTGGTTCGGGCGCATGATGCCGATGGCGCCGTTCGGGTTGTGCACCTTCGCCATCAGGTTCGGGTTCTTCTTCAGCGTCGGCAGCAGGTCGAGCGGTGGCGTCTCGTACCAGTCGACCTCGCCCTTATCGAGGGCGGCGGTCGCGGTCGCGGCGTCGGTGATGATCACCCACTCGAGCTTGTCGATCTTGACCACCTTGCCGCCGGCATAGCCGCTGGCGGGCTCGCTGCGCGGCACGTAGTCCCTGAACTTCTCGTAGACGACCTTCGAGTCCGGCACGAACTCGCTCTGGACGAACTTGAAGGGACCCGAGCCGATGTTGGAGGTGATCGGCGTGTTGCCGTCGATCGAGGCGTCCTTCTCCGGATAGACGTAGAGCGCCTTGGCGCTCATCTTCGCCATCGAGTCGATGGTCGAGCCCCAGGCTTCCTTCAGCGTGAGGGTGAAGGTGCGGTCGTCGACCGTGGCGAGCGTCATGCCCTGCTTGAGCATGATCGCGCCGTTGGTGTCCTTCGGCGCCCAGCGCTTGATCGAGGCGACCGCGTCCTTGGCGGTGACCGGCGAGCCGTCATGGAACTTGAGGCCGGGGCGCAGCTTCATCGTGTAGACGAGCCCGTCGGCGGAGAGCGTATAGCTCTCAACCATCTGCGGCTTCGTCACCTGGTCCTTGTCGGCGCCGAACAGCGTGTCCCAGATCGCGTAGGCATGCTGGTGCGAGATCGACGACTGGTTGATCGTCGTGTCGAACACCGTCAGCTTCGCCTGCGGAACGTATTTGAGCGTGGTCTGTGCCATCGCTCCCTGTGCGAGCAGGGCCGCCGTGGCGACGCCTGCGAGAAGACTCCAATGACGTGACATGGTCTTGCCTCCTGGGTTGGTTCTTTTATGCGTGCGCTTCGTTCAAGCGGCGGCGCGGATCAGGTCCGACGCCTTCTCGCCGATCATGATGATCGGCGCATTGGTATGTCCAGAGATCTGCGTCGGCAGGATCGCGCCGTCGGCGACGCGAAGCCCCTCGATGCCGTGCACCTTGAGATCGGGTCCGACCACGGCCCCCGCGTCCGTCGCCGGCCCCATCTTGCAGGTGCCGCAGAGGTGCCCGACCGAGGCGCCAGTCTCGCGCGCATGCGCCAGCAGCTCCTCGTCGGTATTCAGGTGCGACGCCGGCCAGATCTGCTCGCCGCGATAGGGATCGAGCTCGGGTGAGTTCACGATCCTGCGCGCGATCCTGAGTCCGTCGATCAGAACGCGGCGGTCGGTCTCGGTCGCGAGGTAGTTGGGTCGGATCGCCGGCGGCGCCTTGGGATCGGTCGAGCGAATGTGAATGGAGCCGCGGCTCTCCGGGCGGAGCTGGAACGCCACGATCGACATGCCGGGCTGCTCCTCGAAGACCCCGATCTTGCCCTGCTGCATCGACCAGGGCGTGAAGGTCAGCTCCAGATCCGGCAGATCGAGCTCGGGCCGCGAGCGGAGGAAGGCGCAGAGCTGGGCCGCGCAGATCGACAGCAGGCCGCGCCGGAACAGCGCGTATTTCATCGCCTCGATGCCGAGGCGGATGCCGCTCATGCGTTCGTTGAAGGAGACCTTCTGCGTCACGCGCCAGACCGAGCGCGCGAGGTAATGGTCGTGCAGGTTCTCGCCGACGCCGGGCAGGTCGTGCACGACCTCGATGCCGAGATCCCTGAGGCGTTGGCCCTGGCCGACGCCGGACAGTTCGAGCAGTTGCGGCGAACCGATCGAGCCGCCCGAGAGAATGACCTCGCCGGCGCGGACCTCGCGCGGCTGTCCCTGGATCTCGTAGGAGAGGCCGACGCAGCGCCTGCCTTCGAACAGCAGGCGCCGGGCCTCAGCATGGGTCTCGACCGTCAGGTTCGGGCGATGGCGGACGGGATTGAGATACGCGACGGACGTCGAATGCCGGCGTCCGTTCCGCGTATTCATCTGGAAATAGTTGATGCCCTCATGGCGGGCGCCGTTGGGATCGGCGTTGTAGGGGATGCCGTAGCGTTCGGCCGCCTTGATGAAGACCTCGCAGAGCTCCCAGCGGTCGCGGGCATAGCTGACCGACATCGGGCCGTCGCCGCCGCGGAACTCGTCGGCACCGCCCTCGAAGCGCTCCATCTTCTTGAAGTAGGGCAGCACCTCGGAGAAGGACCACCCGCGGTTCCCCATCTGCGCCCAGGTGTCGTAATCGTCGGCCTGGCCGCGCGTGAACCCGAGCCCGTTGATCGAGCTCGACCCGCCCAGAACCTTGCCGCGCGGAATCGTCAGGCTGCGCCCGCCGGTCGCCGCTTCCGGCTCGGTCTGGAACTGCCAGGAGACGGTCGGGTCCCGGAACGTCTTGCCGTAGCCGAGCGGGATGTGGAGCCAGGGATGCCGGTCCTCGGGCCCTGCCTCCAGCAGCAGGACCTGGACGCGCGGGTCTTCCGACAGGCGGGCCGCCATGACGCAGCCGGCCGATCCGGCACCCACGATGACATAGTCGAAGCGCATGAATTCCTTAAGGAAAGCCGCCGACGGGGACGGGTCCAGCGGGAAGCCGCAGCGGCGAAACCGCAAGACCGGCGTTAACCTGGATCAACAAGGAAAATCAAGCAAATGCAGGATAAATCACGAATGATTATTAACGTCGTATTAACTCGCCGGAAAGTAGTGTGATCGCCGTCACCGATGGAGGAGACCATTCAAGTTATCCACATGCCCATGCGTCCTGCCCAGGGGGAGTTACAGGCGGGCGATCGTTTCCGGCACGACCGGGAGGACCGGGTGACGGAGACCGCAACCGTCGTCGCGACACGCGTCGATGCCTTCGGCATCCCGCATGTGCGCTTCACCGTCACTTTCGCCCTGCCATCGGGACGCGTCTCCGAGACCGAGCGATCGCTCTCGCTGGCGAGCTTCGTCGGCCGCTACAAGGACCTGGTCAACTAGGCTTGCCCGACCGGTTGGTCTGGAAATGCGAGCTCGTGGCGTGAGCGCCATTCCGGGCCGACGTAGTTCACCATCAGCGACTTCCGCACGCCGTCGATCGGGCGCCGCTTGAAGCCGTGCCAGGTGTTTTCCGCCGGCACGAAGATCAGCCCGCCGTTGCGGCGGTAGGGCGCCGAGCGCACGAAGCGGTCGGGACCGTCGAGAACGTCGGTGCCCCAGGCTTCCGATCCGGGACCGTCCGAAAGATAGATCAGCATCGTGAAGCGCTTCACGCCGATGTCGGTGTGCGGCTCCAGCCAGAAGCCCTCGGTGTCGCGGCAATACTCGATGCGAAGGCTGGTGCCGGAGAGGTCGATGCCGCAGACGCGCTCGATCGCTTCGAGCGCCGGGCCCTCTTGAAGCATCTCGGCGACCTGCTTCAGCGCCGGATGGCTGGCGAAGGTCGCCGGCGTCGCATGCACGCGGAGCGCGTTGTGAGTCTCGCGGCGGCCTGCCGTGTCGCCGAACACGGTCGGTGCGATCGGCAACTCGGCGAGCTCGGCGCAGATACGCTCGGGCAGCGCGCCGTCGAGCAGCCAGTGGCGATAGGGAGCGGTCTCGACCGCGGCGCGGTCGAGGGCGTCGGCGAAGTGAGCGGAGATCGTCATGCTCGCAAGGTAGGCCGCCTCGCCGGCGGCCGCCTTGCGCTGGATCAAATTACGCCAACCAGCTGATCGTCCCTCAGCTGATCGGGGGGCCGCAGCGGTTCCATTGCTGGACCGCCGTCGATCCGGGCGGGGTCAGCTGCATCAGGTTGTCGCTGAGAAGCCGCATGACCACCGTGCCGCCGGCGCCGGGCTCCGCCGCCGGCACGACGTAGCGGAAGCCGTGGCGGTCGTAGTCGCCTTGCATCTGCGTGCCGCCCGGGGTGCGGATGCGCGGCCCGTTGATGTCGATGCGCTTGCCATCGACGGCGCACCACTGGCCGTCGATGGCATCCGCGCGCGCCTCGCCGGGAAGTGCGGCGAGCACCACGCCGGCCAGGATCAGCATGCCCAGGTGCCGCATCGGACCTACTCCTTGTAGATGTTCCAGAACATCCGCTGGGGCGAGGCCAGCACGCCCTTGACGTTGGAGCGGAAGGCCATCGGCGAGGTCCACTGGCCCCAGGTGATGTACGGCACGTACTCGTACATCTTCACCTGCAGGTCCTCGATGATCTTCAGCTGCTTCTTGGGATCGGCCTCGCGCGTCCAAGCATCGCGCAGCTTCTCGATCTCGTCGTTGCACGGCCAGCCGAACCACGCCTTGTCGCAGGCGGTGGAAACCGGGTTCGAGAACGGATCGGCGGCGCCAAAGCCGGTGCCCGAGGTGAAGAAGATGTGCCAGCCGCCGTCGTTCGGCGGCTTCTTCGACGCACGCCGCGTCAGCACCGTGTTCCAGTCGAGCGGTACCAGCTGCGGGTTGGCGCCGATCTGCTTCAGCGCGTCGGCGAGCACCAGCGCCGCCGCGTTGAACTGCGGATAGTCGGTCGCCTGAAGGATATAGAGAGGCTCGCCCTTGTATCCGCCCTCGGCCAGTAGGCGCTTGGCGCTCGCCTGCTTCTTGGCGCGGTCCTTCTCGACCAGAGGCTCGCCGCCGATCTCCATCGCATACGGGCTGCCGCAGGTGAACATGCCGCCGCAGATCGTCCACTCCTTCGGATCGTTGCCGATCGACGCGCGCATGAAGTCTTCCTGCACGGTCAGCCAAAGCAGGGCCTGGCGCGCCTTCGGATTGTCGAAGGGCGGGAACAGGAAGTTCGGCCGCATGATGCCGCGCGTGCCGAGGTCGTCGCCGACATAGAGCGTGACCTTGGGATTCTTCTTCAGGATCGTCTGGAAGTCGCCGGGCGGCAGCTCCCAGAAGTCGATCTCGCCGGCCTCGAGCGCGGCGGAGATCGTCGCGGGATCGGGGATGTAGACCCATTCGACGCGGTCGAGCTTGGCGACCTTGCCGCCGCCGAAGCCGCTCGCCGGTTCCGAGCGCGGCTTGTAGTTCGTGTTCTTGGCGTAGACGACCTTCGAGCCCGGGACCCACTCCTCCTTCTTGAAGATGAAGGGACCCGAGCCGATCATCTCGGTGACCTGCGTCGCGGGGTCGGTCTTCGCGTGCTTCTCCTTCATGATGAAGGGGACCAGGCCGCCGACGCGGCCGATCGACTGCAGCACGAGGCCGTAGGGCTCCTTCAGCGAGAGCCTGAGCGTCTGGTCGTCGACCGCGACGACCGAGGCCACCGACTGGAACAGACGCTGGCCCATGATGTCCTTCTGGCCCCAGCGCTTCAGCGACTCCGCCGCGTCGACCGCGCGCACCGGGTCGCCGTCGTGGAAGGCGAGGCCCGGCCGAAGCTTGAAGGTGTAGACGAGGCCGTCGGCCGAGACGTTCCAGGTGTCCACCATCTGCGGCTTGGTCTCGTACTTGCCGTCCAGGCTGAACAGCTGGTCGTAGATCATGCCGGCGTGGTTCTGGGTGATCGTGCCGGTGGTCCACACCGGGTCGAGCACCTTGAGGTCGCCTTGCGGCACGACCTTCAGCACGTTGTTCGGGATCTGGGCGTGAGCCGCAGCTGCGATACAGGTCGCGGCGAGAAGAGAGAGAATCCAGCGAAGCCGAGCGCGCATTGTTGCCTCCCGTTGTTGGGAGGCATTTCATCGCGCCGGCACCCGACGCGCAACCGACTTGCGGTCGGCTCGCCCGCTAGTGAAGCGATCCGACCCTGTAGGCCTCGACGATGACGTCGCTGGCCGAGCGGCGGCTGCGCGGGTCGGCGGCGCAGCGGCAGAGCGTCCCGCCGCCGCAGCCGCAGGCGGTCGCCTGCGTGCTGACCGCGGCCCAGGGGCGGTCGGTGTGGGTCTCGCAGACCCAGCCGGTATGATCGCAATGCGTGCAGGCCATGGCGGACCTACTGCCCGAGCTCGCGGGCGACCTTGTCGGCCATCGGCCCGACCTTGGCGACCGCGGCCTTGAGCTGGGCGGGGCTGACGCCCCACTTCTCGGACCAGTAGCCCACTTCGTAGGGCTCCGAGACGTTGACGCGCGTCGCGTCCGCCGGCCCCTTTTTCGTCTTGTCGTCAGCCATCGGCGTCTCCTGCGAAGAGATCACGCCGATAACAGCGGATGGCCTGGTGGGTTGCCGGAAGGGGATGGTGGGCGCGACAGGGATTGAACCTGTGACCCCTGCCGTGTGAAAGCAGTGCTCTCCCGCTGAGCTACGCGCCCGGACCCGAGGGATCAGGCGTCCGTATAGGAGCCGCTGGACCAGCCGTCAACCGTCCCGGTCTACTCGCCAAGCGGGTATTTCTTCAGTTAAAATTCGCGCAGATGCTCGGATTTGCCGGCAGAGCCGCACTTCACGAAAACGTGAGCTATCCCGAAGTCATCCTCCTACGTACCGTTTAACTCCGGCGCCCGCCAAAAGCGGTAAGTACCTCCTCCTTCCGCTTCCTGGACCATGGCCTCCGACGCCCGCGACCCCCGGACCTCATCGCCGTCTGCCCCGGAGCCTGCCAAGGCGTCCGCGGGCGCGGCGTCGCTGGCAATCGACCCGTCGCGGCCGGTGGGCGACGTCGCCCGGAGCGAGATCAAGAGCTTCGGCATCGTCGTCGGCATCTTCGTCGGGCTGCTGCTGATCGCGCTGGGCGCGAGCTGGGGGGCGCTCGAGATCGTCAACGCGACCCGCGCCTATGCGACCGGCGAAGGCCGTTATTCGAAGGCGCAGAAGATCGCGGTGATCCAGCTGCACCGCTACGCCTATTCCGGCCACCCCGAGGACTACGCCGCTTTCCTCAAGGCGACCGCGGTGCCGCGCGGCGACCGCGTGGCTCGCCTCGCGATGGAAGCCTCGCCGCCCGACGTCGAGGTCGCCGTCCAGGGTCTCCTCGAGGGCGAGAACCACATCGACGACATCCCGGGCCTCATCTTCCTGTTCCGGTATCTGCGTTGGTGGGGGCCTTTCGCGGCGGCGGTCGAAGACTGGCGCGAGGGCGACCGGCTGATCGCTCAGCTGCTGGACATGGGCAGCCGCCTGAACGAGGCGATCGCCGCACGCCGGCTCGACGATGCGCTGCGCGCCGAGCTGCTGGGCGCGATCGACCGTACCGACAACCGGCTGACCGAGCTCGAGAACACCTTCTCGACCCACATGGGCGAGGCCGCGCGCGCCGCGACCGAGCTCGTGCTGGTCGGCCTTGGTGCCACCATCGTCGTGCTCTGGGCCATCGGCGTCGCCTTCGCTTCGCGACTGATCCGCCGCCAGATCGCGCTCGACCGCCAGCTCGGGTCGAGCGAGCAGCGCTTCCGCGACTACGCCGATGTCGCCTCCGACTGGTACTGGGAGACGGACGCGGAGCATCGCATCACCTATCTGTCGGAGCCCTTCCTCGCCGCGGCCGGCGCCTGGGCCCAGTCCGCGCTCGGCCAGCCCGCGATGGACTTCATCCGCGAGCGTGCCGACCGGGGCGAGAACCCGAACGTGATGCCCGCGCTGAACGAGCACCTGCCGTTTCGCGGTCTTCGACTCCGCTACCAACGCGCCGACGGCAGTGCCGGCTACTGGTCGCTGTCGGGCAAGCCGCATCTGGCATCCGATGGCGCGTTCCTCGGATATCGCGGCGTCGGCACCGACATCACCGCCGCGGTCTCGGACCAGCGCGTGCTGCGGGAGGCGAAGACGCGCGCCGAGGAAGCCAACCGCGCCAAGTCCGAGTTCCTCGCCAACATGAGCCACGAGCTCAGGACGCCGCTGAACGCGATCCTGGGGTTTTCCGAGGTCATCAACGCCCAGGCGTTCGGGCGCGAGGCGATCGACCGCTATTCGGCCTATGCCGACGACATCCACAAGTCTGGCCGCCACCTGCTCTCGATCATCGACGACATCCTCGACCTGTCGAAGATCGAGGCCGGCTATGCCGAGCTGGCCGAGGCCGAGACCACGCTCGACAACGTCGCCAGCGCCACGCGGAAGCTGTTCGGCGATCGCTTCGAGCGTGCCGAGCTGAAGCTGAACGTCGCGATCCCGTCGCCGCCCGTCCGCATCCTGGTCGACGAACGCAAGCTGACCCAGGCGCTGGTCAACCTTCTCTCCAACGCGCTCAAGTTCACGCCGCCCGGCGGCAGCATCACGCTCGCGGGGGCGCTGCAGACCGATGGCGGGCTGGCCCTCACCGTCAGCGACACCGGCATCGGCATCGCGCCCGGCAAGATCGAGGTCGCGCTGGCGCCGTTCGGGCAGATCGAATCCTCGTTCAGCCGCCAGCACCACGGCACCGGCCTCGGACTCTCGCTCGCCCGCTCGCTGATGGAGCTGCACGGGGGCACGCTGCTGCTCGACAGCACGCTGGGATCCGGCACCACGGTGACGCTGCTGCTGCCGGCCGCGCGGGTGCTCCCCGCCCGTGCGGTGGCTGCCGCGCTCGACTAGCGCGCGATCCGCTTAAGCGCGTCCGGTATTTCCTCGAAGCGCCCGACCGTGGCGGCCGCGTGGAGTTCGGACAGTGGTACCCGCGCATAGCCGTAGGAGACGAGGACGAACGGCACGCCGGCCGCTGCTGCGGTCGCCGCGTCATGCTCGTTGTCGCCGACCATGACCGCTTCCTCGCGCGCGAGGCCCAGGCGCTCGATGGCTGCGTTCAGCGGCGCCGGGTCGGGCTTCCTGACCGGCAGCGTGTCGCCGCCGATCACCGCGCCGAAGAAGCGGTCGATGCCAAGCGACTTCAGCACCGCATGGGTGACGCGCTCGGCCTTGTTGGTGCAGACGCCGAGGCGGCGCCCGTCGCCCTCGAGGATCCGCAAGGTCTCCACGACGCCATCATAGGGACGGGTCAGGGCCGAGGGCTCGGCCTCGTAGTAGGTAAGGAAGCGCTGGGTGGCGGTCCGGCACTCCTCTTTGGTGGCCGAGCCGGTCGCCTGGAAGCCGCGCTCGACCAGTTTGGCGACGCCGTCGCCGACGAAACCCCGCACCCGAGAGGGCTCGATCTCGGAACGGCCACACTCGCCCAGTACTTTGTTGAGCAGACGCGCCAGGTCCGGGGCGCTGTCGATCAGCGTCCCGTCCAGGTCGAACACCACGCCTCGCGGCCAACCCATGGCACCAACCCCAGCGACTGGTTACAAAACGTGACTTCCCCGGGAGGCCGAGGCCATGGCAAAGCTGTTTAGAAATTGCCTAAAAGTCTACCGATCCCCACGATGACCTCATCCCAAGCCCTTGCCGTCGTCGTTCTTGCCGCCGGCAAGAGCACACGCATGAAGTCCGACCGCTCGAAGGTGCTGCACCCGGTCGCGGGCGTGCCTCTCATCTCCCATGTCCTCGCCGCGGTAAAGGCCCTGAAACCGGCCCGCACCGTCGTCGTCATCGGCCCAGACGGCGACGAGGTCGCCAAGACCGTCGCCCCGCTTCCGATCGCCGTCCAGAGAGAGCGTCTCGGCACCGCCGACGCGGTGAAGGCGGCCCGGCCGCAGCTCAAGGGCTTCGCCGGCGACGTGCTGGTGATCTACGGCGATTCGCCGTTCCTGACCACCGAGACCCTGAAGAGGATGGTCCGCCGCCGCCGGTCGGGGAAAACCAAGCCGGCGGTCGTCGTCCTCGGATTCCGCCCCGACGACCCCGCCCGCTACGGCCGCCTCGTGCTGGCCAAGGACGGCAGCCTCGAGCAGATCGTCGAATGGGCCGAGGCGAGCGAGGAGCAGCGGAAGATCGGCTTCTGCAATTCCGGCGTCATGGTCGTCGACGGCAAGCGACTCTCCGGCTTCCTCGACAAGGTCTCCAACAAGAACGCCAAGGGCGAGTACTACCTGACCGACCTGGTCGGGATCGCCCGCAGCCAGGGCCTGACCGCCGCGGCGATCGAGGCGCCGGCCGACGAGCTGCTCGGGATCGACAGCCGCGCCAACCTCGCCGATGCGGAGCGGCTGATGCAGCAGCGGCTCCGCGCTCGCGCCATGGACGAAGGCGTCACGCTGGTGGCGCCGGAGACCGTGTTCTTCTCGGCCGACACCAGGCTCGGCCGCGACGTCACGATCCACCCTCATGTCGTCTTCGGGCTCGGCGTCACCGTCGCCGACCGCACCGAGATCCGCTCCTTCAGCCATCTCGAAGGCGCAGTGATCGGCGAGGCGGCACTCATCGGCCCCTTCGCGAGGCTGCGTCCCGGCACGCGGGTCGGTGCCGGCGCTCACATCGGCAACTTCGTCGAGCTCAAGGCGACCTCGCTCGGCGCCGGCGCCAAGGCCAATCATCTGGCTTATCTTGGCGACGCCTCGGTCGGCGCCAAGGCCAACATCGGTGCCGGCACGATCACCTGCAACTACGACGGCATCCTCAAGTACCAGACCGAGATCGGCGCGGGCGCGTTCACCGGAACGAACTCGACTCTGGTCGCACCGGTCCGTCTCGGCGCCGGTGCCTACGTCACCGCCGGCAGCGTCATCACCGAGGACGTGGAATCGGACGCGATGGCCTTCGGGCGCTCGCGTCAGGTGGTGAAGCCGGGGCGCGCGCGGGAGTTCCGGGCCGCACGACTGGCCGAAAAAGAAACGAAGAAGAAGGCATAGAGCGGCATGTGCGGAATCATCGGCATCCTCGGCAAGCGTCCGGTCGCAGGCCCGATCGTCGACGCGCTGAAGCGTCTTGAGTATCGCGGCTACGACTCCGCGGGCATCGCCACCATCAACGACGGCGAGATCGATCGCCGCCGCGCCTCGGGCAAGCTGATCAACCTGGCGAACCTGCTCAAGTCCGAGCCGCTCAAGGGCGATGTCGGCATCGGCCACACGCGCTGGGCGACCCATGGCCCACCCGTCGAGAAGAACGCGCATCCGCACGCGACCGAGCGGGTCGCGGTCGTGCACAACGGCATCATCGAGAACTTCGCCGATCTGCGCGCCGAGCTGGAGAAGGCCGGCCGCGTGTTCGAAAGCGACACCGATACCGAGACCATCGCGCACCTCCTCACCCATCTGCTCGACAAGGGCCTCGACGCTGAGACCGCGATGGGCGAGGCGATGAAGCGCCTGGACGGCGCCTTCGCCTTCTGCGCGCTGATCAAGGACCGTCCGGACCTGCTGCTGGTCGCGCGCCAGGGATCGGCGCTGGCGATCGGGCTCGGCGACGGCGAGAGCTATATCGGTTCCGACGCGATCGGCCTGGCACCGCTGACCCGCAAGATCGTCTACCTCGAGGAAGGCGACTGGGCCGTGGTGCGCCGCGACGGCATCACGGTGCACGATCGTTCAGGCAAGGTCGTCGACCGTCCGGCGAAGATCACCGAGGTCACCGACGAGGAAGTGGGCAAGGGCAACTACGCCCACTTCATGGAGAAGGAGATCCACGAGCAGCCGGAGGTGATCGGCGACACGCTCGGCTACTACTACAATCCCGTGCGCCACCGGGTGGTGCTGCCGCCGCTGCCGTTTCGCATCGCCGACGTGCCGCGCATCACCATCATCGCCGCCGGCACCTCGTTCTATTCGGCGATGCTGGCGAAGTACTGGCTCGAGCGCATCGCGCGTCTCTCGGTCGAGGTCGATATCGCCTCCGAGTTCCGCTACCGCCAGCCGGAGATGCCGAAGGGCGGCGTCGCGATGTTCATCTCGCAGTCGGGCGAGACGCTCGACACGCTGGAGGCGCTCCGCTACGCGCGTTCCAAGAACCAGACCATCGTCAGTCTCGTCAACGTGCCCGACAGCTCGATGGCGCGCGAGGCGGACCTTTGCCTCCGTACCTACGCCGGGCCCGAGATCGGCGTCGCCTCGACCAAGGCCTTCACCACGCAGCTCTCGGTGCTCGCCTGCCTCACGCTCCATCTGGCGCGCGACTACGGCAAGCTCGACGGCGAGCAGATGGCGATCTACGCCGAGCAGCTGATTCGCCTGCCGGCGCTGGTCTCGGAGACGCTCCAGCTCGCCGAGCCGATGCGCGCGATCGCCGCCGAGGTGGCGAAGGCCCGCGACGTGCTCTATCTCGGCCGTGGCGCGTCATATCCGATCGCGATGGAAGGCGCGCTCAAGCTCAAGGAGATCTCCTACATCCACGCCGAGGGCTATGCCGCCGGCGAGATGAAGCACGGTCCGATCGCGCTGATCACCGACGGCGTGCCTGTGATCGTGATCGCACCCTCGGACGAGCTGTTCCAGAAGACGGCGTCCAACCTGCAGGAAGTGCTGGCCCGTGGCGGCCGCGCCATCGTGCTGACCGACTCCACCGGCGCCGAGAAGCTCGGTGGCACGAAGGCGCATGTCTTCACCGTGCCCAGGGCCGAACCGCTGGTGGCGCCGATCCTGTTCACGATTCCCGTCCAGCTGCTCGCCTATTACGTCGCCGTCGCCAAGGGCAACGACGTCGATCAGCCGCGCAACCTGGCGAAGTCCGTCACGGTCGAATAGTAGCCACGTCGTCCCTGTGGTTGACCCGCCTCGGGGTCCGGGTGTCGAATGCCCGGACCTCCCGAGGAGACGACCGATGCAAGCCAAAGCCCCTCCGCCGGCTTTGAAAGACATCAAGCTTCTGCGCGACCACGCCTATATCAATGGTGCGTGGACCAAGGCCGACGGCGGCAAGACCTTCTCCGTCCACAACCCGGCGACGGGCCAGACGATCGCCGAGGTCCAGGACCTGGGCGCGAAGGAGACGCGCGCGGCGATCGAGGCGGCGAACGCCGCCTGGGGGCCGTGGCGGAAGAAGCTCGCCAAGGAGCGCTCGGGCATTCTCCGCAAATGGTTCAACCTGATGATGGAGAACCAGGACGACCTCGCGGTCCTCATGGTCTCCGAGCAGGGCAAGCCGCTGACCGAGGCCAAGGGCGAGGTCGCCTATGCCGCCTCCTTCGTCGAGTGGTTCGCCGAGGAGGCCAAGCGCGTCTACGGCGACACCATCCCGCAGCACGGGCCCGACAAGCGATTGGTGGTCGTCAAGGAACCCATCGGCGTCGTCGCCGCGATCACGCCGTGGAACTTCCCGGCGGCGATGATCACCCGCAAGGTGGCGCCGGCGCTCGCCGCCGGCTGCACGGTGGTGGTGAAGCCCGCCGAGCAGACGCCGCTGACGGCGCTGGCGCTGGCCGAGCTCGCCGAGCGTGCTGGATTCCCCAAGGGCGTGTTCAATGTCGTCACCACCAACCAGGCGCCGGCCGTAGGCCTCGAGCTCACCACCAACCCGATCGTCCGCAAGGTCGGGTTCACCGGCTCGACCGAGATCGGCAAGCTGCTGATGAGGCAGTCGGCCTCGACCGTGAAGAAGGTCTCGCTCGAGCTCGGCGGCAATGCGCCGTTCCTGGTCTTCGACGACGCCGACATCGATGCCGCGGTCACCGGGGCGATGATCTCCAAGTACCGCAACACCGGGCAGACCTGCGTCTGCGCCAACCGGCTGCTGGTGCAGGACGGTGTCTACGACGCCTTCGCCAAGAAGCTGGCCGAGGCCGCCTCCAAGCTGAAGGTCGCCAACGGGCTCGAAGCCGGCGCGCAGCAGGGCCCCCTGATCGACGAGGCGGCGCTCAAGAAGGTCGAGGAGCACCTGGCCGATGCGAAGGCGAAGGGCGCCAAGGTGCTGCTCGGCGGCAAGCGCCATGCGCTCGGCGGCACCTTCTACGAGCCGACCGTCGTCGTCGACGTGACGACCCAGATGAAGATGGCGCGCGAGGAGACCTTCGGGCCGGTGGCCCCGTTGTTCCGCTTCAAGACCGAGGAAGAGGCGATCCGCCTCGCCAACGACACCGAGTTCGGCCTCGCCGCTTATTTCTACAGCCGCGACATCGGCCGCGTCTGGCGTGTCGCCGAGGCGCTCGAATACGGCATGGTCGGCATCAACGACGGCTTGATCTCGACCGAGGTGGCGCCCTTCGGCGGCATGAAGGAATCCGGCATCGGCCGCGAAGGCTCGAAGTACGGCATCGAGGAATTCGTCGAGATCAAATACCTCTGCATGGGCGGGATCTGATGGCCAAGTACGACTTCGACCTCTTCACCATCGGGGCCGGGTCCGGCGGCGTCGCGGGATCGCGTCGCGCCGGCTCCTACGGCGCCAGGGTCGGGATCGCGGAGTCGGTTCGCGTCGGCGGTACCTGCGTGCTGCGCGGCTGCGTGCCGAAGAAGCTGCTGGTCTACGCCTCGGAATTCGCGCGCGCCTTCGACGATGCCGAGGGCTACGCCTGGACGGTCGGTGAGACCAAGGTCGACTGGGCCCAGATGATCGCCAAGAAGGACCGCGAGCTCGACCGGCTCAACGGCATCTATCTCAACCTGCTCAAGAACTCGAACGTGCAGCTGTTCGAGGACCGCGCGAAGCTGGTCGATGTGCACACGGTCGAGGTCGCCGGCAAGCGCGTCACGTCCGAGACGATCATGATCGCCACCGGTGGGCACGCGCAGCGCCCGCCGATCCCGGGCATCGAGCTCACGATGACCTCGGACGACATCCTCGACATGAAGGAGATCCCGAAGCACCTCGTGGTCGTCGGCGGCGGCTTCATCGCGGTCGAGTTCGCCTGCATCTTCCGCAACCTCGGATCCGAGGTGACGGAGATCGTCCGCGGCGACAACATCCTGCGCGGCTTCGATCCCGATGTGCGCGCGTCGCTCGCCGAGGAGATGAAGAAGCAAGGGATGGCGCTCAAGCCCAACACCAACGTCACATCGATCGAGAAGGGCGACAACGGTCTCGTCGTCGTCACCGATGTCGGTGAGCGGATCGCCTGCGACCGCGTTCTTTACGCCACGGGCCGCGTGCCGAACTCGAAGGGATTGGGGCTCGAGGAGGTCGGCGTCCACGTGAACAAGATCGGCGCCATCGCCGTCGACGAGTGGTCGAAGACCACGGTGCCGAACATCTATGCGGTCGGCGACGTGACCAACCGCATCAACCTGACGCCGGTCGCCATCGCCGAGTCCCGCGCGGTCGCCGAGACCCTCTACAACAACAACCCGATCCGGATGGACCACGACAACGTGCCGTCGGCGGTGTTCAGCCAGCCGCCGATCGGGCAGGTGGGTCTCTCGGAGGACGTGGCCCGCGGCATCTACGGCGAGGTCGACGTCTACGTGACGCGCTTCAAGCCGATGAAGAACACGCTCTCGGGCCGTGACGAGCGGACGATGATGAAGATGGTCGTCGACGCCAAGACCGACCGCGTGCTGGGCTGCCACATGGTGGGTCCCGATGCGCCGGAGATCATCCAGGGCCTGGCGATCGCGGTGAAGTGCGGCGCCACCAAGCGCCAGTTCGACCAGACCGTCGGCATCCACCCCTCGGCGGCCGAGGAGTTCGTCACGCTCCGCGAGAAGCGGAAGGAACCGGCGAAGGCGGCGGCGGACTAGCCGGGGGCGAACACGGATACCGGCTCGGCGAGGCCCTTCAGCGGGAAGCTGCCGAGCGCGCGGGTCGTGCGCGAGACGGCCTTGGCGAAGGTCTCCGACAGCGCCATCGGCCATCCCTGGCTCGCGGCCAGTCCCTGCAGGCGCGAGGCGAGGTTCACCGCCGGGCCGATGCAGGTGAAGTCGAGCCGCGTCTCGCCGCCGATGTTGCCGTAGGACACCTTGCCGACATGGAGGCCGACGCCGATCCGCGTCGGCGTGTCGATGGTCTCGAGCGCGACGCAGGCGTCGTAGGCCTCCTCCGCCGCGGCGAGCGCGGCCGAGCAGGCGGCCTCCGGCCCCGCGGTGGCCGGGAAGATCGCGAGCACGCTGTCGCCCATGAACTTCAGCACCTCGCCGCCGTGCTTCTCGATCGCCGGCACCTGGGCCCCGAAGGTGTCGTTGAGCAGGCCGATCAGCTCGCCCGGTGACAGGGCTTCGGAAAGCGTGGTGAAGCCCCGGAGGTCGGAAAGCCAGATCGCCGCTTCGAGCGTCGTCGTGTCGCCCCGGCTGATCTGGCCCTTGAGAATGCGTTCGCCGGCATGGTGGCCGACATAGACGTCGAGAAGGTTCGCCGCGGTACGGCGCAGCGTGTAGACCTCCGACAGCCGCGTCAGCGGCGGCACCACGGACTCGATCGCGGCGACGTCCTCGTCGGTGAAGCCGCCGGGAGCGGAGGTGCTCCAGGTTACGACGTGGTTCTCCCCGGACAGGTAGCGAAGGGGCGACACCACGTAGTCGGTGATGCCCTCCTCGTCGAAGTCCTTGAGGATCGGGAAGTCGCGCGGGCAGGCGGGATCAGCCAGGCGTCGGCGGATGCCTTCTCCCTTGTCGAAGGCGTACCAGAGCGGGCTGTTCAGGTAGTCCGGATCCTCGACGATGGCCCTGGGTGCCCGGAATATCTCGACCGACTTTCCGGGCCGCCAGATGTAGCTGGCGCCGACGATGGTCGGGTGCAGCGTGCGGACGAAGAGCGCGACCCGCTCCAGCGGCACGCCGGCGGCGACCATCCGCTCGCAAGTCTCGCTGACGATCTTCTCGGGCCTCGAGACGCCCGGCGCCCCGTCGATCAGCCAGTGGGCCAGCGCGTGGATCTTGGCCGAATCCGTGGTGGGCACGGTCAGCCTGCCAGCGCCTTGATCTCGACCTCGATGAAGGCGATCTCGCCCGGTCCGTCGTTGACGACGTCGTGCTCGACGCCGACGGGACGCGAGTAGGGCTGGCCGACCACCATCTCGGCCGGGCTTTCGCCGTCCTTCGACACTATCCGTAGCCGTCCGCCCTGGGTGGGCACCACCACATAAGCCATGCCGTGCCGATGCCAGCCGGTATGCGAGCCGGGCGGCAAACGGTACTCGGTGATCCGCACCCGCTCGTCGTCGGCCTTCACGGTGGCAATCGCGTCGCTGAGAGCCATGGGTCGCACTCCTTAGATTTCCTGCGCGCCTTGCCTAGACTAGCCCGGTTTCGTATAGGCTTGGGCCATTGAGTTGAGAGGAGTTGCGAACATGGCCGGCAAGTGGACCCCCGATTCCTGGCGGTCTCGGCCGATCCAGCAGCAGCCGCAGTGGACCGACCTCAAGGCGCTCGAGGCGGCCGAGGCGGAGCTGCGCAAGTATCCGCCGCTGGTCTTCGCCGGCGAGGCCCGGAACCTGAAGGCGTCGCTCGCCCAGGTCGCCGAGGGCAAGGCCTTCCTTCTTCAGGGCGGCGACTGCGCCGAATCCTTCGCCGAGTTCTCGGCCAACAACATCCGCGACACCTTCAAGGTGCTGCTGCAGATGGCGGTGGTGCTGACCTTCGGCGCCGCCTGCCCGGTGGTGAAGGTCGGCCGCATGGCCGGCCAGTTCGCCAAGCCGCGTTCGGAGAACACCGAGAAGCTGAACGGCATCGAGCTGCCGTCGTACCGCGGCGACATCGTCAACGCGATGGAGTTCACGCCGGAGGCACGCCAGCCCGATCCGCAGCGCCAGCTCCGCTGCTACAACCAGGCCGCGGCGACGCTCAACCTGCTGCGCGCCTTCGCCCAGGGCGGCTTCGCCAACCTGCAGAAGGTCCATGCCTGGAACCTGGGCTTCGTCTCCAAGAGCCCGGCCGGCGAGCGCTATCAGGAACTGGCCGACCGCATTCAGGAATGCCTGGGGTTCATGGCCGCCTGCGGTCTCACGCCCGACACCATCCCGGCGCTGCGCGAGACCGATTTCTACACCAGCCACGAGGCGCTGCTGCTGGGCTACGAGCAGGCGCTGACCCGCGTCGATTCCACCAGCGGCGACTGGTACGACTGCTCGGCGCACCTGATCTGGATCGGCGACCGGACGCGCCAGCCCGACGGCGCCCATGTCGAGTTCTTCCGCGGCGTGAAGAACCCGCTCGCCTTCAAGTGCGGTCCGTCGTTGACGCCCGACGACCTGCTCCGCCTGATCGACACGCTGAATCCGGCGAACGAGGCCGGCCGTCTCACGCTGATCTGCCGCATGGGCGCCGACAAGGCCGACAAGGTGGTGCCGCTGATCCGCGCAGTGAAGCGCGAGGGCAAGAGCGTGGTCTGGGCCTGCGATCCGATGCACGGCAACACGGTCAAGTCCTCGACCGGCTACAAGACCCGCGCCTTCGACCGCATCCTCGCCGAGGTGCGCGGCTTCTTCGCCGCCCATCAGGCCGAAGGCACCTATGCCGGCGGCGTGCATTTCGAGATGACCGGCCAGGACGTGACCGAATGCATCGGCGGTGCCCAGGCGATCGACGAGCACGCGCTTGCCGACCGCTACCACACCCATTGCGACCCGCGCCTCAACGCCAGCCAGTCGATCGAGCTCGCCTTCGAGATTGCCGACCTGCTGAAGCGCGAGCGCGAGGCGCTGGCGCAGCCCCGCGTCGCGCTGGCCGGTTGACGCCGGCTATCGGTCCCCAGTGACGGCCACCCTCCGGGCCGCAAGCGAGTCCCCGATGCAGCCTCGTTCCGAGGACGTGCCGCGTTACGCCGACGCCTATTTCCTCAAGACCAAGGCGTGCGTCGAGCATTTCGGCGACACCAACGTCACCTATGCGGTGTTCATGCGCCGCCCGGTGACCTCGGCGCCGAGGCTCGCGGTCGAGTGGATCCAGGCGATGGCGGACGCGCGCAAGACCAAGGTCGAGATCGACCTCCGCTACAAGGAAGGTTCCTGGGTCGGCGCCGGCGAGCCGATCATGTATCTGCAGGGCTCGTTCTTCCATCTGGTCGATCTCGAGACCATCTATCTGCAGAAGCTGGGAGCGGCCTGCGTCGCCGCCTACAACGCCTACACCATGTGCGTCGACCTGCCGAAGACCGCCTTCATGGCATTCGATGCCCGACATTGCGCCGGCGCCGAGATGGCCGAGCTGATGGCCTATGGCGCTTCGGTCGGCTCGGCCAAGGCGAAGGCCAAGGTCGGCGCGCTCGGCTTCGTCGCCAACGCCACCGACGCGACCGCGCACTATTTCGGCCAGCAGCGCGGCCGCGGCACCATGCCCCATGCGCTGATCGGCTATGCCGGCTCCACCTTGCGCGCCGCCGAGATGTTCCACGAGACCCATCCGTCCGAGGCGATGACGGTGCTCGTCGACTACTTCGGCCTCGAGATCACGGACTCGCTCGCGGTCTGCCGGCGCTTCCCCGATCTCGCGGCGGAGGGCAACCTCTCGGTCCGCATCGACACGCATGGCGGCCGCTACGTCGAAGGCCTCGACGTCGGCGCCTCCTATGCGGTGCTGGAGCGCAACGTGCCGGAAGCGACCCGCGGCTATCGCTCGGAAGCGGAGCTGCGCCACCTGATCGGACCCGGCGTCTCGGCGGCGGCGATCTGGCACGTGCGCGAGCAGCTCGACCGCGCCGGCTTCCCCAAGGTCAAGATCGTCGCCTCGTCCGGGTTCACGCCGGCAAAGTGCAAGGTCATGGCGGTCGCGCGCGCGCCGGTCGATGCGATCGGCACCGGCTCCTTCCTGCCGGAGAACTGGAGCGAGACCTACGCCACGGCCGACATCGTCCAGTACGACGGCAAGCAGCGCGTGAAGGTCGGGCGCGAGTTCCTGCTGCGCCGGCCGGGTTGAGGTCATGACCGGCACCAAGCCACCGGAAGGTCGCGTTTCGATCCAGCCGTTCTTCGACGACCTGAAGAAGCACCTGAAGAAGACGACGGTCGAGAGCCTCAAGGCCAACAAGACACCGAGGCAGGTGCATGCCGTCGCCGATACGGTGATGGACGCGTTCTCCTCCAGCACCGCCGGGCTCGAGAAGCTGGTGCCGCCCGAGAAGCCGATCGCCTGCAAGAAGGGCTGTGCGCATTGCTGCCACCTGACGGTGCTGACCGACGGCGCCACGGTGCTGCGCATCGCCGAGCATGTCCGCACGAACATGAACCAGGCCGAGCGCATGCTGCTCGACATGCGCCTGATCGTGTACGAGGACAAGGTCGAGAAGATGACGCAGGGCCAGCGGGGCCTGGCGCGTATCCCCTGTCCGCTGCTGGTCGACGGTGCCTGCTCGGTGCACGAGGTGCGGCCGCTGATCTGCCGCGCCTTCAACTCCTATGACGCCGAGATTTGCGACCGGCAGATCCATGGCGGCGGCTCGACCCGCGAGATCCCGTCCTGGGACGTGCCGTGGCTGCTCGGCCTCGCCCTCGATGCCGGCCTCAAGGACGCGTTGGTCGAGTCCGGCTACAAGGACGGCGACATCGAGCTGGGCCTGGCGCTCAAGGCGGTGCTCGATCATCCGCATGCCGACGAGCGCTGGCTCGCCGGCGACCGAATCTTCGCCAAGGCCGCCTGGAAGGCGCGGAAGCCATGACCGCCTCGGCGACGAAAGACCGGCTTGTCCTCGCGCTCGCCCAGGTGAATCCCACCATGGGCGACGTCGCCGGCAACCGCGACAAGCTGCTCAAGGCGCGCGATGAGGCGAAGAAGCTCGGCTGCGACCTCGTCGTGCCGGGCGAGCTCGCGCTCTCGGGGTATCCGCCGGAAGACCTGGTCTTGAAGCCGGCCTTCCTCGATGCGCTCTCGGGTGCGGTCGACGAGATCGTGCGGGCGACGTCGGACGGCGGGCCGGCGATCCTGGTCACCACGCCCTGGCGCGTCGATGGCAGGACCTACAACGCGGCGCTGCTGGCCGACGGCGGCAAGATCGCCGCGACGCGCCTCAAGCATGACCTGCCGAACTACGGCGTCTTCGACGAGAAGCGCGTGTTCGCCGCCGGCCCGATGCCGGGCCCCATTGCGTTCCGCGGCGTCCGCCTCGGCCTCATGATCTGCGAGGACATGTGGACGCCGGACGTGACCGAGACGCTGGAGGAATCCGGCGCCGAGATACTCATCGTCCCCAACGGTTCGCCCTACGAGCACGACAAGCTGGACGAGCGGATCAACCTCGCCGTCGCCCGCATCGTCGAAAGCAACCTGCCGCTGGTCTATGTGAACCAGGTCGGCGGCCAGGACGAGATCGTCTTCGACGGCGGCTCCTTCGTCGTGGGATCCGACCGCCTGCTGAAGGCGCAGCTCCCGGCGTGGAAGGAAGCGGTGCACGCCGTCGCCTTCGAGCGCAAGAACGGCGCCTGGATCGCAAGCGGCGAAGTCGCCAAGGTCGCCGACGGCCTCGAGTCGATCTACCAGGCGATGGTGCTGGGCCTTCGCGACTACGTCGAGAAGAGCCGCTTCCCGGGCGTGATCCTGGGCCTCTCCGGCGGCATCGACTCGGCGCTGTCGGCCGCGGTCGCGGTCGACGCGCTCGGCCGCGACAAGGTGCGTGCGGTGATGATGCCGTCGCCCTACACCAGCCAGGACAGCCTGGACGACGCCGCCGAATGCGCGCGGCTCCTCGGCATCCGCCTCGACAGCATCTCGATCGAGCCGGCGATGGCCGCCTTCGACGGCATGCTGAAGCCGCTGTTCGAGGGCAGGGCTCCCGACATCACCGAAGAGAACCTGCAGAGCCGGGCGCGTGGCGTGACCCTGATGGCGCTCTCCAACAAGCTTGGCCACATGGTGCTCTCGACCGGCAACAAGTCGGAGATGTCGGTCGGCTACGCGACGCTCTACGGCGACATGTGCGGCGGCTACGCGGTCCTGAAGGACGTCTACAAGACGACCGTCTTCGAGCTTTGCCGCTGGCGCAACCAGGCGCAGCCCGATGGGGCGAAGGGGCCGGCGGGCCGCGTGATGCCCGAACGCGTGATCACCAAGCCGCCCTCGGCCGAGCTCAAGCCGAACCAGACCGACCAGGACACGCTGCCGCCCTACGACAAGCTCGACGACATCCTCTCCTGCCTGATCGAGGGCGAGATGCGGGTCGAGGAGATCGTCGCCCGCGGCCATGACGAGGCGACGGTCCGGCGCGTCTGGCGCATGCTCGATCGCGCCGAGTACAAGCGCCGCCAGGCCCCGCCCGGCGTCAAGATCACCCGCCGCGCCTTCGGCCGCGACCGCCGCTACCCGATCGTCAACGCGTTCCAGAAGTAGCGGCGATGACCCTCGTCCGCTTCGCGCCGAGCCCGACCGGCCGGCTGCATGTCGGCAACATCCGGACGGCGCTGGTCAACTGGCTCTATGCGCGCCAGCAGGGCGGACGCTTCCTGCTGCGTCTCGACGACACCGACACCGAGCGCTCGACCGAGGAATTCGCGCGCGGGATCGAGGAGGACCTTCGCTGGCTCGGCCTCGGTTGGGACCTGTTCGATCGTCAGTCCGACCGCCTGCATCGCTATGTCGATGCCGCGGAGCGCCTCAAGGCCGCCGGCCGGCTCTATCCCTGCTTCGAGACGCCGGAGGAGCTGTCGCTGAAGCGGAAGGCGCAGGTCAACGCCGGCAAGCCGCCGGTCTACGACCGCGGGGCGCTCAAGCTGTCTGATGCAGAACGGAAAGAGCTCGCGAAGACCATCGTCCCGCACTGGCGGTTCAGGCTCGAGCCGGGGCGGATCGAATGGAACGACCGCGTGCGCGGCCCCGTGCATTTCGAGGCGGAGAACCTTTCCGACCCGGTGCTGCTGCGGGCCGACGGCCGGCCGATATATACGCTGGCGACCGTCGTCGATGACATTGACCTCGGCATCACCGACGTGATCCGCGGCGAGGACCATGTCGCCAACACCGCGATCCAGATCCAGCTCTTTCAGGCGCTCGGCGCCACGGTGCCCCACTTCGCGCATATGACGCTGATCGCGGATGCCGCCGGCGAGGGCCTGTCGAAGCGGCTCGGCAGCCTCTCGATCGCCAGCCTGCGCGAGGACGGCATCGAGCCGATGACGATCAACAGCCTGCTCGCCCATCTCGGCACCTCGGATGCGGTCGAGCCCTATCTCTCGCTCGACGACCTCACGAAGCATTTCGACCTGGGCCATTTCGGCCGCGCCACGCCGAAGTTCGATCCGGAGGAGCTGCCGCGCCTCAACCACCGGCTGATCCAGCATCTCGACTACCCGTCGGTGAAGGACCGACTCCCAGCCGGCACCGAAGAGCGCGCCTGGCTCGCCCTCCGGCCGAACCTGACGCGTGTCGCCGAGACCGCCGAATGGCTGCCGGTGATCCATGGCCCGATCCGCCCCGAGGTCGCCGATCCCGCCTTCGCCGACGCGGCCGCCTCGGTGCTGCCGGCCGAGCCGTGGAGCGAGGCGACCTGGGCTGAGTGGACGAAAGCTGTGGCCAAGGCGACCGGCCGCAAGGGCAAGGAGCTTTATCTGCCGTTGAGGCTCGCGCTGACGGGTCGTTCGCATGGACCCGAACTCAAGTCTTTGCTAGTCCTCATCGGCCGCGAGCGGGCGCTCGCGCGACTCAATCGAAAGGAGGCGTAGCCGGTACCATGGGTCTCAAGCTGCACAACACGCTCTGGAGGAAGAAAGAGGAGTTCCAGCCCCTCGATCCGAACCATGTGCGCATGTATGTGTGTGGCCCCACCGTCTACGACTTCGCGCATATCGGCAACGCCAGGCCGGTGATCGTCTTCGACGTGCTCTACAGGCTGCTGAAGCGCCTGTATCCGGATGCGAAGGTGACATACGTCCGCAACGTCACCGACATCGACGACAAGATCAACGATCGCGCGGCGGCGAACAGCGAGACCATCCGCAACCTGACCGACCGGACGCTGAAACAGTATCGCGAGGACATGGGGGCGCTGATCACGTTCCCGCCGGACCACGAGCCGCGCGCGACCGAATTCATCGGGCCGATCATCAAGATCGCGCAGAAGCTGATCGACAAGGGGCATGCCTACGCGGCCGAGGGGCACGTGCTGTTCAGCGTTCCCTCGATGCCGAACTACGGCAAGCTCTCGGGCCGTAACCGCGACGAGATGGTCGCCGGCGCGCGCGTCGACGTGGCGCCCTACAAGCGCGATCCCGCCGACTTCGTGCTGTGGAAGCCGTCCCGCGACGACCAGCCGGGCTGGGACAGCCCCTGGGGCCGCGGCCGTCCGGGCTGGCACATCGAGTGCTCGGCGATGGCGATGGAGCTTCTCGGCGAGAGCTTCGACATCCATGGCGGCGGGCTGGACCTGATCTTCCCGCACCACGAGAACGAGAACGCGCAGAGCTGCTGCGCCACCGGCTCCTGGCCGATGGCGCGCTATTGGCTTCACAACGGCATGCTCAATTTCGGCTCAGAGAAGATGTCGAAGTCTCTCGGCAACTTCCGGACCGTGAACGAGCTGCTGCGCGACGCGCCGGGCGAGGCGCTTCGCTACTACATGCTGACCGGCCATTACCGCCAGCCGCTGGAGTGGACGAACGAAGGTCTCAAGGAGCAGAAGACCGCGCTCGACCGCCTCTACCAGGCGCTCCAGGCCGCCAACGATGCGCCGCCCGCCGATACCGTTCCGTTCCCGGTGATGGCGGCGCTCGAGGACGACCTCAACACGCCGCTCGCGATCTCGCACCTGCACGAGATCGCGACCGAGCTCAACAAGGCGGTCGATCCGGCCGAGAAGCGCCGGCTCGCTGGCGAGCTGCGTGCGGCAGGCGGCGTGATGGGCCTGCTGCAGGCCGATGCCGTCGCCTGGTTCCGCTGGCAGCCGGCGGGTGCCGCGAGCCTCGACGAGACCGAGATCGCGGGCATGATCCAGCGGCGTCTGCAGGCACGGAAAGCGAAGAATTTCGCCGAGGCCGACCGTATCCGCGACGAGCTCAAGGCCCAGGGCGTGATCCTCGAGGACACCGCCGGCAACACCACCTGGAAGCGCGCGAGCTAGCGACGCTTTATTCGGAGCCCTCTTCCGCACTCCTCTGAACCCTCCCCCGGCTTGCCGGGGGAGGGCAGGGTGGGGGCCCGAGCGGAAGCGAGGGTGTGAGATGCATCACTCGACCGCTTCATCTTCTCTCGCCAATATCGGAGCGGCTTCCGCGTCGGAGCCATGCCCCCACCCCGTCCCTCCCCCGCGTAAAATGCGAGGGAGGGGGTAAGACACGAGATCCGATTTTCATGGCGATTCTCTTCAAGGCCGACCCCGACGACATCGCCGCCTGGACCAGGGCGCTCGAGCCGCTGCTGCCCGAGGTCGAGCTGCGGGTCTGGCCGGATGTCGGCAACCCGGCCGACATCGACTTCTGCGTGGGCTGGGCCTTCCCGCAAGGCTCGCTGGCCAAGCTGCCGAACCTGCGCGGCCTGCAGTCGCTGGGTGCCGGCGTCGATCACGTCTTCCGTGATACCGCCTTGCCGCCGAAGCTTCCGATCTCGCGCATCGTCGATCCGTCGATGACCGAGGACATGACGCACTGGATCGTCCTCAACGTGCTTCGCTTCCACAAGCAGGATCCCGAGTACCGGAAGCTGCAGGCCGAGGGCCGCTGGCACGAGCTGCCGGCGCCGATGTGTCAGAAGCGCCGCATCGGCATGATGGGACTGGGCGAGCTCGGCGGGCACGCGCTCGCCAGGCTCAAGCTGTTCGGCTTTCCGCTCGCCGGCTGGAGCCGGACAAAGAAGAAGATCGAGGGCGTCGAGACCTTCTTCGGCGACGAGGGCCTCAAGCCGTTCCTCGCTCGCACCGACATCCTGATCGTGCTACTGCCGCACACGCCCGCGACCGAGGACCTGCTGGATCGCAAGCGCCTGTCGTGGCTGCCGAAGGGCGCCTTCGTCATCAATGCCGGCCGCGGCAAGCTGATCGTCGACGCGGACCTGGTGGCGCTGCTCGATTCAGGCCATCTCGGCGGGGCGGCGCTCGACGTCTTCCGCGAGGAACCGCTGCCGGCGGCGCATGCGTTCTGGAAGCACCCGAAGATCGTCGTGACGCCGCACGCCTCGGCGCCGACGCTCGCCGCCACCGCGGCGCCGCAGATCGTCGAGAACTATCGTCGCGCGCTCGCCGGGCGGCCTCTCCTGCACCCGGTGGATCGCGACCGCCGCTACTGACCGTGCCGCCGGATCGGGAAGACGAGATCGAGGTCGGCGGACGCAAGGTCCGCATCCGCCCGATCCGGCCCGAGGACGAGCCGAACCTGCACGCGTTCTTCGCGAAGCTGTCGCCCGAGGACGTGCGGATGCGCTTCCTGCAGCCGCTCAAGCGGCTGCCCGAGCCACTGGGGCATCGGCTCAGCCATCTCGATCCCGACCGCGAGATGGCGCTGGTGGCCTACGACGCGCCCGACGACATCCTCGGCGTCGGCCGGCTGTCGGCCTCCGGCAAGGCGGCGGAGTTTGCACTGACGGTCCGCACCGACAGCCAGGGGCTGGGGCTCGGCCACGCGCTGATGACCCGCATCCTCGGATTCGCCTGGTGGTGGGCGATCGACGAGGTGTTCGGCGACGTGCTCGCCGAGAACGCCAAGATGCTGGACCTCTGCCGGACGCTCGGCGGCGAGGTCAGGCAGCACCCGGCGGAGTCGACGCTGCTGCGAGTCGTCTTCCGGCGTCCCGCGAATCGAAGCGGAGCTTGAGCGCCAGCAGCCCGACCGTGAGGCTGCCGCCGACGATGTGGCCGAAGATCGAGGCCCAGGCATCCAGCATCAGCACGTACGCGAAGCCGAAGCCGTAGGCCACGACCTGAAGCACCAGCCAGGCCAGCGATATGTCGCCGGCGCTGCGCGTCTTCCAGGTCTTGAGCAGTTGCGGGACCAGGGAGGCGAGCCCGATCATCACCGCCACCAGCCCGATCGCCTCGACCACCAGCTTGTCCATGGATTGCAGCCTCCCCCGGTGCCATATCTGTATCCCGTCGGCGCTCGACCGCCGACTGACCGCATGTTACGGATTTATGTCATGCGTATCGGCTTCCGCATCGTCCTGGCAATGGCCCTCGCCCTTGTCGCGGTGTTCCCGGCCCGCGCGCAAGAGGAGATTCGTGGCCGTGCCACCGTCGTTTCGGCCGACACCCTGGAAGTCTCGGGGAAGCGCTATCGCCTGTTCGGCATCATCGGCCCCTCGAAGGACCAGAAGTGCCTGGCGGGCGCACTTCCCTGGCTCTGCGGCAACGCCGCCTACAACCACTTGCGCGAACAGGTCGAAGGCAAGCTGGTGACATGCGTCGACAAGGGCATCACCGACGACAAGAAGCCGACCGCCTTCTGCAAGGCCGAGGGCAAGGACCTGGGCTACGTCCAGGTGCGGAACGGCTGGGCCAACGCCGATCCCAAGACCGGGGCCGACTACCAGACCGCCGAGACGGCGGCGAAGGGCTCGAAGATCGGATTCTGGAAGGGCACCAAGTAGCCTTCGCGCCGGCCGTCATCGCCGGGGCCGCATGAACGTCGCCACCAAGCTCGATCCGCTGGTCATCGGCGCGGTTCTGGCCGCGGCGTTGATCCACGCCACCTGGAACGCGCTGGTCAAGTCAGACAACAGCGACCGGCTGGTCACGCTCGCCGTGGTCATGAGCGTCGGATCGGTGATCGGCCTTTTCTTCGCGCCTTTCGTGGCGATCCCGAAGGCGGAGGCCTGGCCTTGGCTGATCTCCTCGGTGATCATCCACTGCTTCTATTACTATTTCCTGCTCCAGGCCTACGCGCATGGGGATCTCAGCTTCGTCTATCCGATCGCGCGAGGGCTGGGGCCCCTGCTGGTCGCGGTCTTCTCCGGCGCGCTGCTCTCGGAGCATCTCTCGGTCCGCGAAGCGGTCGGCGTCCTGCTGGTTTCGGTCGGTCTCGCGGGCGTCGCCTTCGGTCGCGGCCTGCCGCGCGGCCTCGACACCCGCGCCGCGGTCTTCGCCGCGCTCACCGGAGTCACCATCGCCGGCTACACCGTGACCGACGGCATCGGCGCGCGCACGTCCGAGGATCCGCTCGCCTATATCGTCTGGCTCAATATCATGGAGGGACCCTGGGTCCTTCTCGTGGCGCTGGGGCTCCGGGGCTGGGGCGTGGTCCGTCACCTACGTGTGCATTGGTGGCGGGGCGCCGCCGGCGGCACGCTCGCGACATTCGGCTATGGCATCGCGATCTGGGCCTTGAGCCTCGGTTCGATGGCGCATGTGGCGGCGATCCGCGAGACATCGGTGCTGTTCGCGGCGCTGATGGGCACCTTCATCCTTCGCGAAAGCCTCGGACGCCGGCGCATCGTCGCCGCCGTCTTCGTCGTGATCGGCCTTTTGACCATGAACCTCAGATTCGGATGACAGCGATGACCGACCTCGATCAGCGCGAGCTTGCCCTCCTTGCCATCGCGCGCGAGGCGGGCGAGCTCGCCCGCCGCCGCTTCCTCGACCGCTCCAGCTTCACGGTGAAGTTCAAGGGGCCGCAGGACTTCATCACCGAGGCCGATGGCGACGTCGAGCGGCTGATCACCGGCCGGATCGGCGCCGCCTTCCCGGGCGACACCTTCCTCGGCGAGGAAACCGGCGGCACGCCGGGCCGCCGCGTCTGGGTGATCGACCCGATCGACGGCACCGCCAACTTCGCGCGCGGCATCGCGCATTTCTGCGTGTCGATCGCCTTCGTCGAGGACGGGAAGATCCAGCTCGGCGCGATCTACCAGCCGATGAGCCGTGAGATGTTTGCGGCTCGCCTCGGCCGGGGCGCGACGCTCGACGGCGTGCCGATGAAGGTGACGTCGACCGCGAAGATCGACGAGGCCGCGGTCGAGCTCGGCTGGTCGAAGCGCCGGCCGAACAAGGACTATACCGACACGGCGCTGCGCATCCTGGAAGCCGGCGCGAGCTTCCGCCGCTGCGCCTCGGGCGCGCTGGGCCTGGCCTCGGTCGCGGCGGGCAGGACCGATGCCTATTTCGAGCGTCACATCAATTCGTGGGACTGCCTCGCCGGCATCCTGATGGTGAACGAGGCCGGCGGCTGGGCGAACGACTTCCTGGTCGGCGACGGGCTCACCAAGGGCGGCCCGGTGCTCGGTACCAATGCGCTGCTGAAGGACGCGATCGCGAAGCTGGTCGACGCCGAGCGAGGCTAGCCGAACAGCTTGTCGATGTCGGCCTGGCTCGCGTTCCCGGCCTCGCCGCCGGCCGGGCCATGGAGCGCCATGTCGCCGTCGCGCTTCTCGATCGAGGGCGGCAGCGGCATCGTCTTGAGCTCGTCCTCGCCCCAGATCGCCATCATGTTGGCGACGCGTTCCTCGATGAAGGCGAGCGTCCTCACCACCTTGGTGATGCGCTGGCCGGTGAGGTCCTGGAAGTTGCACGCTTCGTAGATGCGGACGACCTGGTCGGCGATGTCGTTGACCTTCGCCATCTGATAGCCGTCGACGGCCAGCGTCTTGAGCTCGGCGACGGCCTCGTCGATCTGCTCGGCAGCCGACATGATGCCGTTGGTCGCGACCTCGGTCGCGGACACCACCTCGCCGAGCTGGCTGGACGCCTGGGTCAGCTTGTCGTCGCTGGCGAGCGGGTGGCGGAGCTGGGCGATCTCGGCCTTGGTGGTTCGGATGCGCCCGGCGATGTCGCTGATCTCGGTGCGGATCCGCTCGATCTCCTGGTGGTCGCTGCCGACCATCCGCTCGATCTTGCCGTCGAGCCCCTGGATCGCGGAGAGGATCGGCCCGAGGTCGGCGGCGGCGACCGGCGCCTGCGCGAGCACCGTCTCTGCCTCGAGGGAGCGTCCCTCGCGGCGCGCGAGCTGGAGCTCGGCGGTGAACGGCCGGGTCGAACGGGTCATGCGAGCTCACTTCCTTTCGCGCAAAGTGCGCGAAGGGCCGAAGGCTAGCGGTGAAATAGTAAGGTATTGGTTAACGCGACTTCAGAGGGCGAGATGACCGACGAGACCATGAAGGGGCTGGGCCGAGGCCTGACCAACTACGGCGACCTGGATTTCGCCCTCTACCTCCGCCGCTCCTTCGCCCGCTCGATGGGCTATTCGGAGGCGATGCTGGCCCGCCCGGTGGTCGGCATCGTCGATACCTCCTCCGGCTACAACAACTGCCACCGGAACCTGCCGGAGCTGATCGAGGCGGTGAAGCGGGGCGTGCTGGCGGCCGGCGGCCTGCCGGTGGTCTTCCCCACGATCTCGCTGGGCGAGGTGTTCCTGACGCCGACCAGCCTCAAGTACCGGAACCTGATGGCCCTCGACACCGAGGAGATGATCAAGGCGCAGCCGATGGACGCGGTGGTCGCGGTCGGTGGCTGCGACAAGACGGTGCCGGCACAGCTGATGGCGCTGGCCTCGGCCGGCAAGCCCGCGATCCAGCTTCTCGCCGGGCCGATGCTGACCTCGGGATATCGCGGCGAGCGGCTGGGCGCCTGCACCGACTGCCGGCGCTTCTGGGGGCGCTACCGCGCCGGCGAGATCGACAAGGCCGAGATCCACAAGGTCGAGAGCCAGCTCGCCACCACCGCGGGCACCTGCGCGGTGATGGGAACCGCCTCGACCATGGCTGCGATCGCCGAGACCCTGGGCCTGGCGCTGCCGGGAACGGCGGCGATCCCGGCCGTGCATGCCGACCGGCTCCGTGCCGGCGAGGCTTCGGGCATGGCGGCGCTCGAAGCGGCGCGGCGCGGCCTTACGCCCGACAAGCTGATCACGCCGAAATCGGTCGAGAACGCATTGACCGTGCTGCTCGCGGTCGGCGGCTCCACCAATGCGGTGCTGCACCTCGCCGCGATCGCCGGCCGCGTCGGCATCGCGCTCGACCTCGCGCGGCTGAACGTGCTCTCCGACCGCACGCCGGTGATCGTCGACCTCAAGCCCACCGGCCAGCACTACATGGAGAACCTGTTCGAGGCCGGTGGCGTCGGCGCAGTGCTGCGCGAGCTCAAGCCGCTGCTCCATCTCGACTGCCTCACCGTCACCGGCGAGACGCTGGGCCAGCGCCTCGACCAGGGCGAGACCTGGGTCGACCGCAGGGTCGTCCGCCCGTTGGGCGACCCGTACCTGCCCTATGGCGGCCTCGTCGCGCTGTTCGGCTCGCTGGCGCCGCGAGGCGCGATCCTGAAGCGCTCGGCCGCCGACGCGCGCCTGTTCGAGCGCGAGGGCAGGGCGGTCGTCTTCGACGGGCTGGAGGACCTGGCGCGCCGGATCGACGATCCTGCGCTCGACGTCATGCCCGATGACTTCCTCGTCATGAAGGGCGTGGGCCCGACCTCGGCCTCGTGCATGCCGGAGGCGGGCTACCTGCCGATCCCCTCCAAGCTGGCCAAGGCCGGCGTGAAGGACATGGTCCGGATCTCGGACGCGCGCATGAGCGGCACCGCCTTCGGCACCGTGGTCCTGCACGTGACACCGGACGCTGCCTCGGGCGGGCCGCTGGCCAGGGTTCAGTCCGGCGACCGCATCCGGCTCTCGGTCAAGGACCGGCGGATCGACCTGATGGTCCCGGACGAGGAGCTGGCCCGCCGGCCGCTGCCGGTGCCGCCGGCCCCCGGGCGCGGCTACGACCGCCTCTACGCCCGCGAGATCACCCAGGCCGACCAGGGCTGCGACTTCGATTTCCTCAGGGCCACGCCCGATCGTTCCTGATTCTTAATCTCTTGGTCACTCTTCGTTCTCCATCCTTCAGGGCGATGGGCTGGGGGAGCGAGATGAGGTAAAGGAGCGTTTCAAACCCGTCGGGCAGCGTCCGACGGGTCTTTCGATTGGGCGAAACCAGGTACGAGACGTACGTGTCGCACGCCAATGCCCCTTCCGCGGGCAGCAGTACTTCAGTCGCCCGTCTGATGCTCGGCGCCATCGGCGTCGTCTATGGCGACATCGGCACCAGCCCGCTCTACGCGATGAAGGAGAGCTTCCTCGGCGCGCACTCGGTCGAGCTGACCGCGGCCCACGTCTACGGCGTGCTGTCGCTGGTGTTCTGGTCGGTCACGCTGCTGGTCTCGATCAAGTACGTGATGATCATCATGCGCGCCGACAACAAGGGCGAGGGCGGCAGCCTTGCGCTTCTGGCCCTGGTGAGCCGGTCGGTGCAGGGGACGCGGACCTCGTTCTTCGTCCTGGTGCTGGGCGTCTTTGCCGCGGCGCTGTTCTACGGCGACAGTATGATCACCCCGGCGATGTCGGTGCTGGGTGCGCTGGAAGGCCTGACCCTCGCTGCGCCGAAGCTCGAGGCCTATGTCGTGCCGATGACCGTCGCGATCCTGGCCGGCCTCTTCGTCATCCAGCGCCGCGGCACCACCAGCGTCGGCAAGCTGTTCGGCCCGATCATGGTGCTGTGGTTCGTGACTCTGGCCGTCCTCGGCCTCATCGCGATCGTGAAGAATCCTTCGATCCTGTTCGCGCTGAGTCCGACCTACGCGATCGACTTCTTCCTGACCGACCGCCTGAGGGCGTTCCTCACGCTCGGCACCGTCGTGCTCGCGGTCACCGGTGCCGAGGCGCTCTATGCCGACATGGGCCATTTCGGGCGCGAGCCGATCCGCCGGACCTGGTTCTTCTTCGTGCTGCCGGCGCTGATGCTGAACTACATGGGCCAGGGCGCGCTGCTGCTCGACGAGCCGGAGGCCGTGGTCAATCCGTTCTACAGCCTGGCGCCGGACTGGGCGCTGATCCCGATGATCGTGCTGTCGACGATGGCGGCGGTGATTGCCTCGCAGGCGGTCATCTCGGGCGCCTTCTCGGTGACGCAGCAGGCGATCCAACTCGGCCTGCTGCCGCGCATGCGGATCGCGCATACGTCCTCGTCGGAGATCGGCCAGATCTACATCCCGTTCGTGAACTGGATCCTCGCCGTGTTCGTCGTGGTCCTGGTGCTGGGTTTCGGCTCGACCAGCAACCTCGCCGCCGCCTACGGCATCGCCGTCACCGGCACGATGACGATCGACACGCTGCTTGCCTTCCTCTTCGCCCGCCGCGTCGCCAAGTGGTCGCTCGGCGCCTCGATCGCCCTGTTCGGCGCCTTCCTGATCGTCGACCTCGCCTATCTCGGCGCCAACCTGGTGAAGATCCCGGACGGCGGCTGGTTCCCGCTCGGAATCGGCCTCGCCTTCTTCGTCCTGCTGACGACCTGGAAGCGCGGCCGCCAGCTTCTGTTCGCCCGGCTGCGCGAGGACACGATCCCGATGGACGTGTTCCTCAGGTCGAGCAAGAAGTCGGTGCACCGCGTCTCGGGCACCGCGATCTACATGACCGGCTCGGTCGACACCGTGCCGCACGCACTGCTGCACAATCTGAAGCACAACAAGGTCCTGCACGAACGCAACATCATGCTGACCGTGATGACCGCCGACATTCCGACCTGGCCGGAGGACGAGCGGCTGGAGATCCGGGAGATGGGCTCCGGCTTCTGGCGCGTGGTGGTGCATTTCGGCTTCATGGACATCGCCGACGTTCCGAACGCGCTCAAGCTGGGCGCCGCCAAGGGCCTTCCGATCGAGCTGTTCGAAACGTCGTTCTTCCTCAGCCGCGAGGCGATCAAGCCGTCGATCCGGCCGGGCATGTCGCTCTGGCGCGAGGCGCTGTTCGCCTGGATGTCGCGAAACGCGACCAGCGCGATGGACTTCTTCAAGCTGCCGCCCGACCGTGTCGTCGAGGTCGGAACCACCGTCGAGATCTAGCGGGGAAGCCTAAATGGTGACGCTGAAGGCGAGCGCGCTCGAGGAGTTCGTGCGCGACATCTTCATCAAGGCCGGCTGCTCGGCGGCCGAAGGTGCGCGTGTCGGCAAGTACCTGGTGCAGGCGAACCTGACCGGCCACGACAGCCACGGCGTCGTCCGCGTGCCGCGCTACGTGCAGATGAAAAACGACGGGCTGATCGTCGCCGACCAGAAGGTCGAGGTCGCGGTCGAGACCCCGGTGCTCGCGGTCGTCGATGCGCGCTACGGCTTCGGCCAGACCGCCGCACCGCAGGCGGTGCAGATCGGCATCGACAAGTGCAAGGCGATGGGTCTTTCCGCCGTTGCGCTCCGCAACTCGGGCCATATCGGCCGTGTCGGCGACTGGGCCGAGATGGCCGCCGCCGCCGGGCTCGTCTCGGTCCACTTCGTCAATGCCGCCGGCTCGATCCTGGTCGCGCCTTTCAACGCGACCGAGCGCCGCTTCTCGACCGCACCCTACTGCGTCGGCGTGCCGCGCTCCGGCCAGTCGCCGCTAATCCTCGACTTTGCCACCTCGGTCGTCGCCGAGGGCAAGGTGCTGGTCGCGAGCAAGGGCGGCAAGAAGGTGCCGGACCACGCGCTGATCGGCCCCGATGGGAAGATGAGCAGCGATCCGCACATTCTTTACGGCGAATACGATTCCTCGCCCGGCCGCGACTACAAGCAGGGCAAAGGCGCGATCCGCGCCTTCGGCGACCACAAGGGCTCGGGCCTCGCCTTCATGTGCGAGGTGCTGGGCGGCGCGCTCACCGGCACCGGCGCGGCGACACCGGGCCGTCGCTTCGCCAACGGCATGCTGTCCTTCTACGTCGATCCGAAGATCGTTGATCCGGCGAACTTCCTGCCGGGCGATCTCACGCGCTTCGTCGACTGGGTGAAGACCGCGACGCCGGTGCCGGGCGAGGAGGTTCTGGTGCCGGGCGAGCCCGAGGCCCGCATGCGCGCCGACCGGCTCAAGAACGGCGTGCCCCTGCCCGACGAGATCTGGCAGTCGCTGGTGACGACCGCGCGTCAGCTCGGGCTGGACGAGCGGCGAATCCAGGCCGCCGGGATGTAAGGCGCCTCGCTAGCGCTCGCCCCCACCCTAGCCCTCCCCCGCGTACGACGCGGGAGAGGGGACACGACGCCGATCTCTCCACCCCCTCTCCCGCGAAGCGGGGGAGCTGAGCGCGACGCCGAAGGCGTCGTCGCGCCGGGTGGGGCGAGCGAAGCGAGTGTCTTCTTCTACTTCTTCTCGAAGTCGATCTTCTCGTCGACCGGCAGGCCCTGCAGGAAGCGCCTGAGGCAGTCGAGGCCCATTTCGACCGCGCCCAGGCGTACCCATTCGCGGCCACCGAGCAGGCGGGCATGGCGCGTGACCGTCTCAGCTGCGGTCGAGATCGCGATGCAGATGGTCCCGCCGAGCTCGATGCGGTCAGTGCCTTCGTCGAGGTCGACCAGCACGGCGAGCGCGTGGGTGGCGCCCGATGTCTCGCGGAAGGCGTTGGCGATCTCGGCGGCGGCATCGACGGTCGCCGGTCCCGCTTTCTCGCCGAGCCCGACGCTGCTGCGAACCTGGCCCAGGTCGCGCGAGACGATGCCGCGCTTGAACACGTCCTCGGCGCCGGCGAGATGGGAGATCCGCGCGGCGACCTGGCCGCCGGTGAAGGTCTCGGCGATCGCGAGCGTGCGGCGGCGGTCGGCCAGCGCCTTCAGCACCACGCCTTCGAGCGTCTGGTCGTCCTCGGCGAGGATGAAGTTGCCGACACGCTTCCTGACCTCGGCCTCGACCGGGGCCAACTTCTTTCGCACGTCGTCCATGTCGGCACCGCGCACCAGCAGCTTGGTCTCGAGCTGCGGATAGTGCGCACGGAATCCCAGCTTGATGCTGCCGTCGGGCGACATCTCCTCGATGCCGGTCAAGAGCGTGTCGACATGCGACTCGCCGAGCCCGTAGGAGTGGAAGCGCTTGAGATGGATCGTGACCGAGCGGCCGGCCTTGGCGAGGAGGCGCGGCACGATCTGCTCCTCCAGCATGCGGCGGAGCTCGCGCGGGACGCCGGGCGTGAAGAAGAAGCGCGCCTTGCCGATGTCGACGGCGAAGCCGCAGGCGGTGCCGATCGGGTTGTCGAGGATCTCGGCGGTCGCCGGCAGCATCGCCTGCTTGCGGTTGTTGGGCGGCATCACGCGCGAGCGGCGGGTGAAGAACTCCTCCATCTTCTTCAGCCACTCCTCGTTCAGCACGAGGTCGACACCGGCTGCCTTGGCCGCGATCTCCTGCGAGAGATCGTCGACGGTGGGGCCGAGGCCGCCGTTGACGATCACCGCGTCGGCGCGGGTCGAGGCCAGCCGGAACGCCTCCAGCAGCCGCTCGCGGTCGTCGCCGACCGTCGTGCCCCAGACGACCGAGAGCCCGACATCCTCGAGCTTCTGGCTCATGTAGCTGAAGTTCGAGTTGACGATCTTGCCGGTCAGCACCTCGTCGCCGGTGCAGAGGATCTCGATGCGCATGTCGTTTTCCAGGCGGGAGGCGGTATCGGAGGGCGCTCGAGAGCGCGCCCGATCTGTAACACAGGGCGCGAATCGGCTAAACCACCCCCATGGTCCAGGAGATCGGCCGGCCCGCGCCGGACCTGAGCATCTTCCGCAAGCTCCTGTTGATGAACTGGGGCTTGATCGCGATCGTGCTCGCGATCGCCGCGATCGGCGTGGCGATCCTCTATTCGGCGGCCGGCGGGCAGTGGAATCCGTGGGCGTCCCGGCAGGTGGCGAGGCTCGGCGTCGGCCTCGTCGTCATGGTCGCGGTGGCCCTGGTCGACGTCCGGCTATGGCTCCGCTACGCCTACCTGATCTTCGGCCTGGCGCTCTCGCTCCTCATCGTCGTCGACGTGATGGGCCGCGTCGGCGGCGGCGCGCAGCGCTGGATCGATTTCGGCGTGCTTCAGCTGCAGCCGTCCGAGCTCATGAAGCTGGCGCTCGTGCTGGCCCTTGCGCGCTACTTCCACGGCCTCACGCTGGAGCAGGTGGGAAAGCCGGTGATGCTGATCCCGCCCTTGCTGCTGATCGGACTGCCGGTCGTGCTGGTGCTGCGCCAGCCGAACCTCGGCACCGCGATGCTGCTGGCGATCGGCTCTTCGGCGCTGATGCTGGCGGCGGGCGTCCGCATATGGAAGTTCCTTCTGGTCGGCGGTGCCGCGGCGGCGGCGGTGCCGATCGCCTGGACCTTCCTCAAGGACTACCAGAAGCGCCGCGTCTACACGTTCCTCGATCCGTCGCAGGATCCGCTCGGCGCCGGCTACAACATCCTGCAGTCGAAGATCGCGCTGGGCTCCGGCGGCATCTTCGGCAAGGGCTTCCTCAACGGCACGCAGGGACAGCTCCGCTTCCTGCCCGAGATGCAGACCGACTTCATCTTCACCGTGCTCGCCGAGGAGTTCGGCATGGTCGGGTGCCTGGTCCTGCTCGGCCTCTACGTTCTGGTGCTCACATACGGCTTCGCCATCGCGCTCCGCGCCCGCAGCCAGTTTGGCCGCCTGGTCGCGATCGGCGTGACGACGCAGATGTTCCTCTACGTCTTCATCAACATGGCGATGGTGATGGGGCTGGTGCCGGTCGTCGGCATTCCCCTGCCGCTCGTGTCTTACGGCGGCACGGCGATGCTGACGCTTCTCGCCGGAGCCGGGCTGTTGATCTCGGTCTCAATCCACCGCGACGTCGAGATCCCGCGTTGGCACGGCTAGCGGACGATCACGTAACCCACTTCTTGTTCTGGAATTCGGGCTTCTTCCACTCGTCCTTCTCCATGACCTGGACGAGGTGGTCGACCGCGTCCCAGACATCGGCGAAGCGGACGTAAGGCGCGGCGAAGCCGAAGCGGACGATGTTGGGCTCGCGGAAGTCGCCGATCACCTTGCGGGCCTTGAGCGCCTGCATGATCGACCAGCCGTCCTTGTGGGTCAGCGCCACCTGGCTGCCGCGGCGCTCGGATTCCTTCGGCGTCGCGATCCCGAAGCCGTGCTTCGCCAGCCGCTCCTCGACCAGCTTCATGAACAGCCCGGTCAGCGCCAGCGACTTGGCGCGCACGTTGCCGATGCCGAACTCGATCATGTCGTCGATGCCGGCCTCCATCGCGACGATGCCGAGGATCGGCGGCGAGGAGGCGCGGTACTGGCGGATTCCCTGGGCCGGCTTGTAGTCGAGGCCGAACTCGAAGGGGTTGGCATGGCCGAGCCAGCCGGTCAGCGGCTGGCGCACCTTGTCGTGGTGGCGCTTCGGCGCGAAGACGAAGGCCGGGGCGCCGGGGCCGCCGTTGAGATACTTGTAGCCGCAGCCGACGGCGAAATCGGCCTGGATCCTGTTGAGCTCGATCGGCACGCAGCCGGCGGTGTGCGCCAGGTCCCAGATCGCCAGCGCGCCCTTGGCATGCGCCGCCCTGGTGATCTTCTCCATGTCGTGGAGCCGACCGGTCCGGTAGTTGATCTGCGTGCAGAAGATGGCGGCGGTGTCTTCGTCGATGGACGCCTCTACCTCGTCTTCCTCCACCATCTTGATCCGATGCTGGCGGCCGAGGAACTCGACCAGCCCCTGCGCCATGTAGACGTCGGTCGGGAAGTTTCCCTTGTCGGTCAGCAGGGTCCGGCGGTCGGGGCGCATCAGCATCGCCGCGGCGATGACCTTGTGGACGTTGATCGAGGTGGTGTCGACGACGATCACCTCGCCGGCATCGGCGCCGATCAGCTTGGCGATCTTGTCGCCGAGAGCCTCGGACAGGCCCATCCAGTTGTCCTTGAGCCAGCCGTCGACGAGGTGCTCGCCCCACTCGACGTCGAGGACCTTCCTGACGCGCTCGGCGGTGGCCTTGGGCAGCGCGCCCAGCGAGTTGCCGTCGAGGTAGATCACGCCCTCCGGCAGCCGGAAGCGGTCGCGGAAGGCGCGGATCGGATCGGCGCGGTCGAAGGCCTCGCAGGCGGCGCGGCTGGTCGCAGAAGAGCTCTGGGCAGTCATGGCGGCTCCGGAAAGGGCCGAAACCTTATCACGGGCGACGCGCGCGAAAGCCCGTCCGCGTTGCGCGCACGGGCTTGCGTGCTATAACCCGCCCTTGTCTCGTTAACCGCCAGGGATGGTCCGGCCCGTGCCCGCAACCCCCAAGATCTTGGTTCTGAACGGTCCCAACCTCAACATGCTGGGGGTCCGCGAACCCGCCATCTACGGCAAGGACACGCTGGCCGACGTCGAGGCGCTCTGCAGGAAGACCGCGAAGAGCCTGGGCATGGCGGTCGACTTCCGCCAGTCGAACCACGAGGGCGAGCTGGTCACCTGGATCCAGGAGGCGCGAGGCAAGATGGCGGGCATCGTCATCAACGCCGGCGCCTACACGCACACCTCGGTCGCGCTGCAGGACGCGCTCGCCCTGAGCGAGCTGCCGGTGATCGAGGTACATATCTCGAACGTCTACAAGCGCGAGCCCTTCCGCCATAAATCCTATATCTCGGCGGTCGCCCGTGGCGTCCTCTGCGGCTTCGGCGTCCACGGTTACGCGCTCGCTCTCGACGGTCTGGCCAAGATGGTGAAGGCATGATCCGCAAGGAGCCGAAGGAGATCGACGAGGCGCTGGTCCGCCAGATGGCGCAGCTGCTGACCGAGACCGGCCTTACCGAGATCGAGTACGGCGGCAAGGACTGGCATCTGCGCGTCGCGCGCGGGCACGCGCCGGTGACGATGACCGCGCCGGCCGCGGCGCCGGTCACCGTCTCGGTGGCGCCGGCGGCCGTCGAGGTCAAGCGCGCCGACCATCCCGGCGCGATCAAGTCGCCGATGGTGGGCACCTGCTATCTCTCGCCGGAGCCCGGCGCCGCCAGCTTCGCCAAGCCCGGCGACAAGGTGCGCGAGGGCCAGACGATCATGATCATCGAGGCGATGAAGGTGATGAACCCGATCCCGGCGCCGAAGGCCGGCACTGTGGTCGAGATCGCGGTCGCCAACGGCGAGCCGGTCGAGTACGGCCAGCTTCTCGCTGTCGTCGAGTAAGGGCCGGCACCGCCCGCATGTTCGAGAAGGTGCTCATCGCCAACCGCGGCGAGATCGCGCTCCGCATCCATCGCGCCTGCCGCGAGATGGGCATCCAGACCGTCGCCGTGCATTCGACCGCCGACGCTGACGCGATGCATGTGCGCCTCGCCGACGAGGCGGTCTGCATCGGCCCGCCGCCGGCGAAGGAAAGCTACCTCAACATCCCGGCGATCCTGACCGCGGCCACGATCACCAACGCGGACGCGATCCATCCGGGCGTGGGATTCCTCGCCGAGAACGCCGGCTTCTGCGAGATGGTCGAGGAGCACGGCTTCACCTTCATTGGCCCGACGCCGGACCACATCCGCCTGATGGGCGACAAGATCCTGGCGAAGAAGGCGATGATCGAGACGGGCGTGCCCTGCGTGCCCGGATCCGACGGCGCGATCGAGGCCGGGCCCGCGGGCGATGCCGAGGCGAAGCGCATCGCGGCCTCGATGGGCTTCCCGGTCATCGTCAAGGCGGCGGCGGGCGGCGGCGGCCGCGGCATGAAGGTCGCCCATGCCGAGTCCGAGCTCGACGAGGCGCTGCGCCTTGCCAGGCGCGAGGCCAAGGCGGGCTTCGGCAACGACGCGGTCTACATCGAGAAGTACCTGGCGAAGCCGCGCCACATCGAGATCCAGATCCTCGGCGACTCCTTCGGCAACGTCGTGCATCTGGGCGAGCGCGACTGCTCGATCCAGCGCCGGCACCAGAAACTGCTCGAGGAGGCGCCGTCGCCGGCGTTGAACGCCGCGGCGCGCGAGGAGATCGGCAAGATCGCGACCGACGCGATGACCAAGCTCGGATATCGCGGCCTCGGTACGATCGAGTTCCTCTACGAGGACGGCCGCTTCTACTTCATCGAGATGAACACGCGCCTCCAGGTCGAGCATCCGATCACCGAGGCGATCACCGGCATCGACCTGGTGCGTGAGCAGATCAAGGTCGCCTCGGGCTCGAGGCTCTCCTTCACCCAGGACGACGTGCGCTTCCAGGGTCACTCGATCGAGTGCCGGATCAACGCCGAGGATCCCAGGACCTTCCGTCCGTCGCCCGGCAAGATCACCGACTACCACACGCCCGGCGGCGCCGGCGTCCGCGTCGATTCGGGCGTCTTCGCCGGCTACACCGTGCCGCCGCACTACGACAGCCTGGTCGCCAAGCTCATCGTGCATGGCTCCAGCCGCAACGAATGCCTGATGCGCCTCAAGCGCGCGCTCGGCGAATACGTGATCGGCGGCATCGACACCACGATACCGCTGCACCAGCGGCTGATGACGGAGCCGGCCTTCCTCGACGGCCGCTACGACATCCACTGGCTCGAAGGGCTGGTCCAGGGAACCAAGCCTGCGGCATAGTGGGGGCGTGAGCACGCCCCTCTCGCCGGACCTGCTGCTCAAGGCCTACGCCATCGGCGTGTTCCCGATGGCCGAAGGCCGCGCCGATCCCAGAATCGTCTTCGTCGATCCGGACCGTCGCGGCGTGCTGCCGCTCGACGAGTTCCACATGCCGCGCAGCCTGAAGAAGACGATCAAGCGCGGCATCTTCGAGATCCGCTGCGACACTGCCTTCGCCGAGGTGCTGGTCGGCTGCGCCGAATCGACGCCGACGCGGAAGGACACCTGGATCAACCCCGAGATCGAGCGGCTCTACAACCAGCTCTACCGCTTGGGGTTCGCTCATTCGGTCGAGACCTGGCGCGACGGCAGGCTGGTCGGCGGGCTCTACGGCGTGGCGCTTGGCGCGGCGTTCTTCGGCGAGAGCATGTTCAGCCGCGAGACCGACGCCAGCAAGGTGGCGCTGGCGGCGCTGGTCGAGCGGCTCAGGCGCGGCGGCTTCACGCTGCTCGACACCCAGTTCCTGACCGAGCACCTGGCCCGCTTCGGTGCGCGCGAGATCCCGCGCGAGGCGTATCGCACGATGCTCGAGGACGCCATCGTCCGCGACGCCGCCTTTCCAAAGACCTGACCGCCTATTCCCATACGTGGATAACCTTGCGGGTGGCGCGGTCCACCAGCACGGCGCGGTCGTTCACGATCGCATAGGCGTGGGTCTCGGGCGTGCCGATCTTGACCGCGTCGGGGATCAGGTGGAGCGTCGCGTTCTGCGGGAGCTCGACTCCTTCCTCGAGCTTGATGTTGGGATCGAAGAACGGAACGTCCTTCTGGCTTTCCGAGTAGGCCCGGATCGCCACGCCCTGGTCCTTGGTCAATGGCGGCACGGCCGCGGTGCTCGACTGCGCGAAGGCGCCGGCCACGGCAATCGTCAGCGCCACGGCAATGGTCGAGAGAAACGAGGCTTTCATCCCTGTCCTCGCCGATCCGCGGGAAGGGATCCCGCTCTATGGAGAGAACAGCGGCGCCGACGGCCGGGTTGCGTCTAGCTGGGCCGGCACTCCAGCACCCATACGTCGTAGACCGGGTGCTGCAGCGGGTTGAGCGCGGGGCTGGAGGCGAACATCCAGCCGGAGAAGAGCGGACGCGGCTGCTCGCCGAGGCGCAGCTCGCGGATCTCGAGGAAAGCCGCGCTCTCCGGCGGCTCCTCGGGCGGGCGCTTGTGGCAGGCTTTCAGCGTGATCTCGAGCGTGCCGAAGCGTGCCGGCTTGTCGACCTCGAGCGGGAAGGTGGAGACGCGCGCCGTCACCTTGTCGAGGCCCTGCATCATCGCCGCGCGCTGCGCGAGCTGCTGGGCGGAGGCCGATGCGGCGGCGGTCAGGCCGAGAAGCGCGATCGCCAGAAACTTAAGGCTTCTTCGCGGCATCCTTGCTCTGATCCGGGCCGGAGAACATGAACTTGCCCAGCATCTGCACGAGGTCGACCGGCGACTGGGTGAACTTGATCTCGCCGCCCGGCTTGATCATGTCGGTCTCGCCGCCCGGGATCAGCGCCAGATAGCGCCCGCCGAGCAGGCCTTCGCTCGCGACCTCGGCCACCGTGTCGGTCGGCAGCTTCACGCGCGGGTCGATGCTCATGCGGACGATCGCCAGGTAGCGGTCGGTGTCGAGCCGCTGGTCGATCACGGTGCCGATCTTGATGCCGCTGATGCGCACGTCGGTGCCGGCGGTGACGCCGTCGACGCGGTCGAAGCGCGCCTGGACCTCGTAGCCGGAAACGGTGCGCAGGCTCGAATGGTTGTAGGCGAAGGCCAGGAAGATGCCGGCGACGGCGAGGACGACGGCGCCCATCACCGTCTCGATCATGTTGCGACCGGTCATGCCGGGTGGATCCTCGCGATCAGCTCGGGCGCCACGGCTCGTAGTCGCCGGTCGCCGCGGCACGCTTGCCGCCCATCGCGACATGGCCCGGCGGGCGATAGGCCTGCGCCGTCCCGGTCAGGTTCGGCACATGCTCCTTCTGCCAGCTCTTGCGCCCGGCGCCTTCCTTCGGCGGCTCCTTCGCGGTGTGGTGGAGCCAGGCATGCCATTCCGGCGGCACCTTCGAACCCTCGGCCTCGCCCTGGTACATGACCCAGCGGCGTTCCTTGCCGTCGGTGCGCTTGGCGCCGCCCTTGGCGCGGTAGTACCGATTGCCGTAGGCGTCGGTGCCGACCGCCTCGCCGTGGAGCCATGTGAAGAGACGGGTGCCGAGACTCATGTGCGAAAAAGCCTGTTGGCGTTGAGCGCGCGGACTATGGACCGGGGACGGGCGGAGGTAAAGGGCGGGGCATGACGGCGATCTCGGTCAAGGCGGTGATCATCGAGGAAGGGCGGGTGCTGCTGCTCGCCAACGATCGCGGCGAGTGGGAGTTGCCCGGTGGCCGCCTCGATCCCGGTGAATCCGAGTCGGCGGCGCTGCTGCGCGAAATCGACGAGGAACTGGGCGTCCAGGCCAGGCTCGGGCCCCGCCTCGCCGACGAGCTGTTCGAGGTGATTCCCGGCCGGCACGTCCGGATCGTCAGCTACGGCTGCGCGATTCAGGCGGGCGTCCGGCTGAAGCTGTCGGACGAGCACCGGGACCTGCTTTGGGCCTCCGTCGACGCCGACGGTGGCTTGGGGGGTGATTTGCCTGTTCCGGGGGTCTACCGGCGTGCGGTCGCCCTGTGGGCCGAAATGTGGATATCTTTCAAGAACCCATAGTTTACGGGCATATCTATGACACTGTGATGGCGCTCACACAAAATGTTGTTGCCTCGGAAGCCGATTGTGGCAGACTTCATTTTGTCGCGGGCGCTGTCGTCGGGAGGCCGGCTTGGGCGTGCGCTGTCATCGAAGTCGAAATCGTCATCGCCGCCGGTTCGGGCCGGACGGGCGAGGATCCGACTCCTGCCTGCGACCTCAAAATTGCTCGTATATTGTGCTTTTTCAAGGCGCTAACGGCGCTATTTGATCTATTCTTTCAAGGTCGTTGTTTAGATTTCTGTTATTGCGGCCTGAACCCCATTTTACCTCTTGCCGCGCGCTCAAGGCCTAGTGTAGGCTTCTCCTCCTAACGCAATATGTTGTGGTTATACGGGGGGCCGAGCGGATGCGCGTCACTAGGCGATTCACGACCGAGGGACAGGATCCTTACGCCACGATCGCGTTCCGGAACGCGACCAGCGAGATCCGAAACCCGGACGGCTCCATCGTCTTTCGCCTGGCCGACATCGAGGTGCCCGAGGAGTTCTCCCAGGTCGCCGCCGACATCCTGGCGCAGAAGTATTTCCGCAAGGCCGGCATTCCCTCGATTCTGAAGTCGGTCGAGGAGAACACCGTTCCCTCGTGGCTGTGGCGCAAGGTCCCCGACGAGGCCGCGCTCGCCAAGCTCGACAAGGACAAGCGCGCGACTCACGAGAGCTCGGCGAAGCAGGTGTTCTCGCGTCTCGCCGGCACCTGGACCTACTGGGGCTGGAAGGGCGGCTACTTCGACACCGAAGCCGATGCCCGCGCCTTCTACGACGAGCACTGCTACATGCTCGCCGCCCAGATGGTGGCGCCGAACAGCCCGCAGTGGTTCAACACCGGCCTGCACTGGGCCTACGGCATCGACGGTCCGGCCCAGGGCCACTACTACGTCGATTTCCAGTCCGGAAAGCTGGTCCAGTCCGAGTCGGCCTACGAGCACCCGCAGCCGCATGCCTGCTTCATCCAGTCGGTCTCCGACGACCTGGTGAACGAGGGCGGCATCATGGACCTCTGGGTCCGCGAGGCGCGCCTCTTCAAGTACGGCTCGGGTACCGGCTCGAACTTCTCGCGCCTTCGCGGCGACGGCGAGAAGCTGTCGGGCGGCGGACGCTCGTCCGGCCTGATGAGCTTCCTCAAGATCGGCGACCGTGCCGCGGGCGCGATCAAGTCGGGCGGCACCACGCGCCGCGCGGCGAAGATGGTCACCGTCGACATCGACCATCCGGACATCGAGACCTACATCAAGTGGAAGATGATCGAGGAGCAGAAGGTCGCTGCCCTCGTCTCCGGATCGCGCATGGCCGCGAAGCACCTGAACGAGGTGATGCAGGCTTGCGCCGACGGCACCGACAGCGAAGACCGCTTCGATCCGAAGAAGAACAAGGCGCTCAAGAAGGCCATCCTCGCCGCCCGCAAGGCGATGCTGCCCGAGAACTACGTCCAGCGGGTGATCCATTTCGCCAAGCAGGGCTTCGAGAAGATCGAGTTCCCCACCTACGACACCGACTGGGACTCTGACGCCTACCTCACCGTCTCCGGCCAGAACTCGAACAACTCGGTCCGCCTGACCAACGACTTCCTCGAGGCGGTGCTTTCCGACTCGAAGTGGAAGCTGATCCGCCGCACCGACGGCAAGGTCGCCAAGGAGCCGATGGCGCGCGAGCTCTGGGACCTGATCGGCGAGGCGGCCTGGGCCTGCGCGGATCCGGGCGTCCAGTACGACACCACGATCAACGAGTGGCACACCTGCCCGGCCTCGGGACGGATCAACGCGTCGAACCCGTGCTCCGAGTACATGTTCCTCGACGACACGGCGTGCAATCTCGCCTCGATGAACCTGCTCACCTTCCGCAAGGACGACGGCAGCTTCGACATCGGCGCCTACGAGCACGTGACGCGTCTTTGGACCGTCGTCCTCGAGATCTCGGTGATGATGGCGCAGTTCCCCTCGAAGGAGATCGCGCAGCTCTCATACGAGTTCCGCACGCTGGGTCTCGGCTACGCCAACATCGGCGGCCTGCTGATGGCCTCGGGCATCCCCTACGATTCCGACGAAGGGCGCGCCTACTGCGCCGCGCTGACCGCGATCATGACCGGCGTCGCCTACGCGACCTCGGCCGAGATGGCGGGCGAGCTCGGCACGTTCCCGAGCTTCGCGCCGAACCGCGACCACATGCTCCGGGTCATCCGCAACCATCGCCGTGCCGCCTACGGCGAGGCCGACGGCTATGAAGGCCTGTCGATCAAGCCGGTGCCGCTCGACG
>JBGALV010000164.1:0-7217 GCA_044223515.1 Alphaproteobacteria bacterium
ACATGCACTCGACCTCGGCCGGCGCCGAGTTCGATCTCGGCCGCCAGGCGCCCGGCACGCGGGTGCCCTATACCTTCCGCCGGGCCGGAACGTTCGAGGTGTATTGCCGCATCCATCCGAAGATGCGGCTCGAGGTCGTCGTTAAGTAGGGGAAGCCTCGTAAGGGAGGAAAGGGGGGCCCGGTGTCGATCAAGCTCAAGCTCGTCGGCGCCCTTCTTCTCGCCGCCCTCGCGGCCGCTCTCCTCGGCTTCTCGGCGCTGCTGACCACCTCGTCGATGGGCGATCTCGCGGTCACGCTCTACGACCGCCCGCTCCAGGCGATCAACTACGCACGCTCGGCCCAGTCAGCCTTCGCGCTGCTGGAACTCGCGGACCGTGACGCCGGCGACACCCTGACCGAGGCCGGCACCGCCGAGCTGATGGCGCGGGCCAAGGATCTCGAAGGGGATCTCCGGGTCGTTGACCAGCGCGGCATTTCCGAAGCGATCCATCCGCTGGTCAAGGAGACGATGGCGCTGATCGAGGTCTGGCGCCGCGCGGCGATCGACGCGCGCATGGGCGGCGCCGCCCAGACCACCATCCCGATGCGCGGCCTGGCGCAGCCGACCGGTGCCGCGCGTGACGCGCTCGCGCTCGAGATCAGGCGGAAGCTCGAGACGCTGACCCAGCTTGCCGCCGACGACGGCTACCAGTTTCGGGAGGAGGCGATCGTCCTGATCGACCAGGCGAAGCGCCAGACGCTGATCGTGATCGCCGTCGCGATCGTGCTCTGCGTCGCCGTCGCGCTGCTGCTCGCCCGCAACATCGTCGGCCCGGTCAACGACATGGCCGGCGCGATGGTCCGCCTCGCCTTCGGCAACCGTGAGGAGCCGGTGCCGCATCTCGGCCGCCGCGACGAGATCGGCGGCATGGCCTCGGCGCTCGAGGTCTTCAAAGGCGCGATGCTGGAGGTCAGCGAGGCGAAGGATCGCGCCGAGGCGGCGACGCGCGCCAAGTCCGAGTTCCTGGCGATGATGAGCCACGAGATCCGGACGCCGATGAACGGCATCCTCGGCATGACGCGCCTGCTGCTCGGATCCGATCTCGACCGCGCGCAGCGCGGCCACGCGCAGATCGTGCTCGATTCCGGCCAGGCGCTGCTGACCATCCTCAACGACATCCTCGACTACTCGAAGCTGGAGGCCGGCAAGCTCGACGTCGAGACCGTCGATTTCGACCTGCGGCGCGTCGCCGAGGGCGTGTCCGCGCTACTCGAGTCCCGCGCTGTCGAGAAGGGCATCGGTTTCCAGGTCTCGGTGGATCCCGACCTGCCTCCCTACCTCCAGGGTGATCCCGGACGCGTCCGGCAGGTGCTGCTCAACCTGATGGGCAACGCCATCAAGTTCACCGAGCGTGGCATGGTCGCCTTGCGCATCCGCCGCGCCGCGACCGCGCCGGAAGGGCGGGTCGGGCTCCGTTTCGAGGTGGCCGACACCGGCATCGGGCTCACCGAGGAGGCCAGGGCGAAGCTGTTCGGCAGCTTCAGCCAGGCGGACTCGTCGATCTCGCGCCGCTTCGGCGGCACGGGTCTGGGGCTCGCCATATCAAAGCGGCTGGTCGAGCTGATGGGCGGCGCCATCGGCGTCGACAGCGAGGTCGGCAAGGGCTCCACCTTCTGGGTCGAGATCGCGTTCGCTTCCGGCGAGAAGCCGAAGGAAGAAGCGCATTCCGCCGACGTCGCGGCTCGGCTCAGGCCGCTGACCATCCTCCTCGCCGAGGACAACAAGGTGAACCAGAAGGTCGCGATCGGCCTGCTGGCGCCCGCCGGCCACAAGATCGACGTGGTCGAGACCGGCGCCGACGCGGTCACCGCGATCGACTGGGGCAAGACCGCCTACGACCTGGTGCTGATGGACATGCACATGCCGGTGATGGACGGCATCGAGGCGACACGCCGCATCCGCGCGCTCGCGCCTCCGAAGAGCGCGGTGCCGATCATCGCCGCCACCGCCGGCGCCATGGCCGAAGAGATCCAGCGGTGCCTCGATGCCGGCATGAACGACTATGTCGGCAAGCCGATCAATCCAGAGCAGCTGATCCAGGTGATCCTCCGGACGCTCGGCCCGTCGGCGGCAGGCGAGGGCGACGCGCCGGCACCGGAGCGGGTGGGCGTCGACGTCGGTGCGAGCCTCGCCGAGGGCGACGAGGCGCTCGACGAGCAGGTGCTGGCGAGCCTCGAGGATCAGCTCGGCCGCGACATGGTGCAGGAGCTCGTCGGCGAGTACCGCTCCAGCGCCACCGACCTCGCGCGCCGCATCGAAGCCGCCAGCGCCAGCGGTGACCTGAAGGAGCTCGGCGACGCGGCTCATACGCTCAAGAGCTCGTCCGGAAGCCTCGGGCTCAAGCTCCTCTATCGTCAGGCCTCCACGGTCGAGGAATCGGCACGTCTCGGCCGCGCCGAAGCGGCGGACGAGGCCGATGGCCTCACCGCGCTCCTCGCCGACGGACTCGCGCGCCTGGAAGCGCGCTATTCCGTCGTCGCCGGAGCGTGATAAGGAAGGGTGATGATCGGCGCCGGCAATCAGCTCTTCGCCAAGCTCACCGTCCTCCTGGTCGAGGACGACGGCTTCGCGCTGAAGCTGGCCCAGAGCGTCTTGAGGAATCTCGGCGTCGGCCACGTGATCCTGGCGCGCGACGGTGCCGAGGCGATCAGGATCCTCGATTCGAAGGCCACGCGCGCCGACCTGATCATCTCCGACTGGAACATGCCGAACGTCTCTGGACTCGACCTGCTGCGCCATGTCCGCAAGACCTGGCACAACATGCCGTTCATCATGCTCACCGGCCGCGCCACCGAGGATTTCGTGCTTTCGGCGAAGGAGAACGGCGTCAACGGCTATGTCGTGAAGCCGTTCTCGCCCGACCAGCTCTCGCGGAAGATCCAGTCCGTGTTCAACATGAAGACGGCCTGATCGGCTGATGCCCGACATCAACGTCCTGTTCATCACCGGCGACCAGTGGCGCTTCGATGCGCTGTCGGTGCTCGGCCATCCTGTCGTGAAGACGCCGAACCTGGATGCGCTCGCGGCCGACGGCGTGCTGTTCAAGCAGCACTTCACCAACGCCAGTCCCTGCGGACCCAGCCGATCGTCGCTGCATACCGGCCTCTACCTGATGACGCATAGGTCGGGCAGGAACGGCACGCCGCTCGATGCGCGCTTCACCAACTGGGCGAAGGAGCTGCGGAAGGCGGGATACGATCCGGCACTGATCGGCTACACCGACATCTCGCCCGACCCGCGCGTGTACGCGGCCGGTGATCCGGTGCTGAAGACATACGAAGGCGTGCTGCCGGGATTGCGTCCTCACCTGGTCATGGCGAGCGACCGCAAGGCGTGGCTCGCCCATCTTCGGCGCCACGGCTACGACGTGCCGGCGGTCGCCGATGAAATCTACACGCCGCAGACCGAAGACCCGGTGATGGCCGAGAAGCGGGGCCCGAGCTTCCCGCCCGGTGCCTTCAAGGCCGAGCACAGCGACACCGCGTTCACCACCGACCAGGCGATCGAGTTCATCGACGGCGAGGCCGGCCGCGCCTGGTGCTTGCACCTCTCGCATCTGCGCCCGCACCCGCCGCTGGTCGCGCCTGCGCCGTGGCACGACCTCTACAAGCCTGATGCGATGCCGCTCTCGCACCGGCAGGCGGACGTCGCCGCGGAATCGAAGACCCATCCCTGGCTTGCTTGGCATCTCACGCGGTCGATGGGGCTCGGCAGGATGCCGCTGCACCACCAGCAACAGGCCAAGGCGACCTATTTCGGCCTGATCGCCGAGATGGACCATCACCTCGGGCGCCTGGTCGCCCACCTGAAGAAGACCGGGCAATACGACCGCACGCTCATCGTCTTCACCGCCGACCACGGCGAGATGCTGGGCGACCACTGGTTCCACGGCAAGGACGGCTACTACGACCCTGCCTTCCGCGTGCCGATGATCGTGAAGGCGCCGAAGGGTGGCGCGCGTGCCGCGGTCGTCGAGGAGTTCACCGAGCATGTCGACGTGATGCCGACGCTCTGCGACCTGGTCGGTCTCGAGCCGCCGGACCAGGCCGACGGCGTGTCGCTCCGTCCCTTCCTCGAAGGCAAGCTGCCGGCCTCCTGGCGCCGCGCCGCGCACTTCGAATACGATTTCCGCGATGTGGTCGGCTCGGCGCCGGAGACCGGCCTCGGCCTCAAGCTCGACGAGTGCTGTCTCGCGGTCTGGCGCGGCGAGCGGTTCAAATACGTTCACTTCGCGGGCCTGCCGCCGCTGTTGTTCGACCTCCAGGCCGACCCCAACGAGCTCCGCGATCTCGCCGGCGATCCGGCCCATCAGGGAACCCTGCTGGAGGCCACCCAGGCGCTTCTGTCGCACCGGCTGGTGCATGCCGATCGCACGCTGACCGGCCTCCACCTGACCGAGGACGGCCCGATCCGGCGGCGCGGCCGCTGAGCGCACCCGGGCGAAGTCCCTGAAAACATTACTGATTGTTGAGGTCGGCGAAGCTTGACAGGGGTGGGGGCCCCTTATATGGTCGCGCCGGTTTTCGGCAGATTTCTGCCGGAACGACGGGGGTTTTCCGTGACCGGCGATGGCAACTGAGCCGCCCCCTCCGAACCTCGACGACATCGAGCAGCGCCTGAAGAAGGCGCGGCCGGAGCCGGAGAGGGTCGGGGCGGACGCTGCCGATCGGCCGCGGGCGATGGGCTTGGCCCTTCGCGCGTCGGTCGAGCTGGTCTCGGCGCTTGTGGTCGGTGTCGGCTTCGGCTGGCTGATCGACTACTGGCTCGGCACGGGCCCCTGGGCGATGGTGGTCATGTTCTTTCTCGGCGCCGCTGCCGGGATCCTGAACGTGTATCGGGCGGTCGAAGGATTGGGACTCGGGCGTTGGTCGAAGGACCAGGCGCCTCAGGACCGGACGAAGGAAGAGGACTGAGCAGAACGTGGCTGAGAAGGCGATCGATCCGCTCCACCAGTTCGAGATCGTCAGGCTGATCCCGGCGAAGATCGGGAACCTGGACGTTTCCTTCACCAACGCGTCGCTGTGGATGGTCCTCGCGATCGCCGCGGTCACGGTGTTCCTGGTCGGCGGCATGCGCCGCCAGTCCCTGGTCCCGGGCCGCTGGCAGTCGATGGCCGAGCTCTCCTACGAGTTCATCGCCGGGATGATCCAGGACAACGTCGGATCCGGCGGCAAGAAGTTCTTCCCGTTCATCTTCACGCTCTTCATGTTCATCCTGTTCGGCAACATGATGGGCATGGTGCCGTACAGCTTCACCTTCACCAGCCACATCATCGTCACCTTCGCCATCGCCTTCGTGGTGTTCATCGGCGTGACGATCGTGGGCTTCGCCTATCACGGCGCGCACTTCCTCTCGTTCTTCGTGCCGAAGGGCGTGCCGAAGGTCATGCTTCTGCTGATGGTGCCGATCGAGGTCCTGAGCTATCTCACCCGGCCCGTGAGCCTCTCCATCCGTCTCTTCGCCAACATGATGGCCGGCCACACCATGCTTAAGGTGTTCGCCGCCTTCACCATCATGCTCGGCGTCTTCGGCGTGGCGCCCCTCCTCGTGAACGTGGCGCTCACCGGCTTCGAATTCCTGGTCGCGTTCCTGCAGGCCTACGTCTTCACGGTGTTGACCTGCATCTACCTCAACGACGCGATTCACCTTCACTGATCTCCTAACTGGAAAGGTAAGTTCCATGGATCTCGCTTCCGCCAAGATGATCGGCGCCGGTCTGGCCGTCATCGCGCTCGCCGGCGTCGGCGCCGGCATCGGCAACATCTTCGCCTCGCTGGTCGCCTCGATCAGCCGCAACCCCGCCTCGCGCGGCGAAGTCTTCCCGCTCGGCATGCTGGGCTTCGCCCTCACCGAAGCGGTGGCGCTCTTCGCGCTGCTGATCTCGTTCCTGATCCTGTTCACCTGATCGGTCGCTGACGGAAGGCCGGGCGCACCATGCCCCAGCTCCACTTTCACGACTTCCCGCCGCAGCTCGTCTGGCTGGCGATCACGTTCGTCGTGCTCTACGTGCTGATGTCGAAGGTCGCCCTGCCCAAGATCGGCCGGGTGATCGACGCGCGCGCGCAGCGCATCACCGCGGACCTCGACCGGGCGACGAAGCTGAAAGACGAGGCGGCCGGCGTGCTGGCCGCCTATGAGAAGGCCCTCGGCGAGGCCCGGGCGCAGGCCCAGGCCACGATCAAGGCTGTCTCGGAGCGGATGCAGAAGGACGCCGAGGCCCGCGAGGGCGTTCTCGCCAAGAAGCTCGCCGCCGACACGCAGGCTGCCGAAGGCCGCATCAAGGCGGCGCGCGACCAGGCGATGGCGAGCCTGACCCAGGTCGCGGCGGACATCACCAAGGCAGCGACCGAGAAGCTGATCGGGCAGCCGATCAACGATCAGGTCGCGACCGCTGCCGTCGCCGCCGCGGCGAAGGAGCGCGCCTGATGTTCAAGACGCCCGAGTTCTGGGTTCTGGCTGCATTCGTCGTCTTCTTTGTCCTCATGGGCAAGAAGCTGGTGGTGATGATCGGAGGCGCGCTCGATGAGCGTGCCGCCGGCATCCGCAAGCAGCTCGACGAAGCCGAGAAGCTCAAGAACGACGCCGAGAAGGCACTCGCCGAATATCGGAAGAGGCAGCAGGACGCCCTCAAGGAGGCCGAGGCGATCGCCGCCCAGGCCCGTACCGAGGCGCAGGCTCTCGAGGTCGAGCAGAAGGCCCAGCTTGAGCAGCGCCTGAAGCGCCGCGAGGCGCAGGCGCTCGACAAGATCGCCCAGGCCGAAGCCCAGGCGGTGGCCGAGGTCCGTGACGCCGCGGTCGATCTGGCGCTCGCCGCTACCCGCCGCGTGCTGACCGAGAAGGTCGATGGCGGCGTTGCCGGCGGCCTCGTCGACGCCTCGATCAGGGATCTGCCGCAACGTCTCAGGGCGTAGCGCGCTCTATACTGGTTTCGACGAAGGGCCTCGTCCCCCGGGCACGTGGCCCTTCGCGTTTCAGGCGGTGACGGTCCGCTCGATCATCCGCCTTGCATCCGCGATCACCTGCTGTGTCGCATCGGCACGGTTGAGGAAGTCCGCCCAGGCCGTGAGGTCGGCGATCCTGGCGAGTTCGCGCCAGTCCGCCGGCATCGCCGCGCCGGCTTCCCGATAGCCCATGGCCACTGCCTCGGCGAAGCCGTCGAGATCGCCCAGGGGCGCG